>JYOD01000051.1 GCA_000955785.1 Burkholderiaceae bacterium 16
CTACTTCTGTATAAGGAGATGAGTTAACAGATACTAATTTTGCTCTCCAGTTGGCGCAAATCGACTCGAGGATAAACGGATGGTCGTCCACAGCCACAACGGATAACGGTTCTTCCACTTCGACTTGGTCCATATCAGCCCCTGTTAGCTAGCGTGCGATTTTGGCTGAGACTCTACCGAACAGGCTCTAGGAATTTTCTGCTATGAAGCGTGAATTATCTCAATGCATCGACGAAACCAAGCGAACTCTCAAGGTAAGCGGGATGAGCCATGGCGAGGCTGGTGCACTTTTGTCCCGTGCACATTTCCTTACAACCCGGACACACACCCGCGTCACTGGGGCGCTAAGCTGCCCCCTTGTGCAAGCCGTGTCTTGCCTAGCCAAGGAAAGTAAGCATGAGCCGCTCCCGTCCAAAGTTATTGCCACTGCCCGCCACGCTGCCATGCACCACCTGCATCACGCCACGCATATCGAACGTGGCGCCCGCGCGGCAGCCCCGGTGAAGTGGTCGACCATCGCGCTGGTGCTGCTTGGCTGGCTTGGCGCCTGCACCGGCATCGGATGGTTGCTGATGGCGTGGTCCGGCCTGGCCGGGCAGTGAGTTTCCGAAGCCCGGAAACATACCTCGCGCCACCGGCCCATCCTCCGCCCGGGCCCCGGGGCCATCATCAACGCGCCATTTGGTAACGGCGTATTTCAGCCGCGCCACGGAATCCCGCTGCGCTCCCAATCCAAACCGCCCCATTCCCAAGGCAAGGAGAGACCATGTACGATCGCGCCGCCCTGCCGCGACAGATCCACCGCTCCATCACCGCCGGCGTCACGCAAGACGCGCCCGCGCCGCGCGCCAAACCCGCTTGCCACGCCGGCGCCAAGCGGGCAACCGCCGATCTCCTGATGTCCGATATCGGTCCGCTGAAACTGTGCCGGCATTGCGGCGAGCACTGGCCCGCCGACGGCGAGTTCTTCGCGCGCGACGCGCGGCGCCAGGATGGCCTTGAGCACGTCTGCAAGGCTTGCCGCAAAGAGCAGCGGCTAGTTCGCTGACGGCCCCCGGCCTGACGCGTGCAGCGAGCGCCACCATCGATGTTTGCATGTATGGAATGTGAAGGCTATCTCGCCCTGGCGACGTGCCTGACGGTGCTCCCCCGCGCAGGAACCGATCTCACAATCCTGGCTGATTTCAGGCAAAAAACCTAGGGTTATCCCTCGCTTCCACAGGACATTCCACCTGGCGTGGCGACAAACCTGGATGTTCGTTTTGTCCTGTTGATGGTTCGTTCCGTCTATTCCCTCCCGTGCCCGGCGCCGCTATTGTTGCGTTCAACAACAATCTGCTTACCGCACCAGGAGACACGCGATGCGTACACAAGTCGCCATCATCGGCGCCGGCCCCTCGGGCCTGCTGCTGGGGCAATTGCTCGCCAAGGCCGGCATCGATGCAGTCATCATCGAACAGCGCAGCCCCGACTACATCCTCGGCCGTATCCGCGCCGGCATCCTTGAAAGCGTGACCGCCGATGCGCTCGAACGCGCCGGCGTGGCGCAGTGCCTGCATCACGACGGCCTGGTTCACCACGGCATTGAACTGTCTTACGGCGGCGCGCGCCACCGCATCGACTTCGAGGCACTGATCGGCCGTTCCGTGACCGTCTACGGACAGACCGAAGTCACCCGCGACCTGATGGCCGCGCGCGAAGCCAGCAACGCCCTGACCGTCTATGACGCCGAGGAGGTGAGCGTGCACGATTTCGATACGGCCACGCCCATCGTGCGCTATCGCAAGGACGGCCAACAGCACGAGCTGCGCTGCGATTTCATTGCCGGCTGCGACGGCTTTCATGGCGTCACGCGGCGCAGCGTGCCGGAGCCGTCCAAGCGCATTTTCGAGCGGGTCTATCCTTTCGGCTGGCTCGGCGTGCTCACCGATACGCCGCCGGTGGCGGATGAACTGATCTATGCCAGCCACGAGCGCGGCTTCGCGCTATGCAGCATGCGCTCGCTCACTCGCAGCCGCTACTACGTCCAGGTGGCCGCCGACGAACGGGTCGAGGACTGGTCCGATCAACGCTTCTGGGACGAACTGCGCAGCCGGCTGGACGCGCCCGCCGCCGAAGCGCTGGCGACCGGCGCGAGCATCGAGAAAAGCATCGCGCCGTTGCGCAGTTTCGTGTGCGAACCGATGCGCTTCGGCAACCTGTTCCTGGCTGGCGACGCCGCGCATATCGTGCCGCCCACCGGCGCCAAGGGCCTGAACCTGGCCGCCAGCGATGTGCTTTACCTGGCCGACGGCCTGATCGCGCGCTACCTGCACGACGATGCCAGCGAGCTTGACGCTTACTCGCAGAAATGCCTGCGGCGGGTATGGAAGGCGGAGCGCTTCTCATGGTGGATGACATCGCTGCTGCACCGCTTCCCCGATGCCGACGCCTTCGCGCTGCGCATCCAGCAAGCCGAGCTGGACTACCTGACCGGCTCGCGCGCCGCGCAGATGTCACTGGCCGAGAACTACGTCGGCCTGCCTTACTGACGGCTCGCGCCAAACCTTCAGAAATACAGAGAATCCGCCGCCAACGAGCGGCATAGCAGGAGACCCGCATCATGACGCCCCCGAACAGCGGCCAGCCGGCCGCCACCCACGAGCCTGCGCGCCTGCCGGGCGCCAGCATCGACGTCCAGCAGTTCATCGACAACCAGCCGTTCTCGCGTTTCCAGTGGATCATCCTGATCCTGTGCTTCCTGATTGTCGCCGCCGACGGCTTCGATACCGCGGCGATCGGCTTCATCGCGCCGGTGCTGGCCAAGGAATGGGGCGTCAGCCGCGCCCATCTCGGGCCGGTAATGAGCGCCGCCCTCTTCGGCCTGGCCGCGGGCGCGCTGGTGGCGGGGCCGTTGGCCGACCGCTTTGGCCGCAAGAGCGTGCTGGTGGGCTCGGTGCTGTGCTTCGGCGGCTGGAGCGTGGCCTCGGCCTTCTCGACCTCGCTCGAAGCGCTCACGGCGCTACGCTTCCTGACCGGCCTCGGCCTCGGCGCGGCCATGCCCAACGCGGTCACGCTGATGTCGGAGTACGCGCCCACGCGACGCCGCTCGCTGGCGGTCAACGCCATGTTCTGCGGCTTCACGCTGGGCTCATCGGCCGGGGGCTTTGCCGCGGCCTGGCTGATTCCCCACTACGGCTGGCATTCCGTGCTGCTGGTTGGCGGCATCGTGCCGCTGGCGCTGGCCGTGCTGCTGGTCTTCTGCCTGCCGGAATCGGTGCGGTTCATGGTGGCGCGCAAGGCGCCGGCCGAGCGCATCGCCGCCGCGCTGTCGAGAATCCGCCCCGGTGCGCTACGCGGCGACGAGCGCTTCCATGTCCAGGAGGCCGCACCCGCGGATGCCGCGCCCCCGGCAACGTCCTCGCTGCGCGCCATCCTGATGCCGCGGTTTCTCTCCGGTACCGTGCTGCTATGGACCACGTACTTCATGGGCTTGCTGATCTTCTACCTGTTGACGAGCTGGCTGCCGACGCTGTTCGCCGACGCCGGCTACCCGATCGAGAAGGCCGCGCTCATCACCGCGCTGTTCCCGCTGGGCGGTGGCATCGGTACCCTGACGGTAGGCTGGCTGATGGACCGCGGCCACCCCTGGCGCATTGTCGCCGGTACCTATGCGCTGACGGGCGCGCTGGTCTACGCGGTCGGCCACGGTGCCGGCGATCTCTTCCTGCTGGGCGTGCTGGTGTTCGCCGCGGGTACCTGCATGAACGGCGCGCAATCTTCCATGCCCACTCTGGCCGCCGGCTTCTATCCCACGCAATGCCGGGCCACCGGCGTGGCCTGGATGCTCGGCATCGGCCGCTTTGGCGGCATCGTCGGCGCGCTGCTGGGCGCGCAGATCCTGGGCCTGGGATGGAGCTTTGGGAAGATCTTTGGCTTGCTTTCGCTGCCGGCCTTCGTCGCTACCGCCGCGTTGCTGATCGCCTCGGCGCGGCCGGGGACAGCGGCGCGCCAGGCCGTTGGCCAGCACGACGCCGCGCATTGACGGCACGCGCATCGCCGCCGGGATGTGGGCACGCGACGTGCGCAAGCACGATCAGGGCCGCATTCTCGTCGGGCGCGACCTGATGGATATCTGAAGGCGGAGGCGGCGCTGCGTGGACTTGCATCGCCTTCTCAGCGCCACATCCACGCCACATCCCTGCCACACAGCCGCGGCGGCATGGCCCGGTGCACCACGCGGTCGTCCATGCCTGCAATCCACCGATTCCCCAAATCACCGCATCGCGTCCATCCGTCATCAGGATGAGCACAGCGGCGCGATTGGTTCGCTGTCCCACACAGCATGTGTTGCCGCAGGCAGGAAACAGCACCGCCCGCTTTGCCTGCGGCACTGCCGCGGCCTAACATGCAAGGAAAGCTAAGCCCGGTTACAGGGCCGATGTACCAGAGAGAAATCGTGGTAAGGCGGGAACACCTTGGCGAATTACCTGGAAGAGTACTGCGCACGGATCAGGCGCGGGTCGGCGACGGCTGTCATCGACAAACCGGTGCTGGTTGATCGCGACGGCATCTACGCGATGTCGTACGTGCCATTCGAACACAGTCATGCGAACGCGCGGCTGGTGTTGGTGAGCACCACGCCGGGACACACGCACGTCAGGCTGGCGGCCGAACTGACCGAGAGCCTGATGCAACGGCATGCGCCCGGACGCACCATCCAGCGCGAGAACAAGCGCCAGGTGGAGCTGGGGGGGCGCCTGGTGCGGCCCAACCTGATTCGCATGCTGGATCATTTCCGCATCGCGCAGCTGATCGACCTGCCCGGCGCGGCGGCGCTCTGGGACAAAGGCTTCGAGCAGCTGCAGCCGCTGGCATTGCTGCCGTATGCCACCACCCGGCGCGGCCTCGCCTTCGATGGCGACCTGGAGGAACTGGTGGCCGTGCCGATGCTGCGCACGGTATTCGAGGCGATCTTCCTCGGCGCGCTCGCGCAAACCCATGACGAGGCACTCTTCGTCGCGCTGGGGCGCACGGCGTGGGCCGCGCTGGGCCATGCAGCCGATCGCGGCCTGCTGCAGCGATGGCAGTTGCTGGGCATGATGCCCGTGCCCGCCCGCGCGGGCAGCATGGTGAAGTATTTTCTGCGGGAGGTCGCCGCCGGCGAACTTTCGCCGCGAGATCCCGTGCGCCACCGCACCGTCTGGCTCGACGCCGCGCATGCCGAACTGATGGCGGCAGTGCGCAGGCAAGGCCGGCGAGACTCGGAGTCGGGCCTGCCGGGTATTGCGGACACCTGTCTGGAGGCATGACGCCGCGGCGCCGCTCCCCTCTCACTGCAGATTGATATGCCGAAGACTGCACCCCACCTCAGTGGGGTTCATCTAGCACTTTTGGCCGCCGATAGCCTTCAGTGAGGGAATTGCCTCCCTCACCATTCCCGATCGGCGGCCCCTTGTGGCCGCCTCTTTTTTGCGCACGCCCTCAAACCCGCAGATGCCAGGCCCGCAGGTAGTGCAGCAGGTCCAGGCCATGCGTCCCGTGGAACCAGACATGGCGCGACAGCGCCAGCGCGCCGATCCACGAGGCGGCCACCACCATCAGGTCGCAGCGGCCACTCTTCCACCAGTTCAGCGAGTGCCGTCCCAGGATCCACGGCACGCCAAGCGGATTCGGCCAGTCGGCCAGCAAGTGCATCAGGCCGCCGCAGGCAAAGCCAAACGCCGGCGCAGCCAGCCAGTGCAAGCCCAGCGAGCGATGCGCCACCGCCAGCAAGGCCAGCCAGGCAATGCCCCAATGCGTCCAGGTGCGATGAGTGATCCACAAGCGGCGGGATTTTGACCACCAGGCCACCTCCAGCCAGTCGGGCGCACCGCCGCCGGCCACGCCCGCCAGGAAGGCAAGCGCGGCGGCGAAATGGAAGGTGCCGCCGGCGCCTGCCTTGGTCACCACCGCGGCGGCGATCAGGCCGGCCGCCCATCCGGTGGCATGGTGTGCTTTGCTGGAAGCCATTGTCGTGCGCTCTGCGGTCGCCGTGAAATCGAGGGCCGCAATGGTGGCAGATCGGGCCGCAAAAGGACAGCGTTGACGGGCCGCATCGTCAAGGCCGTGGGCCGGCCTTGCATGCAACCGCGACGCACACTAAGTTGGAAGCAACCTGCGGCTACCCTGCCGCTGCACCCTGGGAACGGTCATGAGATGGCACATTGCCCGGCAAGCCCGCGTCATCCTGCCGGCGATCCCGCTGCTGGCGGCGGCGCTGTGGCTGGCGCCGGCAGTCCACGGCCAGCCGGCGGAAACCGGCCCCCTCACCGTTGGCGGTTCGCTGGTGGTGGAAGGGCCGCTCACCGTGCATGGCTCGCTTACCGTGGACGGCAGCATCCTTGCGCACGGCCCGCTGAGCGCGGCGTGGTTCGCCACCCTGCCGCCAACCTATGCGCCGCCGCCGGGGGCTGGCCGGCAAAAGGTCTTTCATGGCCCGCTCACCGTGCACGGGCCACTGGTAGTGCAAGGCAACGTACAGGTCAACGGGCCCGTGAACATCGACGGGCCGCTAAGCGCGGGCGGCAGCATCGACGCAGACGGCCCCATGCGCGAGCGGCGGCGCGGCCGCTGAGGCACGCAGTAGGGCTCAGGCGGAGCGGCGCAACGCCGGCGGACGCGGGGCCATCATGGCGAGCGCCGCGCCGCCGACGATCAGCGCCGCCGCGCACGCCAGGGTCCACGTCAGCATGGCAAATCCGAACCACACCAGCAGCAGCGCAGCCACCAGGGGCGTGCCGTAGGAAAGTACCCCCAGCAGTGCCAGGCGGCCATGTTTGGTGCCGTGGTCCCATGCCACGAAGGCGATGCCGGTGGGCCCCGCGCCAAGCAGCAGCACCGCCAGCCATGGCAGGCCCATCAGGAACGCCACGCCGAAGCTCAGTGCCAGCAACTCGGATGGTGGCAGGCGGCGGGCCTGGGCGGTCAGCAGCGGCAGCGTTGCCCACAACAACAGGGCGAAGGCGCCGATCGCAGTCGGGCTGATCATGCGCCCGCCCAGGGAAGGGCTGGCAGGCTGGGAGCCGGTCGGCATGGCAGTGGCATCCTGGTTCGGCGCGGGGAGATGCCCCGCATGCCCTGCATCCTGGCAATGGCTTTGCCGCCAGTCTTGGCAAAAACGGCTGTTCCGGCGCGGCGCGGCCTATCCCCCTTCCCATATTCGCCAAAGGGCGCTACAATCGCGCCCCTCGCGACACGAAATTCACATGACGTAGCGAGCAAGTCTAAGTCCCCTTCGTCTAGAGGCCTAGGACATCACCCTTTCACGGTGAGTACAGGGGTTCGAATCCCCTAGGGGACGCCAGTTTAGAGAGCACGCCATATAGGCGGTCTCTTACAAGCGCGTCGGAAATCGTTCAGAGCGGTTTCCACAGCCACTGCGGAGTGGTAGTTCAGTTGGTTAGAATACCGGCCTGTCACGCCGGGGGTCGCGGGTTCGAGTCCCGTCCACTCCGCCAGCATTGCCTGGATACCGCGCGAAGTTTGCGCTGCCAGGAAAAATATAGCCCGCCATCAAGGTGGGCTATTTTTTTTGCCTGTAGTCATCCCGGCAGCTCCTGGCACGCTACGGCTACTCGTCGATGTTCATCGCCACGTCGGTCGCGACCGCGCTCGGCGTGATCCCCATGCTCCAGGTCCGCCCAGGTGTCGGTCCCCGCCTCGAAAGCGGCGTGGGCGCCATGGCAGCGGCGGAATATGCGCCACCTTCAGCCCGCCGCGGCGCGCGGCAGGCGGACCGTGAAGCACGAGCCCTGCCCCTCCTTGCTGGTAACCACGACCTTGCCACCGTGCAGGTCGACCGCCAGCTTGACCAGGTACAGGCCAACGCCCGCGCCTGCCGTGCCGGCGACGTTGCCGCCGCGCACAAAGCGCTCGAAGATCTGGTCGCGGTCCTTGTCGGGAATGCCCATGCCGCGATCTGACACGGAGACGCTGATCGCGTCCGTGTCCGCGGATAGCTGCACAGCAACCGGGACGCCCGCCGGCGAGTACTTGATCGCGTTGCCGATCAGGTTGCTGATTGCCTGGAACAGCAGCTTGGCGTCGCCGTGGAAAATCTCGCCAACGCCGGGTTCGATGGTTTCCTCGATCACGGCCGCTGGAGAGCTCTCCCGGTGCATCTCGCACACCTCGTGCACCAGCAGCGCCAACGAAAAATCAACGCCCTGCAGCGTGGCAAGGCGCCCGCCATCGAGCAACTGCGAGGAGTCGAGCAAGTGGTCGATGAGATTGGTCATGCGTCGCACGGCCACGCGGATGCGCCCGCAGCGCTCGACAAGAACGTCGGCGGAGGGCGCATCCTTCATGCGCATGAGCCGCTGCGCGTGGCCGTCGATCACATTAAGCGGCGTGCGGAACTCATGCGAGGCCATGGAGACGAAATTGCGCTGCAGCACCGCCAGGCGCCGCTCGTTCTCCAGCGTGTCCCGCAGCATCGTGGTCTGCGCGGCCAGCGCCGCCTTGCTGCGCTCCAGCTCGATCGTATTGTCCCGGAAGCGCACCACCGCGCGGGCAATCTCGCCAATTTCGTCCTTGCGCCCGGCACCCGGGATATCGACGTGCGGATCGTTGTCGGTGATGCGGTGCATGCGCTCGACAAGCGCCGCGATGGGATTGGATACCGCCCGCACCAGATAGGCCACGGCCGCGATCACCAGGAAGCCCGACACCAGGATGGCGCCGGCGATCAGCCGGCGAGCCTCGTGGTAGGCATCGGCTTCACGCGCGGTGGCCTGCGCGGCGCCCACGACATTGCGCTCCGTCAGCACGCCCAGCGTGCCGTTGGCCTGCTCGAAAGCGTGGCGCGACTCGCCGCGGTAGAGCACCACGGCTTGGGTCGTGTCCTTCTGGTGGGCCAGCGACACCACGCGGTCGACCAGTTGACGGTAAGCGGACCACTGCGCCATGAACTGCTGGTAGAGCGCCAGCTCCGCCGGCTCATGCTCGATCTTGCCGTAGCGGGCCTCAACCTCCTTGATCACATCGTCCAGCTTGCCGATCTGCCCTTCGGCCGCGCGCAGGTCGGCGCGCGAAGTCGCGATCAGCGCATCGCCTTCGAAGGCGCGGTAGTCGGAAATATAATTATTGAGGTCGCCCAGGATGCGATTGCTCTGCAGCCAGCGGCCGCTGATCTGCGCGGACACGCTATGAAAGTTGCTCAGCCGGTTGATGCCGAACAGCCCCACGCCCACCACCAGGAGCAGGAACAACACGAAGACGAGCGACAGCCGCACGCGGATCGGCCTGAGCATCGGCACCGAATCAGGCAGCCCGACCAGGCGCCGCCCCAAACCGCGGCGCACCCTCCGGCTGGCGGGCGCCGGGCGAATTGAGTGATTCATAAGACTTTTATCCTGAATTTCGCTACGCTGTGCGCGGGGCGTGCCGCGCGTCCCGACGGCCTGCCGGAAGTCCCTCCCCGCCTGCGCTACCAAGGACCACCATGAACGATGCCCGCCGGAAGATCCTCTGCATCGAGGACGATGCCGAAACGGCCGCCCTGATTGCCGAAGAACTGTTCGAACGGGGCTTTGCCGTCAGCACCGCGCACGACGGCCAGCAAGGCCTTGCCGCCATCCTGCGGGACACGCCGGATCTCGTCCTTTGCGACGTGAGTATGCCAGTGATGACGGGCTTCGAACTGCTCGAAAAGATCACTTCGCTGGCGCCGCGCTTCGCCGACATGCCCTTTGTGTTCCTCACGGCGCTGGCCCAGCGCGAAGCCGAACTCAAGGGCCGCAGGCTCGGGGCCGACGACTACGTGACCAAGCCGGTCGATTTCGACATCCTGACGAGCATCGTCGAAGCCCGCCTTGCCAGGGTAGCGCGCACGCGGCCGGGCTTGCCGGCCGTGCAGCTCAGCGACCGGGAAGTGGAGACACTCGTGTGGTCCGCACGCGGCAAGACCTCGGGAGAGATCGCCATCATCCTGGGCCTGTCCAAACGCACGGTGGACTTCCATATCGACAATGCGCGCCAGAAGCTGGGTGTTGCCACCCGCATCGAAGCGGTGGTCAAGGCCGCGTCCGCCGGCATCATCAAGCCGTAGCGCGCCCGCGCCGGCTGTGCCACGGCCTGCCGGGCAGGCCGCCGCCCGAGCCACTTCCGCCATCGTTCCATGCCTGATGCTGGCACCCGCGCCACGCGCTCCATGGGAGCGGCGGCCACCTGATCCCAGCCCCGGCCAGATCACGACTACTTAGCTTTTCCTATCTGTGGCCGCAGGATATAACCTTGTGGCTCATATCTCCACGCGTGGCGATCATGGTCCTGTCGTTGTATAAACCAAAGAAGAACTGCACATCGAATCCGTTAGAGTCGAATGGAAGATTGATGGGCGTCTTTTTTTTTCGTCTTCGTAGAAGAACAGTTTCCCAAAGAAGCCTGGTGCAATCGGCCAACCTTCGCAGGCACCGCTGTAGCGGAGGTACCAAAAAATGATCGCCAACCTCCGCTGCATAGGGATGCCGACGCCTACAGGCGTTCGGAGA
This sequence comes from Burkholderiaceae bacterium 16, assembly GCA_000955785.1. Classification (GTDB taxonomy): domain Bacteria; phylum Pseudomonadota; class Gammaproteobacteria; order Burkholderiales; family Burkholderiaceae; genus Cupriavidus. The sequence goes on from JYOD01000051.1 coordinate 10,512, forward strand.
ACCAGTCGCAGATCATGCTAAGCGCGGGTTCCGGACGGTCCAACTGTACATGCGCGGCGCCGCCCTCTTCCTCCCTGTAGACCCGCAACACCTTGTGCTCCGAGCTGACTTCGGCAAACAGTTCCTCGGCCTCCCCAAGGGGGGTCTGACGGTCGTGCTCACCATGAACGATCATGAAGTCGCACGTGATGTTGGAGGCCACTCCCTTGAGCCGGAAACGCTCCAGCTTGTCGAAGGCTTGGTCCCAGTTCTCGACCCCCATGATGCGCAGGAAGTGCTTGCCCGTGGTACCGAGCGCGGCGTTGCTATCGAGTTGCTTGATGCCTACGCCCTTCTCATAACCCACGCGGCGCTGCCAGCAAGCGTAGTAGTCATAGATGGCGGCCCAGGCGACGCAAGCCTTGACTCGCTTCTCGAAGCACACGGCGCGCGGCGCGTAGTAGCCTCCCATGGACGCCGCCATCAGCCCGATGCGGGATGCATCCACATCCGCCCGTTTCGATACGTAGTCCACGACGGCGCCGAGGGCGACCTCCGAATCGTGCCTGGCCACGAGATTCTTCAGACGCAGTGTCGCGCCTTGTCCTGGGCCGTCAAAGCCCATGCAGTTCATACCGCGAGCCGAGAGAGAACGTGCCACGTAGAACATTTCTTCCTTGGTGCCGTCGAGTCCATCGTGCAGCAGTACGGTCGGCGCGGGCGCACTGGCATTCTGTGCCTTGACAAAATAAGCCGTGAGAGCGGAACCGTCAAAGGGAATATCAAATATCTCAACTTCGGGCGTCGACAATTGAGCGAAGCGCTCAAAACACGCCAGATGCTTGGCATAGGCCACAGGGGCGCGGGCATCGTCAGGATCCAAAAATGCCTCTGTCCATTGGTAGTACTGTGCTGCACGAAAGTACGCTTCCCTGGAGGTCACATTCTTGCCATCGCGTGCGGCCTCGCTGGCAACCGCCTCGACCTGCTCGGAAAGTTGGCCCCAAGCCTTGTACCAAGCCTCCGCATCGCCCGCCGCGCCCGTCCGCGATGCTTCATGAAGGTTGCGGCATGCCCAGTCGATCTCACCAAACAGCCCTCCGCCCGCCAGGCAGCGAAGGACTGAGAGAGACCACATATAGTTGCCAGGAAAATACTGAAACATACCATCTCCAAGTTTTGTAGGTCGTCGGCTTCACGCGGTGAAAATGTATGCAAACATGAACACCGCGATTACACCGTAATTCCGCAGGGAACTACCTATTGTTGCGGCCGCCCCCTGACACGTAGACTCTAGAGAAATTTGACTGTATCGGCATACCCCAACGATCATGATAATTACCGGATCGTCCGATGAAAGCCCATCAAACACATAGTGGAGTTGCTGGAGATTCACCATGACGAAGGACCGCCTGATTCGCATTGTGCGAGGTAACTTTGGCCGCGCAACTTTGCACCTGATCGAGGGCGCGCTGGTTTCCCACGCACATGCTGAATTCCACCTCATCTTCAAACTTGGCGGTGCCGATGCGACCTTCATCGCCGACGGCGAAACCGTCCGCGTTCGCGATGACTCCGCGCTAGCTTTCAATCCATGGGTCCCGCACTTGAAGCTCGACAGCGATGGAGAGCCTTCACTGCTCCTGGCGTTGTTGCTCGAGCCGGAATGGCTTGGCAATGTCATGGGCGTAAGCAATCCTGCATCGGGTTGCCATTTCTGCAGCGCCAGTGTAGCGATAGGCGAAAAGACCGCTGCCGACCTGCAATGGTTGGCAACGCTGATGGCGCAGCACAGCACTGATGACAACGCGGACGACGTCGAAGTTGTGCTGGCAAGCCTGGTTCAGGGCGTAGCTCAGAACCATCTGCGGCAGCGGAACATGACCGAGATACTGGCCAATTCGCGACCGCTGGATTTCCGGGTTCGCCGGGCTGCCGAGTACATACGCCAGCATGCCTCGGAAAATCCGAATGTGGAGCACGTGGCCGCCGCGGTGGGCATGTCGCGCAGCCGGCTGTTCGATCAGTTCAAGGCTTGCATGGGCGTGTCACCCCAGCAGTACCTGGACTGGGTCCGGGTACGCCACGCTACGCGACTGCTGGCCCAGCCCGGCGTGACCGTCGGCCAAGTCTCGCATCAACTGGGATTCAGCGCCCAAAGCCACTTCACACGCTTCTTCGTGCAGCACCTTGGCCTGAGTCCCACCGAGTTTCGCCGAAATGGGGCATTGGCCTGAGCATGCTCAGGCACGCGGGAACAACCCGCTCCTTGGGAATACAAGGGCGGCCGCATGGCCGCCCCGACACTGCAGAAAGCGGTGCGTCAGGCCCGGAGGGACTGCGAGATCCGGTCGCGAAGCGCTTTGCTGAACGCCGATTTCGGCATCATCCCGTGCACCGTCTTGGACGGAATCGCACTATATGCGGTAGCCGTCTGGTTTGAGTACTGCGTGACCCGAAAACTGGCCAGGATACTCGATAGCGAATAGACATCCTGGGGCTCGATGCCGGAGGCCGGGCTAAGCCACGCGATCATCTGGCGCACGCAGGCGGTGAGCGCGTCATCCAGATTCTTGCCAAAGCCCAGCGTTATCCAGTGCGTCGGCGTCTCCGCCATGGGCTGCACGAGGGGAATTCTCTTGTGCAGAAAATACTGGATCTGCAAATCCTCCATCGCAGTTTCAATGGCCGTCTGATTCACGACGCCGTCGCCTTGAACCGCGTGCGAGTCGCCTGTCCAGATAAACCCTCCCGGCCGCTGCACCGGCAGGAAAAGCGACGTTCCCTCGACCAGTTCCCGCAGGACGAGATTGCCGCCGTACGGCCCGCTCAAGATGCCGCTGACCGGCTCGTCACCGGCTGGCTGAGCCGCCATGACACCCTGGAATGGTGCAAGCCTGATCTGCACGCCGGGCGCGAACTCGGTATGGCGCCGCGACTCGTCAAACTTGAAATACCGCAGATAGGGCTTGTCGAAATCGCCAGGCAGCGCGCCAACGCCCTTGGGCGCAGAGTTCCAGCCCCATTCGATTGGCCGCAGCTTTACCATCCGGCACTCGACCACATCTCCGGGCATCGCGCCACGGATTTCCACGGGGCCTACGTTGGAGTACGGTCCCTGGGGAAACCGCTTTCGTACCGGCTCGCGCTCGTCATAGGCCATGCCGTACTTGGCCCCGTTAGCCCAGTTCACCCAGGTATTGGGATAGGCGACAAGGTCGCCGGAGTCGATCGTGGCAACGGGCGCCGCTCTCGGATCGAGGATACCGACCCGGACCGATTCTTCGCTCGAGACCACGCGGTGAACTGCCCGTGGCTTCGTGACCGGCAGCGGCTCGGCCGCCTCCTGCCCCGCAATCGAAGAAGGATTCCTGACCGTCGCGCCAAGAACGTTCGCCGAGATCGCTCCCAGCCCCAGGGATCCTGCCGCCTTCAATAGCTGCCGTCTGTCAATAATCGTGGGATTTTTCATTGATCCTCATCAGGTTTCCGCGTCACGCCGACAACCAACTTCCTACTTGAGCTGCGCAACGTACTGTGCAACTGCCGTGATTTCCTGCTCCGTCATCAAGGGTACGAGAAGGCTCATCAGTTTTCCCGGGCCGCCTCGCGTCCCGGACTTCCATGCTTTGAGCTGCCCGACCACATACTCCGGATGCTGACCCGCTATCCTGGGGAAATCGGGGGCGATCCCCTCGCCGTTCGGCCTGTGGCAAGACACACAGGCTGGCAGGCCATTGGCGGGATTCCCCTTCCAGTAGACCGAGCGGCCAGCCTCGACCAGGGTGGGGTTGGTTGCCTTCCCCGGACCCGGGAGCTGTCGACTGTAGAGACGCGCCAGCGCCTTCATCTGCTCGTCGTCCAGACTCTGTACGATTGGCCCCATCACCTCGCTCGTGCGCAGCGGCCGCCCCCCCGGCCTGCCCTTGAATTGTCCTAGTTGCTTGTATAAGTAGTCTTCGTTCTGACCAGCCAGGTTTGGAAATCCCCCGCCTGCGCTGGTGCCGGCCGGACCATGGCATGCCGCGCATGTCTGCGCTGCGATCTGCTCCACCGGCGTGCCACGCGCTGTCTGCGGTGTCTGCGCGGAAGCTACGCCGAATGCGAGCAGCAGGACACCCGCTGCGGTTAAGCCAAAACGGTAAATGCCAGGCAGTCTCAAGTTGCTATCTCCTTGCATCCGAAAGACGTCCGCGTCAATTAATATAGCCACCGGTTCTGGAGACAATTGCCAGGGACTTGTCGGTCTCCGCCCTCACTCGGCTGGCCAGCGCATCCGCTCCATCCTGGCTGAAGCTTGCATCGACACTCAGCTCTGCCAGATGCCTGCGAACCGCGGGATCGTTCAGGATGGCTTTCGTTTCCGCACGCAGGCGCGCAACCGCCTCCCGGGGCGTCCCCTTTGGCACAAACATGCCATACCAGACGGTAACGTCATAACCGGGAATACTCTCGGCCACCGTCGGGACATCCGGCATCTCCTTGAGTCGCCTTGCCGTACCTACGGCCAGCAGCTTCAGCTTTCCCGCCTTTACATGCGGGATGTACTCCAGCAGCGGTCCCGTGGCCAGATCGATATGGCCGGCGATAATGTCATTGATCGTTGCCCCGCTGCCCTTGTATGGAATATTGGTGATGTCGACATTCGACATTGATTTAATCATTTCCAATGGATAGCCGGTCGGGCCACCGTAATTTATCTTTCCCGGGTTGCTCCGGGCATAGGCAAGAAGCTCCGCCACGGTTTTGTACGGTGCGTGCGGATTCGCGACCAGAACCAGCGGCGATTCGCCAAGGGGCGCCACCGGGACGAGATCATTCGACAAGCTATAAGGGAGCTTCCTGTAGTAAGCCGCGTTGACGGCGTGAATACTATTCAGGATTCCGACGGTATGCCCGTCGGGTATCGCTTTTGCAAGTGCGTCGGCACCGATATTGCCGCTTGCGCCGGGCCTGTTTTCCACTATGACCGGCTGGCCGAGTATCTTTCCAAGCCGCTCGGCAAGCATCCTGGCAAGTACGTCATTGATACCGGCAGGCGGAAACGGGACGATGAACGTGATCGGCTTTGTGGGCTTCCATTCGCCGGCAGCCTGAGCCAGGGATGACCCCAAAAGCAGGCCCATGAGGGCTGCGCACAACGCTACACCGGCTTTCCCCGCGCGCAGGATCGATCTCTTCTTGCAAAACATGGGACGTTGTCTCCTCATTATCAAAGCGTTTCTATACTTTATCATTTCCCTGCAATACTGATTTCCAAATCCTCCGGATATTTACCAATTCGTCCACTCCATCCGTAAATCTTATTGTTTAAATAAATATTTAAACATTAACCAGGTAGACCGCAATCCCAACATCCGAGGACCCTACATCGCCTTCAATCCCGCGATTTACCCGATCATCCGACACTTGATCCCGGATTGTTTCGTTGCAATCCCATATGTTGCAAGATATGGAAATCATAAACAATCAGAGGACAACTCGGATGAACGAGAACTCGTACACGCTGATCGGTTACGGTCCAGTCCCGGTGATCGCCTTGCACGGCTGGTTCGGGCATGCCAAAGCTTGGGGACCCTTCCAGGAACTCCTTGATGTCGAGAAATTCTCCTATGCCTTCCTCGACTACCGGGGGTATGGCGACTCGCGCGAGATGGGTGGCGAGTTCAGCATTGCTGAAATCGCCGACGACGCGCTGCGGCTCGCGGATCGGCTGAACTGGAAGCGATTCTCCCTGCTGGGCCATTCGATGGGCGGCAAAGCCATGCAGGGCGTGGCAATCCGTGCACCGGAGCGCGTGGCTGCCATGGTGGGGATCACGCCTGTCCCGCCAGGTCCGGTCGTGTTCGACCAGGCAACGCGTTCTTACTTCGAGAGCGCCGCGCACAATGCGCAGGCGCGCTACGGCATTATCGATAACACAACAGGGAAACGGCATTCGAGAGTTTGGCTGCAGGCAATGGTCCAAGACTCCATCCTTCATTCAGAGCGGACTGCATTCGAGAGATATTTTCGCGCTTGGGCGGACACCGACCTGTCCGCCCAGGTCGCCGGAAATGAAACGCCAACATTGCTGGTGGTTGGCGAGCATGACCCCTCGCTTACACCTGCCTTGATGGAAAATACATACGGCCAGTTATATCGCAATACATCGCTGGAAGTCATCCGGAACGCCGGCCACTATCCAATGAACGAAACGCCGGTGAATCTGGTTTCGGTCGTCGAGTCATTCCTGCAAGGCCAGCGCTAAGCCGGCGAAAGGGGGAATACGGGGGGCCAGCCTGACTGGATGGCGGACCGGCGCATCCGGTCGCTCGGGCCTCAAGTCGGGCTGGCTTGCCGTCGCGGACACCTGGACTCACCGGAATGCCAGCGGAGACCCGCGGTTCTACGGCGTTTCGCTTGCCCCGATCGCAGAAATTCCACGCCGCGCAGTCTCCTCGTCGGCGTCCGAAGCGCCGCCGCTGACGCCAACAGCCCCTGCGAACTTGCCTGCCACAAAGACCCCGAGCGAGCCTTGGGACGGAAAAAGCGGCCCCCCATAGACCAGACTGCTCATCTGCCCGAAGACGATAGGGTTGGCCTGATAGCGCTTCACCAGTTCCGCACCCGACGCGCCTCCAGTGGCTGCGGTGGCCGCTGCCTTGCCGCGTGCCACGTCAAAGGTGCCAAAGGGGGCGCCGTCCATTCTCACGCCGGAGAGAAAGTGGCCGCCCGCGTCGACGACCACGATACTCACTGCCATCCCGTTCTTCGTCGCGTACTGCATGGCGGCTGCGATCAGTTGGCTGGCCCGCGCCAATTCAAGCGACTGGGCGTGGGCCTGCATCGAAAACAGCGAGCCGCACGTAAAAAGTGCAGCAATCGCACGACGAAACGACCAATGCGCACAATCAGGCATGTCACTCAGTTCCTTGCGATGCGGAAGTGAAGCAAGGGATTCTTCCTTGCCCTGTAGATAGAGGCCAGCCCTCCAATGCGGGCCAGCCTGCACAGTGTGTGCGCAGTCGGACGGAGGGAACAGACGCGGATTTATCGGATCGTCCAATTCTTTTCCTTCCGTGCCTTGCTCGCGCGACCTCAGAACAGATGCCGAATGCCCGCCATCACGCCGCGCGGATCGGATACGCTGCTCTTGCTGACCTGGTTGGGGATATTGGAGAACGTATAGTTGGCCAGGTTCGTGTTCCAGATCTTGCTGGCGTTGGCGTAAAGTGTTGTCCGCTTCGAGGCGCTGTACTGGTAACCGATTGACAGCTGATCACCACGATTGCCCGTGTTCGTTGTCCACTGGGTGCCATAGGCAAGCAGTACCAGGCTATTCGCCCCAAGCGGTGCCGTCAGGCCGAGTTGCCATCCGCGATCCCTCAACTCAGCCTGGGCCGGTCTGTAGAGAATTGCCTGGCGTACGTTTGCATAAACCTTGACTAACGTGAAATCATAACTGGCTCCCAACGCCCGCTCGTCACGGTCCATCCCGTCGACCGCGCCGATACTGCTGGTCCGTTCGTAGGCCAGTCCCAGCCATAGCGGCCCGCGGCCATAGTTCAGCCCCAATGCCTTGATCCGATCGGCATCCTTTGGCGCCGATGTGCGTTCCGAACCGAAGGAATAAATCAAGGAGCCCTGCAAGCCGCCATAATCGGCGCTCTCGAAGCGAACCGAATTGTCGGCTCGCGCGGTCAGGCTGCTGCCCGCGGGGCCACTATTTTGCAGGCGCCCAAGCGGGCCATACGGGGAAAAGCCAAAAGCGGATGCCGCCCCTTCGATATAGTAGATCGGCGTATTCTGACGCCCAAAGGTCAGCGCCCCCCATTTGACACTGCTCAAGCCGACCCAGGCTTGACGCCCGAACAGCCGCCCGCCTTGTTGCAGGGTTCCGCTGTCGACGGCCAAGCCAGACTCCAGCGCGAATACCGCAGCCAGCTCATTGCCAAGTTCTTCCTTGCCTCTCAGCCCCCAGCGGGACTGATAAAGGCCTCCGTCTTCCAGGCGCGCTACATTGTTGCTGCCGGTCTTCACATATTCCACGTACGTGTCCACGACACCATACAGAATCACACCGCTCTCGGCGTTCGCTAGCGCGGGACCAATCAATACCACTGCCGCTAGAACTCGTGCCTTCCTCATCCCTTTCTCCTCCGGCTTTATGCTTGTAACGTTAAAAGCTTGCCAGTCTGGTTTCTGCATCTTCACACCACGTCTTCGGCATTCGACGTGGTCGCGTATCGGCAGTAGGAGATTAAGGTGCGACGGACTTATTTGCCTATCCCAATCGTCGCGTGGCTTGCGGTTACGTCCAGAAAGACAGGGCCGTTAGCGTGGGAAGCGAAAGAACGCGTATTCCATGTGCACAGCCTTATCGACAACGGCCATTTTCTTCCGTCGTATGTATGCGCGGCGCTCGCATTGCGCGCCATTATTGTTGTTGCGAAGCCTGATCGCAGGACTGCCTCGCGATAACCAGTTCAACCACGGTGCCCTTGCCTTGGGCTGCATTTAATACCAGCCGGGCACCGATTTCCTCGGCTCGCTCGCGCATTCCGGTGAGCCCGAATCCGGACGTGGCCGCCTTTGGATCGAATCCCATCCCGTTATCGAGAAACGCCAGGCACAGTGCATCGGGGCGATACGCCAGATTGACGCAAAGCCGCGTGGCGCCCGAATGCCTGGCGGCATTGGCGAGCGCTTCTCTGGCTATCAGGCTGACGGCTCGCTCGGCGTCCTGCGATAGACGCCACTGGTCGCCCCTGACATTGACTTGCACCCGGATTGGGAACGGCGCATCCCCACTGCGCAAGCAAACGGCCAGGCGTGCGCCCAGGCAGGCATCCCGAAACGTCGCGGGCGTCCGGAGCGTGCCGATAGCGACGCGCGTTTCTTCCAGCATTTGCTTGAGCAATGCCTGAGCCCTGGATATCCGCTCCGCCCCCAGCGCGCCGTCGCCGTGTTGAATGGCAGCTTGCGCTCCGCGCAGCAACAGAAGCGTGCCAGTCAGATTCTGGGCCAGCGAATCGTGCATCTCGCGTGCAATCCTGGTGCGCTCCTTCTCCACCGCCAAGGCGCACTCGCGGCATGGACGCTGTCCGGTGCTTCTGCCGCCGCGCACGGCCAAGGGCGGCGCCGTGCAGGCCCTCTGTGTTGCGTATGGGCGTGGGGAGTAACGAGATCTACGCATCTTTCTTTTCCTGCTGGCTGGCCCGCTGGAATAGACTTCGTGGGCCAGTTCAAGCGTAGTCAATGCTGCACTTGCTGCCTAGTGGCGCGGCGGACCCGGGCGTGAAGGGCCCCCTATACTGCAGTCAGTACATCAGGCGTTGCGCAAGCCAGTGCATGGTGCCACCGCACGTAGCGTGCTGACTACTGCTCTTTTCGCCGATGACCTGCCTGTCTGCGATTTTTGTTCGAGCAACAAGGGAGCCGCAAATGGATACGGATACGCCACTTCGGATCCTTGTTGCCGACGACCATCCGGTTGTCAGGAAGGGCCTCGCAGCCTTGATTGCCAGTGAACCCAGGCTTGGTCTCGCAGGTGAAGCCGCATCGGGACCCGAAGCAGTCATCGCCTATGGAAGGCTAAAGCCGGACATTGTTTTGATGGACCTGAGCTTGCCGGGAATGAGCGGCATCGAAGCCATCGCTTCCATTCTCCGTTCGGATGCGGCTGCGAAGATCATTGTGCTGACCGTCTTTGACTGCGAGGCAGATATTTCCAATTCGCTCAGAGCGGGAGCAAAAGCCTATCTGCTCAAGGACGTGCCCACGACTGAGCTGATCGATTGCATCCTGGCCGTCGCCAATGGCCATAGGTGTCTCGCGCCCGCGGTGGCGGAAAGGCTCGCAGAAGGCTTGAATGCCCAGGAGCTTTCAGAGAGAGAATGCGAAATCCTGATGCACCTCGCGGCCGGCAAGAGCAATAAGCAGATTGCGAGATCAACGCTGATCTCGGAAGGAACCGTGAAGTTCCATGTGAACAATATTCTCGCCAAGCTGGGGGCCAACAACCGGATGCATGCCGTGGCCATGGCTATCAAGCGTGGCATCGTGCATGTGGGCCCGGCTCACGACCTGATCAAATGGTAGGGGCCTCCACTTAACCGGCGATGGGTTTCGGCTCGCAGGTTAAGTGGTACTGTCAGTCGTGGCCTGTTCAACCGGCATCGTTGCATTGGCAACTGCCGGCAAGAGTCGCTTGGAGGCATATCATGGCACGTCTGATTGCTCTTTCAGTCCTTGCAATACTGGTCCTGGGCACGCATGGCTGCGCAAGCACAGGCTCGAAACCGGATGGCTACCAGCGGGCCGGGCAAAGCATCTACGACTACGACCTGAACAAATACTTGTAGGTACCCGCAGCCGGTGCGGCACTTCAAGTTGACTGTGCCGCCATCACCCATAGAAGTGATCCTCAACACCAGCTTGCGCGACGCAGACGTCACGGCACCACTGCGCCCCCATCCGCCATCGGCAACTCCCCTCGTCGCTCCGCAATCATCCCGTACGCCCGCGGCTGCCGGTGCGTGTCGAAGTTGAACGTGGCGCGCTTGTAGACCTCGCAGAAATTCGAGTCGCAGCGGGCGATAGCGACTGGCCAGCGCCTCGCCGGAAGGCGCGACGATGCAGCTGCCGCCAATGCCGTCCACGCCCTCCTCCATCCCCGCCTTGGCCACGCCGACCACCCAGGTGCCGCTCTGGTAAGCGCCGGCCTGCATGGAATCCGCGACAGATTCGGAAATTTCCCAAACGAAGCTGGGTACGGCCTTGATACGCTACCTCCATCCAAATTCATCGCTGATTTCTTTGGATGCTCCCTGGCGGCCTCTTCAACCCGTCAGCTTCGGCCCGGCCGCCTCATACGTGGAGCCGGGCATTTTTTCAAGGGAGCGCGGTAGCCATTGCCTTCACGCCATAGACAGGCGGTTGCCGGATAGCGAAAAGCGAAGGGGCCATGCAACATGTTGATCCGTTCATCAATGAAACCGACCACGCGGCGTCGATTGCTCGATGCGATGTTGCTTGTCGGGGCAATCCTCTTTGCCACGGTTGCGCTCTGGGCCTATGCCCAGGAACGTCATGATCTGCCGCCGTTTGACAACAGGAAGGCGAAAAGCCTGACACCTGAAAAACGAGCGCAGAACGAACGAGATCTGTTCAATGAGGTGATGTACTGGAACTCAGGCTCCCCGAAATACAGGGACAGGGATGGATCTGGAGCGGGCCGTCGAGAGGCCGACTGGCTAACCATGGCGCGGGATGGTTATGAGTTGGCCTACATCACCTTGCAAGTTCTTCAGCCGCCCTCGGGAATCCGCTATGCGGTCGAAAAGCCCTTGGCGCGGCTCACCGAGTTAGCGGAAGGCGGAGACACCGGGGCCATGCGTTTGTACAGCTATCTCATTGACAGAGATCCCAACGGCAAGGAATCCAAATATATCGAGCCGGCGTATTCCTACAAGCGACAGGGTGCAGAGCTTGGACACCCAGCCTGCCTGCGAAATGTCGGCTACTTTCTCATGACCCGGATACATGGATTTCCAAAGGACGTGCCGGCGGGCTTCGCGGCGGCTGTTCGGGCGGAACGTGCGGGATATGGCGGATCTGGCTCGATAGCCGCCTATCTAGCACAACAGCCTATTGACGATGACGTCGACTGGACGAGGCTCTATTGTTGGCAGGCTCTGGCCGCGAAGTACGTTGTCTACTCGGAGCTAAACACTGTTGTCTCAAGGCTTCGGGACCCGTTTCGAGAGCCCCGTAGGCCTGAATACTTCGCGCTTGCCGACAAGCTTGAGGGATGGTCGCCAACGTTGGATGAATGCACTGCCCTCGGGATACCGCATCGGAACACGCGTGAACATCGACGTGCTCAATGCCGAGCAGCAGCTTTTCGCCGCGCAGCGGGACCTGGCCAAAGCACGCTATGAAACGATCCTGCAAGGCCTGCGCTTGAAAGCGGCGGCAGGCGCACTGACCGAGACTGACTTGGTGGCGGTCAATGCGCTGCTAGCTTCGAATATTCAACAAGAAATGCCCGCGGTACCCGCTATGCCGGCTGCGGCCATCCCGAACCCAACGAAGACGAGAATCCAATGACCACATCGACCGATACCGAGCAGCTCGCCAAGTTCGCCGCCGAGCAGGCCCAGCGCGTCATCAAGAAGATTCCGTTGCTGGGGCCGGTCTCCTGGCTGCTCATGAACAATGCACCTACGCGCCATATCTTCTTTGCCGATCTGGAATGGCGGGTCATGCCGCCGTTGATTCTGGAGCAAGCCAAGCTCTACATGAAGGGCGAAATGCCGACGGCCTTCGTGACCTGGGCGTATCTGTCCGATACCATCGCGGAGCGTTTTGCCAAGCCGCCGTACCACCTCGCGCCCGGCGACTGGAAATCGGGGGACAACCTATTCCTCATCGACCTGATTGCGCCGTACGGCGGCGCGAAGGACGTCCTGGACGACTTGAAGCAAACTGCATTGGCGGGCAAAACGATCCACCAGTTGGCCCCGGAAAGCATGACGGCGGCGCAAATCATCACGCTGTGAGTAGAGCCTGGCCAACGCGATCCGCGAGGACTTCGTCAGGCAAGCCATTAGTTGCCTGGACACACGTGGAAACGCCACAACATGCAGACGACCTCGCGCAAGCTCAAAACTGGAGAGTTGCGGATATCCGATCGATGATGCGGTCCTGAGAGCCCTTTCGCCATACCGGACTAGCCATATCACCCGCTTTGGGGACCATAAGCCGGACTTGCCACGGCCTATCTCACCAATGGACAAAAAACAACATTCTCCTTACAGATCAAAAGGTTACGTTCACTTTTTGAAAGCTTCACGAGTCCATGCCGCCCCTCTACTGTGATCAATCACAGTAGAGGGGCGGCATGCATTCCACCTAGAATCGGCGCTATTCCATCGCTCCCCGACCGGGGGCCACGGGATTAAGAGCCCTGGGAGGCCACGACGCCCCCAACAATGCACTGCCGCTGCACGACCTGATGCCGCGGGGCGCGGGCGTCCTTGAATCAGCTGGTAGCGCCCACTGCGCTGCCGCGCATCGGAGCAGGCAGCGCACCAGTCCCGGCCCCCTTCCGGGACCGGTCCCGCTCGCGTCTACGATATGAGCAGATTGCAACAGCAACAGCCAACGCCGCCCGAGCGGGATATCCCGGCAGCGGGCCGGGCCGGCCGCGTGCCACCCCAGCGGCCCCTGCGCCCCTTCGCGGACGAGTTGCGGCGGGCGACCACCTTGATCCATGTCCGCGCGAGCGGTGCTGCAGACACCGGTGATGCCGGGCTGGCTGCATACCTGCTGTCCGCATGGCGCGAGTTGCATAGCGCGAGCCACGTGCCGCCGCATTGCCCGCGTTGCGGCGCGCACAAGACGGTCTACGACGGCACCGATGAGGGCAGCGTGCCCTTCTTCCATTGTGGAGGCTGCCGCCAGCGCTTCACCCGGCTGACGGGCACGCCCATGGCGAGGCTCAGGCTGGAGGACAAGGCGGAGACGTTCTTTCAGTTGGCCTCGCAACAAGTGTCGGTCGCCGAAGCGGCGCGCCGGCTGGCGATCAAAAGCGAGACCGTCAGGCATTGGTCGGTCCAGACGCGCCTGTGGCTGCTGGAACTGGATCCGCAAGGCGAGTGGGAGCGTCGCGTGCAACTCGGCGTGCGTTACGCGGTCATGCCGGCCAGTGCCCCTGGCGAATCCGCGCCCGCGATGCACGCATGCAGGTGCACCATCGCGTCCGACGACAGCGAAGCGCTCGCCGAAATGGAGAACGCACCGTTGTTGATACGGGTGTGCCCCTTGTGCGAACAATCGGCGCATTAGCTCGGAGCGGCCTCGGCTCTTGCCGCGATAGTTCTCGCCGGTTCCCGCAGGATTCCCATGCGCCAGCGCGCGGCATCATGCCTTTGCGCCCGCCACCTCGAACACTTCGCGCAACCATTGCACAAAAACCCGCACGCGCGACGAGAGCTGGCGGTTTTGCGAATACAGCACCGAGACCGGCATCGGCGGCGGCGGCACGTCCGCCAGCACGACCTGCAGGCGACCGTCATTCAGTTCGGCTGCCACGCGATAGCGCGGCACCTGGACCAGCCCGAGCCCGGCCACCGAGGCGCCGGTGTAGAGGTCGGCGCCGGTGACCGCGACCGTGGCCGCCAGTTGCACCGCCGTCACGCGGCCATCCACGGTGAACTCCATCGGCAGGGCCTTGCCTGTCCCGCTAGAGATGTAGTTAACCGCGCGATGCGCCGACAGCGACTCAAGGTCCTTCGGCTCGCCATGCTTCGCCAGGTACTCCGGGCTGGCCACGGTGACCTGCTCCAATAGGGCGACACGCCGGCCCACCATCGAGGAATCCTGCAGGTTCCCTGCACGCAGTACGCAATCGATGCCTTCGCGCACCAGGTCGACCAGGCGGTCATCCTCGCCGATGTGGACTTCCAGGCCGGGATACTGCGCCAGGAAATCCGGCAGCGCAGGCACGACGAAATGGCGTGCGAGCGTCCCTTGCAGGTTCACGCGCAGGAGGCCTTTGGGCGCGGCATTCCTGAACGAGCCTTCCGCTTCTTCCAGGTCAGCTATCAGGCGCACGCAGCGGCGGTAATGCGCCTCGCCGTCGTGGGTCAGACGTACCGTGCGCGTGGTGCGCTCCAGCAGCCGCGCACCGAGCCGCTGCTCCATGCGCTTGATCAGGTTGGTGATGGTGGCGCGCGGGATTCGCAGGTCCTCGGAGGCCTGGGTAAAGCTCTGGCGCTCGGCGATGCGCACGAAGGCCTGCATTTCCTGGAATCGGTCCATTGCCCTTCTCCGGGTGATCGAGTGGCCGACAGGCAACCCGGCTCGCCATATTGTTAAAGCAAATGGATCAATGATATCAAATTACGGCTAATTATCTATCCATCAGAATGATCCATGATTCGTTTCACCAACCCACCACCCGAAAGGAAACGATCATGAGCAACGCCAACAACACCAATACCAACACCAACACCGCCAGGGTCGCCATCGTGACCGGCGCTTCCCGCGGCATTGGCGCCGCCATTGCCCAGCGTCTCGCCCGGGACGGCTTCGCGGTCGCGGTCAACTACGCAGCCGGCGCGGCGCAGGCCGAGGCCCTCGTGGCCGAGTTGAAGGCGGCAGGCGCAACAGCCATCGCGGTACAGGCCGATGTATCCAGAGCCGACGATGTGCGCCGCATGTTCGAGATCACCGAGCAGCAACTGGGCAAGGTCGACGTGCTGGTCAACAACGCCGGCGTGCTCAAGACCATGCCGCTGGCCGACACCAGCGACGCGCTCTACGACCAGACCTTCGACATCAACGTGCGCGGCACCTTCAACACCTTGCGCGAAGCCGCCGCGCGGCTCAACGACGGCGGGCGCATCGTCAACTTCTCCAGCACCACGCTGGCGCTGAACATGCCTGGCTACGCCGTCTACAACGCCACCAAGGCCGCCGTCGAATCGTTCACGCATGTGTTCGCCAAGGAATTGCGCGGCCGCGACATCACAGTGAACGCGGTGGCTCCCGGCCCGATCGCCACCTCGCTGTTCCTCGACGGCAAGACCGACGAGCAGATCCAGGCGTTCGCCAGGATGCCCCCGCTGCAACGCCTGGGCCAGCCGGAGGACATCGCCTCCGTGGTGGCCTTCCTCGCCGGCCCCGACGCCGGCTGGGTCAACGGCCAGATCCTGCGCGCCAACGGCGGCGTCGCCTGAACCCGATTCGTCGCGCTGAGCCATCAGACACAAGCAGACCCAACGCAAGGGGAACATCATGCAAAACGCCAATCAACAAATCATCCTCATCACCGGCGCCGGCACAGGCATCGGCAAGCTGAGCGCGCAGGCACTGGCTGAAGCGGGCCATATCGTCTACGCGACGATGCGCGATGTGGAGGGCCGCAACCGCGGCCGTGCGGACGAACTGCGCGCGCTCGCCAAGTCCGGGAACATCCAGTTGCATCCGCTCGAACTCGACGTGTTGTCACAGGAATCCGCCGACGCCGCAGCCGCGGCGATCGTCCGGGAACAAGGGCGCATCGATGTCGTGATGCAGAATGCGGGGCACCTGGTGGTCGGGCCCGCCGAGGCCTTCACGCCCGAGGAAATGATGCGCGTGTTCGACGCCAACCTGTTCGGCGCGCAGCGCGTGAACCGCGCCGCCCTGCCCTACATGCGCAAGCAGGAAGCCGGGCTGATGCTGTGGATCAGCAGCACCACGACCAAGGGCGCCTTCCCCCCGTTCATGGGGCCTTACGGCGCGGCGAAGGCAGCCATGGATTCGCTGGCCGTCACGCTGGCCTATGAGATCGCGCGCTTTGGCATCGAGACCTCGATCGTGGTGCCTGGCGCGTTCACCCGCGGCACCGCGCACTTCCCCAGCGCGGGCAAGCCCGCCGATACGGCCACGGCCGCCGCCTATAGCCGCTATGACGGCGTGATGGACCAGATTGGCGAACGCCTGAGCGCACTCACTCCCGACGACGCCGACCCGAAGGCCGTGGCCGATGACATCGTGCGGATCGTGGGCATGGCCGCCGGCACGCGCCCGATGCGTTCGGTGATCGATTTTGTCGGCGATGGCGCGCGGGAAGTGCTGGAAGTCTCCGAGCGCGTGCGGACCGAGTTTGCGAAGCGGATCGGCATGGAGGACTTGCTGCAAGCCACGGTCTCCCGCTGAGCCATTCCCCGCCAACCGAAAAGCCGGCCCGGGCCGTACCCCGGCCCGGACCCACCGTCAGGAACGGCGATGAAACGATGGATTCCACTCGCATTCGCCGCGCTACTGCCGGCTCTGCTCGCATCCTGCGAAGCCCGCCCGATCAGGCAATGCGATACCGCTATCACCCGGGGCAAACCCATGAAAGCGTCGACGACCTACCTCTACCTGCTGCGGAAGACGCCGTTCTTCACCAGCCTGACAACCGCGCAACTGCGCTGGACCATCGACCATTCGCGCGAGTGGGAGGCGGAACCCGGCACCGTGATCACGCAGTGCGCGGACGCAGGCGACAGCGCCGCCGACGTCTGGGTGCTGCTGGACGGCGGCTGGCAGCTCGAACACGGCGGCCAGGCCTACCCGTCCGGCCATGCCGACCCCGGCAAGTGGTTCGGCGCGCGCCAGGCCACCGGCACCTGCCGCCTGGTCGCGCACGAGCATAGCTATGTGATGCAGATCGCTCGGGCGGATTTCGACGCGATGCTGGCCCAGGGCTTTGCCTTCGGCAAGCATATGGACGCCGGCTACCGCTACTACGGAGTAATTTTTGGGAGCATGCCGGCAAGCACGGCGGGCAGCCGGGAAGGACGGCGTCCGCAAGCCCCGCCCTAGCCTGCCAATTCCGCGCTGCGTCACACGCGGCACGCGCAAATGCCCCGGCCGCTGCCTACAATGAAAACAATAAGAACAAAGACGGCGACCAGCGGGCAATCCATCATGACCTTCCATCTGGCTTCGAAGCCATTCCCCGCTGCGGCGGCAGGCCAGGCATTGCCCGGCGCGCACGGCGCGCGCATGCGGGCTGGCCTGCTGGCGTGCGGCTTGTTGCTGGTGCCTGCCGCGCCCGCCCTGGCGCAGGTATCCGCCGCATCTGCCACATCCGCGCCAGCGGCAGCCACGGCCGCCGGCGCCGCCTTCTCCGCCGGCACGCCCGGCGGCCCGCTACCGGCCGGCTGGAAGAACCTGCCGGTCGCGCATGGCAAGGCGCTGACCCGTTACAGCCTCGTAACAGACGACAGCGGCACGGTGCTGCAGGCCGATGCCGCCGCCTCCGCCTCCGCGCTGATGCACAAGGGCAACGTCGACCTGGCAGAAACGCCGCAGCTGACCTGGCGCTGGAAAATAGACCGGCCGATCGACGATGCCGACAACAGCGTCGCGTCGAAAGAGGACGCGCCTGCGCGCCTGGTATTCATGTTCGAAGGAGACAAAAGCAAGCTGTCGCTGGGCGACCGTGCCGCCATCCAGCTTGCCAAGACGCTGGCGGGCGAGGAACTGCCCTATGCCACGCTGATGTACGTCTGGTCCAATACCGCGCCGGTCGGCTCGGTCATCGACAATCCCCACACCTCGCGGGTCAAGATGATCGTGGTCTCGGGCAGCGCCGACGGCACCGGCAAGTGGCTGGCGCTGAGCCGCAACGTGGCGCAAGACTTCGAGCAGGCCTTCCACGAGAAGCCGGGCAAGGTGAGCGCCTATGGATTGCTTACCGATACGGACAACACCAGGGCGAGCGCGCGCGCCTGGTATGGGGATATTCGGTTCGGGCCGACGAAGTAGCGGGGGCGAGGCGCGGTGGGGCAATACCGCCCGGGCCTTGTCCGCGCATCGAGTTGTCAGAAGCCGGTTACAACTCCGGCTCCCAGGAACCCACACACCGCCTCGGCAAACTCCCGCGGTTGCTCCCAGTTCGACAAATGGGCCCCGCCCAGCTCCACATAGCGCGCACCGGCGATCCCCGCGGCCACCTCGCGGCCTTGCGCCGGCGTGGTCGCCAGGTCGTGCGTGCCGGCGACCACCAGCACCGGGCTGGCGATGCGCGATAGCAGCGGGCGCAGGTCGGCATCGCGCACGGCGGCGCAATTGGCCGTATAGCCTTCGGGTGAGGCGTCCAGCAGCATCTGCCGCACCGGGGCGATGCGCTCTGCGTTGCCGGCCAGCCAGCCGGCGCTGAACCAGCGCGCCAGCACGGCGTCGACGATGGCGGCCATGCCTTGGGCGCGTACCGTCTGGATACGGGTGTCCCAGCCGCTGGCCGGCCCGATCAGGGCGGCGGTGTTGGCCAGCACGAAGCGCCCGAAGCGCTCCGGGTGGCTGGCCGCCAGCCACATGCCGGTCATGCCGCCCATCGACAGCCCGCAAAAGTGGGCGCGTTCGATGCCGGCGTGATCCATGATCGCCAGCACGTCCTGCCCAAGTTCGGCAAACCCGAACGGCCCGGCCGGGGCCGGCAGGCCGGAACCGCCGTGGCCGCGCGTGTCGTAGCGCAACACGCGGAAGCGGGACAACAGGCTGTCCATCTGCGGCGCCCACATCTGCAGGTCGGTGCCGAGCGAGTTGGACATGACCAGAACGGGCGCGTCCGGCGCCCCCTCGATCTGGTAGTGCAGCGCGATGCCTTGGTTGAATGCGGTGGTCATGACGATCTCAGTCTGCGCGGATGCCGCGTTCGCGGATCAGCTTGCCCCATTTGTCGGTTTCAGCGGCGAGGTGCTTGCCCAGTTGCACAGGCGTGCTGCCGATCGGCTCGGCGCCGATGCCAGCCAGGCGGGTACGCACCGACGGCTTGGCCAACGCGTCCACCATCGCCTGGTTCAGCCGCGCGACCACGGCGGGCGGCGTCTTGGCCGGCACGAAGGCGGCGAACCACGGCGACAGGTCATAGCCCTTTACGCCGGCTTCGGCCAGGGTCGGCACGTTCGGCAGCGTCGACGAGCGCTTGGCGGTGGTCACGGCGATCGGCGTGAGCTTGCCGGAATCGATATGCGGCTTGGCCGAGGTGATGCTGTCGAACATGTAGTCGACCTGGCCGCCCAGCAGATCCGTCATGGCCGGGCCGCTGCCCTTGTAAGGCACATGCAGCATCTTGACCCCGGTCAGCGAGGTAAACAACTCGCCGGCAAGGTGGATCGAGGTGCCGTTGCCGGCCGAGGCATAGGTGTACTTGTCCGGCGTGGCGCGCGCGGCTGCGATCAGGTCGGGCACCGTGGCAGGCAGCTTCTTGGCCCTGCTGGTGACCAGCACATTGGGCACCACCGCCAGCAGCGACACCGGCGCGAAGTCCTTCACCGGGTCATAGTTCAGCCGGCCGTACAGGGCGGGGTTCACCGCCATGCCGTTGGCCACGATGATCAGCGTGTAGCCATCCGCGGGCGACCGCGCCACCAGCTCGGCGCCGATATTGCCGCCTGCGCCGGGGCGGTTTTCCACCACGATGGCCTGCCCCATCGACTTCGACATTTCCTCGCCCAGCGTGCGGGCGATATTGTCCATGGCGCCGCCGGCGGGGAATGGCACGACCCAGCGGATCGGGTGATCGGGATAAGCGTCGGCGTGTGCGGACGGCAGCACGGCCAGGGTGGCCAGCGCGCAGGCGCAGGCGGCCCAGGCGCGCACGAAAGGCAAGCGCATCAAAGTCTCCTCCAGTTGGATTCGGAGTTGGAGTTGGGTCGCGGCCATCGCGGGCCGCGGCGGTATTACTTGATTACTTGATCGACGACGGGTGCCGCGCCAGCGGCGTGACATGGATCTCCATGTACGGGAACAGCGGCAGGCCGGACAACATCGTGTGCAGCTCGTCGTTGGACTCGGCATCGAAGATGCTGTAGTTGGCGTACTCGCCCACCACGCGCCAGATATGCGGCCATTTGCCCTGGCGCTGCAGGTCCTGCGAGTACGCCTTCTCGCGCGCCTTGATCTCGTCCGCCTGCGTGGCAGGCATTTCGGCCGGTATCTTTACGTCCATTCTCACCAGAAACAGCATGCTTTTATTCCTTGGGTCTGTGTTTGCTCATGGGTGGCGGCAGGTGCGCCTCAGGCGGCACGGCGGTAATGCGCCAGCTTATCCTCGTCCAGCGTCAGGCCCAGCCCCGGCCCCACCGGCAGGTGCAAGGCAAAGTCGCGGTACTCGGGACGCGCCGTCACCACATCATCCTTGAGCAGGAGCGGGCCGAACAGCTCGGTGCCCCAGGCCAGCCGCGGCAGCGTGGAAAAACCGTGGGCGGCGGCGATGGTGCCTACGCTGCCCTCCAGCATGGTGCCGCCATAAAGCGCGATGCCGGCGGCGTCGCCAACCGCCGCGGTGCGCAGCATCTCGAAGATGCCGCCCGACTTGGAGATCTTCAGCGCGAACACGTCCGCACCGGCGATACGCGCCAGTTCCATCGCATCCTCGGGGCCGCACACGGACTCGTCGGCCATCACCGGCACCACGAAGCGCGCCGCCAGCCGGGCCAGCGCGCCCCGCTGCTCGCGCGGCACCGGCTGCTCGACCAGGTCGATGCCGGCGGCTTCCAGCATGGCGATGCCGGTGGCGGCGTCGGCCTCGTTCCAGGCCTGGTTGACATCCACCGTAACGCGGGCGCGGTCGCCCAGCGCACGCTTGATGGCCGACACATGGGCCACGTCGTCGCGCACGGAGCGGCGGCCGATCTTGAGCTTGAAGGTGTTATGGCGGCGGACCTCGAGCAGCGACTCGGCCTCTTCGATGTCGCGGCCGGTATCGCCGCTGGCCAGGGTCCACAGGCAGGCCAGGTTCGGCCGCACCGCGCCGCCCAGCAGTTCGGACAGCGGCAGGCCCAGGCGCTTGCCCTGCGCGTCGAGCAGCGCGGACTCCAGCGCCGACTTGGCAAAGCGGTTGCCGCGCGCCACCGCAGCCAGGCGCTGCATGGCGGCGTGGATATTGGACGCATCGAGGCCGGCCAGCGCGGGCGCCAGGTAGGTATCGATGGTCAGCTTGATGCCCTCAGGGCTTTCGTCGCCGTAGCTCAGGCCGCCGATGGTGGTGGCTTCGCCAATGCCCTCGACGCCGTCGCTGCAGCGCAGCCGCACGATCACCAGAGTCTGGCGCTGCATGGTGGTCATGGCGAGCTGGTGCGCCCGGATAGTGGGCAGGTCGACCAGGATGGCTTCGACGGAGGTGACGGTTGCTTTCATGCTGTATGTCTGCCAAGTATGGAATACGCTGGGATGCAGTATGTGGCTTGACATTCAGGGTGTCCAAGACCGAGTATGTCCCGATCAATACCTTTAAAGTATGGAGGGGCAGGCACCATGGAGCTTCGTCACCTGCGCTATTTCCAGGCTGTCGCGGCCGAACTCAACTTCACCCGTGCCGCCGAACGCCTGCATATCGCCCAGCCACCGCTGTCGCGCCAGATCCGCCAGCTGGAGGACGAAATCGGCACGGTGCTGCTGGACCGCACCGCGCGCGCCGTGCGGCTGACCGAGGCCGGACGCTTCCTCCTGGAGCAGTCGCTGCAACTGAACCAGCGCATCGACGAGATCGTGGAAGGCACGCGGCGCATCGGCCGCAATGAGAAGCGCTGGTTCGGCATCGGGTTCGTGCCGTCGGTGCTGTACGGTTTCCTGCCGGAGCTGATCCGCCAGGTGCGCGGCTCCGACGCCGCGCTTGAGGTCGGCCTGTCCGAGCTGACCACGGTGCAGCAGCTGGAAGCGCTCAAGGCCGGCCGCATCGATATCGGCTTTGGCCGCATCGTGCTGGACGACCCGGCCATCACCCGCACGGTGGTGATGGCCGAGCCGCTGATGGCCGCCGTGCCCAGCGGCCACGCCGCGCTGAAGGGTCCGCCCATGACGCCGGCGCAACTGGCGGCGCACCCCTTCGTGCTCTATCCGGCGCGGCCCCGCCCCAGTTACGCCGACCATGTGCTGGCGCTGTTCCGCACCCAGGGCCTGCAACTGCGCGTGGCCCAGGAAGCCAACGAACTGCAGACCGCCGTCGGCCTCGTGGCTGCAGGGCTCGGGATCTGCCTGGTGCCGGCATCCGTGCAGCGCCTGCATCGCGACGACGTGGCCTACATGCCGATTGATGCACCCGGCTTTACGTCCCCGGTGATGATGAGCTATCGCAGCGACGACCGCTCGGCACTGCTGGCCGAAGTGGTGAAACGGGTGGGCGAGCTGGCGCGCACGCCGCCACGGGACTAATTTCCGCCCCGGCGGCGAGATGAATAACGTCCGGCACCCCACAAACGGGTGATGCGGGCCGCGCGATCGGTTTGTACAGTGCACGCACAAAAAAAGAGACGGGGAAATCGTGCCACCGATGCAATCAGGGTCACTATCGGGCCATGCCGCCGGGCCACGGCCGGGCGGCCTGTTCATGGCTCTCCTTCAAGCCTGCGGCGACACGCTGCGCAAAGCCTGGGGCGGCACGCAGGGTGAGGTAGCGCTCACCGCGCGCGAGCCGGGTAGCGCGCCCGGTCAGCCACAAACCAGTGCCTTGCGCCTCCGGCTCAGCTACGCGGATACGCCGCTGACGCCCGGCGCCACCCGCGTCACCGCCACCGCCGCGGTGCTGCAATGCGACGGCACTGACATTACCGCCAGCGTCGCGCCGTCCGCATGGACCTGGCGCCAGGCTTCCGGCCTGTCGATGCGGGCCGGCTATGGCGCCGTCTCGGTCGATACCGAGGGCCAGGTACGTTCGGCGAGCGTGTGCCCGCAAGGCCGCAGCTTGTCGCTCTCCGGCACCAGCCGCTTAGCCTGCCACGATATGGCCTCGGGGGTGGAAGTCAGCGTGCTGCTCGGCAACGGCGAACGCCTGGTCCAGCGTTTCCAGCCGGGGCTGGCTGGGCTTGAGTAAGGACTTAAGGACGTGAAGACGGAAGGGTTGGGCAGCGCGGCGCAAGCGTGAGCGTTCCGCCGCGGAATCAGCCCTTCAGGTACATGTTCAGCCGCTTGGCCGCGTTGCGCAGGTGGGTTTCGGCCGCCTCCGCCGCCCGCTCCGGATCGCCCGCCACGATCGCGTCGTAGATGGTCTTGTGCTCGTCCTGCACGGCCTCGACCATGTCCGCGTGATGGCTCTTGGTATTGCTCCTCGCCTGCCGGATCACGCGCCGCGCGCCATGCTCCAGGTGTTCGCTCAGCGCCTGGAAATGCGGGTTGTGGGTGGCCTCGACAATGGCCTGGTGAAAGGCGAAGTCCTCCTCGTCCCCCAGCCGGTCGTTGGCGATCTCGTACTCCATGCCGATCAGCGCCCGCCGGATCCGCTTGAGATCTTCCGGCGTGCGGCGCATGGCCGCGAACCTGGTGGCCGCCACTTCAATCGTCACCAGCAGCTCCATCACCATCGCCAGCGAGTCTTTCTCGTCGATGGCCACATCCTGCATGCGAAACGCCTGCCGCTGGCTGCGCTCGGTCACGAACACGCCGCTGCCCGCCTTGGGCGCAACCAGACCCTCCGACTTGAGTTGCGACAGCGCTTCACGGACCACCGCGCGGCTGACCGAAAACTGCTCGCATAGCACGCGCTCGCTGGGCAGGCGGTCGCCCACGGCGAACTCGCCGGTCTGGATCGCCTGGATCAGCCGCCTTGCGATCTCGTCCGGCAGGTGTTTTGGCTCGGGATGGAACATGGTTCCCTCCGGGCGCTGGGTGGACGGCGGCGCTGCGGCACCGGGCACTGTCTTGTTCACTACTGGCTCCCTGGCGCCAGCCGGCATCTGGCTGGCGCTCGATCGTAAATTGGTCTTACAGGTCAATGTAGCACGACTCAACTCGTCTGGAACGTGCGGAATGTACCAGCACCAGACCGTAGCAGCGCCTGTTATGTGCCCGCAAGCCAATCCCTGCAAGGGGAGATGACCCGTACTCCGATGCGTGGATAGCCGTCCAATCCGACCCTCGGTAGAAACCCTCATGGCACGCATGTCGCCGTTGACGGCTGTCGTTCATCTCCCTATAGTAAACCTGTCAGACCACTTTAACCACAGGTCAGACCACTATGTCGGGCCAGTTTCAGCGCCCGCCAGATGATCCCAACAAAGCTAGGAGACACCCATGAGCGGTAGCCGCATTCCCCGTCCTTTGTTCGCAGCCGCGGCATTCTCGGTGCTGGCTGGCACGGCATCGGCGGCGCCGGTAAAGATCGCGCTGGTCGAGACGCTGTCCGGCCCGCAGGCATCGACCGGCCTGATGTTCCGCGCGGCGGCGCGCTATGCGATCGACAAGATCAATGCCACCGGCGGCTGGAATGGCGAGCCGCTCCAACTGGTGGAGTACGACAACCAGGGCGGCCCGGCGGGCGCGGCGGACAAGCTGAAGGCGGCCGTGGCGGATGGCGCCCAGATCGTCATGCAGGGTTCGTCGTCGGCCGTGTCCGGCCAGATCACCGAGGACGTGCGCAAGTTCAACCTGCGCAATCCGGGCAAGGAAATCCTGTTCATGAATGTCGGCGGCGAGGCCATGGAGCTGACCGGCGAGAAGTGCCACTTCTACCATTTCAAGTTCGCCACCAACGCGCAGATCCGCGTCAAGGCGCTGGTCGGCGCGATGAAGCCGCTCAACGCCCTCGGCACCCGTGTCTATTCGATCGACCAGAACTACTCCTGGGGCATCGATATGGAAAAGGCCACCGGCGACTACGCCGGCGCGGGCGGTTACACGGTCGTGGAAAAGACCCTGCACGACGTCAACAAAGTCCAGGACTTCTCGCCGTACGTGGCCAAGATCGCCGCCGCCAGGGCGGACAGCGTGATCACCGGCAACTGGTCGAACGACCTGCTGCTGCTGATGAAGGCCAGCAAGGCGGCCGGCCTGAAGACGCGCTTCGCTACGGTGTTCCTCGACCAGCCGGGCAATATCGGCAACGCCGCCGATGTGGCGCTCGGCCACTATGTCGCCCACCCCTTTAACGCCGAAGCGGGCGGTGCGGAGAGTGAGCGCTTCGCTAACGACTTCAAGGCCAGGCAGGGCCATATGCCGGCCTACATCGAGCCGCAGACGGTATTCGCGGTGGAGATGCTGGGCGAGGCGCTGAAGACGGTGAAGCCGGAAGGCGGCAAGCTCAACACCAGCACGCTGGCCAGGGCGCTCGAAAACGCCAGGATCAAAACCCCGATGGGCGAGATGAGCATGCGCGCCGCCGATCACCAGGTGCTGCTGCCGATGGTGGTGTCCGTCGTCGCCAAGGACGCGAAGTTCAAGGTCGACGGCACCGACATGGGCTTCAAGCCGGTCAAGACGTTCTCCGCCACGGAAGCCGCCACGCCGGCCCAGGCCAGCTGCAAGATGCCGCGCCCCGTCTGACTCCCCCTGCCATTGCCATAGCAAGACCTGCCAGCTCAGCGCCACCCGGCGTGGCGCTGGCAAGTGCGGCCGTTCACCCAGGCGGCCGCGCGCCATATGGCCGCACAGGCTCGTTCCAAGGAAGCCTTCATGGAATACCTCATCGTCTCACTGCTTAACGGCGCCATCTACGGCTTGCTGCTGTTCATGGTGTCGGCAGGCCTGACCCTCATCTTCGGCATGATGGGCGTGCTCAACTTTGCCCATGCGTCGTTCTACATGCTGGGCGCTTACTTTGCCTACACGCTGCAGGGCGCAATCGGCTTCTGGCCGGCCATCGTGGTTTCGCCGATCCTGGTCGGACTGGTCGGGGTGGCGGTGGAGCGGTTCTTCCTGCGCCGCGTCCATCACCACGGCCACGCGCACGAACTGCTGCTGACCTTCGGCCTGTCTTTCATCATTGCCGAGCTGATCAAGCTGTTCTTCGGCAACTTCCCGGTGGACTACCGCATCCCGGCATCGCTGGACTTCGCGGCCTTCCACCTGGGGGTTTCCTCCTATCCCTTCTACCGCGTGTTCATGGGCGGCATTGCCGTGGCCATGTTCGCCGTGATCTACCTGCTGCTCACGCGCACCCGGGTCGGCATCGTGGTGCGCTCCGCCATCTACAAGCCGCGCATGGCCGAGGCGCTGGGCCACAACGTGCCGCTGGTCTTCATGGGCGTGTTCGGCATCGGCGCGGCGCTGGCCGGCCTGGCCGGCGCGGTGGCGGGCGCGTTCTACACCACCAACCCGAACATGGCGCTCGAACTCGGCGTGATGGTCTTCGTGGTGGTGGTGGTGGGCGGCCTGGGCTCGCTGGAGGGCGCCATGCTCGCCTCGCTGCTGATCGGCCTGATCACGGCGTTCTCGGTCGGCATCGACCGCAACCTCGCCGACCTGCTGGCCCTGTTCGGCGCGGGCGCCTGGGCCGGGGAAGTGGGCGGGCTGCTGACCCTGAAGCTGTCCAGCCTGGCCGGGACCATCCCGTTCGCGCTGATGCTGCTGATTTTGCTGGTCCGCCCGTCAGGGCTGATGGGCGAGAAGGAGTAACCATGACCAATGTCTCCAACACGCAGAAGACCTTGCTGCTGCTCGGCACAGGCGCCCTGCTGGCGCTGCCGCTGGTGCTGTCGCAATCGCTGGTCAACGCATCGATCCAGATGCTGATCGCCGTGCTGTTCGCCGCCTCGTTCAACCTGCTGAGCGGCCAGGGCGGCATGCTGTCGTTCGGCCATGCGGCGTACTTCGGCATCGGTTCCTTCGCCACCGTGCATGCGATGAACGCCTTCGGCGGCAGCGGCCTGCTGCCCACGCCGCTGCTGCCGCTGGCAGGCGGCGCCCTGGGCCTCGTCGCCGGCCTGGCCGCCGGCTGGTTCGCCACCAAGCGCACCGGCGTCTACTTCGCCATGATCACGCTGGCGCTGGCCGAACTGCTGCACTCGCTGGCGCCGCACCTGAAGGGCTGGTTCGGCGGCGAGGCGGGCCTGTCCACCATGCGCATGCCGGCATGGGGCCTTACCTTCGGCGACAGCAACCAGGTCTACTACCTGACGTTGTTCTGGGTGCTGCTGTCGCTGGCGCTGCTGTACCTGTTCACCCTGACCCCGGTGGGCCGCCTGACGCTGGGCCTGCGCGAGAACGCCAACCGCCTGCGTTTCCTCGGCTACGACACGCACCGCCTCGGCGTGCTGGTGTTCGCCGTCTCGGCCATGTTCGCCGGCATCGCGGGCGCGCTGCAGGCGCTCAACATGGAAGCGGCCAACTACGTGGTGTTCGAGTCCTCGGCCTCCGCGGCGGTGGTGCTCAACAGCTATATCGGCGGCGTGAAGCTCTTTCTCGGCCCGGCGCTGGGCGCGGCGGTGATGACCTTTTTCGGCTATGCGGTATCCGACCTGACGCGCTCATGGCTGCTGTACCAGGGCATCGTGTTCGTGCTGGTGATGATGTTCATGCCGACTGGCCTGGCCGGGCTGATCAAGGCCTTCGCCGCGCACAGCAAGACCTATGGCCTGCGCCCGTTGCTGCCGATCGCGCTGGTCTTCGTCATCGGCACGTTGCTGCTCACGGGCGGCACCGTGTTCACGGTGGAGATGCTGCAGCGCTTCTTCTCGCAAGACTACCGCTCCATGGCCGCCCTGAATGGCGGCGGCTGGCCCGCGATCCCGCTGTTCGGCCGCGAGTGGGATCCCGTCTCGCCGCTGACCTGGCTGGTGCCCGCGGCGCTGCTGGCGGCCGGCATCGCGACGGTGCGCCTGGCCAACGGCCGCTGGCTGCGCCTGAAGGACGCCGCCCCCGCCGCCCAAGCCGTTGCCCACGCCGCCACCAACGTCCGGAGGAACCCGGCATGAACACGCAAGCGATTCTCTCCCTGCGCGGGTTGCGCAAAACTTTCGGCGACGTCGACATCATCCGCGGCGTGGACCTTGATCTCGTCAGCGGCGAACGGCACGCGCTGATCGGCCCGAACGGCGCAGGCAAATCCACGCTGTTCCACCTGATCTCCGGCCGCCTGCCGCTGACCAAAGGCGAGATCGTGCTCAACGGCGAGCCCATCCAGGGCCTGACGCCGCAGCAGATCAACCATCGCGGCCTGGCGCGCTCGTTCCAGATCACCAATATCTTCGCTGGCCTGACCGTCTTCGAAAACCTGCGTCTCGCCGTGATGCGGCGCCACGGCCTGCAATACACGCTGTGGAAGTTCGCCCACAAGCTGCGCGCCGTGCGCGAAGAAACCCAGCATCTGCTCGAACTGGTCCGGCTGGCCGAACGCGCGCAGGCCATCGCCGGCGAGTTGTCGTATTCGGAGCAGCGTTCGCTGGAGATCGCCATGACGCTGGCCTCGGACCCGAAAGTCATCATGCTCGACGAGCCGATGGCGGGCATGTCGCAGGAAGAAACCGACTACACCGCCGGCCTGATCCGCGAGATCGCGCAGGGCCGCACGCTGATGATCGTGGAGCACGACATGGACGTGGTGTTCTCGCTCAGCGACCGCATCAGCGTGCTGGTCTACGGCGAGATCGTCGCCACCGGCACGCCCGACGAGATCCGCAACAACGCACGCGTCAAGGAAGCCTATCTGGGCGAGGAGGTCACTGTATGAGCGCACCGTCCATGCAATCCGCCGACCCGCTGCTCAGCGTACAGGGCCTGCACGCGCACTACGGCAAGAGCCACATCCTGCACGGCGTGGATTTCCACGTGGGGAAAGCCGAGGTGGTGAGCCTGCTGGGCCGCAACGGCTCGGGCCGCTCCACCACGCTGAAAGCCATCATGGGCCTGGTCCCGCCGAGCGCGGGCCACGTCAGGCTGCGCGGCCGCGATCTCGCCGGCGCGCAATCCTATGCGATCTGCCGGCGCGGCATTGCCTACGTGCCGGAGGAGCGCGAGGTCTTCGCCAACCTCACGGTGGAAGAAAACCTGCGCATGGGCGAACAGCGCGCCACCGAAGGCGCGCCGAAATGGACCTTCGAGCAGATGTTCGACTACTTCCCGCGCCTGAAGGAACGCCGCAATACCAAGGCCGGCAGCCTCTCCGGCGGCGAGCAGCAGATGCTGACCATGTGCCGCTCGCTGCTGGGCAACCCGCTGGTGATCCTGATCGACGAGCCCACCGAAGGCCTCGCGCCCAAGATCGTGACGGTGGTCGGCGAGGCCATCCAGGACATTCACCGCCGGGGCGTATCGGTGGTGCTGGTGGAGCAGAAGCTCGCCATCGCGCTGAAGGTATCGAGCCGCGTCTGCGTGATGGGCCACGGGCGCATCGTCTTCGAGGGCACGCCCGGACAACTCACTTCCAATACCCAACTTCTGAAGGACTGGTTAGCCGTATGAGCACATCCCTGCCTATTGGATACCCGAACGCGCAACCCTTCGCGCGCGCCAGCTACCCCGGCCTGGCCGGCAAGGTCGTGCTCAACACCGGCGGCGCCAGCGGCATCGGCCGCGCGATGGCGCACGGCTTTGCCCGGCACGGCGCGCGGCTGATGCTGCTGGACCTGGACGCGGAAGGACTCGCCAGCGCCAGGGCGGAACTGGAAGCGGCCTACCCGGAAGTGCAGGTCGACGTCGTGAAGGCTTCGATCACCGATCCCGACGCCGTGGAGCAAGCCTGTGCCGCTACCGAGGCCCGCTTCGGCCGCATCGACATCCTGCTCAACAACGCCGGCATCTCGATGAACAAGCCCTCGCTGGAACTCACGCCGGACGACTGGCGCCGCGCCATCGATATCGACCTCTCCGGCGTGTTCTTTTGCACGCAGGCAGCGGCACGCCGCATGGTGCGCCAGGGCGGCGGCTCCATCCTCAGCACGGCATCGATGTGGGG
Organism: Burkholderiaceae bacterium 16; assembly: GCA_000955785.1. Lineage (GTDB taxonomy): Bacteria > Pseudomonadota > Gammaproteobacteria > Burkholderiales > Burkholderiaceae > Cupriavidus. The sequence continues at coordinate 40,621 of JYOD01000051.1, forward strand.
CCTGGCCTCCTCGGCCCGGCGCCTCGCCTACTGCGCCGCCAAGGCGGGCGTGGTCTCGCTGACCAAGTCGCTGGCGGCGGAATGGGCTGAGTACAACATCCGCGTCAACGCGGTCTGCCCGGGCTACACCAGCACCGCGCTGATGGAAACGCTGCTGGCCAGCAAGGCCATCGACGGCGAAGCCTTGCTGGCGCGCACGCCGCTGCGGCGCTTCGGCGCGCCGGAGGAGATGGCGGAAGTCGCGCTCTTCCTAGCATCGGACTCGGCCGCGTTCATCACCGGCCATGCGCTGGTCTCCGACGGCGGCTGGACCGCCGACGGCTTCTGAGCGCGCTGTTCCCAATACGATTGAAAACACCATCGACCGGTAATCAAGGATCCTCGAATGTCTGAACGTAGCGCCCTGCGCCCCGCCGCCGATTGGGTGGAACTGCGCACCACCGATGAAGACTGGGCCAAGGCCGACCCCGCCCTGCTCGGCACGCTGCTGAGCCACCTGCACCTGATCCGCGGCTTCGAGGAAGCCGTGCTCGAACTCGCCGCCGAAGGCCTGGTCCACGGGCCCGCGCACTCCAGCATCGGCCAGGAAGGCGGCGCTGCCGGCTCCATCGTGCCGCTGACCGGGGCCGACCAGATCAACGGCTCGCACCGCGGACACCATCAATTCATCTCCAAGGCGCTGGGCTACCTCGCGCCCAACGGCATCGACCCGCGCGCGCCGCTGCCGGCGGATGTGCAAACGCTGCTGCAACGCACGCTCGCGGAAATCCTCGGGCTGGCGCAAGGCTACTGCAAGGGCCGTGGCGGTTCGATGCACCTGCAGTGGGCCGAAGCCGGCGCGCTGGGCACCAATGCCATCGTTGGCGGCGGCGTGCCGATGGCCGCGGGCGCGGCGTGGTCGCACCGGCATGCGGGCACCGACGCCGTGGCCATCACCTACTTCGGCGATGGCGCGGTCAATATCGGCTCCGTGCTGGAGACCATGAACCTGGCGGCCGCGTGGAAGCTGCCGCTGTGCTTCTTTATCGAGAACAACCGCTACGCCGTCTCCACCACGGTGGAGGAGTCCACCGCCGAACCGCGCCTGTCCGCGCGCGGCATGGGCTTCAATATCCCGAGCTGGAAAGTCGACGGCATGGACCCGCTCGCGGTCTACCTCGCCACGCAGGAAGCGCTCGCGCACATGCGCGCCGGCAAGGGCCCCACGGTCATCGAAGCCGATCTCTACCGGTTCTTCCACCAGAACGGCCCCTTCCCCGGCAGCGCCTTCGGCTACCGTACCAAGGAAGAAGAACAGCAATGGCGCGCGCGCGATCCGCTCGAACTGATGGCGCGCCGCATGCAGGAACGCGGCCTGATCAGCGCCGGCGAGATCGCCGCGCTGCGCGAACGCATCAAGCAAGGCATGCGCGATGCCATGGCGGCACTGACCGAGGCCGATCCTTCCGGCAAGCCTGGCAAGCGCCGCATCCGTCCCGAACTGTGGCCGAGCCCGGATTTCCGCGACGTGGGCATCCGTGGCGACCTGAGCGAGCTGGAAGGCCTGCGCTGCGAGGACGAAGCGGGCTTCCCGGGCAAGCTGGACAAACGCAAGTTCATCGAAGTGGTGGCGGACGTCATGCAGCGCCGCATGGAGACCGACCCGTCGGTGGTGGTGATGGGCGAGGACGTGCACCGCCTCAAGGGCGGCACCAACGGCGCCACGCGCGGCCTGCGCGACAGCTTCCCGGACCGCGTGCTGGGCACGCCGATCAGCGAGAACGCATTCGTGGGCCTCGGCGGCGGGCTGGCGCTGGATGGCCGCTACAAGCCCGTGGTTGAGTTCATGTACCCGGACTTCATGTGGGTGGCCGCCGACCAGGTCTTCAACCAGATCGGCAAGGCGCGCCATATGTTCGGCGGCGAAAGCGACGTGCCGCTGGTGCTGCGCACCAAGGTGGCGATGGGCACGGGCTACGGCTCGCAGCATTCGATGGACCCGGCCGGCATCTTCGCCACCAACCCGGGCTGGCGCATCGTGGCGCCTTCCACGCCGTTCGACTACGTGGGCCTGATGAACACGGCGCTGGCGTGCAAGGACCCTGTGCTGGTGATCGAGCACGTGGACCTGTACAACGCATCGGGCGTCGGACCGGTCGACGACTTCGACTACCACCTGCCGGTGGGCAAGGCGGCGGTGCGCCGCAACGGCAGCGACGTCACCGTCATCACCTACCTGTCGATGGTCGGCCATTCGCTCGAAGCGGTGGAGCAGACCGGCATCGACGCCGAAGTGATCGACCTGCGCTGGCTGGACCGCGCCAGCCTGGACTGGGACACCATCGGGCAGAGCATCAGGAAGACCAACAATGTGCTGATCGCGGAGCAAGGCGCGCGTGGCACTTCCTACGGCGGCTGGCTGGCCGACGAGATCCAGCGCCGCTACTTCGACTGGCTGGACCAGCCGGTGCAGCGCGTGACCGGGGCGGAAGCCGCGCCGAGCATTTCCAGGGTGCTGGAGCGTGCCGCTGCCGCCCGCACCGAGGAAGTGGTGGAAGGCCTGCGGCAAATGATGCGCGACAAAGGCGCGGCGTAAGCCTGGTGCTTAACCGGCAAGCCAATTGAACGAATCCAAGGAAATCCAAGGAATTCCAATGACCCTGAACATGATTGTTCCCCTGGAGGTCGGCATCGCCGTGCGCGACCTGCCGCGCATGCGCCGCTTCTATGAGCAGGTGCTGGGCTTCACCTTCGTGAGCGAAGTTGCCGTGCCCACGGCCAACGCCGTGCAGGCGGCGATGCATGCCGGCGGTTACACCGCCGTGCGCCTGCAGACTAACCATGGCGAGCGCATCAAGCTACTGGCCCCGGTGCAAGCGCCGGCAGCCGAGCCCGCTCCCCGGTACATCCTCGACAAGGCCAACGCCACATACCTCACGTTTATCGTGGACGACATCCAGGCCGCGGTCGACAGGCTGATCGCCGCCGGCGTGGCGTTCATGACCGGCCCGCAGCGCATTGAAGTGCGCCCCGGCACTTACCTCGCGTTCTGCCGCGACCCCGAAGGCAATGTGCTCGAGATCGTGCAGTACGCGGATATCGCGGCCTATCGCCCCGACCTGCAACCGCCGAGGAATGCCTGACATGGCCACCCTGCTACGCATGCCCGAGGTGGCGGCCAATGCCACCCAGGCCACGCTGCAAGCGTGGACCAAGAACGAAGGCGATACGATTGCCGTGGGCGACTGCATCGCCGAGATCGAAACCGACAAGGCCGTGGTCGAACTCAATGCCGATTCGGCCGGCGTGCTTGGCCGCCGCCTGGTCGCGGCGGGCCGGGACGTGGAAGTGGGCGCGCCGATCGGCGTGCTGCTGGTCAATGGCGAAACCAGCGTGGATATCGATGCGCTGATCGCGGCGGCGGGTGGCGGCGCGCAAGCGCCTGAAGCCGTAGCGCCATCCGCCGGCGAAGCCGTTGCCGCTTCCAGGACTGCCGCACCGCAGGCCGCACGCATCTTCGCCAGCCCCCTTGCCCGCCGCCTGGCTGCCCAACGCGGACTGGACCTCGCGGCATTGCGCGGCAGCGGCCCCAATGGCCGCATCGTCAAGCGCGACATCGAGCAGGCCGCCGCGGTTCCTGCCGCAGCCGGCGCACCTGCCAGCGCACCTGCCGTCGCGTGCCCGGCCCCACCGCAGATCCAGGTCAGCGAAGCGTTCACCGAAGTCCCGCACAGCAATATGCGCCGCACCATTGCGCGCCGCCTGAGCGAGAGCAAGTCCACCATCCCGCATTTCTACCTCACGGCGGATTGCCGCATGGAGCGGCTGCTGGCGCTGCGCGCGGAGATCAATGCCAATGCGCCCCGGAAGATCTCGGTCAACGACTTCATCGTGCGGGCCGTGGCGGTCGCCTTGCGCGAGGTCCCGGCGGCCAACGTCGGCTGGACCGACGCGGCCATGCGGCATTACCACCAGGCCGATATCGCTGTGGCGGTGTCCACCGACGCCGGCCTGATCACACCCATCGTGCGCGCGGCGGACACGAAGCCGCTGTCGCTGATCAGCGCCGAGATCGCAGACCTGGCGACGCGCGCGCGCGCTTCGCAACTGCGGCCCGAGGAGTACCAGGGCGGCAGCTTCAGCGTTAGCAACCTGGGCATGTTCGGCGTGTCTGGGTTCTCCGCCATCATCAATCCGCCACAGGCCGCCATCCTTGCGGTGGGCGCCACGCAGGCGGTGCCGGTGGTGGAAGACGGCGAATTGAAGGTCGGGCAGGTCATGCGCTGCACGCTGTCGGTGGACCACCGCGCCATCGACGGCGCGCTGGCCGCGCAATGGCTGGCCGCGTTCAGGCGCCTGCTTGAAAACCCCTTGTCGATGCTGATCTGAGGACCATGACGTGGCGAATTCCTCATTTGACCTGATCGTCGTCGGCGGCGGCCCCGGCGGCTATGTGGCAGCGATCCGTGCCGCGCAGCTCGGCATGAAAACCGCGCTGGTCGAGAAAGAGCACCTGGGCGGCGTCTGCCTGAACTGGGGCTGCATTCCCACCAAGGCGCTCCTGCGCTCCGCCGATGTGCTGCGGCTGGTCAGGGACGCGGCGTCCTTTGGCGTGCGCGCAGCCGCGCCTAGCGCCGACCTGCCAGCCATGGTGGCCCGCTCCCGCGCGGTTGCCGCGCAACTCAACAAGGGCGTGGTCCACCTGATGAAGAAGAATGGCGTGGCCGTGCTCAACGGCCACGGACGGCTGGCGGGCAAGGGCAAGCTGGAAGTCACCGCGCCGGATGGCAAGACGAGTACCGTGTCGTCCGCCCACATCCTGCTCGCCACCGGCGCGCGCGCCCGCCAGCTGCCCGCGCTGCCGGCGGACGGCAAGACGGTCTGGACCTATCGCGAGGCGCTGGCGCCGCCCGTGGTGCCAAAGCGCATGCTGATCGTCGGTGCCGGTGCCATCGGCATCGAGTTCGCCAGCTTTTATCACGCGGTGGGTGTCGAGGTGACGGTGATCGAGATGGCGGACCGCATCCTGCCGGTGGAGGACGCCGACATCTCCGCGCAGGTGGCGAACAGCCTGAGCCGGGAAGGCATCGTGCTGCATACGGCCGCCAGCATCGGGAGCGCGGAACGCAAGGCGTCCGGCTGGTCCGTCGAGCTGCAAGGCGGCAAGTCCGGCGGCGCGAAGATCGAGGCCGATGTCGTGCTGGTGGCGGCGGGCATCGTCGGCAACGTCGAAGACCTCGGGCTGGAGAACACCGCCGTCAGGGTCGAGAAGACGCATATCGTGACCGACGCGTTCTGCCGCACGGCAGAGCCCGGCGTGTATGCCATCGGCGACGTGGCGGGCCCGCCCTGGCTGGCGCACAAGGCCAGCCACGAAGGTGTGATCTGCGTGGAACAGATCGCCGGGCTGCACCCGCATGCGCTCGATGCAACGCGCATCCCGGCCTGCACGTACTGCCATCCGCAAGTGGCCAGCGTAGGGCTGACCGAGGCACAGGCCAGGGAACGCGGCCATCAGGTCAAGGTCGGCAAGTTTCCTTTCGTCGGCAACGGCAAGGCCATTGCCATGGGCAGCACCGCGGGCCTGGTGAAAGTCATATTCGACGAAAGCAGCGGCGAACTGCTCGGCGCCCATATGGTGGGCGACGAGGTCACCGAGATGATCCAGGGCTACGCCATCGCGCAGACGCTGGAGACCACCGAAGCCGACCTGATGTCCGCCGTCCTGCCGCACCCGACCATGTCCGAGGCCATGCACGAAGCCGTGCTCGCGGCCTACGGGCGCGCGCTGCATATCTGACCTCCCGGAGAGAACATGTACAACTTCGATCAACGCACGCTGCTGCTGACCGGCGCCAATGGCGGCATCGGCCGTGAAACGGCCAGGCTGTTCCTGGCGCACGGCGCCAACCTGGTACTGACGGATCTCGACGAACCCGGCCTCGCCGGCTTTGCGCGCGAACTGGACCCCACCGGCGAGCGCGTCGCCACGCTGCACATGGACGCCGCCAACCCCGACGATTGCGCCGGCGCCGTGGCGCTGGCGCAGGACCGCTTCGGCGGCATCGACTTCCTGGTGCCGTCGGCCGGCTTGTACCAGGCCCAGCCGGTCGCGCAGATGAGCGACGCGCAATGGCGGCAGACGCTGTCCATCAACCTGGATGGCGTGTTCTATCTTGTGCGCCGCGCCATTCCCGCGCTGCGCGAGAACAGCGCCATCGTCAACCTCACATCGGTGGCTGCGCATCGGGGCGCTTACTACAATGCGCACTATTCGGCCTCCAAGGGCGGCCTGCTCAGCCTCACCCGCAGCCTGGCGCGGGAACTCGGGCCGCGCACCCGCGTCAATGCGGTATCGCCGGGCGTGATCGAAACCCCCATGACCACCGAGCTGATCCAGAAACGCGGCGCCGATTCCGTCGAACAGACACCGCTCAAGCGCCTCGGCCACCCGCGCGAGATCGCCACCGCCATCGGCTTCCTGTGCAGCGACGCGGCCAGCTTTGTCACCGGCGAGGTGCTGCACGTCAATGGCGGGCTGTATATCGCGGGCTGATCATCCGTCCGGCGGCCAAACAAGATCGCCGGATCCTGCTAACCTGCCGTCAGCGGCGCTGCGCCGAATCCCCCCAACATCGCTACGGAACCGGAACCAGACCATGTTGCAACTCCAAGACCCCTCCCTGCTGCGCCAGCAGTGCTATGTCGACGGCCGCTGGATCGATGCAGAGCGTCACATTGACGTGACCAATCCCGCCACCGGCGAGCGCGTCGGCCAGGTGCCCCTGCTGGGCGCCGACGAGACACGCCAGGCCATCGAGGCCGCCAATCTCGCCCTGCCGGCCTGGCGCGCGCGTACCGCCAAGGAACGCTCCGCGCTGCTGCGCAAGTGGTTCGAACTGCTGCTGGCGAACCAGGACGACCTGGCCCGCATCATGACAGCCGAGCAAGGCAAGCCCTTTGCCGAAGCGCGCGGCGAGATCGGCTACGCCGCCTCCTTCATCGAGTGGTTCGCCGAGGAAGGCAAACGCGTCTACGGCGAGACCATTCCCGCGCCGGTCAGCAACCAGCGCATCGTCGTCACCAAGGAACCGGTAGGCGTGTGCGCGGCCATCACGCCGTGGAACTTCCCCGCGGCCATGATCACGCGCAAGGCTGGCCCGGCGCTGGCGGCGGGTTGCACGATGGTGGTCAAGCCCGCCTCGCAAACCCCGCTGACCGCGCTGGCGATGGTGGTGCTGGCGGAACGCGCCGGCATTCCCGCGGGCGTGCTGTCGGTCGTCACCGGCTCGGCTTCCGCCATCGGCGGCGAACTCAGCAGCAACCCGCTGGTGCGCAAGCTCACCTTTACCGGCTCGACGGAAGTCGGACGTACGCTGATGGCGCAGACCGCGTCCACCATCAAGAAGGTTTCGATGGAACTGGGCGGCAACGCGCCCTTCATCGTGTTCGAGGATGCCGACCTGGATGCCGCCGTGGAAGGCGCCATCGTGTCCAAGTACCGCAACGCGGGACAGACCTGCGTCTGCGCCAACCGCCTTTATGTGCACAGCAAGGTCTATGACGCCTTCGCCGAGAAACTGGTCGCGGCGGTGCGCGCGCTGAAGGTGGGCAACGGCATGGAAGACGGCGTGCGCATCGGACCGCTGATCGACGGCAAGGCCGTGACCAAGGTCGAGGAACATATCACCGACGCGATCTCCAAGGGTGCGCGCGTACTGCAAGGCGGCAAGCGTCACGCGCTCGGGCAATCGTTCTTCGAGCCTACCGTGCTGGCCGACGTGAAGCCCGGCATGCTGGTAGCGCGTGAAGAAACCTTCGGCCCGCTCGCGCCGCTGTTCCGCTTCGAGACCGAGGACGAGGTGGTCGCCATGGCCAACGACACGGAATTCGGCCTGGCGAGCTATTTCTACGCACGCGATCTCGGCCGCGTGTGGCGCGTTTCGGAGCGGCTGGAGTACGGCATGGTCGGCGTCAACACCGGCCTGATCTCCAACGAGGTGGCGCCCTTCGGCGGCGTCAAGCAATCGGGCGTGGGCCGCGAAGGCTCGCACTACGGCATCGAGGACTACCTGGTCATCAAGTACACCTGCATGGCCGGCATCTGAGCCATCGCCATGCCCGCGGGACGGAGCGCATCCGTCCCGCCTCCCGCCTCCCGCCTCCCTCCCCTTCCTCGACATTACCCACAATCCCGCAATGCAGATCGATGGCAATACCCAGCTTGTCGGCATCATCGCCGCCCCCATCGCGCACGTGCGCACGCCGCAACTCTTCAATGCCTCGGTAGCCCGCCAGGGCCTGAACGCCGTCTGCGTGCCCTTCCATGTGGATTCGGCGCAATTGCAGGCATTCCTCGCCGGCGCGCCGGCCGCGCAAAACCTGCAGGGCCTGGTCGTCACCATCCCGCACAAGGAAAACGTGGTCGCCGCCTGCGGCGAACTGACTGACACCGCCCGCCTGGTCGGCTCCGTCAACGCCATGCGCTTCGACCGCGAGAAAGGCCACTGGACCGGCGGCAATTTCGATGGCGACGGCTTCGTTGCCGGCCTGCGCGAACGCGGCCACAGCCTGTCCGGCAAGCGCGTGCTGCAGCTTGGCGCCGGCGGCGCAGGCAAATCGATGGCCTACGCCATCGCCCGCGAGAACCCCGCCGAACTGGTCATCTACAACCGCTCCGCCGACAAGGCCGAAGAACTGGCCGCGAGCCTGGGGAAAGCGCTGCCATCCGTCCCGATCCGCAGCGGCGACAACAACCCCTCCGGCTTCGACGTAGTCGTCAACGCCACGGCCCTCGGCCTGCGCGACACGGACCCCACGCCGGTACCGGCGCAACAGCTGAGCGCAGGCGCGCTGGTGTGCGAAGCGGTGGTGCGCGATGGCGATACACCCCTGCTCAAAGCCGCGCGAGAACTAGGTTGCACGGTACACCACGGGCAGTGGATGCTGTACGGTCAGATCGTGGAAATCTCGCGCTTCCTCGGCGTTCCGCTGGCACCGGAGTTTGTCGAACGGATCCTGGGGCCGGCGGACTGAGCGCGGCAACCTTCGAAATACCCAGATAGAACGCGCGCATGGCGGCATAGCGAACGCCCGCCCTCTCCCCCGGCTGCTCTCCCGCAGGCGGGAGAGGGGAGCAAGCCGGAGGATGGCAGACGGTAGCGCGTCGGCAGACGCAGCCCCGCGCGAAAGCCCATACGTTCGAGATCCGAGGACCAAGGCAAGAGCGCTGCCGCCAGATCAACGATTCGGTGTAGCCGTGTTTACCGCCCGAGGGGCGGCAAACACCGACCCGCGATGCGAAGCGAGCCGTCAAGGTGTACCAGGCCGTATGGGGCGCCTCGTCGGCAGGCAAAAAGAGCGGAAAAGAGGGACCCATGTTTGAGTATTTGAAGTTGCCTTTGACGTTAAGCAGTTGCAGTTGCAGTTGCAGTTGCAGTTGCAGTTGCAGTTGCAGTTGCAGAATCAAATCACCCCATCCCTCCGCAACCCCCCAATCACCTCCCCCCCCACCCCCCAATCCCGCAACACCGCCTCACTATCCGCCCCCGGCTCCACAGGCGCCCGAGGCACCCCCGCCGGCGTACGGCTGAAACGCGGCGCCGGCGCCGGCTGCATCACCCCATCGATCTCAAGAAACGTCTCGCGGGCCCGGTTATGCGGATGTTGCGGCGCCTCATCCCAGTCCAGGACCGGCGCAAAGCAGGCATCGCTGCCTTCCAGCAACTCGCACCACTGCGCGCGCGTGCGGGTGAGGAACAGCGCGGTCATGCGCGCCTTCAGCTCGGGCCAGTGGCGCTTATCGAGTTGCTTGTCGAAGAGCGGATCGTCCAACCCGCACCGCTCGCGCAGCAGCGCATAGAACTGCGGCTCGATAGCGCCCACCGCCACGTACTTGCCGTCGGCGCACGCATAGGTGTCATAAAAATGGGCCGCGCCGTCGAGCAGGTTGTCGCCGCGCTGGTTGTTCCAGCGCCCGGCCGCCTTGAATCCGTACATCATCGCGGACAGCAATGCGGTGCCATCGGTCATCGCCGCATCCACCACCTGCCCCTTGCCCGAATTACGCGCCTCGTTGACCGCGCACATCACGCCAAACGCCAGCAGCATGCCGCCGCCGCCAAAGTCGCCGACGTAATTGAGCGGCACCACGGGCGGCTGCCCCGGCCGGCCAATGGCATGCAGCGCGCCGCCAATGGCGATGTAGTTGATGTCGTGGCCGGCCGCCTGAGCCAGCGGCCCGTGCTGGCCCCAGCCGGTCATGCGGCCGTACACCAGCGCCGGGTTGCGCGCCAGGCAAACGTCCGGGCCCAGCCCCAGGCGCTCCATCACGCCCGGGCGGAAGCCTTCGATCAACACGTCCGCCTTGGCGATCAGGTCCAGCACGACCCCGGCCGCGCCGGGCTTGCGCAGGTCGATGGCCAACGAGCGCCTGCCGCGCGCGGTCACGTCGCAGCGCGCCTTGCCCGCGCCGGTGGCCGGCGCCTCGCCGGGCTGGGCCGGGCGGGGCCGGTCGATCCGGATCACCTCGGCGCCCTGGTCGGCAAGCATCATCGCGCAAAAGGGCGCAGGGCCGATCCCAACCATTTCCACCACTTTCAGTCCCGCCAACGGTCCCGCCATGTCCTGTCTCCGGTTGTCTGCTCCTTCAGGCGGAGCGTCTAGCCGGTCAGTTTGCCACGGACGCCAGGGGCCGGAATCGTCAATACCGACGAATCCGCGCGGTGCCGCTTAAGCCAGGGACGTCGCGGCGAAGGCCGGCGGTGTTGCGGCAAGCGCCTCGCGCAGCGCCTGGGCAGTGCGTTCGCCCAGGTCGCCGGGCACTGGCTGGCCGCTTTCCGCCAGCGCCTGGGCCACGCTGACCACCTTGTCGGCCCGGTAATGGCGCCCGCTGCCGATGGCGGCCTCGAAGTCGTTGGCGCGCTGGTTGATCTCCTCCGGATCGGCGCTGACCAGCAGGACTGCGTGGGCCAGCACGACGTGCAGGCTGGCGTCCCCGGCGCCCGCCACGCGGCGCCAGTACTGCGCGGTGCCGGCGATCTTGCGGGCCAGCTCCGGGTAGCCCCAGGCCAGGTTGAAACGGCCATCGCAGAACGAGCCGTCCACGGCCTGCCAGTGCGTCCGCAGCCCCAGCTTGTTCAAGGCACCGGCAAGCACCTCGCACAAGTGCAGGTAGACCGGCTCGGCGCAGGTGCCTGCGCCGCCGCGCACCGGGTAAGCCAGGCTCAGGTTTAGGATGCCGGGGCCTTGCGGCACCAGCCCGCCACCCGAGAGGCGCAGCCAGACCGGGCAGCCGCGCGCGGCAAAGTCGCTGCGCGCGGTGTCGAGTTGCGCATGGCGCAGGTAGCTGCGCGGCACCACCAGCGAGACTGGCGCCTGCCACAGATGCGCCAGCCAGCGGCCGGCGGATGCCTGTTCCAGCAGCGCCTGTTCGGCGTGGAGGGGATCGGGGTCGGCGGGATCGGGATCGAGGGTTTCAAATCGCATGGCATGGCCGGTAAGCGCCGGGGCGGGATGCGCGTAACCGGGCCGCGGTGCGGCCCGGTGCCGGTCAGTGGAAGGTGAAGCCACCGTCGACGTTGACCGACTGCCCGGTCACATTGTCCATGGTCGCGAAGAACAGCGCCATCCTGCCCATGTCTTCGGGCGTCTGGGCACGTCCTTGCGGGATCAGCGTGAGCTGGTGGCGGGCCCAGGAGTCTTCGACCGATTCGCCCTCGGCCTTCCATTCGTCGGAGAGGCGGTCCCACATATAGGTGCGGACAATGCCGGGGCAGATGGCGTTGACGGTAATGCCGTCGCGGGCGACTTCCTTGGCCAGTGCGTTGGTGAAGCCGACCACGGCGAACTTCGAGGCGCTGTAGTGGGCGAGGTTGGGGAAGCCTTCCTTGCCGGCGATCGAGGCGACGTTGATGATGCGGCCTTTGCCCTGGGCTTTCATGTGTTCCAGCACGGCCTGGCAGCCAAGGAAGGTGCCCTTGGCGTTGACGTCCATGACGAAGTCCCAGTCGCGTTCGCTCAGCGCTTCCATGGGGTGGATGCTGATGACGCCGGCGCAGTTGACCAGGATGTCGAGGCCGTCCAGCTGGTCAAGTGCTTGCCTCACCATCGCGCGGTGCATCTCGGGCTTTGTCACGTCGACCTTGAGGGTGCTTACCCGACGGCCGAGCGCGCGCACTTCTTCCGCAGTTTCGCGCATGGCGTCTTCGAGCAGGTCAGCGATCAGGATGTCGGCACCGGCATGCGCCAGCGTCAGCGCGATGCCGCGGCCGATGCCGCGCGCGCCGCCGGTGATTACGGCCACTTGTCCCTTCAGGGGTTCGTCCATGGGTGGTCTCCTATGCTTGTTTTGTTGATTTTCTTCAGTGCATACAGCAACGAAATACGTCGCGCGACGCGCTGGTGTTCTCCCCTCTCCCACTTCGTGGGAGAGGGGAGAACACCGGGCGGGACTCAAGTTCGTCAGCCGCCGATATGCCGCTTGAGCAGCGCGTTGACTTCGTTGGCCTTCTCCATCTGGCTCATATGACCCGCATCGTCGAACACCTTCACGGTGGCGCCAACGGGTGCATTTTCCGCATGCGCCGCGGGAATGATCTGATCCTGCGCGCCCCAGATCACCAGCACCGGCTTGCCGCTATCGCCCAGCTTGCGGCCCGGCTGCTCGCTCTGCCGGCCGCCGCCGAACAGACTCGCACCCAGGCTGCCCAGCGCTTGCGTCACGCCGTCTAGCCGCTTGTACTTCAGCAGGTCGTCCAGCATCTGGCGGCTGACCAGCCCCGCGTCGGCAAACAGCAACTCCACCACCGGCTTGAGATCGCGCCGCGACTGCGCGTTGACGAAGCCTTCGGTGTAGCCGCTGTTGACCTCATCGCCCATGCCGGCCGGCGATACCAGCGCCACCGAACGCACCCGTTGCGGCGCGTCCACCGCCAGCTGCGCGGCTACGCCGCCACCCATCGAGTGGCCGACCAGGTGGGCCTGGCCGATATCCAGCGCGTCCATAAAGCGCGCGACGAATCCCGCCAGCGATGCCAGCGTGGTGCCCGGCAACGTCGGCGTGGACTGTCCGTGCCCCGGCAGGTCGAGCGCGATCACGGTATGCGCTTCCGCCAGCGCGTCGAGGTTGAACAGCCAGTTGTCGAGGTCGCCGCCAAAGCCGTGGATGAAGAGCACCGTCTGCGCGCCCTCTCCCCGTTTTGCATAGCGCACGCGGATGCCATCGACATCGATGAAGTGGTAGGCGGAAGCGCCCGCGTCTTCATTGTCCTCGTCGGCCGCCGGCGTCTCGTAGGCGGCGACAAAGGCGTCGATCTCCGCGTCGCTGACTTCGGGCGGGGCCAGTACGCCAAGCAGCGCCTTGACCGGCAGGATGTCGCCCACGGTGGCCACCTTGCGGCGCAAAGTGCCGGCGTCCGGCGCTTCCACCGCGTTGGCGATCTTGTCGGTCTCCACGTCGAGGATCGGCATGCCTACCGAGATCTGCGTGCCCTCCTCCACCAGCCAGTCGTTGATCGTGCCTTCTTTCATCGACAGGCCCCATTTGGGCATGACGATCGGGGTGATCTCGGCCATCAGTGTTTCCCTCCTTTCACGGTCTTGCGCGCGGCATCGGCGATCTGCGCCGCGCTGGGGATATACAGGTCTTCCAGCGCGGGCGAGAACGGCACCGGCGTGTGCGGCGGGCAGACCATCTCAATGCCGGCCTTGAGCGCGCCGAACGCGCGCTGGGCCACTTGCGCCGAAATGTCGGTGGCAATGTTGCAACGCGGGCTGGCTTCATCCACCACCACCAGGCGGCCGGTGTTTTCCACCGACTCCAGCACCGTGTCGATATCCAGCGGCGAGAGCGTGCGCAGGTCCACGATCTCGGCTTCGATGCCTTCCTTGGCCAGCGTGGCCGCCGCTTCCAGCGCGCGATGCACCATCAGGCCGTAGGTGACGATGGAAACGTCCTTGCCGTCGCGCACGATATTGGCTTCGCCAAAGGGAATCGCGTAGGAGTTCTCGGGCACCTCGCCTTCGAAGCCGTAGAGGTTCTTGTGCTCGCAGAAGATCACCGGGTCGTTGTCGCGGATCGCCTGGATCAGCAGGCCCTTGGTGTCGTACGGCGTGCTGGGGCATACCACCTTGAGGCCGGGGATATGCGTGAACAGCGGCGTCAGCATCTGGCTGTGCTGGGCCGCCGCGCGAAAGCCCGCGCCGACCATGGCGCGGATCACCACCGGCGTCTCCGCCTTGCCACCGAACATGTAGCGGAACTTGGCGGCCTGGTTGAAGATCTGGTCGAAGCAAACGCCCATGAAGTCGATGAACATCAGCTCGGCAATCGGCCGCATGCCGCAGGCGGCGGCGCCGATGGCCGCGCCCACATAGGCGGATTCGGACAGCGGCGTGTCGAGCAACCTGTCGCCATGCTTGGCGTACAAGCCCTTGGTCACGCCGAGTACGCCGCCCCAGGCGTCCTTCTCGCCGTCCGCGCCGGCGCCGCCGACGATATCCTCGCCGAGCATGATCACGCTCGGGTCACGGGTCATTTCCTGGTCGATCGCTTCGTTGATCGCCAGCTTCATGCTTAATTTGCGGGACATGGTGTGGTCTCCTGATCGTGCTTGCTGTCGTTATGCCGTTATGTCTTTACGTCTCGGGATGGTGGGCCGGGCGCGCGCTCAGTAGCTGACGTACACGTCGGTCAGCAGGTCGGCGGGCGTCGGGAACGGCGCTGCCTTGGCCTGCTGCACCGCGTCCTCGATCAGCGAGGCAACCTGCTCGTCGATGGCCTTGAGCTCGTCCGGCGCGATGACGCCGGACTGGGTCACGGTGGCGGTGAACTTCTTCAGGCAGTCCTTGTTGGCGCGGATGTCGTCGAGCTCGCCGGAGGCGCGATAGGTTTGCGCATCGCCCTCGAAGTGGCCGTAGAAGCGCACCATCTTGCATTCGAGCAGGGCCGGGCCGCCGCCTTCGCGGGCGCGCTTGATGACTTCGCCTGCGGCCTCGTGCACCGCGAAGAAATCGGTGCCGTCCACGGTCACGCCGGGAATGCCGAAGCCGGCGGCGCGGTCCACGTAGCTGTCCACGGCGGTGCCGTAATCGCGCGCGGTGGATTCCGCGTAGCCGTTGTTCTCGATCACGAAGATCACCGGCAGGTTCCACACCGCGGCCAGGTTCAGGCTCTCCAGGAAGGTGCCCTGGTTGGAGGCGCCATCGCCGGCGAAGGTGATGCCGATCTCGCCCTTGCCGCGGAACTTGGCTGCCAGCGCGGCGCCGCAGATCAGCGGCGCGCCCGCGCCCAGGATGCCGTTGGCGCCCATCATGCCCTTGGACAGATCGGCGATATGCATGGAGCCGCCCTTGCCGTTGCAGGAGCCGCCCTTGCGCCCGTAGATCTCCTTCATCATCGCGACCGGATCCACGCCCTTGGCGATGCAGTGGCCGTGGCCCCGGTGCGTGCTGGCGATGCGGTCGCCGTCGCCCAGGTGGTGCAGGATGCCGACCCCGGCGGCTTCCTCGCCGGCGTAGAGGTGGACGAAACCGGGGATGTCGCCACGCCCGAAGTCCACGTGCAGGCGTTCTTCGAAATCGCGGATGGTGCGCATCCTGCGATAGACGGCGAGCAGTTCCTGCTTGTCGAGGGGCAGCGTGTTCCCGGTGGCGCCGGATGTGTTGGCTGTCATGTCTGTCTCCTTCAAGGTTTTGTGGTGGCGGTAAAAAACTCGGTCAGTGGCTGGGGTGGAGGATGTTGCTGCTGCGGCTGCGGTGGCGCGCGCCCGCTGCGCATCAGCCCCGCTGCGGCGGCGTAGCGCATGCAGGCGGCTACGTCGATGCTCAGGAAGGCGCGCTCGCGCAGCGTCACGGTGACGGTGTCCTGCGGGCCGAACACCAGTTCGCGTTCGCCATCGAGCGCGACGATGCCGGCGCGCTGGCGCACGCGGTGCGGCACGCCGTCGGTCAGGCGCTCCCAGCCCGCGATGGGCACGACGCGCAGCAGGCCCGGCGCAATCGGCGCGCGCAGCTCGAAGCGGCCCTCGCCGGGCGCGGCGAGTTCGATCGCCAGGCCGCCGGGCTCGTGCCGGCCCACCGGCTCAAGCAAGCCGCCGATGGCGGACAGGCCGATTGCCTGCGGATCGGCAAAGGACACGAAGACCGCGCCCAGCGTCTCGGTCTTCCACAAGGCGCGCGCGCCGATGAAGTGCTCGTGCGAAATCACGGCGTCGACCAGCGCGATGTCGTGCCGCACCTCGCCCTCGCCGGCAATCGCAATGTCCAGCCGCTTGTTGCCGGCCAGCGCATGCGCGGCGGGAATGCGGCCGCTGGCGAACAGGCCGGTGGCCAGGCCCGTGATGGTGGGCTCGCGCATTTCGGGGTAGGCGTTGTTGGTGCCGGTGGAGAGGCCGGCGATCGGCACGGTGCCGCATTCGCGCACCACCGCGCGGTGGGTGCCGTCGCCGCCGAGCACGATGATGGCGGCCACGCCGGCCTCGCGCATCATGCGTGCGGCCAGGAAGGTGTCGTCGACGCGCGCGGTGACCGGCATGTCGAGGTATTCCACCTCCGGCAGCGCGGCGTCCGGACCCTGGCGGCGCGACAGGTGGCGCGCCAGCAGCACGCGCATGCCTTCGCGGTCCGGCATCATCAGCACGCGGCCGACCCCGCAAGCCGACAGCGCGGCCAGCAGGCGCAGCACGATATTGACGCGATCGGCCAGTTGCAGCGTATTGGCGTTGGCGATCACGCGGCGGATATCGCGCGCGGAAATCGGATTGGCGATGATGCCGACCAGCGGCCGTGCGGCCAGCGCTTGCTCACCCATGCATGTCTCCTGTCGCCCTGGTTTTTTCCAGGTTCCGACAGGCATATCGCAATGGGCGTGCCACCCCGCGAAAGCGGGTTCCGGCGGCAAAAAACACGGGATTACCCCGAGAGAAACAGGGCCGTACGGGGGCGTTGCGGGGTGTACGCGGGCTGCGGCGTGACAGGTGTCACAGCATCAGTTGTACAGGTGGTGAACAGGTGTAGCGGGCGGCGATGGCACGCCGAGCCGCCCGCCTCAGTGGTGTCCCGCGTCGCGCTGGTTGGGCGACTCGATGCCGTAGCGCGCCATGCGGCGGTACAACGTCATCCGGCTTACGCCGATCTGGCGTGCCACAGCGCTCAGGTTCCAGCCCGCCGCGCGCAGGTATTGCATCAGCAGCATCCCTTCCGGCGGCAGCAGGGGGGGGTCGAAACCGGGCGCCGGCAAGGCCGGGGTGGCTTCAGCTGCCGCGCCTGCGGGCGCCGCGCCGGGAAATACCGGCAGCAGATCTTGCTGCACCGGCATCTCGCCGAGGCCATCGGGCAGGTCCTCCGCCTCGATATGGCCATCGTTGCAGACGGCGCGCGCGTACTCGAGCGCGTTGCGCAACTCGCGCAGGTTGCCTGGCCAGCGATGCGCCTGCAGCCGCGCGCGCGCCGCGGGCGACAGGCTCACGGCGGCCAGTTGCTCGGCGCCGCCGAGCATCTTGTTGATCATCCAGTCCAGGTCCGTACGCTCGCGCAGCGGCGGCAGCATCAGCCGCGCGCCGTTGAGCCGGTAGTACAGGTCCTCGCGGAAGCGGCCGCTGCTGACCAGCTGGTCCAGTGGATGATGGGTAGCGGAAATCACGCGCAGGTTGACCGGCACCGGGCGCGACGCGCCGATCGCCAGCACCTCGCCTTCGGCCAGCACGCGCAGCAGGCGCGACTGCAGCTCGCGCGGCATGTCGCCGATCTCGTCCAGAAACAATGTGCCGCCGTCGGCCTCCTGGATCAGCCCGCGCTTGGGGCGGGAGCCGGCGCCGGAGAAGCTGTTGGGCAGGTGGCCAAACAGCTCGCTCTCGATCAGGGACTCCGGAATCGCCGCGCAATTCACCGCCACGAAAGGCCCGTGGCGGCGCGAACTGGACTGATGCAAGGCCTTGGCGAGATATTCCTTGCCACTGCCGGTCTCGCCGTTGATCAGCAGGTTGATGGGCGAGTCGACCAGCTTGGCGGCACGCAGCAACTGCTGCTGCAGTGCGGCATCGCCTCCGCACAGGGCGGCCAGCGGCGCCTGCAGCGGCGTGGTCCGCTCGGCGGTGTCGCGGGCGCGCTGCCAGCGCAAGGCCGGCGGCATCACGCTCAGGTAAAGCCGCCCGCCGCTGCGTGCCAGCGCCAGCGCGCGCTGCTCGCTCGGGCGCGAATGCACGAAGCGGCCCAGTTCATCGAGCCGCGCTTCGAACAGCGATTCGAACGGCATGCCCAGCACCGGCGCGCCGCCGGGCTGCACGCCCAGCTCGGCCTCCAGCATCTGCTGGGCGCGGCGGTTGTGGCCGACGATGCGGCCGCCGGCGTCAAGCGCCAGCAGGTATTCCGGATTGACGTCGACGAATTCCGGCGCGGCATTGAGCTTGAGGATCCAGTCCTCCCGGTGGCTGCGCACGAAGCTGGCGTTCTCGATGCGGGTGGCGTAGATGCGCACCATCTGCAGCGCCAGTCCCTGGCTGTCCTTGGCCTGCGGCGAGGTCAGCGCGGAGATGTCGAGGATGGCGCAGAGGCTGCCGTGCGAATCGAACAGGGGCGCCGCGGTGCAGGTCAGCGGGATATGCGTGGCATCGAAATGGTCGGCCTGGTGCACGGTCAGGGCCTGGCCGGTGGCCAGTGCGGTGCCCACCGCGCAGGTGCCGGCGCCGGCCTCGCTCCATTGCGCGCCCAGGTACAGCCCGGCGTGGCGCAAGGAGGCATCGGCGTTGGCGTCGCCCAGGTAATCCACCGTCACGCCCTGCGCATCGGTCAGCAGCACCACGTAGCCCATGCCGGCCACCTGGCTATACAGCGTCTGCAGGCCGTGGCGCGCGATCCGCGCGAAATCGTCGATACGCTGCTGGTGCTCGCGCAGCCGGGTCTGCGGCAGGATGCAGGCCTGCTGCATGCGCGCCGGGTCCAGGCCGTACTGGTGCACGCAGCGCCGCCACGAATTCTGGATGATGGTTTCGGGCGCGCGCAGCATCGGCGCGCCGGCGCGGGTGGTGAGCTGGACTACCGTGTCGATGTGCTCGCGTTGCCGCAGGTCCATCGTCGTCTCCTTGTCGTCTCCTGGCGCGCCGCCGTCCTGGCGGGAGCCAACTCCCGGCTCTGGCTTGCCTCTGTGCGCCGCAGTTGCAGCGTGGGCGGCCGGGAGTCCTAATGTATCCGACCGGGAGTGGCTTGGGCAAACCCCTTCATCCGAAGTGCGCCGGCGAGCGCTTGCGGCACCCCACCGCGGACCAGCCGCGTGTTGCGCAAACTCAGCCGCAAAGCCGGTCCGCCAGCGCCGTCAGGCTGTCCACGGCCACATCCCAGTCCGACTCGGCCGCACGATCCTTCGACTGGTTCGGCCCGTACTCTGTGGGCCGGTTGACATAGGCGGTGCGCATGCCGTGCGAGCGGCCATGCCGCAGGTCGTTGTTGTGCGCCGCCACCAGCATCACCTCGTGCGGCTGCAGGTCGAAGAAGGCAATCACGCCCTGATAGATCTCCGCCTCCGGCTTGTAGTGGCGCACGATGTCCGCGCTGAATACCGCGTCCCACGGCAGGCCGGCATACCTGGCCGTATCGACCAGGCAGGACACGCTGCCGTTGGAGAAGGTGGAGATGATGTAGCGCTGCTTCAGCCGCGTCAGCCCGGGCACGGTATCGGGCCAGCCGGAGAGCCGGTGCCAGGCGCGGTTGAGGTAGTCCTTCTCCGCTTCACTCAGGTCTTCGATGCCGAACTGGTCGAGCAGCGCGTCGAGCCGCTCGCGATGCAGCACGTCGATATTGGCCCAGGGCCGCTCGCCCTTGCGCACGCGATCCATGCCGGGCACATAGCCCGCGCGCCACGCGTCGGTGAAGGCGGTCCAGTCGGCGTCGATGCCCTTCTTCTGCCCGAACGCCGTCAGGTCCGCGATCACGCTGGTGCGCCAGTCCACCACGGTGCCGAATACGTCGAACACCAGCGCCTTGACCGCGCTCAGGTCCGGCGCCGCGCCTTCGGCGGCGCTGGCGTGGCGCTTCCTGTTTTCATGCATCCCGTATCTCCTCCAGGGTAGCCGCGCTCAGGCGCTGGCCTGATCGAGCAGCGCGATATCGCCGGCGCTCAGTTGCAGGCGTGTGGCGGCGATCAGGTCGTCCAGTTGCGCCAGCGAAGTCGCGCTGGCGATCGGCGCGGTAATGCTGGGGCGCGCGATCTGCCAGGCCAGCGCCACTTGCGTCGGGTTGGTGGCGGTGCGCGCCGCTACCTCGTCCAGCGCCGCCAGGATACGCAGGCCGCGGGCATCGAGGTAGGCCTTGACGCGCTGGCCGCGCGCGCCGCTCTTGTCCAGGTCGGCCTCGGAGCGGTATTTGCCGCTCAGGAAACCGCTGGCAAGCGCGTAATAGTTGAACACGCCCAGGCCTTCGCGCAACACTAGCGGCTCCAGTTCGCTCTCGTACTCGCTGCGCGTATAGAGGTTGTAGTGCGGTTGCAGGCTCTCGTAGCGCGGCAGGCCAAGGCGGCGGCTGGTTTCCAGCGCTTCGGCCAGGCGCGCGGCGCTGTAGTTGGATGCGCCGATGGCGCGCACCTTGCCGGCCTTGATCAGGCGGTCGTAGGCGTCCAGCGTTTCTTCCAGCGGCGTGTCCTGGTCGTCGGTATGCGACTGGTACAGATCAATGTAGTCGGTCTGCAGCCGCAGCAGCGAGGCATCGACGGCGCGTTCCATATAGGCGCGCGACAGGCCCTTGCGGCCCTCGCCCATGTCCATGCCGACCTTGGTGGCCAGCACCACGCCGGCGCGCTTGCCGCTGCGCTTGAACCACTTGCCGAGAATGGCCTCGGACTCGCCGCCCTGGTTGCCTGGCACCCAGCGGGAGTACACGTCGGCCGTGTCGATGAAGTTGAGCCCGGCGCCGACAAAGGCATCGAGCAACTTGAAAGAAGTGGCTTCGTCGGCGCTCCAGCCGAAGACATTGCCACCGAATGCCAGGGGCGATACTTCCAGCCCGGACCTGCCCAGCTTGCGCTTGGTGATGCTTGAGGTCATGCGTTTTGCTCCGCGGGTTGCATCGGACCGCCCGTGATCCGGGCGCGGCGAAAGGCACATTGTAGGCAGGGATCGAAAAGCCTGCTGGCTCGGAATCGAGAATCTCTTAAGGCACTTTTCAATCGACCATTCAAGTCACACCGGCGATGGGTCGTTAACCCGCTGTGGCCAGGCTCCGCGCAGCGAGCGGAATCGTCCCCGCTGTTCCGCTCTGTCAACTCCAAGGTCAGGCCGACGCCGCGCCGCCGGCGCGATCGGCTGCCCGTTCCCAGTAAGCATGATCATGAATCGAATTTCGTTGAACACCAAACTCTGGGCAGCGCTGGTGGCGATGTGGCTGGCCCTGCTAGCGCTGGGCACCTGGGGCGCCGTGCACACCCGCGCCACCATGATGGCCGAACGCCGCGAGAGCCTGCAGTCCCTAGTGGCCACCGCCGAAGGCATCATCAAGCTCTACGTGGACCGCGCCGCCAACGGCACCATGAGCCTTGAGGCCGCGCAGGCAGCGGCCAAGGACACGCTGCGCGTGATGCGCTTCGGCGACAAGGGCTACCTGTTCCTGCTCAACTCCAAGCCACAGGTGGTGCTCAACCCCGGCCTGCCGGATACGGAAGGCAAGATCGTGGGCGACTTCAAGGACCCCGACGGCAAGCTGGTCTACCAGAGCATCGTCGATGCAGGCAAGGCGGGCGGGCGCGCCGGCGCCAGCCCCGATGACAGCTTCGTCACCTACCGCGGCCGCCTCCCAGGCACCGAAACACCCGCGCGCAAGCTGACCTATGTGCGCTACGTGCCGGCCTGGGACTGGCATGTGGCGACCGGCGTGTTCCTCAAGGACATCGAAGGCACCTTCCGCGACAACCTGATCTCGGCGGCCATCAGCACCCTGCTGATCGGCGCGCTGGTGTCGGCTTTCATGCTGGCCATCATGCGCACGGTGCGCAAGAGCCTGGGCGGCGAGCCGGCCTACGCGACCGAAGTGGTCACGCGCATTGCCGCGGGCGACTTCACCGTGCCGGTGCAGATCCGCGCCGGCGACAAGGACAGCCTGCTCGCAGCCATGCAGGGCATGCAGCAGCGCCTGTCCGGCACGCTGGGCGAGATCCGCGGCGCGGCGGATTCTATCGCCTCGGCCACGCAGCAGATTTCCGCGGGCAATACCGACCTGTCGCAACGCACCGAGCAACAAGCCTCGGCCCTGGAGCAAACCGCGTCGAGCATGGAAGAACTGACCGGCATCGTGCGCCAGAACGCGGACAATGCGCGCCAGGCCGCCTCGCTGGCGGTCAACGCCTCGGATATCGCGCATCGCGGCGGCCAGGTGGTCAACCAGGTGGTGACCACCATGGGGGAGATCAACGGCGCCTCGCGCCAGATCGTCGACATCATCGGCGTGATAGAAGGCATCGCCTTCCAGACCAACATCCTGGCGCTGAACGCCGCCGTGGAAGCGGCACGCGCCGGCGAGCAAGGCCGCGGCTTTGCCGTGGTGGCGGGCGAAGTGCGCAGCCTGGCCCAGCGTTCGGCCACCGCCGCCAAGGAGATCAAGGGCCTGATCGGCAATTCCGTGGCCCAGGTGGACAACGGCTCCGCGCTGGTCGCCAAGGCCGGCCAGACCATGGAAGACATCGTCGGCGCCGTCAAGCGCGTGACCGACATCATGGGCGAGATCAGCGCGGCATCGAACGAACAAAGCACCGGCATCGAGCAGGTCGGCCAGGCGGTCAACCAGATGGACACGGTGACGCAGCAAAACGCGGCGCTGGTGGAACAGGCCGCAGCCGCGGCGGGCGCGCTGGCGGAACAAGCGCAGTCGATGATGCGTTCGGTGGCGTCGTTCAGGCTGGCGGCCTGAGGGCAACAGACCGCAAACCTGATCGTGCCGCCTCTCCACTCAGGGGGGAGAAAAAAAGCCCGCGCCATATCGGCAGCGGGCTTTTTCACATGCGGACAGCTCCGTTCAGAGCACGATCTTCGCCACCGGCTCCACCGCCCGCATGGCCTGCGCCGCGATCTCGAACGAGTGCAGACGCGCCGCATGGTCATGGATCTGCGCCGTCAGCATCAATTCATCCGGCCGGAACTCCTCGATGAAGTTGCGCAAGCCATTGCGCACACCCTCCGGATCCCCCACCACCGAGCACGCCAGCGAGCGCCGGATATGCGTGGCCTCGGTCTCCGTCCACAGCAATTCGATATTGTCCACCGGAGGCCGGATCGGGCCCGGGCTGCCGCGCACCAGCGCCAGGAACTGCTGCTGCAGCGACGTGAACAGCCGCCGCGCCTGCGCGTCCGAATCCGCCGCGAACACATTGAGTCCCAGCATCACATGGGGCTTGGACAACTGCGCCGATGGCTGGAAAGTCTGGCGATACAGATCGACCGCCTGGCGCATGAAGCCCGGCGCGAAGTGCGAAGCAAAGGCAAAAGGCAGGCCCATCGCCGCCGATAGCTGCGCGCTGAACAGGCTCGACCCGAGCAGCCACAGCGGCACTTTCAGGCCGGCGCCGGGCACCGCGCGCAGGCGCTGGCCGGGGCGCGGATCGTCGAAGTACGCCTGCAACTCTTCCACGTCCTGCGGGAAAGCATCGGCCGTGTCCTGCGTGGCGCTGCGGCGCAGCGCCCGGGCGGTGGACTGGTCGGTGCCGGGCGCGCGGCCCAGGCCAAGGTCGATGCGGCCGGGGAACAGCGATGCCAGCGTGCCGAACTGCTCGGCCACCACCAGCGGTGAATGATTGGGCAGCATGATGCCGCCCGAACCCACGCGGATGGTGGAAGTGCCGTTGGCCACATAGCCGATCAGCACCGCCGTGGCAGCACTGGCGATGCCCGGCATATTGTGATGCTCCGCCAGCCAGAAGCGGCGGTAGCCCAGGTGCTCGGCGTGCTGGGCGAGCGCGAGCGAATTGCGCATGGCCTGGCCGGCGTCGCCGCCTTCCACGATGGGCGACAGGTCAAGCAGGGAGTAGGGAATCATGGCGAACGCCTGCCGGCGCGGCAATTTATTGAACGATCACTATGTTAATCACCACTGGCGCCGCTGGCAACGGAAAAATATAATGACCACTATGAAAAAGAGTGTTTCCGGTGCGGGCCGCGGGCGGCCCAGGCAATTCGATCGCGACGAGGCGCTGGGCCAGGCCCTGTCGCTGTTCTGGCGCTATGGCTATGGCTCCACATCGATCGCCGCCCTCACCGGGGCGATGGCGATCACCGCGCCCAGCCTGTACGCCGCCTTCGGCAGCAAGGAGCAGTTGTTCTACGAGGCGGTGGACCGTTATGCGGACACGCACGGCGCCCTGCTCTATGCGCCGCTGCAAGGCGCGGGCGGCGCGCGCGAAGCCGTGCAGGGGTTGCTGAGCGGCGCCGCCGCCCTGTTCAGCGCCAAGGGCAACCCGGCCGGCTGCTTCCTGATGAGCGGCACCAGCTGTTCGGCCGACTGCGCCTACATCGAAGACACCCTGCGCGAACGCCGCAGGGAAAAGGAGCTGGCCCTGCAGGCCTGCATCCAGCACGGCATCGCGCGCGGCGAACTGCCGGCCGGCACCGATACTGCCGCGCTGGCCAAGTTCTACAACACGGTGATGCAGGGGATGTCGATGCAGGCGCGCGACGGCGCGTCGCGCGCCGCGCTGGAGGCGGTTGCGGCCACCGCGATGCTGGCATGGCCGGCAAGCCCGGCCAAGGCGCCGAAAGCCGCGAAGACCGCAAAGCCGCGCGAAGCACAAACCACGTAGCGCCCCGGATCAGCGTATCAGGCCGCCGGCTCCGGCCGGCGCCACAACCACACCAGTACGCACGCCATGCAGGCAATCGCCCCGTAGGCCAGCCACGGGCGATGCATGCCGAACAGCAGCACACCGCTGCAGACGCTCATCGCCACCGTGGCGCTCCACTTGGCGCGGCGGCTGACCATGCGGCCGTTGTGCCAGTTGTAGAGCATGGGGCCGAACACGCGGTGGCCGAGCAGCCAGGCATGCAGCCGCGGCGATCCCTTGGCCGCGGCCCAGGCGGACAGCAGCACGAACTCCGTACTAGGCAGCCCGGGCACGAACAGCCCGAGAATGGCAACGCCCAGGCTGAGCAGCGCCAGCGCGGTCAGCAGCAGCCGGGCCGCGCGGGTGCGCGCCAGCCGCAGCGGCGGATCGCCCGCATGCGATCCGTCTGGCCGGGACGCCGGGACGGCTTCGCGCGCGCAGGCTGCGTCGGCATCATCCAAGATGGTTCACCGCGAATGGAAACGGCGTTGCAGCATGGCGAAGTTCTCCCGGTTCTGGCGATTCTGGCAACAGGCAAGGCTGGCCACATTGTCCGCGCCGCCAGGCCGGGCGGCAAGACCCGGCCCTGATGCCGGCGCAGGCATTGCGCTACCCGGACCGGTGACGGCGGCCTCCCCGTGCGGGTGCTGCGCGGCCTGGCGCCTTATATGCAAAGCCGAATTCCTTCGTTGGGCGCGAGCCGCGGCACGCATATGGTAATGGTTTGGCGGCCAGGCGCTGCCGCACTTGCGAAGGAGCCCAGAGATGACTGAAGGCGTACTGGACCAGACAGAGAACGCAACCCGCCCCCGGCACACGGACGTCCCCCTCACCGTACACCCGCTGTCGGCCCATATCGGCGCGCGCATCGATGGCGTGGACCTGCGCGCGCCGCTGCCGGTAGCGGAGGTCGCCGCGATCCGGGCCGCGTTGCTGAAGTGGAAAGTGGTGTTTTTCCGCGACCAGCATCTGTCGCACGAGCAGCATATCGCCTTCGCCAAGCAATTCGGCGCGCCGACCATCGGGCATCCCGTGTTCGGCCACGTGGATGGTTTTCCCGAGCTGTACTCGGTGGGCAAGCACCGCAAGGCCAACCGCTTCGAGGGCCAGGCGGTGCAACGTCCGTGGACCGGCTGGCACACCGATGTGACGGCGGCCGTCAACCCGCCCGCCGCGTCCATCCTGCGCGGCGAGGTGATTCCGCCGTACGGCGGCGATACGCAATGGACCAACCTGGTGGCCGCCTACGAGGCGTTGTCCGAGCCGCTGCGCCGTATCGTGGACGGACTGCGCGGCGTGCACCGCTTCACGCCGCCGGCGGGCGCCAGCGCCACCGGCGAGTTCGCGCGCGCGGTCAGGAGCCGCGCGCTGGTCAGCGAGCATCCGCTGGTGCGCGTGCATCCCGAGACCGGCGAGCGCGCGCTATACGTCAGCCCGAGCTTCCTCAAGCACCTGTCGGGCTTCGCGCCGCGCGAAAGCCAGCAACTGCTGGAACTGCTGTGGGAACACGTGGTGCGCCCCGAGTTCACGGTGCGCTTCAAATGGGAACCGGGCAGCATCGCGTTCTGGGACAACCGCGCCACCGCGCACCTGGCGCCCACGGACATCTTCGACCTCGACTTCGACCGGCAGCTCTATCGCATCACGCTGGTGGGCGATGTGCCGGTGGGCGTGGACGGCAGGCCTTCCAGCGCGCTGGAGGGCGATCCGGTGCTGGCTGCGCACGGGGCGGCGTCGTAGCGCGAAAAATACCACCGCGCTCGGCCACGCTCGGTATACTCGGAGGCACGTTTATCTCATGCCCGCAGACCGCCCATCGTGTCCAATTCCTCCGCGCGCAAGACCGCCGCGCAAAAATCCGCCGCCGCCGACTACGATTTCACCGAGCAAGTCGGGCACCTGCTGCGGCGCGCCTACCAGCGCCATGTGGCGATCTTCCAGCAGACCATTGCCGATTCGCAACTGACCGCCGCGCAGTTCGTGGTGATGTGCGCGGTCAACGAGCGCGGCTCGTGCTCGCTCAGTGAGATCGTCAGGGCCACCGCCATCGACCAGGCCACCGTGCGCGGCATCATCGAGCGCCTCAAGGCGCGCGAACTGGTGGCGGTCTCGCACGACACCAATGACCGCCG
Organism: Burkholderiaceae bacterium 16; assembly: GCA_000955785.1. Classification (GTDB taxonomy): domain Bacteria; phylum Pseudomonadota; class Gammaproteobacteria; order Burkholderiales; family Burkholderiaceae; genus Cupriavidus. The sequence continues at coordinate 67,522 of JYOD01000051.1, forward strand.
CAAGGTGGTGGTCACGGTGACGCCGGCCGGCCACGCGCTGATCGAGGAAACGGTGCCGTTCGCGCACCGCATCTCCGAGCAGACCTTTGGCGACCTCAATCCCGCGGAACGGGTGGCGATTACCTATCTGCTGCGGAAAATGAGCGAGTTCGACGATCGCAGCGGCACGCCGGACGGCGAGCCGGAATAAGGCGGCGATACCCGCTTCAGGCAGGCTGGCCCAGCTCGCCGGCCAGCGCGGCAAGCACCACCTCCGGCGTGAACGGCGCACGCCGCAGCCGCACGCCGGTGGCATCGAACAGCGCGTTGGCAATGGCCGGCGCGCCCGGCAGCGATGCCGATTCGCCGGCGCCCATCGGCGCGTCCTCCTGGCGCGGCATCAGCACGACTTCGATGGGCGGCAGCTCGGGAAACGTCAGCAGCGGATAGCTGCCCCACTCGCGGCTGGCCACGCCGGCGGCATCGAAGCGCACCTGCTCCTTGAGCACGCGGCCAAGCGCCTGCACCACGTTGCCCTGCACCTGGTGGCGCACGCCGTCGGGGTTCACCATCATCCCGGTGTCCTGCGCCACCACCAGGCGCTCCACCGTCACCAGCCCGGTATCGGGCGCTACCGTCAGGTCCACCACCCAGGCCGCCCACGCGGCGCCAAAGCCCGGGAATTTGCTGTGGATATAGCGGGCGTAGGCCACGCCGCGCCCGCGCAGCAGCCCATCCGCGCCGGGCTTGCCACGCGAGCCGCGCGCGCCCTCTTGCCAGCCGGCGTGCGCCGCCAGCGCACGCAGCAGATCGGCGGCGCGCTCGTCGGGCAGGTGGCGCAGGCGGAAGGCCAGCGGGTCGGCGCCGCTCTCGTGCGCCAGTTCGTCGATAAAGGATTCGTGCGCGAAAACGTTTGGCAGGGCCGAGACGCCACGCAGCCACGAGGCGCGCACAATCGCGGGCGTATCGTCGCAGCCGATGCGCATGTTCGCGTACGGATAGGGTGGCACCGCGGTGCGGTCGCCCATCTGCAGCGTGCGCGGCGCGTTACCGACGATGCCGGTGAGCAACAGCGCCAGCGTGGGCGCATCGTTGGACGGATAGCGGCTGACGAAATCGTAGGCGAGCAGTTCGCCGCCGGGGCCGATGGCGCCGCGCACGTCCATCAGTTGCGCCGCGCCCTTGGGCTCCCACAAATGTTCCTGCTCGCGTGTGAGCTGCACGCGCACCGGCCGCCCCACCGCGCGCGACAGCAGCACCGCATCGGCGCAGACGTCGTCGGCGCAATTACGCCCGTAGCAGCCGGCGGCTTCCATCCGCACGATCTCGATGCGGCCTTCGTCCAGGCCCGTCAGCCGCGCCAGGTCGATGCGCAGCACATGGGGATTCTGCGTGCCCGACCACACTGTGAGGCCGTCTTCACGGTAGTCGGCCACGGCACAGGAGGGGCCGATCGAGGCGTGCATCTGGTAAGGCCACGCATAGCCGTGCGACAGCACCCGGCCCGCGCCGCGCGCGGCGTCGAACGCCGCCTGCGCATCGCCGTCGTCCACCAGGGTGCGGCGCGTCGCGGGATTGGCGCGCAGCGCGGCCTCCGCGTCCCCCGGTTCGTTCAGCGCGGGCAGCGGCGGCACCGGCTTCCAGTCCACCCGCAGGCGCCGCGCGGCCTGCATGGCCTGCTCCTCGCGCTGCGCCACCACGCCGACGAAATCACCCTGCACTACCACGTCGACCACGCCGCGCACCTCACGGATCGATGCACGGTCGACGCCGCGCAGGCTGGTGCCGACAAAGTCGCCGCAATCGCGGCCAGCGTATGGCGGACGCACCACGCGGCCATGCAGCATGCCGGGCACGCGCACGTCGTGCACGAAGGTGAGCTGCGCGGTGGCCTTGGCGGGAATATCCACGCGCGCGGCGGCGCGCCCCACCACGCGGTATTCGCTGACGGGCTTGGTGGCGATGTCGTCGGCCAGCGGTAACTCGATATGCTCGCCGGCCAGCAGTTCGCCATACGTCAGGCCATCGCCCTGCCCGCCGCGCAAGCGCAGGCGGCCGTCTTCCGCGTCCAGCGTTTCGGGCGGCACGCCGAGCCGCGCGGCGGCGCGCCCGCGCAGCCAGCCCATGGCCTGCGCCGCCGCGCGCCGCAGCGGCAGTGCCGAGATCTGGATGGTGGCACTGGCGATGGTGGGCCCCTGGTTGGGCGTCAGCTGGGTATGGCCCAGCGTCATCGCCACGCGCGCCGCCGGCACCTCCAGTTCCTCGGCCACGATCTGCGCCAGCGAGGTGCGGATGCCGGTGCCCAGGTCAACGTGGCCATTGAAGGCCAGGATCTCGCCGTTGTCCCGCAGCGCCACGAAGATGTCCGGTTGCGCCGCGACATAGTCGGAAGCCGCGCCGGGCTGGCCGGGCGCGGGCCGGGGTGCTGCTTGCGGCGCCCGCGTCACCAGGAGGACGCCACGCGCCTGCAGCAGGGCGTCGCGCAGCGCGCCGGGAGACATCGGTGCCGATGCGGTGAGAGACGCGGACTCAGGTCCGGTGGCGGGGGTCGTTTCCATTCGTTCCATGTCTCGGATGGGCATGCGGGCGGGCCGCCGGATTCCGGCTCCGCCCGCCGTGGCCGTTATACTGCCAGCCTTGAACAGCAAGTTGTATCAAACTTATGAGCACCCCGACCGCTAAGAAAAGCGCGGCAGCCGGAACCCGGGCCCGGCAAGCTCAGGACACCCGAGCCAAGATCCTCAAGGCAGCCATCAAGGTCTTCGCCCTGCGCGGCTACGAAGGCGGGCGCGTGGAGAAAATCTCCTCGCTGGCCAAGACCTACGACCGCATGATCTATTACTACTTCGGCAGCAAGGAAAAGCTCTTTGTCGAAGTCCTCGAAACCATCTACCTCCAGCTCAACGAGGCCGAGCAGGCGCTCCAGCTCGATACCGGGGACCCGGTGCGCGCGCTGACCCAGCTGATCGACTTCGTCTGGGGCTACTACCTGGATCATCCGGAGTTCGTCGCCATCCTGTCCAGCGAGAACATGAGCCAGGGCAAGCACGCCAAGAAATCGAGCCGGCTCAGGGAGATCTCCAGCTACGCGCTGTCCGTGTTGGACGGCATCCTGGAGCGCGGCAAGGCCGCTGGCCTGTTCCAGCCCGATGTGCAGGCGCGCGATATCTACCTGGTGATCGCTTCGCTGGGCTACTTCTACAACTCGAACCATCATACGCTCAGCGCCTTCCTTGACGAGCCCATGATGAGCAAGCCGGCGCTGGAGCACTGGCGCAATGTGATCCAGCGCACGGTGCTGAGCACGGTCTGCGTGGCGCCTCCCGCCATTGGCCCGGCGGCGGACGCCGCCGCGCGCAAGAAGCCGGCGCGCGCCAGGCGCGCGTAACCCTGGCAGCCGGCGGTCGGCGCGCATCGCCGGATGACCTTCTCAGGCCGCCGCCCGGGCGAGCATCGCCAGGGCTTCGTCGCGCGGCATCACCGTGGCGTATTTCTGCGCCATGTCGAACAGGTTGGCATCGTGCGGCCCGATTGCGCGGTCGCCCACGCAATCGGACAACACCAGCGGCCGGAAGCCCAGCGACATGGCATCGACCACGCTGGCGCGCACGCAGCCGCTGGTGACGCAACCCGCCACCAATAGCGTGCGCACGCCGCGCTGGGTCAGCCACGCCGCCAGCGAAGTGCCGAAAAAGGCGGATGGCACCGTCTTGCGCACCACCAGCTCGCCAGCACGCGGCGCCAGTTGCGGCACGATCGCGCTGTTGTGGCTGGCCTCCTTCAGCCCCAGCATGCCGGGCACCTTGAGCGTGAAGATGTTGTGGTCGCTGTCGTCGTCGGCGAACACGATGCGGCTGTGCGCCACCGGCCAGCCCTGCTCGCGCGCCGTGGCGAGCAGCGGCCCGGTGTTGGCGATGGCTTCGGGGATATTGCCGCCGCCGAAGACTTCCGGATTGGCGAAGCCGTTGACGAAATCGATGATCAGCAGGCCGTACGGCGCCTTGGGTTCCAGGGTGGCGCCGAAGCCCTGGCGCTCGTAGGTCTTGACTTCGTCATGCATGAATGGCTCCATTGGCCCTTTGTTGCTGAACCTGCTGCACTTGCTGCGCTTGCTGGTACTCGCTGTCCAGCACCTTGCCCTTCTCGACCACCGCCTCGCCATCCAGCCGCACGGTGCAATGCCGCACCGGGATATCGATATGGCACGCCGTGGTGCGGCTGCCGCCGGCCTCGTTGTTGGGGCCGAAGGAACAGAGGAAGTTGCCCTCGAACGCGCGCGCGTCCATGCCGATGGTGGCCTCGCGGTCGTACATGGCGAGCGTGGACCAGCGCGCGCGCGGTTGCAGGCCCCAGCCGATATGCGACATGGCGTAGGCCTCGGGGTCGTTGAACGAGGCCATGTAGTCGCTCAGCAGCTCGGCGTCCAGGCCGCCTTCGATACGGGTGACGAAGCCGTTCTCCAGCGTGATGCCGATGGGCTCCTGCACATACGATTTCATCGGCAACAGGATGTCGCCACGATCGAGCACGATGCGCCCGTTGGTGCCGCCTTCGTCCGGCCAGGTCAGCACAAAGCCGCTTGGCCAGTGATCCCAGCGGCCGGGCTCGTCGACAAAGCCGTACTCGCTGATAGCGGGAAACTCGCCAAGCGAGCAACGCAGGTCGGTGCCGGCGTCCGACACGATATGCATCTCCCGCGCGCGCGCCAGCCGCGCCGTGGCCGCTTTCACGCGGGTGCGGTCGCCTTCCGTGGGCACCAGCCGCACCAGCACCTCGGGCGGCTCCACCGCCAGCAGGATCTTGGTGCCGCCGGAGAGGATGTCGTGCTGTTCGGGCGAGAACAGCAGCGTCATCAGGTCCAGCACCAGGTCGCTGGCTTTGAGCGCGGCGATGGCGGCCGGGTTGCCGGTGAGCGGCGTGGTGCCGAGATAGGCCAGCGCGTCGCGGCTGAGCGCCTTGTCGCCGTTGACGGGCGGCAGGTCCAGCCGGTTGACGATGGCGCCCATCGCGGTGGCCGCCATCTGCGCCGTGCGCAGCGTTTGCGGATGCGTGGCGGCGCCGGTCAGCACCGTGACCGTCTGGCCCGGCTCCAGTTTTGACAGTGTGAGCACCTGGCGCCATGCCTGGGTCAGGTCGTGATCGCTTACTGGCATGTGTTCTCCTTTCTGGTGAAGCAGGCGGCTCAGGCGGCGGCCTGGTCCCGCAGCAGCAGCGCGCCGAGGAAATCGCCGAAGGCGCGGTAGAAGCCGGCCTCGTCGTCCCACGGGATCATGTGGCCCGCATCCGGCACGCGGGCAACCTGCACCGCGGGCAGCAGGCCGCGAATCTCGTCGATGTCTTCCGCGCGGATCACATCGCCGCGGCCGGCCACCATCAGCAGCGTGGGTACCTGCACCGATGGCATGTCCGCATGCACATCGTCGCGATGGAAGTCCTCGAAGCTGGTCACGATGGCGCGCTCGTCGCAGGTGTGCAGCCACTCGGCGCGCAGGCGAAGCTGCTCTTCCGTCCACGTGGGGCAGAAGCGGCGCATGCCCTCGGCGTCGATACCTTGCCGCGCCAGGCGGATCGAATCCACATACCAGGGCAATTGCGAGGGATAGGCACGGCGGCCCGGGCCCGACACGGGCGGGTCCACCATCACCAGCCGCGTCAGCCCGGCGGGGTTGCCGCGCGCTGCGCGGATGCCGATGCGCGCGCCCATCGAATGGCCGACGATGGCGTAGCGCGCCAGGCCCAGCGCCTGCGCGAAAGCCGTCACGTCCGCGGCTTGCGCATCCAGGCTGTAGTCCAGCGCATCGCCCGCCTCGGACAAGCCGCGCCCGCGCACATCCAGGATGTAGGTATCGAAGTGCTTGCCGAACTGTTCGCCGACAAAGCCCCAGGTCACGGCCGGGCTGGTGATGCCGGGCACGATCACCACGGCGTCGCGCCCCTGGCGCGCGCCGGTGGCGCCGCCATAGCGCAGGTAGTGCTGGCGGATGCCGTTGGCGAACACATTGCCGCCGTAGAGAAACTCGCTCATTGCTGACTCCTTTGTCGAACTAGCCTAACTAGCCGCATTAGCCGAAGGCGGTTTTAGTAGGCACCCGACAGCAGCGCGCCGGCGCCGGGCACGACCGGCT
>JYOD01000052.1:0-308 GCA_000955785.1 Burkholderiaceae bacterium 16
GGCACCAGATCGACGATCATCGCCGTGTCCGGGTCATAGACGACCAATGACTGCCCCGGCAAGGCCGCACCCCGAAACCCCCGCAATGGTTTCAGGCGCTTTTCGCTCGCCGGCAAATGGCTGCCATCCACGATGCGCAGGCGATAGCCATTCACCGATGGCGGCTGCTTGCGCAACATCGGTTGCACGACCGGCCCCAACCGCTGCGCACTGCCTTGCACCAGGGCACGAACCAGCCCCGGTTCGGTCCGGCTGAGCTTGTCGTACAGCGCGGTGATGGAAACCGGCAGCGCCGGACTGGCCTTGGC
>JYOD01000052.1:399-64966 GCA_000955785.1 Burkholderiaceae bacterium 16
ACGCTGATCGGGCTGTGTTCGAGAAAGCGTTCCACTACTGCGTCCAGTACCACGCCATTGACTCCGGTTTCTGTTCGAGAACACGGAGGGTGCCCTAATTTTCGTCACCTTGAAAGGGGTGCTTCTTAGCCCTCAAGTAGGCAAGAGATGTGTCGGTGGCCCGAAGGAGATCGCGGCATCTGAAGGTCTCGGGGCGCCGAAAAATCGACCACTGAGAAAACCGCGACTTGATTGGAGACAGTGATGGACACGCAGATCCGTAACCCGACGACGGTGAACCCGGCGCCCGTGATCGCATTGCATTGCTCGGGTGCGGGTGCGGGGCAATGGCGGCAGCTTGGCAGCGCGCTCGACCCGTGCCACGCGCTCTTTGCACCCAAGCATTACGGCTGCGACAGCTCTGGCCCATGGAGTGGCGTGCGCGCCTTTACCCTGGCAGACGAGGCGGCGAGAACGATCGACATCATCGATCGTGCCGGTTGCAAGGTGCACCTCGTCGGTCACTCCTATGGCGGAGGCGTTGCGCTCCATGCGGCTGTCGAGCGATCGCATCGTATTGCCAGCCTTACCCTATGAGCCGTCCGCCTTTCACCTGCTGAAAGCGATCGGCGCGCACGGGACGGCCGCGTTCGCCGAGATCCGGGCGATCGCTACGAAAACCGCAGAGGCGGTATGCACCGGCGACTACATCGGCGCGGCCATGTCGTTTGTCGACTACTGGAGCGGCCCGGGCGCGTGGGCCGCGCTACGGCCGTCCGTGCAAGCCGCGCTGGCACGCTGGACGCCAAAAGCACCGCTGGATTTTCGCGCGCTGATCGAGGAGCCGACGCCTATGGCCGCATACGGCGACCTCGATTTTCCCGTGTTGATCATGCGGGGCGAACATGCGCCCGCGCCGACGCGACTCATCGCGGAAGCGTTGCCGGCACTCATGCCCGCCGCCAGTCTTGTTGTCATCGAAGGCGCCGGTCATATGGGCCCGCTCACGCATACGCTCGAAGTCAACGCTGCGATTGTGCGGCATATCGGAAGTGCGGAAGTGCGGGAGCGCGGCTGGCGGTCGCCTGACTCAGGAACAGACGTGCTGGTTGGTGCTCGTGTGCTAGATTAGTGCCGGACTTCGAACGGGGGAGTGACAAATGTGGCGGGATTCAGGTAGATGGATTCGCTGATCACCGCCGCGGCGCGTGCGCTCGCTGCGGGTGACCCCCTTGGCGCGCTGAACCGGGTCGCCTTGCGCGACGACGCGCCTGCGCTCGCGCTTCGCGGCATCGCGATGGCACAGCTCGGGGATCTCGCCCGGGCCAAGGCGCTCGTGCGAAGCGCGGCGCGCGCCTTCGGCCCGAAAGAAGCCGTGGCCCGCGCTAGGTGTGTCATTGCCGAAGCGGAGATCGCACTCGCCTCGCGCGACCTGGGCTGGCCCGCCAGGGCGCTCGACGCAGCCCGATCAACGCTCGAAGCGCACGGCGACCACGTCAACGCCGCGCATGCGCGGTATCTCGAAGTCAGGCGCCTCCTCCTGATCGGGCGTCTCGACGACGCCGAACATACGCTCGCCGGACTCGACTCCTCGCCCTTTCCACCTGCCGACTTTCCGCCTGCATTAAAGACCGCCCACGAACTGGTCGTTGCCGGGATCGCAATGCGACGCCTGCAAGCGAAAACGGCGCGCGCCGCGCTCGATCAGGCCCAGTGCGCCGCACGCCTCGCGGGAATCCCCGCGCTGACGGCGGAGGTTGAAAACGCATCCCTCATCCTGAACACGCCGGCGGCGCGCCTGATTGCGCGTGGCAAAGAGCGGCTCCTGCTGCTGGATGAAGTGGAAGCGCTGCTGGCGTCGAAAGCGCTCGTCGTGGACGCATGCCGCAATGTCGTGCATAACGCCGGCAAGGTGGTCTCGCTCGCCAGGCGTCCCGTGTTGTTCGCGCTCGCACGCACACTGGCCGAAGCGTGGCCCGAAGACGTACCCCGGGAAACGCTCATCGCGCAGGCATTCCGGACGAAGCACGCCGATGAATCGCATCGCGTGCGATTACGCGTTGAAGTCGGGCGGCTTCGCACCGTGCTTCGGGAAGTGGCCGGCGTGAGCGCCACGAAGCGAGGATTCGCGCTGGTGCCGGGCCACGCGCGCGAGATCGTCGTGCTGGCGCGTCCCGTCGAAGACAAGCACGCGGCAGTGCTCGCCTTCCTTGCCGACGGTGAGTCATGGTCAAGCTCGGCCCTGGCGCTGGCGCTTGGCGCCAGCCAGCGCACCGTGCAGCGGGCGATCGATGCGCTTGCGGCAGCAGGCAAGGTGCAGTCGTTTGGTCACGGGCGGGCGCGTCGCTGGGTGACCCCGCCCGTGCCGGGATTCGCGACGACCTTGTTACTCCCCGCGCCCTTGCCAAGTGACTAGGATGTACACATGCAACCAGTGACGAGGACAGAGAAATGAAACACTCAGCAGCCGAAATCATCCGTGAATACGGACCCTTTCCAGGTATCGACAACGTGCATGGCGTCACCTATGACGGTCAGCAAGTCTGGTTCGCTACCGGAGACAAGCTGAACGCCCTCGATCCGGCGAGTGGCAAGACGCTGCGCTCAATCGATGTCGCCGCGCACGCAGGAACGGCCTTTGACGGCCGGTATCTCTATCAGATCGCCGAGAATCGCATCCAGAAGATCGACCCGGCAACCGGCCGCGTACTTGGCACGATTCCGGCGCCCGGCAGCGGCGGTGACTCGGGGCTCGCGTGGGCCGAAGGAACGCTCTGGGTGGGGCAGTACCGGGACCGGAAGATCCATCAGGTCGATCCCCAGACCGGGGCGATTCTCCGCACCATCGAGTCCAACCGCTTTGTCACCGGGGTCACGTGGATCGACGGAGAACTCTGGCACGGCACCTGGGAAGGCGACCAGAGCGAACTGAGGCGAATCGATCCTCGGACAGGCGTGGTCCAGGAGAAGGTCGAGATGCCGCCTGGCGCCGGCATCTCGGGACTCGAGTCCGATGGCGGCGACCAGTTCTTCTGCGGTGGCGGGAGTAGCGGGAAGGTCAGAGCCGTCCGCCGACCCAGGCGAGGCGCCGCGGCTGGTGGGGACAACGGCATCGCCGCCGATACCAGGAACAAGTAGTCGAAGCGGCCGTCGCGGGCGAGGTTGCGCAAGCCAGGGCGACAAGGCGCGCCACCCTCGGCGGCAGTGATGCAACTGCGAGGTAAGACTCAAACGGCGCGTGACAAGTTGCGGGGGCAGATCGGTTTTGATTAATTGACCGCTCAGTCGGTTTATTTTAGGATGTGCCGGCGCCATAAAGAAAAGAGACACCGGAGACATCATGCCCCTGCGCCCCCGCCTTGCCTGCATTGCGTCGACTGCCGCCATCCTCGCCCTCGGCGGCATCGTGGATATTCCCATTGGTCTTGCGACGGCACATGCGTCCTCGGCCCCTGCCGCGCAGCAGGTCGTGATCAAGCGGGACGAGTATGGCGTGCCGCATATCTACGCGGACACCGCCTACAAGCTTTTCTATGGCTATGCCTATGCCGTCGCGCAAGACCGGCTGTTCCAGATGGAGATGGCAAAGCGCAGCACGCAAGGCACGGTGGCCGAGGTGTTCGGCGAGAAGTTCGCCAAGTTCGACCTGGCAACGCGCGGCAACTACTGGCCCGCGGCGATCGAGCAACAAATTGCAGCCTTGCCGAAAAGGGAGCGCGACATCCTCGATGGCTATGCCGCCGGGATGAATGCGTGGATCGCGCAGGTCCGTGCGCGGCACGACACCTTGATGCCCAAGCAGTTCAACGATGCCGGCTTCAAGCCTTCAGACTGGAGCGCATTCGACGTGGCGATGGTGTTCGTCGGCACCATGGCGAACCGCTTCTCCGACAGCACCAGCGAGGTGGACAACCTCGCGCTGCTCACCGCCCTGAAGGACCGGTATGGCGAAGCGCGCGGCATGGATCTGTTCACTCAGTTGAAGTGGCTCGTCAACCCGAAGGCGGTCACCACCATCGCCGCCGACGAGCGTACTTACCCGATATGGCTCGGCGCCCCGGCAGCCGCCGGTGAGCTTGCCTACACATTGCCGCGCTACGACGGACCGCTTCCGATGGCGGAGCGGCCCGCGCGCGGCGACGACGGCATGCTGCTCGCGCTCGACGCGCAGGCCAACCGCGACACCGTGTTCGCCCAGTATGCGCAGAGCGGCGCCAACGGCCTTGCCGGCTTCCCGACCACCAGCAATATGTGGGTGATCGGCAAGCAGCGTGCGCGCGGTGCCAAGGCGATCATGCTCAACGGGCCGCAGTTTGGCTGGTTCAACCCTGGCTACACCTACGGTATTGGCCTGCATGGTGCGGGCTTCGATATCGTCGGCAATACGCCGTTTGCTTACCCCTGCATCCTGTTTGGCCACAACGGCAAGATCTCATGGGGATCGACTGCCGGCTTTGGCGACGACATTGACATGTTCGCCGAGCGCGTCGACCCCACCCGGCCTGACTTCTACCGGCACAACGGCAAGTGGGAGCAGATGCAAAAGCGCTCCGAGATCATCCACGTCAAGGATGGCGTGCCCGTGACACTCGACGTCTACCGTACCGTGCACGGCATCGTCATGCAGCGGGACGACGCCACGCACACGGCCTATACCAAGGCACGCGCCTGGAGTGGAAAGGAAGTCCAGTCGCTCCTGGCGTGGACCCGCCAGGCGCAGGCGCATGACTGGAAGAGTTGGACAGCCCAGGCCGCACGACAGGCCTTGACCATCAATTGGTACTATGCGGACCGCCAGGGCAATATCGGATACGTACACACCGGCGCCTATCCGCATCGTCGGACCGGGCACGACCCGCGCCTGCCGGTGCCCGGTACAGGGGAATGGGACTGGCGCGGCGTACTGGCGTTCTCCACCAACCCGCAGGTCTACAACCCGCGCTCGGGCTATATCGCCAACTGGAACAACTCGCCTGAGCAGGGCTACCCGGCCTCTGATCTGTTTGCCTTCCTGTGGGGCGCAGCGGACCGCAATGTCGAAATCCAGCATCGCATCGAGGCGCACGCGACGCTCGACAGCGACGATGCCTGGCAGATACTGAAGGACACCAGCCGCTCGGACCTGAACGTGCGGCACTTCCTGCCGTTCATCCGCAATGCCACGGCGGCGCTGCCTGCCGATGACCCGCGCCGCCGCCTTGCCGATACGCTGGCGGGCTGGAACGGCATCAACGACGACCCGCGCGACACCGGAAAGTACGCCCGGCCCGGCTCGGCCATCATGAATGCCTGGCTCACGTCGATGCTGGCAAGGACCGTCGTCAAGGCGGTACCGGCGCCGTTCGACAAGTGGTACATGGCCAGCGGCTACGAGACGACGCAGGATGGCCCCACCGGCTCGCTGAACCTCAGCACGGGCAGCAAGGTTCTTTATGAGGCGCTGCTGGGACCTCGCTCGGCCATTCCCCAGCGCGTGGACCTGTTTGGCGGCGCTGCGCCAGACGACGTAATTCGCGCCGCACTGGGCGACGCCTGGACATCGCTGTCGGCCAAGTACGGGGACGATATCGCGCGGTGGCAACCGCCAGCCGTGATGCTCACCTTCCGCGCGAACAACTTTTTCGGCATTCCGCAGGCGGATGTGGCCGAAGCCATCCGCGTGCCGGAGTACCAGAACCGTGGGACGGAGAATGACCTGATCGTGTTCGGTAGTGCCGCCGCTGCCGGCAAGACGCAGGCATGGGATGTGGTCGCACCGGGGCAAAGCGGGTTCGTCGCGCCGGATGGTACCCGCTCACCGCACTACAGTGACCAGCTCGCCCTCTATACGGGCTTCGGCCGCAAGCCGCTGCGCCTGGAGGCGGGCGAGGTCGCGCGACATACGCGCAGCGAGGAAAAGGTCATGGTCGCACCTCGGTAGATCGTCGCTGGCAGGGTCTGGCTGACGGTCTCGGGTTGATCGTTGGCGTCGGACTCGGTGGCGGTGTGAGCGCCATCATGGCAGCCAGCGCGCCAAGACGGAGGGGCCTCGCTGACGGGGGATCGAATGGAGGGGGACTTTCATTCGATCACCCCAAAACAGGCCGCCAAATCCGAGCGCGAGCGCGGCCGGTACCGGCCTTTCGGCAAAGGCGTGCTCGAACGGCAGAGAAGGCCGATTTGCCGACGCTCGACAGGGCAAGCCCGACGGCCGTTGTCGGCCTCATTTGAGACGTACCACCTCGCGACAGGCGACCGAATGGTCAGCGCGAAGCCGCTCCATCCTGATCTCCGGCCGTTCCCTTGGCCACCGGCCATCCGAGACCCACTCGCGATGTCTCACTTCCGCTCGCTGGTCTGGCCACGCGGCCTCGAACGCCTGCGCAGGCCGATGGCGCTACGCGATCATCTCGTGAAGGCGGCGAACATCTCGTCCGGCAAAATCCATCCATATCTGGTGAGTTTCGGGCAAACTGGGCTCGTCGCCCGGGACCCGCTTTGTCCACAGATCGACTTGCGGCTATTCGTCTTTCGGGAAGAAGGGCTGCCCCGCGAGGCAACTCAGCGATCCGCGCTGCGTGCCAGCGACTCCCGACGAACAACCGACGGTGGCTTCCCGAACCAGCGCTGACAGGCCCGGGTCAGCACGGACTGGTCCGCGAAGTTCAGCAACTGCGCCACCAGTGAAAGACCGATGTCCGCTTGCGCGAGCAGTTGGCCGGCGAGTTCGCGTCGCGCCGTGTCCTTCAGCATTTCGAAGGTTTGCCCGTCCTCCTGGAGCCGGCGTTGCAGGGTACGCGGATGCAGGCGCAGCACGCGCGCGACGACCACGAGGTTGACCGGTGCCAGCCTCATCTGGGTGCGCAAGGTCTGCAGCACCTGCTCGGTCAGCGAAGCCTTTGCCCGCGGCGCCGCCGCGACGAGGTAGCGCTCCACGAAGGCCTGGAGCTGATCGTTCTGCCGGGGAAGTCGTCTGCGCCACGCGACCGATTCCACCACGATGCCGTCGAACGTTGACCGGAAGCAGGGGACCAGTCCCAGGTGTTCCCGGTACTGGCGGTTGCTGCCCGCTTGCGCATGGCGGAAGTGAACCTCCGCGGGGCCGACCTCCTCGTCCGACAGTACGCGAACTACCTTGCAGATGTGGCTCACTGAGTGCTCGGTTGCCTGAGGCAGCAGCGGCAGGTCCGGCAGCAGAAAGCGCAATTCGACCTGCTCGTGCGACGACCCATGGGCCTCGCGCACCTCAATGGCAATACCCGGCGCATGGTAGTGCATGTGCCGGCCCGCCATCAGCATGCCGTCCCGAACGCTGCGGGCCGACTGGATGGCCAGCCACAGCACCCCCAGAAAGCTGGGGTCTTTCGCATCGGAAAGGCGCAGTCCGAAGTCGGCCACGCCCAACTCCTTGGCGCCAATCTCGATGGCCTGCAGCACGTTTCGATAGGGCAGGTATCGATCCGGGTCGTCGAGCGAGCTCGCGTCGAGGCCTGCCTTGGCGAGCAGCGCGCGCGGATCTCCGCCGAGCGACTGCACCAAGGGCGAGTAACTCTCCAATGCCGCGGCACGAACGAGGTTGTGGTGAACCGTCATCCTCACAGTGTCGCATGGAATCAAGGAATTGTCACTTAGGATCAATCCTGTAATCGGGAATGCGCCTATCGTTGTCCTCACTCCAGCGCTACCCACTACACGAAGGAGCGAACGATGCATTCCGAAGCCACTGTCACCCGGCCTCAACAGACCCGGCCGGGAAAGGACTTGAAATGAACGCTGGCACGACCACCGCGTACAAGCCCCTCATCGCCCTGTCGCGGCGTATCCCCGACGCCTCGCTGGCGATCCTGCGCGAACTCGGCGAGGTCCATATGCCTGCCGAGCGCGAGGAAGGCGGCGACCTGGCCCCGCTGTTCAAGCATGCCGACTGCGTGCTCGTCATCCCCGGCGATTGCATCGATGCCAAGCTGCTCGCGTCGTGCCCGCGGCTGCGACTCGTCATCACGATCAGCGCGGGCTTCGACCACATCGACCTGCAGGCATGCACCGCGCGCGGAATCCGGGTGGCCCACACGCCCGGCGCGGTGTGCGCCGCCACTGCCGACATGGCCTTCGGCCTGCTGCTTGCAGCTTCGCGCCGCATCGTGGAGGCGGACGCCTTCGTGCGTGCCGGCCGCTGGGTCGGGCAACTCTCGCCGCTGCCCGGCCAGGACGTTCACCACACGCGCATGGGCATCATCGGCCTCGGCCGCATCGGCGCGCTGCTGGCCCGGCGCGCCCGGGGCTTCGACATGGACGTGTGCTACCACAGCCGGCGGCGCGTAAGCGAGCAGGAGGAAGCAGCGCTCGGCGTGCGCTGGCTGCCGCTCGACGAACTGCTCACCCAAAGCGACGCGGTGATGGTGCAGGTGCCCTATGGCCCCGCTACGCACCACCTGGTCAGCACTCGCGAGCTGTCGTTGATGAAAAAGACTGCCGTGCTGGTCAATACCGCACGCGGCGGCGTCGTCGACGACGCTGCCCTGGCCGCCGCCCTGCGCGAGGGCCGCATTGCCGCCGCCGGGCTCGACGTGACCGAGGGGGAACCGAAGGTGCACCCCGAATTGCTGGCGTTGCCCAACGTCGTGCTGACACCTCACCTCGGCGCTGCCACGCACGAGACACACCGGCAAATGGCGCGCGAGGCTTTCCAGAACCTGGTTGGTGCGCTGCGCGGCGCGCCGTTGGCCAATTGCCTCAACCCCGAGGCACAGGCGCCGGCTCAATCCTGATGTGTACTGCTCATCAACTCAACTGTCTGGACCCAACATGAACATCCCTTCGCTCCAAGCCCACACCAGCCCCGAAGAGTGGCAACTGCGCGTCGAACTCGCCGCGCTCTACCGCGCGACAGCCCTCTACGGCTGGACAGACCTGGTCTTCACCCACATCAGTGCGCGGGTGCCCGGTAAGGACCATCACTTCCTGATCAATCCCTACGGGCTGATGTTCGACGAGATCACCGCTTCGTCGCTGATCAAGGTGGATGCGCAATGCAACAAGCTCCACGAGTCGCCGTTTCCGGTCAACCCCGCCGGGTTCATGATCCACAGTTGCGTCCACGAAGCGCGCCACGAAGTGCAATGCGTGATGCATACGCACACCCGCGCCGGTGTCGCAGTGAGCGCCCAGCGCGAAGGCCTGCTGCCGATCTCCCAGCAATCCACGCTGTTGTTGCACAGCCTGGGGTACCACGACTATGAAGGCATTGCCCTGCGCCCCGACGAGCAGCCCAGGCTCCAGGCCGATCTGGGCGACAACAACTACCTCATCCTGCGCAACCACGGCCTGCTGACAGTGGGCGCCAGCGTGGCGGAGACGTTCCTGGCTATGTACTTCCTCGAGACCTGCTGCCAGATCCAGATCTCGGCACAGGCCGGCGGCGAGCTGATTCGCGTCGACCCGAACATTCAGCGCGACGTAAAGGAAGTGATCCGCACGGGTACCTCCGGGGAGGGTGCACAGATCGCCTGGCCCGCAGTGCTGCGCAAGCTGGACCGGATCGACCCCAGCTACAGGACCTGAGCACTCGGGAGACAACGATGAGCGTGAACCCCACTCAAAGCAGCCGCTTCACGCGGCTGGACCAAAGCACTCGCGAAGACTGGCAGAGCATCGCCGGCGAGTTCCGTCAGCTCGCGGCCGGCCCGCCCGACCGCATCCTGGCCCACCTGAAGTTGCTCGACGGTGAATTCGGCGGCTTTCCGGTGGACCGCTACACCCACTCGTTGCAGACCGCCACGCTAGCCTTGCGCAATGGCCTCGACGAGGAAGACGTGGTCTGCGCCCTGCTCCACGACATCGGCGACACGCTGGGCACTTTCAACCACCCCGACGTGGCCGCGACGCTGCTGCAGCCGTTCGTGAGCGAGGAAAACCACTGGATGGTCAAGCACCACGGCATCTTCCAGGGGTACTTCTTCTTCCACCACCTCGGCATGGACCGCGACCTGCGCGACCACTTCAAGGCCCACCCTTGCTACGAGCGCACCGCGGAGTTCTGCGCCCTGTATGACAACCCCGCGTTCGACCCACACGGCGAAACGCTGCCGATCAGCGAGTTCGAGTCAATGGTGTGCCAAGTGTTCGCCCGGCCGCGCAACGGTGTCTACAAGGCAGCAATGGACACGAACCAGGCCGCCCGATAACGCAGGCCCGGCTACATAACGATACCCAGGAGACACTCATGCAAGATAGCGCGTTGTCCACGATCGCACTCCCGGTGGCCTTGGCCATCATCATGCTGGGCTTGGGCCTGCACCTGCGCCTTGAAGATTTCAAGCGCATCCTCGTCCAGCCCAAGGCCATCACCATGGGGCTGCTGGCGCAGGCGCTGCTGCTGCCTGCACTGTGCTTCTTCATCTGCAAGGCCTTCGGACTTTCGGCCGAGCTGTCGGTGGGCCTGATGCTGCTGGCCGCATCGCCAGGCGGCACCACGGCCAACCTGTTCTCGCATCTGTTCAAGGGCGACGTTGCGCTGAACATCTCGCTAACGGCCATCAACAGCGTGCTGGCTATCGTGACGATCCCGACCATCGTCAACTTCGCACTCAGCCAGTTCATGGAAGGTCAGGCCTACATCCCGCTGCAGTTCCAGAAGACGATAGAAGTCATCGTGATGGTACTCGCCCCGGTGACCATCGGCATGTTCATCCATGCGAAGCTGCCGGGCTTCTCGAAAATGATGGACAAGCCGGTCAAGATCGCATCGTCGCTGATCCTGGTGCTGCTGATCGTGTCGATCGTGGTGAAGGAATGGGTTGTGATCTCCACCAACTTCCGGATCGTGGGCGCGGCGTGCCTGGTCTTCAACCTGGCGAGCCTGCTGGTTGGCTACCTTATCGGCAAGACTGTCCGCCTGACCGAAGGGCAGAACCGCGCCATCGCGTTCGAGATCGGCGTCCACAACGGCGCGCTCGCAATCTACCTGGCGCTGGTCGTGCTCAAGAACGGCACGATGTCGCTGCCGGCTGCGGTCTACAGCCTGTTGATGTATTTCACCGCGGCGGCGTTCGGCTGGTGGGTGGTGCGCAAGGGCGCCGGTAGCGCTGTGGTCGCGAAGGGCGCGCTTCCGGCAAGTCGGCAGTGATGATCGCGCGGCTGTCGGCAAACGACAAGATTCTGACGTGATGTGACAAAGGACAGGAGACTGAAAGCAACATGAAGCAAAGACTGTGGCTCGCCAGCTATCAAAGCACGGGCGGACGCCAGTGGCCGAACCCCGGAGGCAGAGATCGATCTTGCGCTGGCGTCTCAGTCGGTGAAGAAGCTCGTCGATATGGAAGGAATCGCCGCCCTCGCTGCGTTTCTCTGCCGGTGACCTGGGCTCTGCCATCTCGGGACAGGCGATCGCGATCGACTGCGATGCCAAAATTCCGACCCTCCCTTTGCGTCATTCCGGGGCGTATTTGTTGCGATTGAGCCTGCCCTCGTAGAGAGCGGCGGCTATTTATACATTCTTAGAAAGAGACATCAATCATGCGTAAAGTCATTATCAGTTGCGCCGTGACTGGCTCGGTTCACACACCGTCCATGTCCCCGCATCTTCCGGTGACCCCGGCTGAAATTGCCCAGCAGGCCATCGACGCGGCCAAGGCTGGCGCGGCAATTCTCCACCTCCATGCACGCAATCCCGTCGACGGCCGTCCTGCCTTCGAGCCGGAGGTTTATCGTCAGTTTCTTGCTCCGATACACGCGTCGACCGACGCGGTGATCAACATCACCTCGGGGGGCACGTTCTCGATGACCCTGGACCAGCGGCTTGCTGGTGCGTTGGATATCTCGGCGGAGATGGCGTCGTGCAACATGGGGACGATGAACTTCGCCATTTATCCAGTCCTGGAGAAAATGAAGGAATTCAAGTACGAGTGGGAGCGGGACTTCATCGAGGGAACCCGGCGGAGCATTTTCCGCAACACGTTCGCCGATATCGAGGAAGTGCTTGACCGGCTCGGCAACGCTCACCAAACGCGCTTCGAGTTTGAGTGCTATGACGTCAGCCACCTCTACAACCTGAAGCACTTTGTGGATCGTGGCCTCGTGACCGGCCCGCTGTTCCTGCAGTTTGTCCTGGGTGTGCTCGGGGGCATCGGGGCCGACACCGAGAATCTGGTGCACATGAAGCGCATCGCCGACAAGCTGTTCGGCGATGGCTACCAGTGGTCGGTCCTGGGTGCTGGTCGCCATCAGACGCCGTTGGTCACGCAAGCGGCCTTGATGGGGGGGAACGTTCGGGTGGGGCTCGAAGACTCGCTGACTGTCGGTGCTGGGCAGCTTGCAAAGTCGAACGCGGAACAGGTCTCGAGAATTCGCGACGTGCTGGAGAGGCTTGGCTTCGAGATCGCGAACCCGGCCGAGGCGAGGCAGATGCTTGGCCTTAAAGGCAAGGACAAAGTACTGCTCGGTTGAGGTAGTGGGCGATCACGGCTTGAGCACGGACTACGACAGACCTGCCTGGCTCCCTGCGCCCGAAGACGGGCGGCGATGGAATGGCGCCGCCTCGTCATGGATGAACAGATCGCTATCAGGCAAGCGTATGTTCGGGGCGCTCGCTCGTGGCGAATGGCGGCTTTCTCGGACCGGACACTCACTGAGACTCGCGAATGTCGTCGCCTCCCTCGGGCCGAACGGCGGCAATTCGGCCAACCCTGCCCGTGAGCCAAGTGGCACCGGCCAGCACGACGCGTCGGCGCTGCGCGGCCTGGACCGGCGGAGCCGAGAATCGGTCGGCCGCACCTAGCTTCCGCCCGTGCTCACACATCCAGAACGAGTTCCGCACACTTCGCGCGTGAAACGCAGATCAGGATCGACTTGTTCGCAACTCGCTCCTCCTCGCTCAACACGTAGTCTCGATGATCGGGTGTCCCGGATGCCAGCGGGACTTCGCAGCTTCGGCACAGTCCCTCGCGACACGCCGAGGGCAGGCATACGCCGTTTGCCTCGAGCACCTCAAGAATGCTGGCGTTCGGAGGTACTGAAAGGCGCCCGCCATGCCGGAGCAAACGCACCTGGAACGCATCGGCTTCACCGTTGACTCGATTGTCTGCACCGAACCGCTCAAGATGTAAGGCGAGCCGATCGATGCCGCTCGTGTTCGCGTGGCCGCACACCGCATCCATCATGGCGCCAGGCCCACAGGTGTAGACGTGCCAGCCCGGCGGCATCTGCCTCAATACTCTCTCCAGATCGGCGCGGCCGTTCTGCTCATCATCGGCATGCAATTCGATTTGATCCGGAAATGGCGCGAGCTGCTCGAGGTATGTGGCATGGCGCCGCGAGCGCACACAGTACAGCAGGCGCCACGTGAGGCCGTGCTCGATGCACCGCCGGATCATGCTCAGGATCGGCGTGATGCCGATGCCTCCGGCCACGAAGAGGTGGCCTGCAGCCGCGTCGTCCAGTCCGAACAGTGATCGCGGCGGGCCAACTTGCAGGCAATCACCGAGCCGCAACTGCTCGTGAGCGAAGCGAGAGGCGCCGCGCGATTCAGCGGCCAATCCGACGCCCAGCCAGTACCGTGTGCTGTCGGACGCCGGGCTGGCAATCGAATACTGGCGCGTCAGGCCGTTTGGAAAGGTGATATCGATGTGTGCGCCGGGTTCAAAAGGCGGCAGGCTTGCGCACAAACGATCCCGAAGCTCGATCCCGAGCACGCCTTCGGCCTCCAGCCGCAGTCCCGTCACGATAAGTCCCATCATGCCACCTTGCTTGCGGATTCCCGGGCTCGCGCAGATTCCTCGGCGAGCCTGCGTTCGACAACCCAGCGGAATTGGGACAAGGCCGCATCAATCGAAAACAGAATCATCTTGAAGTCCGGCGCCAGTGCCAGCGACCGTTTCTGCGCCAAAATGATGTCGCGATCCTCGTCGAACGCCGTGACCACACTCTGGTGAATCGATCGTGTCACTTCGGAGTCGTCAACCGCGAAGTTGTGTGGATGTGCGAAGAAGTAATGCGTGGAAGTCTCCGTTTCCGGGGTCAGCGCTTGGCAGCCGCGGAACTCGGCGGCATCGATGCGCCTGCCCTCTGGCGCACCGGTACCGGTAGGCGCCATGCCCGAATCCATCAGAAGGATGGCCGAGGTCGTTTTCCTGACAGTTAGAGTCAGGCTGTCCCGGATTGCGGAAGGCTGAAGCGACTGAAATGGAGACCCAAATGGTGGCGGACGTTTCGGATGGCCCAGGCACGATCCATCGCTGCCGCTCTCGGCCGACTCCACCACCAACTGACCATGTGCGACTGTCGGTATCTGGCTGGCAGGGTAATGCGCTAGGTTGATGACCAAGCATCGAAACGTTTCATTTCTCATGGCCGGCATGTGCCTATACAGTGCCTCTACTCGAAATTGAGAGAGAAGACATGAGCAGTAACATTTCAATTGTCGATGCTGGCGCTCTCGCCAACTGGATGCGCGACCATGTGGAAGGCTTTGCCGGCAGTCTCACCGTTGAGCGATTTCAAGGCGGCCAGTCCAATCCTACCTACAAGCTGATCACTCCCGAGCGCATGTATGTGATGCGCACGAAGCCGGCCCCGATAGCGAAGTTGCTGCCCTCGGCGCACGCCATCGAGCGCGAGTACCGGGTGATGGCGGCGCTTGCCAACTCCGATGTACCAGTTGCGCGCGTGTACGGGGTGTGTGAAGACGAGTCGATCATCGGCCGCGCTTTCTACGTCATGGAGTACGTTGAAGGGCGGGTGTTGTGGGACCCGTCGCTGCCTGGCATGAGCCTGGCACAGCGCGAAGCGATCTATGACGAGATGAATCGCGTGCTGGCCGCGATGCACTGCGTGGATATCCGTGCATGTGGACTGGCCGACTACGGCAAGCCGGGAAATTACTTTTCCCGCCAGATCGCCCGCTGGAGCAAGCAATACCGCTCGTCGGAGACTGTTTCGATCCCCGCCATGGACGCACTGATTGAGTGGCTGCCCGCCAATATCCCGGACGAAGACGATGAGCAGGTCTGCATCACGCATGGAGACTACCGGCTGGACAATCTCATGTTCCATCCCACTGAGCCGCGCGTGGTGGCCGTGCTGGACTGGGAGTTGTCGACACTGGGCCATCCGATGGCGGACCTCGGCTATCAGTGCATGGGCTGGCATATCGACCCGGCGGTGTTTCGCGGCATTGGCGGACTCGATCTGCCGGCCCTTGGCATTCCCGACGAGGCTGAATACCGGCGCCGCTATGCCGCTCGCACCGGGCGCGTCGATGACGGCAACTGGAACTTCTACCTGGCCTTCAGCCTGTTCCGTATCGCGGCGATCATGCAGGGGATCGTGAAGCGCGCCGCGGATGGCACGGCGGCCTCGCCGCAGGCGATGGATGCGGGCAGACAGGCTGGGACGATGGCAGCGATAGGGTGGAAGTTCGCGCTGCACCGCTAAGGCTTTTCGGCGCGGCATATCTACACCGAAGGTGAATGGCGCTTCTTGGCCCGACAACGGCTGTAGCTTGGCATTTGGTGAAGGGCGGTAAATCGGCCCGAACAGCCGTTCCGGCCCAACACGATGGACGTCCCAAATGGGGTCGGAAAGAGCCGACCGAGGAGCGAGCGACGGGCAACAGCTCGCCACCAGGCTGTCAGGGTGCAGCCTGGTCAACGCTGGTCTGCGTCGAAGGCTTTTTTCCAGATATCGTGGTCGGGCGGGTAGATTGTGTCGAAGAGCTGGCGCAGCATATCGATCTCCTGCACGATCTCGAACGAAAAGCCCTGGCGGCCGCCACGGTCGTCGAACTGCAGGCTATTCAAGTAGCGTCGGCAGCCGATCGGATCGAACCACTTGGTGGCAATGGTATTGATGATACGTGGAAACCTCCGCCCGAGCTCGACTGGCCGAGCATGGTCGGGTAGCTCCGCCATCCAGCGGACGGCCTGGCGGCGAAGCGCGAGTTCATCGTCGACGGGGTTTTTGCGTTGGAACGCTGGATCGTGAGTCACGCGAGATTCTCCGGATGCAGCCAGCAGGATAGCCGATTGTAGTGCACTGAAGCCGTGATAAGCCAATCCGGAACGACCATTGATTCCGGACGTTCGCCAGCCCCCGTAAAGTAGCCGCTGGCCGTTCACGGCGCCTGCCGTGCTGGCCATTGCATAGTACCTTCCCTTGGTAGTTGGGGTCTTTTGGAAAACCAAGGGTCCAAAATCAGTCTATTGAATGTCTTAGGGCCTCGAAGCTACGGCGCACACAGTCTGTTAGCCGATTAGCCAGGAATCCCACAGGAAAATGGTCCGATGTCACGGCGTAGCTATTGAACGGAACCTCTTCAGAAAAAGGGATCTCGGTAACATATTGTATTCGAAGCGCTCGGGAATCTATCGGACTTACGATAGACGAGCCTAGGCCCTTGCTAACCATCGTGCAAATTGTCGAGGCGTATGGCGTCTCGATAGAAAGATGCCTGAGGTCATTGGGGAAATGACGATCTATCTGGTTTCGGTTGGGGCTACCCATGGGCAGTGATATGAAGTGTTCATTTTCAAAATCGCTTGGATACACGACATCATGCGTGGCCAGCCTATGCGAACTATTGACGATTGCCACACCGCGAGCGGTATTGATCAGTTCAAAATCCAGGCTCGGCAAATCCGTGATAATCGAGCAGAATCCAACATCACAAAAACCAGTCGCCGTCCATTTTGCGACGACATCGGAGCGCCCCAGATTAACCACAATCGGTATGTCCGGAAACATACCCCTGAAAATCTGAAGAGCGTCCGGCAACACGCAGTGCGCAATCGAGCCTACCGCGCCCACACGGAGCAAGCCGGTCCCTCGGCGGCGAATCGAATCCGCACTTTCTCCCAGAGACTCCAGGCTGAGAAATGCGCGCTCCACATCGGCATAAAACGCCTCCGCTTCCGCCGTCGGGATCAGCCGCGTCCCGATTCGTTGGAATAGTGTGAACCCAACCGTCTGCTCCAGGAGCGAGATCCATCTACTGACATTCGGCTGAGAGGTGTGGAGTAGTCCGGCCGCCGTGGTCATCGAGCGCGTCTTCATCACAGCCCTGAACGCCTCGACTTGCTTGAAGTTCATATGAGGTCCTCAAAAGCGCACATTTTGGCCGACCCGCTCCGGCCTTGCGCACCGGATCTTATCATATCAATTTTGTATGAATAGCAGCGAAATGCTGATTTGACGCATAGTCTGCTTCATTCCAAACTGGTCGTATCCTTCTAACAGAGTGCTGCCATCATGGAATCGAAAGTTAGCCGTCGACTCAAACAACCTCCCGCAAAAGAGGTTATTGATTACATTTTCCAGCCCCGCACGACCAGAGAATTCTTCGCGAAAAATTTCGCGATCCTGACTCAGATCAATTTCGCTCACCTGTTGATGCTTAATGACCAAGGCATTCTCGACCGGAAGACGTCGATTCGCCTGGCCAATGCTCTGATAAAGATGGAGGAGGACGGCCCCGAAGCGGTTGAGCTCGACGCAGCACGAGAAGATGCTTATTTCAACTACGAAGCTCATCTGATTAAGCTGGTAGGTCAGGACATCGGAGGCCGCTTGCATACGGCACGCAGTCGCAACGATATGGGCGCCACCAACGATCGTATTCGCGCTCGTGCTTTCATTCTACGCATCAGCAGGGCATTGACCGATGTCGCTGCCGTCGCGGCGGCGCAAGCGGAGAAATTCGCCACCTATGTGATGCCTGGATATACGCACATGCAGGCTGCGCAGCCCATCACCTATGGGTACTATCTGTCGGGACTGGTTGATGCCTGGTCCCGGGATATTGATCGCCTCATGCATGTCCTGGAAACGACAGACAATTGCCCACTTGGCGCCTGTGCCTTGGCCGGCACCTCGTTTCCCATCGATCGGACGTCGACCAGTTTGCTGCTGGGCTTCTCCCGGCCCATGCCGAACTCGCTGGACGGGGTTGCATCACGCGACTTCGCATTGGAACTGAGCGCGGTGCTCTCGATCATGATGATCACTTGCAGCCGGATGGTGCAGGATTTTTACATCTGGTCGACGCCGGAGTTCGGATTCCTGTCGTTCCCCGACAGCATTGCCGGCACGTCCAGCATCATGCCGCAAAAGAAGAATCCGGTCGTTCTGGAGTATTTGCGGGGGAAGACGTCCCATCTGATCGGACTGACGTCGGCCGCACTGACGGCAGTCAAATCTACCCATTTTTCGCACTCGGGCGACAGCAGCCGGGAAAGCACGAGGACGTGCTGGGAAAGCTGCGAGGAAGCCGTAAAGGCTCTCGAACTGATGAAACTGCTTGTGGAACGCGTTGAGCCAAATCGGCCGCGCATGGCAGACCGTGCTGCGCAGGACTTCTCGGCTGTCACCGATCTGGCCGACCTGCTGGTCCGAAAAGCCGACCTCTCGTTCCGCGACGCGCATCACATCATTGGCGCTGTCGTTCGACAAGCGCTTGATCAAGGAATCCCTGCTACGGGGATTACTGCCCAAATGATCGATGCTGCAGCGCTCGAACAGGTGGGGCGAAGGGCCTCGCTATCGGAAGACGATATCGGCGAATGCCTGGATCCGGTTCGCAACGTTGCCGCGCGCCGGTCGTATGGCGCGCCGGCTCCGGATGGCGTCCTGCAGCACATTGGCGAGCAAAGACGCTCGCTCAAAGCGAAGACAGATGCAATCGATGCGGTTGGTCACCGGCTCGTCGAGGCGCAGACGTTGTTGGAATGGCGTACCCGCGCGCTTGTTTCCCCTGAGTCCGACCAAGGCGCGTAAATCCTACGCCTATTCACCGAGGAATCGAGCGATGTCCAAGTTCGTCGTAGTTCTCGCCTTTGCCATGGGTATCGTTTCGGCAGCAAACGCTGAAACCTACCCGGACAAACCAATCAATCTCGTAGTGCCGTTCGCACCCGGCGGCACCGTCAATCTCACGGCGCGCCTTCTTGCCACACGGATGTCAGAAGTGTTGGGGCAGCCGGTTGTTGTCGACAACAGGGCCGGGGCCGGAGGGAACATCGGAGCCGCCTATGTTGCGCGAGCGAAATCCGACGGCTATACGCTCTTGTACGCAACGCCGGCAAATCAAGTGATTCAGCCACTGCTATCCAAGAACCTGCCTTTCTCGCCGTCAAGAGATTTCAAGCCGGTCGCGCTATTTGCTACGGTCCCGAATGTGTTGGTGGTGTCAGAAAACACCCCTGCCAAGAATATGGCCGAATTGCTGCGGTATGCCAAGGCAAATCCCGGAAAGCTGAACATGGGATCGGCCGGGATGGGGTCGGCAAACCACATGCTCGGTGAACTGTTCATGCTCAGGACCGGCACGGCGTTCACCCATGTTCCCTACAAAGGTGCTGGCCCTGCTACCGCAGATCTCCTGGCCGGTCAGGTACAGGTGCTCTTTGTCAATCTTCCAACGGTGCAACCCTATATAAAGCCGGGCAAGGTTCGCGTGCTAGGCATTGCGAGCAAGGAGCGAAGCCCGGCGATTCCTGACATTCCGACTTTCGAGGAGTTGGGTATCAAGGATGCGAACACGGAATCGTGGTCTGCCTTGATGGCTCCGGCTAATACAAGTCCGCAGGTGATCAAGAAGCTCCAGGATACCGTGCTCTCGATTGCGAACGACAAGTCCACGATCCAGCAATTGACTGCTCAGGGCGCACGCCCTTTGCCAGGCACGGCTGCCGAGCTCCAGAAGCTGATCAACGAAGACACCAAGCGTTGGACTGAAGTCATTCAGCATGCGAATGTCCAGATTGACTAGCCGGCGCGGATGAATCTCTTCGTCATCGCGCTGATGGGTTAGGCACGCGGCATCGCCAAGTCCAAGGGCCACGTCTGCGGCGTTGCAGGCGTGGTCAGCCGCATTTTCTGACGAAGCCCGTCATCGAGGAAATATCGACACGCAGCGCGGCATTGCATGCCTTGCGTAATCCTGAGATATGTCAAAGAAATGCATGGCCTTACCTTTGGAATTATTGGCGGTCTGGGCTCTCTTGCGGGAGCCGATCTATTCCTCAAACTCGTGAGGCATAGAAAGGTCATGGCCAATCAGGACCGTAACCACTTCCATTTCGAACAGCATCCATTCAGGGATGCCGCGATGCCGCGATGCCGCTTACGCGCGAAGCGAACATGACGGCGCGCAAGCTGTACGTCTTCAGGCGTTTCCAGTCATTTGAAGGACCCTACCGATATTCTTGCCAAGCGCCGTGTCCGCCTTGCACAGTTGCCATAGTGGTGGCTCATCACGCGATGCTCGAAACGAGCGTTCGAGGCGGATCAGTCAGCGTTTCAGGTCGAGGCAGGATCGCGACTAAGCGCCCAAAGCTAACGGACTGCGATTGCTGACGACCGGTTGAATCCACACCGGATTTCTGTCGCTCGCCGAGAGGTGCGCGGTGGGTCATAGCGAACGTTGCCCACTCGAAATAAATGTAATTTTCTGTTAATGCCACGCGCCGCAGCCCTGCTTTGACAACAGAAGCGTCCTTCCGCTTTGGTACGATCTCGCTCTTTCCGCCCGCGCCCCTCCACCGTGAATCGCCGATATGCATCGTTGTTTTGTAAGCATTGCGCACGGTGGCTCGCCCGCGTCCGACCGCTGGCCGCCGCCGGCAGCACGATAACCAGACTCGTGTTCAACAGCATGCTGTGCCGCCTTCGCCACCCGACGCGACGCGGCATCGCGCTGACGCTAGCCGCATTGCCGGCGCTCTTCTTGCTGTACGTGCTTGCGCTCGTGCCGTTTACGCCGGGCATCGGCGACATCCGCAAAGCCCGCGTTGATCGGCCAGCGTTGATCGTTTCGGCCGACGGCAAACTGCTTGAGGCGTTCAAGCCGGTCAATCGCGAGTGGGTGTCGCTCAGGCAGATCTCGCCGTACATGGTGGATGCACTGATCGCGACCGAAGACCGCCGCTTCTACGAGCATCATGGCCTCGACTGGAAGCGCACCGCGTCGGCCGCGCTGCATACGTTCTCCGGCGATCGGCAAGGTGGATCGACGATCACGCAGCAGCTCGCGCGCAACCTGTATCCTGACGAAATCGGCCGCGCGCCAACCCTCACGCGCAAGCTCAGGGAAGCGATCACGGCGTTCAAAATCGAAGCCGTGTACAGCAAGGTTCAGATCCTTGAGACGTACCTGAACACTGTGCCGTTTCTCTACAACGCCTACGGCGTGGAAATGGCCGCACGCACCTATTTCGGCAAATCGGCCAATCAGCTCGACATTCTCGAAAGCGCGACGCTCGTCGGCATGCTGAAGGCCAACAGCACGTACAACCCCGTGCTTAATCCCGAGCGCGCATTGCAGCGGCGAAACACGGTGCTCGGGCAGATGAACAAATACGGGAAGCTCAAGCCCGATGCCTACACCAGGTTGATGCGACAACCGCTCAACGTCGATTTCGAGTTGCAGACCGCGCCACCGGGCGCCGCGCCGCATTTTTCGGCGCAATTGCGCAAGTGGCTGATCGCATGGGCCGATCGCAACGGCTACAACATCTATGCCGACGGGCTGGTCGTGCGCACGACCATCGATTCGCGCCTGCAGGCAATGGCGACGCAGGCGTTGGAGTGGCAGACGAACCAGTTGCAATGGATCGCGAACGGCGCATGGAACGAGCGCACGGGCTGCTGGCCGGGCAACGACCTGTTCCGGACATTCATCCGGCAGACACCCGAGTACCGCGCCGCACGCGATGCTGGCCAATCGGATCAGGCCGCGCTCGGCAAGCTCGGCACGAACCCCACGTTCGTCCGCGCACTGTGTCAGAGCAAGACGCAGATCCAGGCGGGTTTTGTTGCGATCGATCCACGCAACGGAGATATCAAGGCATGGGTTGGCAGCCGCGACTTCAGTGACGAACCGTTCGATCACGTGCAGCAGGCCCGGCGCCAGCCGGGTTCGACGTTCAAGCCGTTCGTCTACGGCGCGGCCTTCGCGGACGGCGCGCTGCCGAGCGATACCATCGTGGATCGGAACGTCGCCATTGCGCTGACCGGACATGCCATCTGGCGGCCTACCGACGCGGAACCGCCTACCGGCCGGCCGATGACGCTGCGCGACGCGCTAGTGTATTCGCGCAATCGCGTTACCGCTCAACTCATGCAAAAGGAACGCCCAGAGAAGGTCGCACGGCTCGCGCACGCGATGGGTGTGCGCGCGAGTCCGCTCGAAGCGGTGCCGTCGCTCGCGCTCGGCACGAGCCCGGTCACGCTCAAGGAAATGGTCTCGGCGTACAGCACGATCGCGAACCGCGGGGCCTATATCGAACCGCGCATGGTCACCCGCATCGAGGATCACGACCGCAAGGTGCTTGCCGAATTCGCGAGCGCATTGCCCGAACAGGCGCTGCCCGCCGGTGCGGCGCAAACGCTCGTCGACGTGATGCGCGACGTCGTTAGCCGTGGCACCGGCGCGGGCATCCGGACGCGCTTCGGGATTCGCGCCGACGTGGCCGGCAAGACGGGCACGACGCAGGACAACGCGGATAGCTGGTTCATCCTGATGCATCCGCAACTGGTCGCGGGCGCGTGGGTCGGTTTCGACGATGGACGTGTGACGCTCGGCAACTATTGGGGCGAGGGCGCGCACAGCGCACTGCCGATGGTGGGGGCGTTCTACGATATGGCGCTGCGTGCGCGAGTGATCGATCCGGATGCGCAGCTCGGCCCCGAGACCCGGCCTCCTCCTCGTACGGTCCATGAGCGACGGCATCGACGCTTCCTCTTCTGGAGGTTCTGATGTCGTCGCTGGCGGACGCGACATTCGCATTCGCCGGTTCCGCAGATTCGGCACCACAATCCGAGCCTTGACGCCGACGTCATCTTCGACTGCAGGACCGAGCGCGGCACCATCCCGCCCCCCGCGCACGAAGCGGTGTCCGGGGATTCGGGGAAATCCATTGGGTCCGCCCACCAGTAACCCGCCGGCGCCTCTGGCCTGCTCTATGAGACGGGTGATGCAGGGGCATGCCAAATCAAGTGCGCCTGCCCGGGCATCGCGCTGACAACTAGCATTTGACTTGAGTCGTCTTTTCCTTCGCATGGAGTTTCGGCGGGGTCGCGTTGCCGCCGTGCGTCTCAAGGTATTGACAGGCCTTGACAATATCGTTTGCCAGCAACATCGCCACCGTATGATTGATATGTGGCCGGATGACAACCCGAAGGCTGGTCACGGTCTCGGCATTCGGTGGCATGGAATACGCGGAGAGAACCCAGCCATGCTCGCGTACCTTGTATGAGACATCGAATTCGTTGAAATTCTTGATCTTCTTGTTCAGCGTCACGGCAACCACGGGGATACGTTGCGTCTCGTTCATGATGTCGAAGTATCCGCTATCGACCAGCACCTTCCGCAGCGCGATCGCATTGTCCAGCGTGTGCGTCATGATTCTCTTGTAGCCGTCGAAGCCAAGATGCAGGAACAGGTAGTACTGCACCGCAACCTGAAAGGCGTTGCGGCTGAAATTGAGCGTGGCTGTCGGCATTTCGCCGCCAAGGTAGTTCACATAGAACACCAGGTCCTCATTGAAAATCTTGCGCTCACGGAAAACCACCCAACCCAGACCGGGAGGCGTCAGGCCGTATTTATGCCCGGACGCATTGATTGACAGCACGCGCGGCAGGCTGAAGTCCCACTTGTAGTCGGGATAGAGGAAGGGGTTCACAAAGCCGCCGGAGGCGCCGTCTATATGCATCGGGACGGAGTTGCCGGTGCGCTTCTCATAGTCATCCAGCCAGTCATGGATTGCCTGGATGTCATCATCTTCCCCGGTAAAAGTCTGTCCGGCGATCGCGACGACGGCAATGGTGTTCTCGTCTACATAGCTGTCGAGATCCTCTGCGGTCAGCCGATAGTTTCCCGGCTTGAGCGGCACGATGCGCGGTTCCACATCGAAGTAGCGCAGGAATTTCTTCCAGACGATCTGAACGTTGCCACCCGTCACCATATTTGGGCGCGAAACATCCTTGCCCTCAGCCTGACGCCTTTGCCGCCAGTTCCACTTATGTGCCAGGCCAGCGAGCATGCAGGCTTCCGATGAGCCCACTGTTGCAGTGCCATATGGCTCCACCCCCTTGGGCCCGTTCCAGAGTTGGTGCAGCCAGCGCACCATTCGCTGCTCCATCTCGAAGACCTGCGGATACATATCGTGATCGATATAGTTCTTGAAGATGTTTCGGGCGGCAACCTCCCTGGCTTCTGGCTCGGCCCAGGTCGTCACGAAGGACGACATGTTCAGCATCGGGTTCGCATCGGTCCATTCTTCGCTGACCACGAGCGCCGCAGCGGCGCGTGCCGAAATTCCCAGCTTGGGAAAGTGATCCTCCGGGATCTTGATATTGAACTCGTCGTAAGCAGTAGCCTTATCCGGATTGGCGGCCATCATTTTCTCCATAACGATTAACCCACCGGGCGATTCGTCCGGTGGGAGGTTGCGTCGTCCGGGCACACTCGACTGTCACGCATGCGCACGGGCGATTCGTCAACCCACATTAGGCGAAGCCGCCCACGACACGTTGTCATGGATCAATTTTCAAGTGGCCGTATGGGCTGACTTATCTGGACAAGTGGGGGTAAAGAGCCAGGCGCGGTCGCCATCGGTGTTGCCCGGATCCAGTCCCCCAGGCCAGAAAACATGTTGCGCTGCACGAGGAAACGCTGTCATCTGTCCCTCAGATGCTCGTCCACGAACCGCCGGAATAGTTCCATGCTCGGCGCCTCGGTCCGGCCCGCCAATGTAAAAAACGCATAGCAAGGGCCATCGTCAACCGCCGGCGTCGTCACCAGTTCGCACAACTCGCCTGCCGTTATTTCGGCGTGGACCCCTGCGAGAATGCTGAACAGGATCGCATCCGAATGCTTGACGGCTTCGATCAGGCTGGCAACGTTCTCGCAACTCAGGCTCACGCAGTGTTCGGGATCGGCTCTCGGTCCAAAGCGCTTGACAAGGTTTCGTGCAACCTCCGCGCTCATGGGCGCGGAGGCCAGCGGATAGCGCAGTACATCGTCGAAGCTCACGCCTGCGCCACCATCCGCACCGGCCTGCCGGCGCAGCGGATGCCCGGTGCGGCAGATAAAGCGCCCTTGCAGTTGCGCCAGCCGCTCGTAGCGCAAATCCGTGGCGGACGGCACGCTGCTGACTTCCACGATGACGGCGTCGAGCGAGCGCTGGCGTAACTGAGCGATGAGCGCGTCGGACGTGCCAAGCGACACGCTCACCTGCACACCCGGGTGGTTCCTCGCCATGTGTTTCAGGAACGGCGTCATCAGCATCGCCCCCGGCCCTGCGCCCAGGCCGATACGGATGGCGCCCAGGTTGTGCTGCCGGAACAGTTCAACGCTGCGATGCAGCTCCGCCTCTTCAAACAACATGCGCCGGGCCCGCTTCGCAATCAGTTCGCCCAGCGGCGTCAGCACATTGCGCTTGCCATGACGATCGATCAAGCGGCCTTCGAGTTCGTCTTCCAGCGCCTGGATGCTCCGGCTCAGTGCTGACTGGGTCAGGTGCAACTTCTCGGCCGCGCGGCTGAACGAGCCCATATCCGCCACGGCCATCAGGTGCTTCAGGTGTTTGAGGTGCATAGGCCTGTCGTCATGATGAGTTTTGTGAATAAATTTTATGGAAATAATGCATTAGACACATCACGGCGAGCTTCATATGATTCGGGCACAAATGCAACTAAGTACCTAAGTACTCGGAGACAGCCATGATTTGCTTCACGACCTCTGCCCGCCGGTGGCTGAGCGGCTTGACGGCCGGCCTGCTGTGGGCTGGCCTGGCACACGCGCACAACTACCCCGACCGGCCCGTGACCCTGCTGGTGCCATTTGCCGCGGGCGGGCTGTCGGACGTCGTCGCCCGGAATCTCAATGTCTCCCTGGCCAGGCATCTAGGCCAGCCGGTGGTGGTAGAAAACCTCGGCGGCGCAGGCGGAGCGATCGCTGCCCAGAAGGTCCTCAACGCGCCGGGCGACGGGCAACTGATCTTCCAGGCAGGTCCCGGCGAACTGATCACGGCGCCGCTGGCCAATGCGGCAGTCAAGTACAAGAGCGAGGCGTTCCGCATGATCCACATGGTCGGCGCTGTCGACATGGCGATTCTTGCGCGCAAAGACCTTCCCGCCAGCAATGTCGACGAGCTGGCGGCCTACGCCGCGCAGGCCGCCAAGGCCGGCAAGCCGTTGACTTACGCGAGCGTTGGGGTCGGCTCGTTCTACCACCTGCTGGGTGAGCACATGGCCCGGACAATTGGCGTCCCGTTGATGCACGTGCCTTACAAGGGAGGTGCCCCCGCCATCCAGGATCTGGTGGGCGGTGTCGTCGACATTTTCATTGCCCCGTTTGGCAAGCCGGACATCGAACGCATGCGCACAGGGCAGGTCAAGATGCTCGCCGTGTTGTCGCCCACACGCGTGGAGTCTGTCGGGTCGGTGCCCAGCGTCAATGAAAGCAAGGCGCTACGGGGCTTCAACTTCACCACCTGGGCAGGTTTGTTCGTTAAAAAGGATACCCCCGAGCCGATCGTACAGGCGCTGCACAAGGCAATTACGCAGACCCTTGCGGAGCCCGCCGTACGTGCCAACCTGGAAGCGGCGAACCTGCCGGCGCCAAAGCCCGTATCGCTCCTGCAAAGCGAGCAAACCTATCGGCAGGCTATCGAGCAGTTCCGTGGCATTGCCACGTCCATCGGCCTGCAGCGGCAGTAAGGCGATATGCATCCCATACTTGCCGCGCTGCAGGCCAATGCAGACGACATCATCGCGGTCCGGCGCGATATCCACCAACATCCCGAACTGAGTTTTGAAGAGCACCGCACGAGCGAGCTTGTAGCCAGGCTGCTGACCGAGTGGGGCTATGAGGTAGAGCGCGGGCTGGGCGCTACAGGCGTCGTAGGACGTTTGCGGCGTGGCGCGGGAGCCCGGCGCCTGGGGATCCGCGCCGACATGGATGCCCTGCCGATGGATGAACGCACGGGCCTGCCTTATGCAAGCCGCCATCCGGGTGTCATGCACGCTTGCGGGCATGACGGCCACACCGCCATGCTGCTGGGCGCGGCACGGTACCTGGCGGAGCGAGGCGAGTTCAGCGGCACCCTGAACCTGATCTTCCAGCCCGCCGAAGAGGGCCTTGGCGGCGCCAGGAAGATGATCGAGGACGGGCTGTTCGAGAAGTATCCCTGTGACGCCGTGTTCGCCCTGCACAATTCCCCGGGCGCCCCGCAAGGCAGGTTGCTGCTGCGAGATGGCGCGGCGCAGGCGTCGGCGGACAGCGTAACCATCACGCTGGACGGGATCGGCGGACACGGCGCCATGCCGCACAGCGCGGCTGACCCGGTGGTGGCGGGCGCCGCTATCGTGATGGCTCTGCAAACCATCGTGGCGCGCAATGTCGATCCGCTGCAAGCGGCGGTGATTACAGTGGGCGCGTTTCAGGGCGGGACCGCCTTCAATATCATTCCCGCGCAAGTTGTGCTCAAGCTGAGCGTGCGGGCGCTGGATCGCGAGGTGCGCCAGTTGCTCGAGGGGCGCATCAAGGCGCTGGTATCCGCGCAGGCCCAGAGCTATGGCGTCAGCGCGCTGGTGGATTACCAGCGTGGGTACCCGGTCCTGGTGAACACCCCGGCCGAAACCGATTTCGCGCGCCAGGTCGCCCTGGAACTGCTTGGCGAGGGCAACGTCATCCTCCAGGCGCAGCCCATCACGGCCAGCGAAGACTTTGCCTTCATGCTGGATGAGGTGCCCGGCTGCTATCTGCTGATCGGCAATGGTGAAGGCGACGAAGCCGGAGCCTGCATGGTGCACAACCCGGCTTACGACTTCAATGACAAGAACGTTCCGGTCGGCGCGGCGTACTGGGCGCTGCTTTGCGAGCGCTATCTGTCTGCCTGACCTCCCGGGCGAATGGCGCGGGAGGTCAGGCCCCGGAGGGGCGGCGGGCCACGCCCCTGAACGCGCTAGACGTTGAAGGTGTCGTCATCCATGAAGTCGTCATTGCCCAGTCCGTCATCCGGGAGGCCGTTGTCCGGCGCCACTCCAGGTTCACCCAATGGCGAGCGGTCTTCATTGCCGTAATAGTTGTTGACGACCGTCGTTTCGCCTGGCAGCGCGCCTGCGGCTGGCTGTCCCAGGAAACCGCTTCCGCCCCCGCTATTGCGATGGAACAGATTCTCGATACCC
Source organism: Burkholderiaceae bacterium 16 (assembly GCA_000955785.1). GTDB lineage: Bacteria > Pseudomonadota > Gammaproteobacteria > Burkholderiales > Burkholderiaceae > Cupriavidus. The sequence continues at coordinate 28,540 of JYOD01000052.1, forward strand.
TGGAACAGGAGCGCGCCTCCGGCTACGCCGGCTGCCGTGGTGGCAATGCCGCCCAGCGTGCCGCCCAGGCCGCCACTCAGAAAGCCGGGCCGGGGCGGCTGCGCGGGCGCGGCCTGGGGAGCCGCCGGCGGTACGGAGACAGGCGCGGCCGTCGCCTGCGGCGCGGCGGGGCTTGCGGCAACGCGACCGGCACTATTGCCCCAGGCGTTGTCCGCGTCGAGAAAGCGATTGGCGCCGCTGGCCTGCGCCATCTGCAACTGGCTCTGCAGCGTGGCGATCTGCGCTTTCGCTGATGCCAGTGCCTGGTCAAGCATCATGGCGCGCTGGACCAGCAGGTAGGCGGCATCCGGTTGCCGGGCGGCCGCTTCGGCGATGAGGGCGTCCGCCTGGGGGTCCTTCATGCCTGCCCTGGCTTGGGTCAACTGAGTCAGGAAGGCTTCCAGTGCTTGCATTTCTTGGGGGGTCATGGCACCTCCTACGCGGGTTGTATTCGCGGGTTGTCTTGTGTGATGCCAGTTTAAGGGCCGAGACTTAAGCAAGACTTAAAGGCCTTGGTTGCGATGTGCCTGCCGGGTCCGCGTTCACGAGCCAGCCCGCCAGCGTGGCCAACGCGTTCAAGCAAGGCTATGTCACCTACGGCAGCGATAGCGGGCACGGCGCCCTGGGCGGCGGCGCCTTCGCGCTCGACAAACGAAGCGCTCGCCAACTTCGCCAGGCTGCGGATCAAGAAGACGCACGACGCGGTCAAGGCCGTCAGCAAGGCATGCTACGGATCGCTACTCGCGCACAGCGACGTCATCGGCGGATCGCAAGGCGTCTCCAGTGTGTTGCATCCACCGGTCGAGTCCCCGGTCAGGGGCGGTCATTCGGCTATCATGCTGAGTCCGGCTATGCCGGCAACTACTTGCCATGGCACGGAAATTAGGGTTTGCCCCGGTAAAGTATTTGCGCTCGTTGTCGATATGCAGTGCAGGCACCGCTCCGTTCAATTCGCCTAATCCGCCGTCATGGCCAAACATACGCAGCCCAGCCGTAGTAAGCGTTTCCCGATGCGGGTTGGCTGCGCATCCCTGCTGTGTTTGCAAGCCCTGTCTTGTAGGGAATCGGTTGCCTCGCTGGGGGCTGAGGCGTTCTCGACTCCGTTGCAAGTTATCGCAGCAGAGACGCCGCCATGCCTTGCCATCGGTTCGCTTCCTGGTACATCGAAAGTGCCTGTGGGGGCACAGTTATTCCATCCCGAAACCGAAAAGTGAACCCCCAAGCGCGACGCATTGAGTTTTCCTCCCTGCTAGCTGGCCTGGTCAGCCTCTTTTTTTTGTTCTTGTGCGGTTGTCAACAGCGAGACAACGCTTCGTCGGGCGCAGCCGTGCCGGCCAGGACCTCCATTACAGCGTTGATATGGGCGCCAGACTGGCCGGAGGAGATGCTCCAGATTGCCGCTGAATTCAGCAAACTCAATCCAGACGTCCGCGTGAATGTGCAGTTCATGGTCGGCAATTCGGTCGAAGAGAATATCAAGCCCCGGATTGCTTCTGGCAACTTGCCGGATCTGGTGAGTGTCAACCCGAACGCCTACGCGGCTGAATTGGCCGATCAAGGCATCCTGGCAGACGTGAGCGCGACATCGGCATGGAGCAACATGCTCGGCCCTCTCAAGGGTGACTGGACCAGTCGCCAATCCAGGCGTTTTGGCATTTCCGGCGGAGTGGCTACAACGCTGATCTATTACAACAAGGCACTGTTCGCGAAGGCTGGGATCAAGGAACTGCCAACCAATTTCCAAGAGTTCCTGATGGTTTGCGAGCGGCTCAAGCTTGCGGGCTTGACACCCATCATGTGGAACGGCGGTTTCCCGAACATGCTCGGCAACGGCCCCTTCAGCTTCGGCTTTGGCAACAATGTGGTGGCACGCGAGCCAGACTGGAAGCAGAAAATCGGTGATGGCACGCTGGACCTGAACACGCCTCAGGTAGCAGATATTTTTGCCAGGATTGCGCTGATGCCGCAACGTGGTTACGTACAAGACGCCTTCATGGCGACGGATTACGATGAAGGCATACGGCTGTTCAAGGAAGGCAAGGTCGCGATGGCTTTTCACGGCAGTTGGGCAGCCGGCCCCTTGCTGCACGGCAACCGTTTCGAGGTTGGCGTGTTTATTCCACCCTGGAACGCGCCGGGCAAGCGGGTGGTGCCTGTGATCGGCAGCGAAACCGGGTTTGCGGTGTGTGAGACGCCCAACAAGGCCGCAGCCATGCGTTTTCTCGAATTTATTGCTGGGAAGGGGTTCTCCATTCTCCAGAGAAAACGCCAGAACATCCCCCCATTCAAGCAAGTCGCGGGAACGCTCGTAAGCGATCAGAAGATTGTCGACTACACAAACATGGTCAGCCACTATCCGGTGACCGTCAGCCCATACTATTCGGTTCTACCCTCCAACTCAATCGAGCAGCTTCATCGATTGATGCAGGAAGTGCTGGTCAGGAAGATCACGCCCAGACAGGCAGCCAAGCTCCTCGACGAGTCTGTCAAGAATGAAGCAAAGATGCACTACAGATGAGCTCAATCATAGGTTCGCTGCGAAGCGCTTTCGCATATCTCTCGCTGGACCTGCTGCGCCGTGTCGAAATTCGCTACCGGCTGATGACTGCGTTCATCCTGCTGTCGCTGATACCGATACTTATTTCAGGCTACATATCGTATGTGGAGTCGACCGCCGCGATCAAGGAGAAGGCGGAGGTATTCTCGAAAGAGATGGTCAAGCAGGTATCCAAGAACATCTCGCTGCGGATGGAGCAGATCGAGACGGAAAGCAGCCTTCTTGTGCTCTCTGATCGTGTTCAAGGCGCGCTGACAAGCGTTGTGGATGGCAGTGCAAAGGAGCAGAGCGAGGCGCGCCAGGATATGACCCGCCTGCTCCTGCAGCACTACGGATCGGTTGACTTCATCAACCAGAAGTATCTGCTCGACAAGAACAACCGGATCCTGGACACCCAGGTGTTCGCGGAGCTGAGCCGGGGTGTGCTGCGCCTGGTCAAGCAGGCTCCTGATCGCAATGGCCGGCCTTACTGGGGCAGTTACGACAACGGCGTCGGGCAACAAAATCTCGGGATGGTGCGTGCCATCATCGGCAAGAGCAACAATCGGCAGCTTGGCAATCTGGTTCTGGTTATTAGCCCCGAGCATTTTTCGACAATTTTTGATGACGTCGCCCTGGGGAGTGGAGCGGAAATCTACGTTCTCGATGCCGGCAACAACAAAGTAGTTGTCCGCGCGGACGGCATTTTCACGAACACCGACGGGATGGCCGAGCCTGACCTGATCAAAAAAATCGGGCACAACGAGCTACACGGGGAGCCGAGTGGTTTCGTCGACTTCGAGGGCAAGCGCGAGGGGCGCTACCTTGCCGCGTACGCAGCAATTCCCGGCACGACATGGTTTGTCGTCAGCACAATCCCTGAAAGGAAGTTGACGGCAGAGGCACAGTCCGTGCGCGATCAGATCGTACTGGTTGGCATCTCGGGGTTCCTGCTTTCGATCTTCCTGGCCTACTTCATTTCCCACAGCATTTCGGCACCGCTCAAAGAGCTGGTGCGAAAGATGCACGATACCGGCAACGATGCGGGAGCCGAGGCGGAGGCGCTTGCGCGCACTGATGCCGGCGGCAAGGATGAACTTGGCAGACTCGCGCAGCGTTTTGAAAGAATGAGTGGGGCGATCAGCCAGAAGATCCAGAAGATCAACGAGATCAACGCCTCCCTTGAGCAGACCGTCGTCGAGCGAACAGCGGAACTCGTCTCCAGGGAGCAGGAGTCGCGAACGTTGATTGAGAACTCTCCGGACACGATTACCCGCTACGACCGAGACCTCCGCCGCACTTACGCCAATCCCGCCTTCTGTGCCTCGGCAGGGTGCACCCTCGGCGAATCGCTCGGCAAGCGGCCCTCAGAGGTACCGGGCGGCGCTAACGCGCTGGTCTACGAGGAGAAGATCGCCGACACCATTTCAAGCGGGAGAAGTGGGCAATTCGAGCTGAGATGGCTCAGCAGGGATGGACGGGAACATTGCACCCATATCCGCCTGACTCCAGAGATTGACCGGTCGGGCAAGGTGAACTCGGTGCTGGCTGTGGGTCGTGACTTATCGGACCGGATGGCATTCGAGGCGACAATCTGGAAACAGGCCAATTTCGATGCGCTGACCCATCTTCCGAATCGCCAGATGTTTCACAGCCGTCTCGAGCAGGAAGCCAGCATGGCGCATCGCTCCCGGCAGCGTATGGCCTTGATGCTGATCGACCTGGATCGCTTCAAAGAGGTCAATGACTCCTTGGGACACGACACAGGAGACATCCTGCTGATCGAGGCCGCCAGGCGCATCATCTCATGCGTGCGCGAATCGGACATCGTCGCTCGCCTTGGCGGTGACGAATTCACCGTCATTCTCCCCAACATGGACGATACCGAAAGCATCGAACGGATCGCAAAGACCATCATCCACAAGCTGGCCGAGCCCTTCAAGCTCGGCGCGGATGAGACCTTCATTTCCGCCAGCGTCGGCGTCACACTTTATCCCGACGACACCAGCGAACTGGATGTCCTTTTCAAGAACGCAGACCAGGCCATGTATGCGGCCAAAAACGCCGGGCGCAACCGTTTCAGCTACTTCACGCCCGACTTGCGTGTAGCGGCAGAAAAGCGCCTGCGTCTCACGAGCGATCTACGTGCCGCCCTGCCTGGCGGACAGTTCCAGGTCTACTATCAGCCCATCGTCGACCTGGAGACCGGGGAAATCTACAAAGCCGAGGCACTGATCCGCTGGCTGCACCCCGAACGCGGCACGATCAATCCGCAGGATTTCATTCCATTGGCCGAAGACACGGGGCTCATCGTTCCGATCGGGGATTGGGTGTTCAAGCAGGCCGTGCACCAGGCCCGTCAATGGCGCGGTCGATTCCATCCGTCTTTCCAGATCAGCGTTAACATGTCACCGATGCAGATTCGGCAAGACGGCCTGGTTTGCAATCAATGGTCCGACTATCTGGTTCGGGAAGGGATGCCGGGGCAGAGCGTTGTGGTTGAAATCACCGAGGGCCTGTTACTCGACGCCGAACTGAATGAGAAGCTGCTGACCTTCCGTGATGTGGGAATCGGGATCTCGATCGACGACTTCGGCACTGGTTACTCGTCCCTGGCCTATCTCAAGCGCTTCGATATCGATTACCTCAAGATCGACCGTTCGTTCGTACATAACCTCGGCTTTGATGGCGACAATCAGGCGCTTTGCGAGGCAATGGTCATGCTGGCTCACAAACTGGGATTAAAAGTCATTGCCGAGGGCGTGGAGACGATAGAACAACGTGATTTTCTCATCGCCGTGGGTTGTGATTTTGCCCAGGGCTTTTTGTATTCCGAGCCGGTTCCGCCTGATCGGTTTGAGGTGTTGGTGTGGCCGAATATCGAGGAAGGGTCTGGCGGTCCGGCCTGCGCCACGCTTTAGTGACTGAAGGCGCCAGCCCGTGCCGAACATGCAACATTTGGGTTTCACCCGGTCGGGGGGCGACTCAATCCGACCCCCCGAGCAAGAAGCGAAGGGCATCGCGCCACCAGGCATCGTCTACCCGCTCGAACCAATCGTTGTGCTCGGCACCAGGCACTACACGCAATTGCCTCGGCGCTACCAGCCCCTTATGCAGTGCGACGCCAAATTGTGCCGGGACGATGCTGTCACGCTCGGCAACCACCACCAAAACGGGCCGGGTGAACGACGCCAGGTTGGCTGCACTGTCGTAGCGATCCCGCAGCAGCCACGACACCGGCAGCCAGGGATAGTGGTAGCCGGCAACATGTTGCAGCGTGTCCCATGGCGTGATCAGCATCAGGCCTGCTGTCTTGTCCCGCTGGTGCGCGCCCGCCGCCGCCGCAACGCCGGCCCCCAGCGATTCGCCGATCACCAGCAGCGGTGCGCCATATTGGCGATAGGCCTGCGCGATGATCTGCTCTGCGTCATTCACTAGGCTGACTTCGCCCAAAGGTCCCGGGCGCGGTCCGTAGCCCGGATACTCGGCGAGAATCACGCGTACGCCCTGGGGCGCCAGAGCCGCGGCGTACGCTCTGCGGTGACCGGCATGTCCGGCATTGCCATGGAAAACAATCGCAGTGGCACGCACTGGCCCGGTGGGTTCTGCGAACAAGCCCTTGAAGTCTTGCGAAGACGGCCAGGCCCTTAGGCCGCCGGCAACCAGTTCTGGCAACTCAGCCTTAGTGGGGAAATACAGGAACTGATCCTGCAGGGCTGCAAGGGCAGGGGACGGCAAGAGACTCCCGAGCCATAGTGCAAGCCCGGCGGTTTTCATCGCCATGCGCATTGCTGTGGTTTGGATTTGCCGTCCGGGGCCGTCCCATTCCCTGTCGATGACGTGGCTGGGCTGGCGAACTGACGGCCGCATTGGGGCATTCATCCCGGCATCCTTTCCCATTCAGGCAGCGCCGTCCCTATGCGACTTGTGCTGCGACGCCATCGGCTTCTGCGGGGCGGGTGGCACGGATTCATGGTGACCGAGTTGGATCGTGTAGTTGTCGTGACCGCCCGTGATGTTGTTCAGGTGCGACTGGTCGTCGGGCGTGTCGAGCAGGATGCGGGCGTCGCGGTAATGGAGGTGGGAAACTGTACGAATTGCATCGGGACTATGAAGCATGGTCGCCCTCGTCCGGCAACGGCAGTTAGACCATTATTGGCGATATAGGGCGGGAACGCCATGTGGGGTATTGGCCGACCCGGGGCGGGCCGGCGGCGGTGTAAGCCATGCGAGCGCGTGAAAGTGGGGGGCAAGCAGGAGCCTCTTTCCTAGTGCACCGCACAACGATCGTTTCGTCCCTGCCATTGACCCGGCGATGCCTTCATGACGGCATCGCCGTGGCTTCTGCTGCCAGCAGATTCGCATCGCGCGTGAGCCGCCAATGCCCATCGGGGTCTTTGCGCAGGATGGTGAGCGTATAGCCGGAGCGGTGGATGGCTGCGCTGCCGCCAGGCGGCGTGACGGTCATGCGGATATGGTTTCGGAGATAGGCCCAGTTGCCTAGGACTTGTACTTCTTGGATGTCGTAGGTGCCGTCGATCTTGACGTTTTTCATGCCTTCTGTGGCTGCCGCGAACTCCTTCTTACCGAATGGCGGCCGGCCGGGGACCATGAAAATGACGTCGTCGGTCATTAGGTCCAGGACGGTGGGGAGGTCGCCGGCTTTGCTGGCGGTGAACCATGTGTCGACTACATCGCGAATGGCGCGTTCGTCTTGGGTCATGTTGGGTTGCTCCGGTAGGGGTGGAACCTAAGGATGGCACATAGGGGACGGGGAGCCTATGAGGCCAGTTGGTTCGAAACACCGTGGAGTGAAAGCGTCAACTGCCGCTATCGGCCAGACACTGTCAATGGTGGCGGTGACTTGTTTGGCTGCTCCTCGTGGTGCAATGGCCATTGCCACGACTGCCGTGAAGTGCCGAAACGGATTAAAAAGAAGCCCCGGCATAGCTGGGGCTCTTCCTCAAGCGGTCAAGACATAACGGCTACGGCCCCAGCATTCAACGGAGCGAGCACGCAAATTCGTCGAGCTGCGTTATCACGCTATTCCAGCCGTCGAAGAAGCCAAGCTTCTCGTGCTGCTCACGCGCGGCGTCGTCCTGGTGCATCACCCTGGCGACATAGCGGCTGCCTTCGCCTTCGTCGGCCATTGTAATGACAGCGGTGAAGCCCAGCCACGGCTTAGCCGGACGCCAGTCTGCCGTGAGCATTGACGTGAAAACAAGGCGCGATTGGGGAGCGACGTCGAGAAAGCAGCCAGGGTTATTGCTGCTGTCCCCGTCCGGGCCCTTCATGAGGGTATGGAAAGCGCCGCCCGGTTGCAGGTTGAAGGCGATCACTTTCGTTGTCCAGGGCTTCGGGCACCACCATTCTTTCAGGAGTTCCGGTTCGGACCATGCGCGCCACAAGGCGGCTCGCGGCGCGCGTAGCACGCGGGTGATAACGAGGTCGCGGGAATCAGCGCTATCAGCTGCGTTTTGTGTCATTGGTTGGCTCCTCTTGATGAAGTCGTTCAACGAAATGGACCATCCGGTCTGATCTTGTGTCCCACATAGCTCGCTGCTCGGCTATCCACTGCTCGGCCTCCGACAGTCTTTCTGGTCGTAGCTCGCACGTGCGAGTGCGGCCGACCTTATGTGTAACGATAAGTCCGCTGCGCTCAAGGACAGTCAGGTGTTTCATGAAGGACGGCAGCGCCATATCGAATGGTGCTGCCAACGCCGATACCGTCTGCGCGCCGCCAACCAGCGTGCAAATGATTGCGAGACGTGTGGGGTCAGCCAGTGCCTGGAACACCTCGCTGACCGCCAATCTATACTTATCCATATAGCTAAGTATAGGTGCTTATCCGAGAACGCACAATAAGATAAGCCCAGGCTGAGTGCCGGGGCGTTGTGTTGTCCGCTGAGCGCTCGCGATCGGCCGCTCGATTGATTCGGATGTGTGCCAACTATCGTTGCTCAAGCCATCTGTGCTTGCCTTTACTTCTAACAACTGAAAGCGCTTTTCACATTGCGGAATTCACTCCGAATTTTCGCAGTGTTTTGTTTTCGTTTCTCGAAAACGCGTTCCACATCACGAAATTCAACGCCTATCTCATTGAAAAATAAGGATAAACCAACTCTTATGTCTTATATAAGACTTCGCTGTGATGCGCCAGAAGCGCCATACAATGATTCCACGCTGCTTGCTTCGACATCCGTAGCGGCACACGCAACCCTTTCTTCAAACGCGCTTAGGAATTTCGTATGGCCCAGTATCAAGACGACATCAAGGCAGTTGCTGGTTTGAAAGAGAACCACGGCAGCGCATGGAATGCCATCAACCCCGAGTATGCCGCCCGCATGCGTGCCCAGAACAAGTTCAAAACGGGCCTGGACATCGCCAAGTACACCGCCAAGATCATGCGCGCCGACATGGCCGCCTACGATGCCGACTCGTCCAAGTACACCCAGTCGCTGGGTTGCTGGCACGGCTTCATCGGCCAGCAGAAAATGATCTCCATCAAGAAGCACTTCAACAGCACCGACCGCCGCTACCTTTACCTGTCCGGCTGGATGGTGGCCGCGCTGCGCTCCGAGTTCGGCCCGCTGCCGGACCAGTCGATGCACGAAAAAACCTCCGTCAGCGCGCTGATCCGCGAGCTGTACACCTTCCTGCGCCAGGCCGACGCCCGTGAACTGGGCGGCCTGTTCCGCGAACTGGATGCTGCCCAAGGACCTGCCAAGGCCTCCATCCAGGAAAAAATCGACAACCACGTCACCCACGTTGTGCCCATCATCGCGGACATCGACGCGGGTTTCGGCAACGCCGAGGCAACGTATCTGCTGGCCAAGCAGTTCATCGAAGCGGGCGCATGCTGCATTCAGATCGAAAACCAGGTGTCCGACGAGAAGCAGTGCGGCCACCAGGATGGCAAGGTCACCGTGCCGCACGAGGACTTCCTGGCCAAGATCCGCGCCATCCGCTACGCCTTCCTGGAACTGGGCGTGGACGACGGCATCATCGTGGCCCGTACCGACTCGCTGGGAGCTGGCCTGACCAAGCAGATCGCCGTGACCAGCACGACGGGTGACCTGGGCGATCAATACAATTCCTTCCTCGATTGCGAGGAATTGTCGGCCGACGAACTGGGCAATGGTGACGTCATCATCAAGCGCGACGGCAAGCTGCTGCGCCCTAAGCGCCTGCTTAGCAACCTGTTCCAGTTCCGCGCCGGCACGGGCGAAGCGCGCTGCGTACTGGATTGCGTCACCGCACTGCAAAACGGCGCTGACCTGCTGTGGATCGAGACCGAAAAGCCGCATATCGCCCAGATCGGCGGCATGGTCAGCGAGATTCGCAAAGTCATCCCGAACGCCAAGCTGGTGTACAACAACAGCCCATCCTTCAACTGGACCCTGAATTTCCGCCAGCAGGTGTATGACGCGATGAAGGCCGCGGGCAAGGATGTGTCGGCATACGAGCGCACCCAGCTGATGAGCGTGGAATACGATCAGACCGAACTGGCGAAGCTCGCCGACGAAAAGATCCGGACCTTCCAGGCCGACGCGTCGCGCGAAGCAGGTATCTTCCACCATCTGATTACGCTGCCGACCTACCACACCGCCGCACTGTCGACCGACAACCTGGCCAAGGAATACTTCGGCGACCAGGGCATGCTGGGTTATGTGGCTGGCGTGCAGCGCAAGGAAATCCGTCAGGGCATCGCCTGCGTCAAGCACCAGAACATGTCCGGCTCGGACATCGGCGACGACCACAAGGAGTATTTCAGCGGCGAAGCAGCCCTGAAAGCGGCAGGTAAAGACAACACCATGAACCAGTTCTGATACCAGTAGTACGCCCCAAACATAGCGCCAACCCAAAACGGGTTGGCGTTTTTTATCCGGCGACATAGCTCGCGGGGGGGGCTCATCGAACGTTTTCTAGTGCGCTTACATGCAGAAGCTTTACGTGTGGCTCGGTAGAGAACGACGAGCGGCGGATTTGCAGACGGCGATTCGATGAAGATGCTTTGCGTGACGCCGGCTCGCGTCGGGAACGACCTAGCGGTGCCGATGCATCCGTACGGAAATGTCCGCGGCAGGATTATTCTTGGTGAACATGGCCGCCTTGAGGCCTGGATCCGGCTTCGCGAGCTGCGATCTTCGGACTGTATGTTCCCGAGTCACCTCCAGGCATCCGCGCACTTATCGACCCGCCAGTACGCCCGACTCGTACACCGTTGGATCGCATCCATAGGTCTGGACGACACGGCCTACCGGACGCACACCATGCGGCGAACCAAAGTGTCATTGATCTACCGCCGCACAAAGAATCTTCGGGCGGTGCAGTTGCTGCTCGGGCACGCGAAACTGGAGAGCACGGTTCGCTACCTCGGCATTGAGGTCGACGACGCTCTGGAGATGGCAGAGCACACTGAAGTCTGAAGACATGCCGGCCGGCGAGCGGGCGCTTGCCGGCCAAGAGCCGTCATTCACCGCTATGTTCGCTGGCCCCGCAGCCGGTACGCCCGGTGCGCCAGGGCCTGCCTTGCTTTGTGGACGGTGGGCGCCGCAAAGCGCAAGCGGCTCAGAAAAGAGACAGCCCTGCGCGTCCGGTCGGCTATCATGCCATTCCTCTCCGAAGTAGCTCCCTATGATTTCCGTCCGTAATGTCACGCTGCGTCGTGGCGTCAATGTCGTACTCGACCGCGCGTCCGTCACCTTCAACCCCGGCGAAAAGATTGGTCTTGTCGGCCGCAATGGCGCCGGCAAGTCGTCCTTCTTCGGCCTTCTCAACGGCACGCTGCACGAAGATAGCGGCGAGTTCTCGATTCCCGCTGCATGGAAGATGGGCCAGGTCGCGCAGGAGATGCCGGAGACCGAGCAGGGCGCGACCGACTTCGTAGTCGAGGGTGACACCGTGCTGCTGGCCGCGCAGGCCGAAGTAGCCGCCTCCGAGGCCAGCGACGACGGCATGCGCATGGCGCACGCCTACATGGCCCTGCACGACGCCGGTGCACACGATGCCCCTGCACGTGCCCAAGCGCTGATTCTGGGCCTTGGCTTCAGTGCCGAGCAGCTTAGCCAGCCGGTCAACAGTTTCTCCGGCGGCTGGCGCATGCGACTGCAGCTGGCGCGCGCGCTCATGTGCCCGTCCGACCTGCTGCTGCTCGACGAGCCGACCAATCACCTCGACCTCGACGCGCTGGTCTGGCTGGAAGCCTGGCTCAAGCGCTATCAAGGAACCCTGGTAGTAATCAGCCACGACCGCGAATTCCTCGACGCGGTGACGCAGGTGACGGTGCACGTCGACAACGCCAAGCTCGTGCGTTATGGCGGCAACTACAGCAAGTTCGAAGACATGCGCGCTGAGCAGCTCGTGTTGCAGCAGGCCGCGATGGCCAAGCAGGTGGACAAGATCGCCCACCTGCAGAAATTCATCGACCGTTTCAAGGCCAAGGCCTCGAAGGCGAAGCAGGCGCAGAGCCGGGTCAAGGCGCTCGAACGCATGGAGAAGATCGCACCGGTGCTTGCCGATGCGGAGTTCACCTTCGAGTTCAAGGAGCCCCTCAACGTCCCAAACCCGCTGTTGTCGATGCTGGACGCGAGCTTCGGCTACCCCGCGCCGGCCGGCGCACCGCCGGGCACGCCGCCCACGGTCATCGTGCGGGGCATCAACCGTTCTGTGCTGGCCGGGCAGCGCATCGGCATTCTCGGTGCCAACGGCCAAGGCAAGTCCACGCTGGTGAAGACGGTGGCGCACGCGCTGGCGCCGATTGCCGGCGAAATCAGCGAAGGCAAAGGCCTGAACATCGGCTACTTCGCACAGCAGGAGCTCGACGTGCTGCGCCCGCTCGACACGCCGATGGAGCACATGATCCGTCTTGCCAAGGACACGCCGGCGCACATGCGGGCTCCCGGCCAGAGTGGCACCGAACAATCGCTTCGCACCTTCCTCGGCACCTTCAACTTCAGTGGCGACACAGTCCATCAGGCGGTTAGCACGATGAGCGGCGGCGAAAAGGCGCGGCTCGTGTTGTGCATGATCGTGTGGCAGCGCCCCAACCTGCTGCTGCTCGACGAGCCTACCAACCACCTCGACCTGGCCACACGCGAAGCGCTAGCCATGGCGCTCAACGAATTCGAAGGCACGGTGATGCTGGTCAGTCACGACCGGGCCCTGCTGCGCGCCGTATGTGATGAGTTCTGGCTGGTCACCCAGGGCGGCGTCGAGCCCTTCGACGGCGATCTGGACGATTACCAGCAGTTCCTGCGCGACGAAGCCCGTCGCCTGCGCGAGCAGGCTGCCGCAGAGCAGAAGGTCATCGCCTGAGATACCCCCTGGCGGGCGGCGGGCGTTGCATGGGAGGCGAAGCGCGGACGTTCCCCAAGGACTTCAACAATCGTGCGGACAAGCGCGCTAGGTGCCGGCGACTAACGCCAACGCATAGCGAGCCCGACGCTACTTGGAACGCATGGCGCGAATATGCTCAAGGCTGAATGCAGTATGAGCGGTGGCGAGGTGGGCAATGCGGCCACTAGCGCACAACGTCGTTCCGAACTCGCCCGCCAGGAGGCGCTGGCAGGTGGCGCGGACAGTGCGGTCGGCTCGGGCGCGGGGTCGGGCGGCAAGGCCTTGCGCGGGTACTCGGATCGTGTGCTTCAACGCGTCAAGGCGAACATCGTCGTTACCGAGGACATCGCGGACAACCCGAGCGCGGTGGTGTCGGTGCGGCCGGCGGCGGATGGCTCGCGGCTGTCGGCGCGCCTCTCCAAGTCAAGTGGCGGCGTGTTGGAGTGTCCCGACCCGTTCCCGCGCGATGAGAACGGCAAGGGGCCGGACAGCTTCATCATCACATTCCGTCCCAGCGACTAATAAGGCGCCTCCAAGTGGGCAGCACCTTGGCGCTGCCCTGGATATCGCCATGGCGTGACGTTCCAGCCACGTCCTGCGCAATTGGCGTTCGCCTATCAAATTATCCGTATGCGACGGCGCTTGTAGAAAGCATCGATATATTACAATGCATCAGCGCGGCGTCGGATAATAGCGGTCGCATCATTTTGAGCACCATTTTGGAATTCCTCCATGGAAATTAAGGTCAACTTTCTCGATAAGCTACGTCTTGAAGCCAAGTTCGATGACTTCACGGTGGTAGCCGACCAGCCTATCCGCTATAAGGGTGATGGCTCTGCGCCTGGTCCGTTCGATTATTTTCTGGCCTCGTCGGCCTTGTGTGCGGCTTACTTTGTTAAGTTGTACTGCGTAAATCGCAACATTCCGACCGATAACATCCGCCTGTCGCAGAATAATATTGTTGATCCGGAAAACCGATATCAGCAGATTTTCAAGATTCAAGTCGAGTTGCCGACGGATATTTCTGCCAAAGACCGCCAGGGTATTTTGCGCTCCATCGATCGCTGTACGGTAAAAAAAGTGGTGCAAACCGGACCCGAGTTTGTGATCGAAGAGGTAGAGAACTTAGATGTCGATGCTCAGTCGTTGCTGACGTTGAAGCCGGCGTCTGACGCCGGCACCTATATTGCGGGCAAGGATCTGCCATTGGAGCAAACTATCGCCAATATGTCGGGCATTTTGGCGGGCTTGGGGATGAAGATTGAAATCGCTTCATGGCGTAATATCGTTCCCAATGTCTGGTCGCTGCATATCCGTGACGCACACTCGCCAATGTGTTTTACCAATGGCAAGGGAGCGACCAAGGAAAGCGCGTTGGCGTCGGCGTTGGGAGAATTTATCGAGCGCCTGAATTGCAACCATTTTTATGCCGGTACGTTTTGGGGCGAAGACCTCGCCAATGCGGCGTTTTTACATTACCCGAACGAGCGCTGGTTCAAGCCTGGACCTAAAGATGCGCTACCCGCTGAAATTCTCGATGAATACTGCCTGCCCATTTACAATCCCGATGGCGAGTTACGTGGCTCGCACCTGTACGAAACCAACTCGGGAAATTTGCAGCGCGGTATCTGTTCGCTGCCGTATGTACGGCAGTCGGACGGCGAAGTGGTGTATTTCCCCTCCAATCTGGTCGAAAACCTCTACGCCAGCAATGGCATGAGTGCCGGTAATACACTGGCCGAAGCGCAAGTGCAATGCTTGTCCGAGATTTTCGAACGGGCGGTAAAGCGCGAAATTCTGGAGGGCGAAATGGCACTGCCTGATGTGCCCCATGAAGTGCTTGCGAAATACCCTGGCATTCTGGCTGGCATCCAGGGGCTGGAAGAGCAAGGCTTTCCGATATTGGTGAAGGATGCTTCGTTGGGTGGAATTTATCCGGTGATGTGCGTCACCTTGATGAACCCACGAACTGGTGGTGTCTTTGCTTCGTTCGGCGCGCACCCAAGCCTCGAGGTGGCGCTGGAACGGAGTCTGACAGAATTGCTACAGGGTCGCAGTTTTGAAGGCCTGAACGATTTACCACAGCCCACCTTTGTCAGTAACGCCGTGACTGAGCCAAACAATTTTGTTGAACACTTCATTGATTCCAGCGGCGTAGTGTCGTGGCGATTTTTCAGCGCCAAGGCGAATTTCGATTTTGTCGAGTGGGATTTTTCTGTCCAGGGCGAGAACTCCAATGCCGAGGAGGCAGCAACCTTGCTCGGCATTCTTGAGGACATGGGTAAAGAGGTGTACATGGCGGTGTATGACCAGCTAGGCGCCGTTGCTTGCCGGATTTTGGTTCCGGGCTATTCGGAAGTTTATCCTGTAGAAGATTTGATCTGGGATAACACCAACAAGGCACTGTCGTTCCGCGCAGATATCTTGAACTTGCATTGCCTGGACGACGCAAGCCTGGAGGCCCTGCTTGAGCGTCTGGATAACAGTGAGCTCGATGAATACGCCGACATCGCCACGTTGATCGGCATCGAATTTGACGAAAATACGGATTTGGGGCAGCTGACAGTTTTGGAGTTGAAGCTGCTCATTCATCTCGCCTTGCAGCAATTTGAGGCGGCGCACGAGCTGGTGGGCGCCTTCTTGCAGTACAACGACAACACGGTCGAGCGCGGACTGTTTTACCAGGCCTTGAATGTGGTGCTGGAGGTGCTGTTGGATGACGACCTGAACCTGGACGACTACGCGGTCAACTTCCGTCGGATGTATGGCAATGCGCGGATGGACGCGGTGCTGGGCTCAGTGGACGGCAGCGTGCGTTTCTTTGGTTTGACGCCAACCAGTATGAAATTGGAGGGGCTCGACAGGCACCACCGCCTGATTGACAGCTACAAAAAATTGCACTCGGCGCGGGCAAATGTGGCGGCTACAGCCAGTTAGGGTAACGCGCCGCCAGCGCTTCCTGACGGAGATGGAAAGTGTTGTGCCGTGGCAGCGCCTGATCGCGGCGGTCGATCCGTACTACCCCAAAGGCAAACGTGGGCGGCCGCCAATCGGACTGGAGCGGATGTTGCGCATTTACTTCCTGCAGCAGTGGTACGGGCTGTCGGACGAGGCGCTGGAAGACGCGTTGTATGACAGCATGGCCATGCGCACGTTTGCCGGGATCGACCTGGCGGTCGAAGCGGTGCCGGATGCGACCACGCTGCTTAAGTTTCGCCGCATGCTCGTCGAGCATGAGTTGACTCGGAAGCTGTTCGACGAGATCGGCATCATGCTGTGCGAGCGTGGGCTGATGATGAAGGAAGGCACGATTGTGGATGCCACCATCATTCAAGCTCACATTGCGCTCCGGTTGCCTTCTCGGGCTGAGTCTGGATTGTGAGACAGGTATCGGCATACTGCCTACTCAACTTGAGTACGACGAATGTGGGATTGACGGAGTCCCTGCTCAGCTCAGCAACTCACGCTTCGTCAACTAAGGCGGGATCGCGGTGGGGCGATGTCCGCTTGGA
Organism: Burkholderiaceae bacterium 16; assembly: GCA_000955785.1. Taxonomy (GTDB): domain Bacteria; phylum Pseudomonadota; class Gammaproteobacteria; order Burkholderiales; family Burkholderiaceae; genus Cupriavidus. Next base: position 44,965 of record JYOD01000052.1, read on the forward strand.
GCGCCGGTACCCATTCGTAACCCAACACGCAAGCATCGACTATTGTCGACCGAGATTCATCGGAGAGAAGCGCTTCGAACGACCCGGCGCGCAATGCATGACGCAACAGGGGAAGCTGGCAATGGCACTAGTTCCCAACCTCGAGTCCGATCGTCATTGACATCCCCACAGGCCTCCGCGAGAATCACCCGGTCACCTCAAACAAAGGCGACCAGGAGTGGAACCCTGCGAAAGCATAGGCGACCAGCCGCCACACGCGGCAAAATTTTCTATGGAACCGCTATGTCCAACTCCCTCGATCACACCAACCAGTCCATCCCCTCGCATTGCCTAGAGCGCACGCTCACCCTCTCCCTGCAATCCGACCTACTCGCCGACCTGATCCGTATCACGTTCCCAGCCGACACCCCCACATAGCTAAGCGTCCAGGAACTAGCGTACCAACTGGATGCCCTGCGCAACGACGCCCAAGGAATCGCCCAGGAAAGCTGCGCCGATCTGCTACGCGTAAGCGCAGGCCTCGGCTCCGTTCTAAAACTGCTGGATTACGACAGTGACGATGTAGAAGACAGTCACGGTTTGCATTGCTTGCTGACACCGTTGAAGCAGCAGTTGGATGCGGCTTTGAATCGGGTGCAAGGGCTGCTATGAGGTAGGGGGAGGAGGGGGCTCGTGGCAGGGTGAGGCGCGTCGCTCTTGCGGGCTCCCGCCCTCTCCCCCGCAGACGGGAGAGGGGAGACAACAGAGCGGAGGTTGAGCGGCTCTGGTGTCTTTGAGCCGAGGCGGCGAGCGCCGCCCGGCTTGTCAGCGTGCTACAGCTTACTTAATACCCAGGCGCCACAACGAAGTCACTTCAGCCGCCCGCGCAGCATGCAGCGGGTCAGTCGCATCCGTAGCCTTCGGATGGCTAGGCTTTACCTCCAACCGCCCCAACACCTTCAACCCAGCCTCATCAATCCACGCCAACAACTGATCCCGCGAACGCAGCCCCAGGTGCTCAGCCAGATCAGACAGCAGCAGCCAGCCTTCACCCTTCGGCTCCAGATGATCAGCCAGCCCGGCGATAAATCCCTTGAGCATCTGGCAATCCGGGTCATACACCGCGCGCTCAATCGGCGAGTTCGGACGTGCCGGCACCCACGGCGGGTTACACACCACCAGCGGCGCACGGCCTTCCGGGAAGAGGTCGGCTTCCACCACTTCCACCTGGCCTGCCGCCTTGAGGCGGTGGATGTTATCGCTGGCGCACGCGAGTGCGCGCGGGTCCATGTCGGTGGCGATCACGCGCTTGACGCCGCGCTGGGCCAGCAGGGCGGCCAGCACCCCGGTGCCGGTGCCGATATCGAAGGCGAGGTTGAGGGCGCCGGCGGGTAGCTGGGCCTTGGCGACCAGGTCGATGTACTCGCCGCGCACCGGCGAGAAGACGCCGTAGTACGGATGGATGCGTTCAGCCAGCGCCGGAATCTCCACGCCCTTTTTGCGCCACTCGTGCGCGCCGATCAGCCCGAGCAGTTCGCGCATCGATGCCACATACGGGGCGTCGACTTCGCCATAGGCTTCCAGGCACGCCTCGCGCACATCGGGCGAGCGGCGCAGCGGCACCAGGTGGTCGGCGTCGAAGGGCAGCAGCAGCATGGAGAGCGTGCGGGCGCGCTGGGACTGGGCCTGGCGGTGCAGGTGGAAGGCTTCGGTCGGGGTGGGCTTTGCCTTGGGCACCTTGGAGGCCTTGGCGGCCTTCTTGGGCTTGTCGGCGCGGCGGGCCAGCGCTTGCAGCAGCTGGCGGGCGTTCTGGAAGTCGCCGCGCCAGAGCATGGCGGTGCCTTCGCAGGCGAGGCGGTAGGCGGTGTCGCCGGTGGTGGTGTCGTCGGCGATGACGACGCGCTTGGGCGGCGGCGCGCCGGCTTCGGAGCGCCAGTTCGCGCTGCGTTCTTCGCCGTTTTCGGTCCAGTGGATGGTGGCTTGCTCGGTCATTAGTTTCTTTCTGGCCACTTGTGGCGGCCAATGGGGTTGTGCGGATAAGTCTGGCCAACGTGGGCTGGCCATTCAAGGCGATCCGGCCCCGCCGCGCGCCGGCTGGCAAGCCGGGGCGCCCTGGCAGGGCTGGCATGGCGCGGCTGGTGGCGTTCCGGTCAGCCGCGCTGGATTGGGTGCTTCAGAGTTCGTAGGCTTCGTGCTCGCCCGACATGGCTTGTTCTACCAGCTTGCGGTTCAGCGTCGGGGAGAACAACTCAATAAAGGTATACACGAAGCTGCGCAGGTAGGCGCCTTGCTTGACTGCCAGATGCGTCACATTGGTGCCGAACAGGTGTCCGGCGGGAATGCCGCGCAGGTTGCGGTCGCGCTCGGCGTCGAAGGCTACGCCGGCGACGATGCCTACGCCAAGGCCGATTTCCACATAGGTCTTGATCACGTCGGCGTCAATGGCTTCCAGGATGATGTCGGGCTTGAGGTGGCGCAGCTCGAAGGCTTTGTCGATCTTGGGGCGGCCGGCGAAGTTCGGATCATAAGTGATGATGGGGTAGCCCATCAGGTCTTCCAGCGCCAGGTGCTTCTTTTCCAGCAGGGGATGGTCGGGCGGCGTGACGACAATGTGCTGCCATTGGTAGCCCGGGAGGGAGATCAGGTTCTTGTCGGCCGAGATCCCTTCCGTGGCGATCCCGATGTCGGCATGGTCGTGCAGCACCATGTCGGCGATTTGCGTCGGATTGCCCTGTTGTATGGAAAGCCGCACTTTTGGGTAGCGCTTGGTAAACTCCGCGATCACCCGGGGCAGGGCGTAGCGCGCCTGGGTGTGGGTGGTGGCGATGGTGAAGTTGCCCTGGTCCTGGGCGGCGTAGTCCTTGCCCACCCGTTTCAGGCTTTCCACTTCCTGCAGGATCTTCTCCACCGACTCCAGGATGCGGCGGCCGGGCTCCGTCAGGCTGCGGATGCGCTTGCCATGGCGGGTAAAGATATCCACGCCCAGCTCTTCCTCAAGCTCGATGATGGCCTTGGAGACGCCGGGTTGTGATGTGTAAAGCGCTTTTGCAGCTTCGGTCAGGTTGTAGTTCTGGCGTACGGCTTCGCGCACAAAGCGGAACTGGTGCAGGTTCATATATCCGTGTTCGTATAAACAAACAACTTCTTATTAGTTTGAGATATGAGGCCAGTTTATTACGATTCTCGAACTTTGTTAATGAACGGTCGGAACCTCCGCGCACGTGCCTAGCTTTCAGGCAGTCCCGGACGCTCACCGGCCGGTGAACCCCAATGTCTCTTGCCTATACCGTTTCCGGTCTGCTAGTAGGCGTCCTCGTCGGCCTGACCGGGGTTGGCGGGGGTTCGCTCATGACGCCGCTGCTGACCCTGCTGTTCGGCTTCTCGCCGGCCACGGCGGTTGGCACCGACCTCGCTTTCGCCGCCATCACCAAGGGTTTCGGCACGGTGGCGCACCGCGCCCACGGCCATGTGCAGTGGCAGGTGGTGCGCCGCCTGTGCATCGGCAGCCTGCCGGCCGCGGTGGTGGCCATCCTGGTGCTCAAGAGCGCCGGTGAACTCAACGCGCAGTGGCTGCACGCGATCCGCCTGACCATCGGCGTGTCGGTGATCCTGACGGTATTGTCGCTCCTGTTCCGCAAGCAGATGCTGGCGTGGCTGGCACGCAACCCGCGCTTCCAGCTCGAAGGCCGTGCCCAGGCGGTTGCCACCGTGGTGGTGGGCGCCGTGATCGGGGTGCTGGTGACGGTGTCCTCGATCGGCGCGGGTGCCGTGGGCGCCACGCTCATTCTGCTGCTGTATCCCCGCATGAAGCCGGCCGAGGTGGCTGGCACCGATATCGCCTACGCCGTCCCGCTGACGGCGCTTGCCGGCCTGGGCCACGTCTGGCTCGGCACGGTGAACTGGACGCTGTTGCTGGCCTTGCTGATGGGTTCGATCCCCGGCATCTGGCTGGGCGCGCAACTGTCGCGGGCGCTGCCCGAGCGGCTGGTGCGCGCCGCGCTGGCTACCACGCTGACGCTGGTCGCCATCAAGCTCGTCTCCTGAATTCAACGAATACTGAACGGACCCACACCATGTATCAGTACGACCAATACGACCAACGCATCGTGAACGAGCGCGTAGCCCAGTTCCGTGACCAGGTGCGCCGCCGCCTGTCGGACGAACTGACCGAGGAAGAATTCCTGCCGCTGCGCTTGCAGAATGGCCTGTACATGCAGCGCCATGCCTACATGCTGCGCGTGGCGATTCCGTACGGCCTGCTGTCGAGCAAGCAGATGCGCATGCTGGGTCATATCGCGCGCGAGTATGACCGCGGCTATGGTCACTTCTCCACCCGCCAGAACATCCAGTACAACTGGATGGAACTGGAGCGCGTGCCTGACGTGCTGGCCGAACTCGCCAGCGTCGAGATGCACGGCATCCAGACCTCCGGCAATTGCGTGCGCAATATCACCACCGACCACTTCGCCGGCGTCGCGCCCGATGAGTCCGTGGACCCGCGCGTGCTGGCCGAACTGCTGCGCCAGTGGAGCACCTTCCAGCCGGAATTCGCGTTCCTGCCGCGCAAGTTCAAGATCGCCATCTCGGCTTCGGCCGACGACCGCGCCGTGGTGCAGATGCACGATATCGGCATCTACGCCTACCGCAACGCCCAGGGCGAAACGCGCCTGCGTATCCTGGCCGGCGGTGGCCTGGGCCGCACGCCGATCCTGGGTTCGGTGATCAAGGACGACCTGCCGTGGCAGCACCTGCTGTCGTACGTGGAATCGGCCATTCGCGTGTACAACCGCTATGGCCGCCGCGACAACAAGTACAAGGCCCGCATCAAGATCCTGGTGAAGGCCATCGGCGCGGAGAAGTTCGCGCAGGAAGTCGAGGAAGAATGGCAGCACAGCAAGGATGGTCCCGCCACCATCACGCAGGCTGAGTTCGACCGCGTGGCGCAGTACTTCGCGCCCCCGGCCTACGACAAGCTGGCCGATACCGATGCTTCGTATGAAAAGCACCTGCTGGAAGAAAAGGCCTTCGCCCGCTGGGTGAGCCGCAGCGTGCATGCGCACAAGGTGCCCGGCTACGCCGCGGTCACGCTGTCGACCAAGCCCGGCCCGGCATCGCCCCCGGGAGATGCCACCGATGCGCAGATCGACCTGGTGGCCGACCTGGCCGACCGCTATGGCTACGGCGAGCTGCGCGTGGCGCACGAGCAGAACCTGGTGCTGCCGGACGTGCGCAAGCGCGACCTGTACGCGCTGTGGCAAGAGGCCAAGAAAGCTGGCCTGGCTACCGCCAACATCGGCCTGCTGACCGACATCATCGCCTGCCCGGGCGGCGATTTCTGCTCGCTGGCCAATGCCAAGTCGATCCCCATCGCGCTGGCCATCCAGGAGCGTTTCGACAACCTGGACTACGTGCACGACCTGGGCGAGATCTCGCTGAACATCTCGGGTTGCATCAACGCTTGCGGCCACCACCATGTGGGCAATATCGGCGTGCTGGGCGTGGATAAGGACGGCGAGGAGTGGTACCAGGTCACGCTGGGCGGCGCGCAAGGCAACAAGAGCGCCATCGGCAAGGTGATCGGCCCGTCGTTCAAGGCCGACGAAATGCCCGACGTGGTGTCGCGCATCATCGACACCTTCGTGGCCAACCGCCATGACGACGAACGCTTCATCGACGTGCTGGGCCGGATCGGCATCGCCCCGTTCAAGGAACGCGTCTATGCCGACAAGCAGCGCGAACGCGCCGAAGCCTGAGCACCGGAGATAAACGACATGGCAAAGATTATTCAACTGCAACGCGGCGAAGGCGCCAGCCCGGTCCCGGCCATCATCGATGACGCATGGACCGTGCTGCGCGGTGCCGAGGGCGCGGCCCTGACCGACGAACAAATCGTCGCCGCCGCGCAAAGCACGGATGCCGTGCTGTTCCCGCTGACCGCATGGCTGGCGCACAAGGACGGCGCACTGGCCGGCCGCGCGGCCAACATCACCGGCATCTGGCTGGCGCCGGAAGACGAGCCGGCCGACGCGCAGGCCGCGTTTGCCAGCGTGGCCGTGGTGGCGGTGGATTTCCCCGTGTTCCGCGATGGCCGTGGTTTTTCCACCGCCTATCTGCTGCGCACCCGCTACAACTGGAAGGGCGAGCTGCGCGCCATCGGCGACGTGCTGCGCGACCAGCTCAATTTCATGAAGCGCTGCGGCTTTGACACCTTCGCTGTGCGCGCCGACAAGAACATCGACGACGCCATCAAGGGCTTCACGGAATTCACCGTGGCCTACCAGGCGTCGGTGGACGAGCCGCTGCCGCTGTTCCGCCGCAACCGCGCCGAAGCGCTGGGCAAGGAAACGGCATGAGCGAGATTGCTATCGTCGAGGCTCCCGTCTCTTCGCTGCGTCCCCCGGCACTGTGGACCGCGCCGGAGTACACCGGCAGCGTGGCGGATCTCGAAGCCAAGGAGCGTGAGCTGGCCCAGCGCCTGGCGCAAATCGCCGGCCGGTTCTTTCGCGCCCGCTTTGCCTCCAGCCTGGCGGCCGAAGACATGGTCGTGACCGATGCGATCCTGCGCGGCTCCGAGCAGGTGCGCGCGGGGATCCGCGTGTTCACGCTGCAAACCGGCCGCCTGCACGCCGAGACGCTGGCGGTGCTGGACGAAGTCAAGGCGCACTACGGCTACGACATCGAGCGCTTCACGCCGGACCCCGAGGCTGTCGAGAACTACCTGAAGAACCACGGGCTGAACGCGTTCTACGACAGCGTGGACCTGCGCAAGAGCTGCTGCGGCATCCGCAAGGTGGAGCCGTTGAACCGCGCGCTGTCGCATGCGGACGCATGGCTGACCGGCCAGCGCCGCGAGCAGGCGGTGACGCGCTCGGAGCTGCCGTTCGAGGAGATGGACGAAGCGCGCGGCATTCCGAAGTTCAACCCGCTCGCCGACTGGAGCGAGGCCGAGGTGTGGGCTTACCTGAAGCGGCATGACGTGCCGGTCAACGCGCTGCATGCCAAGGGCTACCCCAGCATCGGCTGCGAGCCCTGTACGCGCGCCGTGCGCGCCGGCGAGGATGTGCGCGCCGGACGGTGGTGGTGGGAGAGCAAGGACTCGAAAGAGTGCGGGCTTCACGAACAGAACATCAAGCATTGAGGCCAGACGAAATGGGCATCATGAACGAACTGACTGGCGCGCCGGAAGTGGCGCACCTGCTGCAAGTGCAAAACGATCACCTCGACAAGCTCGAGGCGGAATCCATCTACATCATCCGCGAGGTGGTGGCGGAGTGCCGCAACCCGGCGCTGCTGTTCTCGGGCGGCAAGGATTCGATCGTCATGCTGCATCTGGCACTCAAGGCATTCCGCCTGGGCGACCGCAAGACCGAACTGCCGTTCCCGCTGGTGCATATCGATACCGGCCACAACTACCCGGAAGTGATCACTTTCCGCGACCAGCGCGTGGCCGAGCTCGGCGCGCGCCTGGTGGTGGGCCATGTGGAAGACTCCATCAAGCGCGGCACCGTGCGCCTGCGCAAGGAAACCGACTCGCGCAATGCCGCGCAAGCCGTGACCCTGCTGGAAACCATCGAAGCCAACAAGTACGACGCGCTGATGGGCGGTGCCCGCCGCGATGAAGAAAAGGCGCGTGCCAAGGAACGCATCTTCTCCTTCCGCGACGAGTTCGGCCAGTGGGACCCGAAGGCCCAGCGCCCGGAACTGTGGAGCCTGTATAACGCCCGCATGGCCACCGGCGAACAGATGCGCGTGTTCCCCATCTCCAACTGGACCGAGCTGGACGTGTGGCAGTACATTGCCCGCGAGAACCTCGAACTGCCCCCGATCTACTACGCGCATGAGCGCGAAGTGGTGAGGAAGAACGGCTTGCTGGTGCCGGTGACGCCGATCACGCCGAAGCAAGACGGCGACGTCAGCGAAGTGATCTCGGTGCGCTTTCGCACCGTGGGCGACATCAGCTGCACCTGCCCGGTGGCCAGCGTTGCGGCCTCGCCGATCGAGATCATCGCCGAGACGGCCGTGACCGAAATCACCGAGCGCGGCGCGACGCGGATGGATGACCAGACGAGCGAAGCGTCCATGGAACGCCGCAAAAAAGAAGGCTACTTCTAACCCGGACGCATAGGCGGGCACATCGCGTCGTTGCGAGAGTGCTCGTGTACCAATGTACACGTCGCCCTCACGCGCCTAGCGCTGCCTCCCGCCTATGCGCCGGAGCGAGCGCTGCGAGAGGGAAGAAGAAAGGATTTGACATGAGCACCCAAGCAACACACCAAGGCCTGCTGCGTTTTATCACCGCTGGTTCGGTCGACGATGGCAAGAGCACGCTGATTGGCCGCCTGCTGTATGACAGCAAGGCTGTGCTGTCCGATCAGCTGACCGCGCTGACCAAGGCCAAGAACAAGCGTACCGCCGGCGAGCAGATCGATTTCTCGCTGCTGACCGATGGCCTGGAAGCCGAGCGCGAGCAGGGCATCACCATCGACGTGGCTTACCGCTATTTCTCCACCGCGCGCCGCAAGTTCATCATCGCGGACACGCCGGGGCATGAGCAGTACACCCGCAACATGGTGACGGGCGCGTCCACCGCGCATGCCGCCATCGTGCTGGTCGACGCCACCCGCGTGACCGTGACCGACGGCCGCGCCGAATTGCTGGCCCAGACCAAGCGCCACTCGGCCATTCTCAAGCTGCTGGAACTGCAGCATGTGATCGTGGCGGTCAACAAGATGGACCTGGTCGAGTTCAGCGAAGAGCGCTTCAACCAGATCCGCGACGCTTACACCGAGCTGGCTGCCCAACTGGGCCTGAAGGACGTGCGCTACGTGCCGGTATCGGCGCTGCGTGGCGACAATATCGTCAACGCCAGCCAGGCCATGCCGTGGTACCAGGGCGAGCCGCTGCTGCCGCTGCTCGAAGCGCTGCCGGTGGAAGAAGCCGCGTCCGAAGGCGACGATGCGCTGCGTTTCCCGGTGCAACTGGTGATTCGCCAGGACGGCGCCCAGGCGGACGATTTCCGCGGCTATGCCGGCCGGGTCGAGGCAGGCACCGTGCGCGTGGGCCAGAAGCTGCGCGTGCTGCCGACCAATCGCGATGCCGTGGTGGCCGAGGTGCTGACGCCCAATGGCGTGGCCGAATCGGCCAGCGTAGGCGAGACCGTCACGGTGCGCCTGTCGGAAGATGTGGATGTGTCACGCGGTGATATGTTCGTTGCCGCCGGCGCGGACAGTGTTTCGGCCAAGAAGCTGACCGCAGACCTGTGCTGGTTCGACGATGAATCGCTCAACCCGGCCCGCAAGTATGTGCTCAAGCACACCACGGCCAGCGTGTTTGCACGCGTCTCGTCGGTGGACCGCGTGCTGGATGTGCACACGCTGTTGCACGAAACCGGCCGCCACGACATCGGCCTGAACGATATCGGCTCGGTGCAGCTCTCGCTGCAAAAGCCCATCGTCTGCGATGCATACGGCGACAACCCGGCGACCGGCGCTTTCGTGCTGATCGACGAGGCGACCAACCACACGGTGGCCGCAGGCATGATCCGTGCATTCGCCTAAGGCGAATGAACTGATCAAGCGAACGCGAAGGAGCATGGCATGGGCAAGGTCTACCTGATCGGGGCAGGTCCCGGTGCCGCGGACCTCATTACGGTGCGCGGTGCACGGCTTTTGGGCGAAGCCCAGGTGGTGCTGCACGATGCGCTGGTGTCGCCCGAGATGCTGGCATGGTGTCCGCAGGCGCAGTTGATCGAGGTGGGCAAGCGGTGCGGGCAACGCTCCACCGCGCAGTTGTTCATCAACCGCCAGATCGTCGACCAGGCCCGCAAGCATGATCGCGTGGTGCGCCTCAAGGGCGGCGACCCGATGCTGTTCGGCCGCGCCGACGAGGAATTGCAGGCGCTGGAAGAAGCTGGCATCGAGTATGAGATCGTGCCGGGCATTACCGCCGCGCTGGCGGCCGCGTCCGCCATCCGCAAGCCGCTCACCAAGCGCGGCGTATCGCGCAGCGTGGCCTTTGCGACGCAGTCCAAGGCAGCCGACACGGTCGATGTGGAGGCCGATGTGAAGGCCGATACGCTGGTGTATTACATGGGCCGCGATCAGGCGGCGTCCATTGCGGCGCAGTTGATCGCGCATGGCAAGCCGGCTGCCACGCCCGCCTGGGTGGTCGAGGCCGCGACCTCGGCGCACCAGCGCAGCAGGCAGTTCACGCTGCGCCAGATGGCGGCGGGCGAGGCGGCGGCATGGATCGATCCAACCCATCCCAGCCTGTTGATGATCGGCGAGGCGCTGGCTTCGCGGGCCAGCGAGGTGGTGCGGCAGGATGCCGATGGCGGCGTGTCGTACGGGGAAACTCGCGCAGCCTGAATCGTGGGCGCGATGTGAAAAAGCCGGACAACGTAGCGTTGTCCGGCTTTTTCTTTGTGCTTTCGGGCCGCGCCTGCGTCAGACTTCATCGCCGTTGAGCGTCCCCACGCAGTAAGCGGCAATCGCATCCAGCACGCTCTCATCCTCCCCCACCGCCGTGGCGCAGCGGATCGTCACCCCCGGATGCCGCTGGCGGCAGTCATCGAGCAGCGCCGGCAGGTCACGCCGCAGATGCCCCCCCTGGCCGAAGAAGACCGGCACCACATTGATATTGGCAACGCCGGCGGCAGCCAGTTCGGCCAGCGTGTCCGGCAGCGAAGGCGTCATCAGTTCCAGGAACGCCAGCCGCACGGCGCTGTCCGGCAAGGCAGCGGCCAGCTTGGCGTGCAGCCGGTCAAACGGCTCCCGCCAACGCGCATCGCGCGCGCCGTGGCCGAACAGCACCAGGGCCTGGCGCGCAAGGGGGGCGGGGGTCGCGGTCATCTTCGGGCCTTGATGCTGGTGTTAATGCCGGTCCACCCAGCGCAACGCGCCAAGCGCCACCAGCAGGTACAGCGTGCCGGGTATCAGCGCCGAGACGATCGGCGGCCAGGTATGCAACAGCCCCACGTGCGAAAACAGCGTGTTGGACAGGTGGAACGACAGCCCCAGCATGATACCGCCGAACACCTTGACGCCCACCGCGCCGGCCCGCGCGTGCAGGTAGGCGAAGGGCAGGGCCAGCGCCACCATTACGAACAGTGTCAGCGGGTAGATCACTTTCTTCCAGAAAGCGATCTCATAGCGCTGGGTGTCCTGCTTGTTGTCGCGCAGGTGGCGGATATAGCGGAACAGGTCCAGCGTGGACATGCGCTCGGGCTCCACCAGCAGCACGGACAGGATCTGCGGCGTCAGTTCGGAACGCATGGCCAGGCTGGGTACGCTTCGCTGCTCGCCGCGGAAGACCGGTGCCAGGGTGTCGGCCTTGCCCGGCTCGCCCCTGGGCAAATCCAGGAAATGGGTTTCGGTGACGCCGGTGAGCTGCCAGGACTGGTTGCCCTGGTAGCGGCCTTCCCTGGCCACGCGGATCACGCTGAGCCGGTATTGCTGGTCGAATTCGTAGATGGTGACGCCGGTGATGCTCTGGTCGGGCCGCAGGCCGGCTACGTTGACGAAGCGGGTGACCTCATGGCCCAGGGTGGCGTCGCGGTCGCGGTCCTTGACCCACACGCCCGAGCGGAAACCCGCGGAGACGGTGGCGCCCAGTGCTTCCAGCTTGATCTTCTGCGCGTATTGCTCGGCCTTGGGGCCGATGAACTCGCCGAAGATAAACGTGGCGATGGCCAGCGGCACCGCCAGCTTGAACAGCGAGAACAGCGCCTGGCGCGTATTCAGGCCGGCCACCCGGAAGATCGTGTATTCCGACTGGCTGGCCAGTTGCGAGAAGACATAGATCGCACTGATCAGCACGGCGATCGGCAGCACCTCATAGATGCGCGTGGGCGCTTGCAGGATGACGTGGAAGAACGCCACCAGCGAGGTGTAGCGTCCTGCCACGCTCTCCAGTTCACTGAGCATGTCGAAAAACACGAACAGCGCCAGCACCGCAAACAGGATAAAGGCGAAGACGCCGTAGATCAGCTGCCCGAAATAGCGCTCGTAGACCCGCAATACCCTCATGCCTGGCTCCCCGTGTTGCCGCCCTTGCGGGGCAGGCCGAAGACGGCACGCCAGCCTCCCAGGCTGCGGTTCTGGCGGTAGCGGAACAGCATCACCGCGCCCAGCAGGGCAAGCAGGTGGAACGGCCACCAGGCCAGGGAGAACGGGATCGAGCCGGAGCGCACCCAGGCCTGCGAGAGATTGATCAAGTTACTGTAGGTCAGGTAGATCAGCACCGCGAAGACCAGCGGCGTGTAACGGCCCAGGCGCGGGTTGACATAGGCAAGCGGGATGGCTATCAGTACGAAGTTGAAGGCCAGCAGCGGCAGCGACAGGCGCCACAGCAACTCCCCCAGGTTCTCGTTGGTGGGGTTGCGCAGCAGGTCGATGGTGTCGCGGCTCTTGGTCGGGATGTCGCCTTCCGACTCGGGTGGTTTGCTGTCCACCTTTACCGCGTACTGATCGAACTCGACGATGCGGTAGTCGAGCTTGCCGGGCGTGCCGGCATAGCGGCGGCCGTTTTCCATCACCACCATCCGGTCGCCGTTCGGCAGGGTCTGGAACTGGCCCTGGTGGGCCAGCGCCACGCCGATCTTGTCGGCTTCGGCGTTGGCGACAAAGACATTGCGCGCGTACTTCATGTCGGCGTCGATGCCTTCGATAAACAGCACATAGTTGCCCTTGGCCGGCTCGATGAAGCGTCCGGCGGCGATCATCGACAGCACGCCGCGCTGCTCGAAGCGGTCGCGGAACAAGGAGGTCTGCTGGTTGGCCCACGGCCAGGCGAAGATGCCCAGCAGCAGCGACAGGATGATGAAGGGCGCGGCAAACTGCAGCACCGGCTTGACCAGGTCGCGCAGCGAGATGCCTGCCGAGAACCACACCACCATCTCCGAATCCTTGTACCAGCGCGTGAGCACGATCAGGGTGGAGATGAACAGCGTGGCCGATAGCAAAATGGACAGGTAGCCGATGGTGGCCAGGCCGATCAGCATCAGCACGTCGTTGGGGCTGGCCTTGCCGTTGGCGGCCATGCCCAGGATACGGATGACGAGCGAGGTCAGCATGAATGTCAGCATGACCAGAAACACCGCGCCAGCGGTGTAGGCGAGCTCGCGACGCAAGGCTTGTTGAAAGATCATGCGGAGTCGGTTCCGGGCTGCCGGCCGGCGCGGGCGATGTCGGTGCCGGAGGTGCTTGCTAGCAAGCATAGCGGACCGCCGGCAGCAAATCGCGGATAATAGGAGCTTTCGTGGTGGACGAGCCCCTGGAAGGAAGCGCGATGGAATTTAGCACAAAAGCCCTGGATTGGAGCAAAGCGGGCCAAAATGGTTTCCTGGCGACCAAGACCGATTGCCTGGTAGTGGGCCTGTTTGAAGGTCAGAGCCTGGCCGGCGTGGCCAAGGCACTTGACGTGGCGACAAAGGGCTTGGTGTCCCGCATCGTCAAGCTCGGCGATTTCGAGGGCAAGCGCGGTACGCAGCTGATGCTGCACGAAGTGGCCGGCGTGGGCGCCGCCCGCGTGCTGCTGGTGGGATTCGGCAAGGAAGCCGAGTTCGGCGACAAGGCATTCGCCGAAGCCGTGCGCACGTCCCTGCGTGCCTTGTCCGGCACGCGTGCCGCCAATGTGCTGTGGTGCCTCGCCCAGCAGCAGGCGCCCCAGCAGGCCGGCAATGCCCGCGACCTGGCCTGGCGCCTGGTTACCACCGTCACGCTGATCCGCGAAGCCGGCTACCGCCTGCTGGAGCGCCATCCCGGGCTCAAGCGCGCCAATGCCAAGGGCAACAGCGCCGGCAACGGCAACAGCAATGACAATCTCCCCGGCCTGCGCAAGGTGGTGCTGACGGTCGACGCGGCCGACGCCAAGGCGGCGGCCCAGGCCGTGGTCCGCGGCGCGGCCATCGCCAACGGCATGGAGCTGACCAAGGACCTGGGCAACCTGCCGTCCAATATCTGCACCCCGACCTACCTGGCCAACACCGCGCGCGGCATCGCCAAGCGCCACAAGCTCAAGGTGGAAGTGCTGGGCCGCAAGCAGCTCGAAGCCCTCAAGATGGGTGCCTTCCTGGCAGTCGCCAAGGGTGCCGTCGAGCCGCCCCAGTTCATCGTGCTGCGCTACGACGGCGCCTCGGCCAAACAGGCGCCGGTGGTGCTGGTGGGCAAGGGCATCACCTTCGATACCGGCGGTATCTCGCTCAAGCCCGGCGAGGGCATGGACGAGATGAAATACGACATGTGCGGCGCCGCCTCGGTGCTGGGCACGCTGCAGGCGGTGGCCGAGATGGGCCTCAAGCTGAACGTGATTGCGGTGGTCCCCACCTGCGAGAACATGCCGTCCGGCAACGCTACCAAGCCCGGCGACGTGGTCACCAGCATGTCCGGCCAGACCATCGAGATCCTCAACACCGACGCCGAAGGCCGCCTGGTCCTGTGCGACGCGCTGACCTATGTAGAGCGCTTCAAGCCGGCCGCCGTGGTGGATGTGGCAACCCTGACGGGCGCCTGCATCATCGCGCTGGGCCACGTCAACAGCGGCCTCTACGCCCGCAACGACGGCCTGGCGGATCAACTGCTGCAAGCCGGCCGCAAGGCCATGGACACCGCCTGGCGCATGCCGCTGGACGATGACTACCAGGACCAGCTCAAGTCCAACTTCGCCGACATGGCCAATATCGGCGGCCGCCCGGCCGGCAGCGTGACCGCGGCCTGCTTCCTGGCGCGCTATACCGAGAAGTACGACTGGGCCCACCTGGACATCGCCGGCACGGCCTGGAAGAGCGGTGCCGCCAAGGGCGCCACCGGCCGTCCGGTGCCGTTGCTGACGCAGTTCCTGATGGATCGCGCCGGCTGACGGCGGGACGGGCCGGCGCCGTCTTCCGGCGCCGGCCCGCCCGGTTTCATCTTCACAGGATTGGTTTTCACCCATGACGCGTATCGATTTCCACAGCAACGTGCCCGACAAGCTCGGCTACGCTTGCCGGCTGATCCGCAAGGCCTACGGCGCCGGCCAGAAGCTGGTGGTGCACGGCGCGCCGGAGCAGCTGGCGCAGCTCGATGCGCGCTTGTGGACATTCTCCGCGCTGGATTTCCTGCCGCATTGCGGCGTCGACAGCCCGCATGCCGGCGTGACGCCGATCGTGCTGGCAGCCAGGCTGGACCAGGCCCCGCACCACCAGTTGCTGATCAACCTCAGTGCTGAGACGCCCGCGCAATTTGCAAGTTTCGAGCGCATGATCGAGGTGGTCGGCAGCGACGCCGGCGACCGGGCCGCGGGGCGCGAGCGTTTCCGCCTCTACCGCGAACGCGGCTATGCGCTGGCCCACCACGATATCGCCCAGGCCAGCCAGGGCAAGGGGGACGCCGCATGACCGAACGCACCACCTCGCGCGTGATTCCGCGCATCGGGCCCAACGACAGCATTCCGTTGCTGACCGAGGTGATCGACCTGCCTGCCGACGGCGCCAGGCCGCCGGTGCAGGACGAGCCGGGCGCGGGCACGGTCGCCCGGACAGAAGCCGAGGCTGGCGGGCGAAGCCATGCCCAGCCCGCTCCCGAAATCAGCTGGCCCGGTGCGCTGACCCATGTCGTCGTGCCGCGCGAGGCTGGGGCGGGCATTGCCGCCGCCGAGGTGCCCGCGCTGCACCAGCCAACCCCTTCCGCCCGGGACGGAGCCTATTCGGTTTCCCATGCCGCGCCCCACGCCAGCCCGCCGCCCAGCGCGGACGAACTGCGCGCGGTGCGCAGCGAGTTGCTGACGCGCGTGATGATGCGTTTTCGCACCGAGTGGCCGCAGGTGGTGGAGGCCCATACGGAGGCCACGCTGCAATCGCGGCTGGCCCCGCTGACCGCGCAGCTGGCGTCGGAACTGACGCAGTCGCTGGAGGCCCGGCTGGTGGAGTGGCTGGATGCCACGCTGGAAGAAATTGAGCGGGATCCGGGCGGCATGTGAAGGCCCCAGGCACGGAACGAAGCCGACGAACAGGCCAGAGCCGCCGGCGATGACGACGGCTGTCGCTCCCCTCTCCCCTCAGGGGGAGAGGGGAGCAACCAAGCGGGTGTTTGAGTCTCCGCCGCACCAAAAAAAAGCCCGCGATCGCTCGCGGGCTTTTCCTTTCTGGCGCTAAAGCACTCAGCCTCAGTCCGTCACTGCGCCCTTGCTTGCCGTCGAAGCCAGCTTGGAGAACTTCGCTAGCACGCCACGCGTATAACGCGGTGCCGGCTGCTTCCATGCCGCACGGCGCTTGGCCAGTTCTTCGTCGCTCACGTTCAGTTGCAGCAGCAGCTTGTGCGCGTCGATGGTGACCGAGTCGCCTTCCTGCACCAGCGCGATGTTGCCGCCCACGTACGCTTCCGGCGCCACGTGGCCTACCACCATGCCCCAGGTGCCGCCCGAGAAGCGGCCGTCGGTGATGAAGCCGACCGACTCGCCCAGGCCCTTGCCGATGATGGCCGAGGTGGGGGCCAGCATTTCAGGCATGCCGGGGCCGCCCTTGGGACCCAGGTAACGCAGCACCAGGATGTCGCCGGCATTGATCTTGTCGGCCAGGATGGCGTCCATGGCGCTTTGCTCATCTTCGAACACGCGGGCCGGGCCGGTGATGACCGGGTTCTTCAGGCCGGTGATCTTGGCGACCGCGCCTTCCGGTGCCAGGTTGCCCTTCAGGATGGCCAGGTGGCCTTCCTTGTACAGCGCGCGCTCGATCGGCAGGATCACGTCCTGGTCGGCGCGCGGGGTGTCCGGCACGTTTTCCAGTTCCTCGGCCAGGGTGCGGCCGGTGATGGTCAGGCAGTCGCCATGCAGCAGGCCGGCCTTGAGCAGGATCTTCATGACCTGCGGGATGCCGCCGGCGCGGTGCAGGTCGGTCGCCACGTACTGGCCCGAGGGCTTCAGGTTGCAGATCACCGGCACCTTGCGGCGGATGCGCTCGAAGTCGTCGATGGTCCATTCCACTTCGGCCGAGTGGGCGATCGCCAGGTAGTGCAGCACGGCGTTGGTGGAGCCGCCGGTGGCCATGATCAGCGAGACCGCGTTCTCGATGGACTTGCGCGTGATGATGTCGCGCGGCTTGATGTCCTTCTTGATGGCTTCGACCAGCACGCGTGCCGATTCGGCGGCGCTGTCGACCTTTTCCTGGTCCGGGTTGGCCATGGTCGACGAATACAGCAGCGACATGCCCAGCGCCTCGAACGAGGAGCTCATGGTGTTGGCGGTGTACATGCCGCCGCACGAACCCGACGACGGGCAGGCATTTTTCTCGACGCCCTCGAAGTCTTCCTGGCTCATGCGGCCGGCGGTGAATTCGCCCACGGCTTCGAACGACGACACGATGGTCAGGTCCTTGCCCTTCCAGTTGCCCGGCTTGATGGTGCCGCCGTACACGTAGATGCCCGGCACATTGGTGCGCGCCAGCGCGATCATGCCGCCCGGCATGTTCTTGTCGCAGCCGCCGATCACGACCACGCCGTCCATCCACTGGCCCTGGGCCGCGGTCTCGATACAGTCGGCGATGACTTCGCGCGAGATCAGCGAGTACTTCATGCCCTCGGTGCCCATCGACATGCCGTCCGAGATGGTCGGGGTGCCGAAGATCTGCGGGTTGGCGTCGGAGGCCTTGATGGCGTCCACGGCGGCGTCGGCCAGCCGTTGCAGGCCGGAGTTGCACGGCGTGATGGTGGAGTGGCCGTTGGCGATGCCCACCATCGGCTTGTCGAAGTCTTCCTTCTTGTAGCCCAGCGCGTAGTACATCGAGCGGTTGGGGGAGCGCGCCACGCCTTGCGTGATGTTCTGCGAACGTTTGTTGTATGCCATGGGAATCTCCGGGGGAATGTGCCGGCCTGCGCGGGGCGCCCCGAGGTAGCCGGGGACCGGGCAGGCTCTTGCCATGTTGTGGACGAGAGCATGCCGCTTGCCTTTTATGCTGTCAAATATATTATTCAACCTTTATTGAGTCGATAAACATATCAGGAGCCCATGTGGACCTGCGCCAGCTGCGCTACTTCGTGACGGTGGCGGAGGAGTTACATTTCGGCCGTGCCGCGCGGCGCCTGGCCATGACCCAGCCGCCGCTTTCCCAGCAGATCCAGGCACTGGAAGAGGAGATCGGGGTGCAACTGTTCGCCCGCACGCGGCGCTCGGTGGCGCTCACGCCGGCCGGCCAGCAATGGCTGCCCGAGGTGCGGCGCGTGCTGGCGGACGCCGCCGCGCTGCCGGGGCTGGCCCAGCGGCTGGCGCGCGGGGAGGCTGGCACGCTCTCGCTGGCCTTTGTCAGCACGGCCGACTACGGCATCCTGCCCGACCTGCTGCGGCGCTTTCGCGCGCGCCATCCCAATGTGCAACTGCAACTGCGCGAGGCCACCAGCGATATCCAGCTGGAGGCCCTGATGGAAGGCACCATCGACGCCGGGCTGGTGATCCGCCCGCAACTGCCGGCAATGCCGCATGGCGTTTCCTATTTGCCGCTGGTGCGCGAGCCGCTGGTGCTGGCGGTGCCGGAAGGCTGGCGCGCGGGGACGGGGGAGGGCACCGCGGCAGCCGGCGTTTCCCTCAGGGATGCGGCGCACGAGCCCCTCATCATCTTCCCCCGGCGAAGCGCGCCGGCGTTTTATGACATCATTACGGGCTGTTATGCGCGCGAAGGCCTTACGCCGGTCATTGCCCAGGAGGCCATCCAGATGCAGACCATCGTCAGCCTGGTATCGGCCGGCATGGGGGTGGCGCTGGTGCCGGCGTCGCTTTGCAACCTTCGCCGTACCGGTGTGTCCTACCTGCCGTTGCGCGACGCCGGGCCCGATATCGAGACCGGCCTGGTGTGGCGCGAGGCTGGTGCGGGCAGCGTGAGCCCGGTGCTGAGGTCGTTCATCGAGATTGCCGGTGCGCTGGCGTCTGCCATGACGCTGACGCAATTGGCTGGCATAAAGCCGGGCACGGAGCCCGGTACGAACGTGGCCATCAGGCGCGCGGCACGGCCACAGGCTGAACACTGATATCCGATACCGTCCGGGCGTATTCCGTTTTTCGAATTTGTCTGCGGCGGTCTTCCTTCAACCCAATTCCACGGCACACATGCTGATTCATCCCCAATTCGATCCGGTCGCCATTCATCTCGGCCCGCTTGCCATCCGCTGGTACGGGCTGATGTACCTGGCCGGTTTCATCATGTTCCTGTGGTTTGGCCGCCTGCGCATCCGCCAGCCGCATATCGCGGCCCAGGGCTGGACCGTCAAGGACCTGGACGACATGCTGTTCTTCGGCGTGCTGGGCGTGATCCTGGGCGGACGGCTGGGCTACGTGCTGTTCTACAAGGCCGATTACTACCTGAGCCATCCGCTCGAGATCTTCAAGGTGTGGGAGGGTGGCATGGCCTTCCATGGCGGCTTCCTGGGCGTGGTCGTGGCGATGTGGCTGTTCGGCAAGCTGCGCGGGCGGCACTGGATGGAGGTCACCGACTTCATCGCGCCGATGATTCCCTGCGGGCTGGCGGCCGGGCGCATCGGCAACTTCATCAACGGCGAGCTGTGGGGCCGCGCCACCGACCTGCCCTGGGGCATGATCTTCCCGCAGGCCGGCGACAACATCCCGCGCCATCCTTCCCAGCTCTACCAGTTCGCCGGCGAGGGCGTGGCGCTGTTCATCATCCTGTGGCTGTTCGCCAGGAAGCCGCGGCCCATGGGCGCCGTGTCGGGTGTGTTCCTGATCGGCTACGGGGGCTTCCGTTTCCTCGCCGAGTTCGCGCGCGAGCCGGACAACTTCCTTGGCTTGCTGGCGCTTAACTTCTCCATGGGCCAGTGGCTCAGCCTGCCGATGATCCTGGCTGGCGTGGCGATGCTGGTCTGGGCCAACCGCCGCGGGCACGCGGCGCAGGCTTCGGCGCGCTGACCTCTGCCGGCGGGCCGAGGCCCGCTTGAGCTTGCGGACAAACCTCGGGCATTTGCCGAAGCCGACAACATGCGCCAACGCCGATTGAAATGACGACGGTGTTTACTCCCTCTCCCCTCAGGGGGAGAGTCCCCAGCACGCC
>JYOD01000053.1 GCA_000955785.1 Burkholderiaceae bacterium 16
GCTTATCTTGGGTGGATTGGGGAAGACCCCCCTAGACTCTTCCCGCCCGCCAGCTAGACTAAAGACCCCCCACGAACCCCCACAGGAAACCGCCATGCCCCAGGCCCGCCCCCGTGAGTTCGAGAATTTCGCGGCCTTCTACCCCTTCTACCTGAACGAACACCGCAACCCCACCTGCCGCCGCCTGCATTTCACGGGCTCCACGGTGGCACTGCTTTGCCTGCTGGCGCTGATCCTCAGCGGCAACGGGTGGTGGCTGGCGGCGGCCGTGGGGTCGGGATATGCCTTCGCCTGGGTCGGCCATTTCGCCTTCGAGAAGAACCGCCCCGCCACCTTCCGCCACCCGCTCTACAGCCTGATGGGAGACTGGGTCATGTACGCCGACATCTGGCGCGGCAGGATTCCCTTCTAGGGGCGCCTTCAGACCTGGCCATGCCAGCCGGGCGGCACCACTTCCAGCGTGCGGCGCGCGGGATCGGCTGAGCCTTCCTGGACCGCCGGGCCATCCTCCTGTTGCTGCCGGCGGAACACCGCATCCAGCGGCTGGTCCAGCCGCGGGTTGTCCAGCACCTGCTTGAGCACCTCGGCGCCTTGCAACTGCTGCGCCAATGCCGTGCGCGGCAGGCGCGGCAGGTTCAGCACCAGCCGGTCGTGCAGCGTGCGCAGCGTGACCTGCCCGGGATCGCACAGCAGCGCCCAATGGGCCTGGCCGCGTTCCTGCGCCAGCCTGCCTACCAGATGCATGGCCTTGAGCTTGCCCAGCAGGCCCGCCAGGTAGTCCGCCTCTACCCGCAGCTTGCGGCCCAGGTCGAGTTCGCCGACGCTGCGCGGCACTTCGTCCCGCGCCCGGTATAGCAGGTAGAGCACGCCCAGCGCGTCGAAGAACTCGCTGCCGGCAAAGGTGCGGCGCCGCCAGTAGCCTTGCCGGATCACGGGCAGGTTGGCGGCAATGGTGGCGCCCAGCAGGGTCACCAGCCAGCTCAGGTAGATCCAGAGCAGGAAGATCGGCAGCGCGGCAAAGGTGCCATAGACCGCGGTGTAGGTCGGGATATGGGTGACGAAGTAGCCGAAGCCGCGTTTGGCCAGCTCGAAGGCAAGCGCCGCCACCAGCCCGGCGGCAATCGCGTCGCGCCACTCCACGTTGGCGTTGGGCACGGCAGTATAGAGAAAGGCAAAGGCGACCGCCGACAGCAGCACCGGCGTCAGGTTCACCACCAGCTCCAGCCCGAACGGCATGGTGCCCACATAGCCGGCCGAAACCGAGATCAGGTAGGAACTGATCGACAGGCTGGCGCCGATCAGCACGGGGCCCAGCGTCAGCACCGCCCAGAACACCAGGATGCGCTGCGCCAGCGGGCGGCGCTGCTTGACGCGCCAGATCGCGTTGAGCGCGTCCTCCACTGTCAGCATCGTCAGCACCGAGGTCAGCATCAACCCGCCCAGGCCCACCGCCGTCAGGCCCTTGGCGTTCTTCGCGAACTGGCCAAGGTAGCTCGTGATGGAATTGCTGACGTTGCCCGGGATCAGGTTCTGGAACAGGAATGACTCGGTCGCGCTGCGAAACTCGCGGAATACGGGGAAGGCCGCCAGCAGGGCGAAGGCCACCGTCAGCACCGGCACCACCGCCAGCACCGTAGTGAAGGTGAGGCTGGCCGCGACCTGCGGCAAGCGGCCTTCGCCGGCGCGGCGCAGCGCGTAGCGCGTGAGCGCGCGCAGTTTTTGCAGATTCCATTCCCTGCGCAGGCGAACGATGCGGGCGGCGAACATGCTGGGGCAGACTCCTTGCTGATTCAGTGGGGCACCCCGGCGCTGCGATGCGCGGCGCACGCCGGGGCCGCAACTATAATACGCGCATTGCCCTGTGCGCCGCACAAGGCACCAATCCGGCCTGCCCCCTGGGACCGCCCCACCCCGGCGCCCTTGTTGCGCGCCGCAGCCCTGTCCATGACCGAACTCCTAGTCCTCTATTACAGCCGCCACGGCAGTACCCGCAAGCTGGCCGAGCTGATCGCCACCGGCATCGACAGCGTGCCCGGCGCCCAGGCACGCCTGCGCACCGTGCCGCCGGTTTCCACCGTGAGCGAGGCCACCGCGCCGGATATCCCGGCGGAAGGCCCGCCTTACGCCGAATTGCGCGATCTGGAGGATTGCGCCGGCCTGGCGCTGGGCAGCCCGACCCGCTTCGGCAATATGGCCGCGCCGATGAAGTACTTCCTGGATGGCACCGTGGCCCAGTGGCTGTCGGGCGCCCTTACCGGCAAGCCCGCCTGCGTGTTTACCGCCACCGGCAGCCTGCACGGCGGCCAGGAAACCACCTTGCTGTCGATGATGCTGCCCTTGCTGCATCACGGCATGCTGGTGCTGGGCCTGCCTTATTCGGAAAGCGCCCTGATGACCACCGCCAGCGGCGGCACGCCCTACGGCCCCAGCCATCACGCGCGCGTGGACAACAGCGCGCCGGTGTCCGACGAGGAAGCCGCGCTCGCGCGCGCCATGGGCAAGCGCCTGGCCGAGACCGCGCTGCGCCTGGCTGGCCGGAGCCACGCATGAACGCCGCCCCCAAGCCCGCGGTTGCGGCCGCGGCCAACGTCACCGACAGCGCGCTGCACAGCGCCGGCCTGTACAGGCTGAGCGCCGGCAGCCTGATTGCACTGATCCTGCTGTGCATCGCCTGGGAATGGTTCCTGGCGCCGCTGCGTCCCGGCGGGTCCTGGCTGATCCTCAAGTTCCTGCCCCTGCTGCTGCCGCTGCGCGGCGTACTGACCCGCAACCGCTACACCATGCAGTGGTCCTCGATGCTGATCCTGTTGTTCTTCACGGAAGGCATCGTGCGCGCCACCAGCGACCGGCCGCCGTCCTCCACGCTGGCGTGGGTCGAAGTCGCGCTGACGCTGCTGTTCTTCTTCGGCACCATCCTCTACCTGCGCCCGTACAAGCGCCGCGCCAAGGCGCTGCAACCGGCCAAGGCCAAGCCCGGCAAGTGACATCGCCGATGAACGCGCTGTAGCCCGCAGCAATCCTCTCCGCGCGGCCGTCACGACGGCGACCGCCCTCCTGGACCTACCGCCATGACCGCCTCGCATCCCGATTCCTTCCTCGCCCTCTGCCGCGCCGCCCTGGGCGAGCAGCACGTGCTGACCGAAGACGCCGACAAGGCTCCCTACCTGACCGACTGGCGCAAGCGCTATACGGGGAAAGCATTGGCGGTGCTGCGGCCAGGCTCGGCCGAGGAAGTCGCCGCCGCCGTGCACGCCTGCCACGCGCACAAGCTGGCCGTGGTGCCCCAGGGCGGCAACACCGGGCTATGCGGGGGCGCCACGCCGACAGCGGGACAACAGTCGGTGGTGATCTCTCTCCAGCGGCTGAACCGCGTGCGGCAGGTAGACCCGCTCAACAACACCATCACGGTGGAAGCCGGCGTGATCCTGCAGCAATTGCAGGACGCCGCGCGCGAGCATGGCCGGCTGTTTGCGCTGAGTCTCGCGGCGGAAGGCAGTTGCACCATTGGCGGCAATCTCTCCACGAACGCGGGCGGGACGGCCGTGCTCCGCTACGGCAACACCCGCGAGCTATGCCTGGGGCTGGAAGTGGTAACGCCCGCCGGCGAGATCTGGGACGGCCTGCGCGGCCTGCGCAAGGACAACACCGGCTACGACCTGCGCGACCTCTTCATCGGCGCGGAAGGCACGCTCGGCATCATTACCGCCGCCGTGATGAAGCTGTATCCGCTGCCGCGCGCCCGCGTCACGGCGCTGGCGGCAGTGGCCAATCCGCGCGCGGCCCTCGCCCTGCTGGCCATCGCCCAGCAACGCGCCGGGGCCATGCTGACGGGTTTTGAGCTGATGTCGGAGATGTGCCTGTCGCTGGTCACCACGCACTACCCGCAGTTGCGCTATCCGTTCGACCGCCCGCATCCGCAGGTCGTGCTGCTGGAACTGTCCGACAACGAGAGCGACGACCATGCGCGCGCCATCTTCGAAGCGCTGATGGAAACGGCCTTCGAAGCCGGCGTGGCACAAGACGCGGTGGTGGCCGAATCCGTTCAGCAGTCACGCGACTTCTGGAACCTGCGCGAACATATCCCGCTGGCGCAGGTCGACGAAGGCAAGAACATCAAGCACGACATCGCCGTGCCGATCTCGCGCATCGCGGATTTCATCGACACTACCGACGCCCTGATCCAGCAAGCCTTCCCCGGCGCGCGCATGGTCACCTTCGGCCACCTTGGCGATGGCAACCTGCACTACAACGTATCGCCTCCCGCCGGGCAGAGCCACGATGCCTTCCTCGGCAATTCGGAAGCCATCAACCTGATCGTGCATGACAGCGTGCATGCGCATCGCGGCTCGATCTCGGCCGAGCACGGGCTCGGCCAGCTCAAGCGTGAAGAAAACCGGCGCTACAAGAGCGAAGTCGAACTCGCGATGATGCGGGCGATCAAGCAGGCGCTGGATCCGCAGGGGCTGATGAATCCGGGGAAGGTGATCTGACAGGAAACGCTGCCGCTAGCCGGGTGTGATAGACGGATCCGGCTCTAGCAATTCGCTCAACCGCCCGGCAACTCCGCGACATGCTGGTCCTTCAGCTTCACGTAGTTGGCGGCCGTATAGCGGAAGAAACCACGCTCCTTTTCCGTCAGGGGCCGTGCCTCCCTGGCCGGGCTCCCGACGTACAGATGCCCGCCCTTGAGCACCTTGCCCGGCGGCACCAGGCTGCCGGCGCCAAGAATCACTTCGTCCTCGATCACCGCGCCATCCATCACGATGGTGCCCATGCCGATCAGGATGCGGCTGCCGATGGTGCAGCCATGCAGCAGCGCTTTGT
The DNA here is from genome assembly GCA_000955785.1 of Burkholderiaceae bacterium 16. GTDB lineage: Bacteria > Pseudomonadota > Gammaproteobacteria > Burkholderiales > Burkholderiaceae > Cupriavidus. Next base: position 4,825 of record JYOD01000053.1, read on the forward strand.
GGCCGATCGTCACATCGTCGCCGATGGTGAGCGGGAAACCATCTGGATTGAAGGGACCGGCGTGCGTGATGTGCAGCACACTGCCGTCCTGCACGCTGGTGCGCTCGCCAATGCGAATGCGATGCATATCGCCGCGAATGGTGACCAGCGGCCAGATGGAACTGTCGGCGCCGATCTCTACGTCGCCGATTACGACGGCGCTCGGGTCGACGAACACGCGGTCGCCGAGTTTGGGGGCTTTGCCCTGGAAGCTGCGAATGGTCACGATGGAATTCCGAATTGCGGATGAGCGCTGCGCGAGCCCTTGCACAACGGCGACCCGGTAGTCCGGGCCGCGCGGAGGAAGGCGCACCGCCATGCTCTGGACCAGCATTCTAATTCCCTTCGGCAAGCCGCCGGCAATTCGTTAGTTAGCCGGGCAAAACCGGCGCCATGAGAAACAAAAGGCCGGGAAGCCTGCAATCTTCGGGCGTTCACGGATCGAACTGGAAGCCGCATCAGGATACGGACACCCCGTCCCGGTACTGTGTCGATCGGAAGGACCTCCTGCAGTTGCCGCACACATCACTTCCCCGAGTCCTGCATTCTCAGTCTTGTTTCTCTTGCTTCTGGCGTGCACTCCAGGCTGTTCGAGATAGCGTCATTCGCGATGATTCCGACTATTCGAATCCGTGCGTCTTCAGTGTGTCGACCCACGCCTTTCGGTTGCCGGCGCAACGCCATGCCTTGCTTTGCGAACGCCGTATCGAGATTCAAATACGCTGACCTATGTCAATGATTCGATCTCAGCCAGGCCTATGCTTACAAAGTGCGGTACGCGCCAGACGCTCATTCCGGCGTCGCCCTTTGGACTCGAAACCGAGGGAAGCGACGTCGCGGCGGCTGCCTGCAACCTGGAGGCACTCATGGAATCGTGCGCGCGTGCCGCCAGCGAGGTGCGGCCAGAACGCCGGGATCGCATGCGGCAGGACCCCGTCCATGACGGTTGTCAGAAACGCCTCCTGGAAATCGTCGCGACAACGGGTGGGATCAACGTGACGACTACGGGCATCCAGTTGGCACGCGACCTGGGCGTCGCCGGACATCATGTCCATCAAGGCTGTTCGAAATCAACTACCCGAAGGCAACGGCTCAACTGTGCGTGCACCGGCACCGTGATTGAAATCCGGGGAACTGCGGGCTCAGGTGTGGCGGCCATCCACCCCTCTCGACCAAGCGTCCGCGGTACGTTGCCGCGTCAACGTGCCGGATCTTCAATCCTGATAAGAAGGAGCCGGCCATGGAAGCCGTCAGGTCACTGTTGGAAACCCAGCCGTTGTTCGCTCTGTTCCTCACGGTCGCATTGGGTTACGTTGTCGGCGAATTCAATATAAAGGGGGTCTCGCTCGGGTCCGGGGCCGTACTTTTTGTCGGATTGGCGATTGGGGGGTTTGCACCCAAGGCGGCTCCACCCGCCCTTCTCGGCACCCTCGGCTTGCTGCTATTCCTCTATGGCATCGGCATCCAATACGGCGGCCAGTTCTTTGCGGGCCTGACAAGCGCCGACGGACTGAAGGCCAACGCGGCGGCCGCGCTGGGCGTAGCCGGTGCCGGCTTTGTGTCGTTGGCGCTGGTGCCGCTGTTCGGTGTCAAACTCGATGAATCGCTGGGGATGTTCGCGGGCTCAGGGACCAGCACGGCGACCTTGCAGGCGATCATTGCGGCCATGAAAGGCGACGGCGCCGCGGTTGGCTACAGCGTGGCGTATCCCTTCGGTGTCGCCGGTCCGATCCTGGTCCTTTACGGACTTGGCGCGGTGCTCAAGGCAAAGATCGAGGCACCGCCGGCAAAGATCATTGAAACGGCCGAAATCTCCCTGAGAAACCGCGAAGTCATTGGCATCAGGTTCTCCGAACTGAGGGCGCGCCTGCCGGCAGGCCTGGCGATTGCCGCGGTGCGCCGCGAACACCATAACCAGCTGCCCACGGACGACCTCGTTCTGCGAACAGACGATGTCCTGCTTGCGACTGCCACGGACCCGGCAGCACTTCAGGAAGCCGCCGCTTTCCTGGGAGAGCTGCAACCGGGACGGATCAGCAGCCATCGGGAGGATCTTGACTATGCTCGCGTATTTGCGTCGAGCCGCGGCGTGGTCGGACTGGCGCTGCGCGACATCCGGTTTCCGGAAGGCGTCGTCTGCTCGATTGCCCATGTGCGCAGGGGCGATGCCGATATATTGCCCGGCCCCGATCTTATCCTTGAGGTGGGCGACCGGGTCGGCCTGCTGGTGAATCGCGCCCACGCAAAATCGATACGCAAATTCTTCGGCGACTCCATCAAGGGCACCGCCGAACTGAGCTTCATCTCGATCGGCATCGGTGCCGCCGTGGGGCTGTTGGCGGGCATCATCCCGCTGCCCATTCCAGGCGTCGGGCAGCTGACCCTCGGGCTGGCCGCGCTGCTGCTGGTCGCCCTTTATCTTGGCAAGCTTCGCCGCTCCGGACCGTTCGTCTGGACCATGCCCCTCTCGGCCAATCTGGTCCTGCGCAATTTCGGCCTCACCATCTTTCTGGCGCAGGTGGGCATTTCCTCCGGGCCGAAGTTCTTCGCCACGATCGGCGTAGCGGGAGCCTGGTTCCTGCTTTACAGCATTGCCATTGTCCTGGCACTGGTGCTGATCACCGCATTGTGTTGCCTGTGGATCTTCAAGCTGCCGTTTGACACTACCGCAGGCGTCATCAGCGGGGCGACGGGGAATCCGGCCATCCTGGCCTTTGCCAATCGCGTCGCCCCCACGGATCGGACGGACCTCGGCTATGCCATGATTTTCCCTTCGATGACGGTTGCAAAAATCCTGTTCGCACAGATCGCCGCGGCACTGGCCGGCGGGTAGCGCGGACAAGTTCTGGCCGGAAGAACAACGCTCCATCATTCTGGGAGACACGCAATGAAAGTTGCCGTATTCAGCGCCAAGCCCTACGACCGCGAATATCTCGATGCCGCCAATGTTGCCGAGGGTCATCAGCTCAAGTACTTCGATGACCTGCTGGAAATGGAAAGCGCCGGCCTTGCCGCGGGCTATTACGCGGTCTGCATCTTCGTGAACGACACCGCGGATGCCGCGGTTCTCGATGCGCTCAAACGTGGCGGAACGAACCTTGTTGCGCTGCGCTGCACCGGATTCAACAACGTCGACCTGAAAGCCGCCGAAAGGCTGGGCATGAAGGTGGTTCGCGTCGTCAGTTATTCGCCAAATTCGGTCGCTGAGCATGCCGTTGCCTTGCTGCTGGCGATCAATCGCAAGATTCACCGTGCGTACAACCGCACGCGGGACTTCAACTTTTCCCTCGACGGGTTGATGGGATTCGATTTCTGCGGCAAAACCGTCGCCGTGGTCGGTACCGGCAAGATCGGCTGTGTGTTCGCCAGGATCATGCTCGGCTTCGGATGCAACGTCGTCGGCTACGATGCATTCCCCACGCCCGAGTTCGAGGCCTTAGGTGCGCGCTACGCCCTCCCCGGCGAAATCGGCGCCAGCGCGGATATCATTTCACTGCACTGCCCGCTGACCCCGCAGACGCGCCACATCATCAATGCCGACACGCTGCGACGCACAAAGCGCGGCGCATTGCTGGTCAACACCAGCCGTGGCGGGCTGATCGACACCGAGGCCGCGATCGAGGCGCTGAAGAGCGGACAGTTGGGAGGGCTGGCCCTCGACGTGTACGAGCAGGAGGCAGATATCTTCTTCCGGGATCTCTCCAGCACCATCATTACCGATGACGTGCTTCAGCGACTGGTCTCTTTTCCAAACGTCATAGTGACCGGCCATCAGGCCTTTTTCACGCACGAAGCCATGACGACGATTTGCCAGACGACGTTGCGCAGTGTCACCGCATGCGAGTCCGGCAAGCCGCTTACGAACGAAATCAAGGCCTGACATGGCGCCGGCTCGAGCGCGGCAGCCTCACCGCCCCCCGGCCGGCTCCCGCGACGCCTGATACCGGGCAACCGCCTGGTCCAGATCCGGCAACATCCGCCCGCGCCCTAGATCCTGGCCCAGCGGCGAGCGCTGCACCAGCGCCAGCACGCCGGGGTTCATGCCGACGAGCCACAGCATTCCACCGCCTTCGCGGTATGTCTTTTCCGCCTCCGTCAGCATCTTGAGCGCTGCGTACTCGAGATCGAACACAGCGCCAAGATCCAGCGCGATAACGCGCGCATCGGCATCAGCCATAAGCGGACGCATCTTTTGCGCGATGCGCCCGGCATTGGCGAAGAAGATACGGCCCTCCGGGCGCAATAACAGCAAGCCGGGAAAGCTCTCGTCTTCCGGATGCTCAGGACCCACCGGCCGGAACAAATGCGTGCCCGGCTTGCGCCTGTGCACATGGACCGGCGGATCCGATACCTGGTGCGCCAGCGCCAAAAGCGAGACTACGATGGCCACCACAATGCCCTGCAGCGTGCCGAGGAGCACGACGCCGACCATCGCCGTCACCGCCCAGATAAACTCCGTGCGGCGTACCTGGAGGATCGCGCGAAACTCGACTGGATCGATCAGTCCGACCGGGTACACAATGACCACGGCAGCCAGCGTGGCGTGCGGCATCTTTGCGATAAACGGTCCGAGCAGCAACATTGTGCCCAGCGCCAGCGCCGCGGTAACCAGTGCACGCTAAGCGGGCGCGACGTTCCGAGGATGGCATAGATCACCATCGGCAGGAACGCCGTATAGAGCCCGACCCGGATCGGCAAGCCCGCCACTGTTGCATAGGCCAGCGCCTTCGGAATGACAACGGCACCGGCTGTGAGCCCGGCGACGACATCCGGCGCGACCCAGTCCTTCTGGTACGCACGGATCCACTCCGGCACCAGCAGGCTAACGCCGCCGCGGGACGATGCTGACGATTTCCGGTCCATGGGCTCGATCCGCCAATGTCACAATTACGATCAATATCGGGTCCGCTCCCGCTTGGGATGCATGGATGCAATGGCTCCCGGCCGCTTCCCGCGAACTCCTTGTTGACGCGTGATCTGCCTGGGCTGGCCGCAGGTTGCACAGAGCCTGCCGCTGCGCGCCGCGAGTTTCACTGCGGCTTCGTCAGCGGGGGATGCATATCCCCCGCGCTCCCGCGCTGCTTACTTCCCGGCCGCCGGCTTGACGGATACTGCGAGCGCCTCGGTGTATACAGCCTCTACCTGGTCGCCCTTCTTGATGTCCTTCAACTGCGCCGGGTCGTCAACCTTCAGGTCCAGCGTATTGCCTTTGGGCCCTTTCAAGGTGACCATCTTCGTCTTGGCATTGACCGCGACGACGTCGGCAAGGACAGTCACTTCGCGCCCGGCTGTGCCGCCCGGCTTGGCGCCCGGTTCGGACCGGTTCATCGTCGCGCTCTCGGTGATCGAACTCTTGCCGCGCCCCTCCTTCTTGAGCGTCAACGTCATGGCTTCCTTGTAGTCGACAGTCACCACGTCGCCAACCTTCAGCTGGTCAAAATTGCGAGCCTCCTCTCCCACCACAAGACTCGTCACCTTGCCCTTCTTGTCCTTCAGCGAGACCGTTCTGGTCGCCGCGTCGATGGCTGTCACCGTGGCCGTGACGCTGGTTACCCCGCCCACGGTCACTTGGCCCGGCGCCTTTGCGACGTCCACCTTGGTTTCCGGCTGCGCCATCGCCGAACCCGCCATCACCGCAAGGGCGGCCACCATCAGGAATTTCTTGCTTTGCATTTTTCTCTCCTTTGAAACACCAGAAACCCGCCTTCACCCGCGCGCCGCTACAGCAAACGCTCGGCCTCGTCGAGCAGGCTCGTGCACGACAACATCGCTGCGCGTGCGAAGCGCACCAGTGCGAACGTACGCACCAGCGGCGGATCGCCGGGAACGCGCGCCGTCAGCAACTCCAGCATATGCCCGGGCACCGTGCTGCCTTCCGGCAAAAGCACATTCATCAGGCTTAGCCGCCTGCGCTGGCTTTCGATGGAGAAGCACGACCTTGCATCCTTGAACACCGCCGCCATGCCTTCCAACTGGCGGTCAAGCGCGCCGGACTTGTCACCCAGTTCGCCCAGTTCCCTGTCGTTCTGTTCGATCTGCTCGCGCAGCCGGGCCCGTTCGCCGGCGTCCGCCTGCTCGTCGCCGCCCATCACCGAACGCATGCCGGTGCTCTGCCGTTCCAGCAGGCGCAAGCGCGCCTTCAGCAGGCCATGCTCGCGCTCCAGCACATCGCGCCGCGATGTATCGGCAGCAATATTGGAAAGGCTCTGGAGGACCATCTGATCCAGCATTCGGCGGACGATCTCCTCGCGCAGCGCCGCGTCGGTCGTGCCGCAGATCCTGACCTGATGGTCACTGAAACTGACCGTGGTCTGCGGCACCTCGGCACGCATCACATCCCCTTCGAGGGCCACGCCCAGCGTATGGCGCTCCGTCATCGTCATGCCCAGCACGGCGCAGGCATCCTGCGCGCCCGCCGACGCCTCGAAAAACTCGCGCAGGTCCGATGAGCGGCTGAAGGTAAGATCCACGTCATGCGCGGTACCGAAGAAAGCGTGGATATAGGGGTCGGATCCCCACGCCGCCTTGCTGGTTTCCAGCGGCGCAGGGAGGCCGGCTACGAGGCCCCGCACATAATCGAGCGCCATGCCGATCGCGGGGCCGAGCCGTTGCTCGTAGCGCGGCACCAGCCGCAGGCGCGGGCTGAGCCTGAGCACGCGCTCCGTCAACCCGGCGATCTCTTGCTCGTCATGCAGGTGCGCGCCGGCGTCACGCCGGCGCAGCCAGTTCAGAATACTCATGCAACAGCTCCCTTCACCGCGCTTCGCCCTGCCCTGCGAGATCAGCTATAGCGCTCAGCCATGACCAGCGCGCTGAGGTTGTGGCCTTTCCAGAACATGTGCTGGATGCGCGGCTGAAGCTTGCGCAACGCATCCGGCTCGAGGGAATGGAAGGTCAGCATCACGGCTGGCCGCGACCCGTCCCCCGGAACATGCTCGATTTCGTCAAACGGCGGGAAGCCGTACTTGACCAGGAATTCCCTGATCTCGTCATCGGTGGTGGCGCTGTCGATATTCCCCAGTAGTAGCAAGGACATGATTCACTCTCCTCGGTTGCTGCCGCGGCGCGCTACGCCATGATGTTGACGCCGCCATCCACATACAGCGTTTCTCCCGACAGTCGCCGCGCAAACGGCGTCGCGAGAAACGCGCAGGTAAAACCGACATCGAGGATGTCGACCAGCTCGCCAAGGGGCGCGCGCTTCGCTGCGTCGCTGAGCATCAGGTCGAAGTCCTTCAGCCCGGATGCGGCGCGGGTCTTGAGCGGACCAGGCGATATCGCATGCACACGGATGCCCCTGGAGCCGAGCTCGTAGGCCAGGTAGCGCGAAACGGCCTCCAGCGCGGCTTTCACCGGACCCATTACGTTATAGTTCGGCACCACTCTGTTTGCGCCGTAATAACTCATCGTGAACATCGTGCCCCCGTCCCGCATCAGAGGCGCGGCCAGCCGCGCCATGCGGATAAAGGAGTGGCAGGAGACGTCCATGGCCTTGCCGAATCCCTCGGCGGAGCAATTCAGCAAGCCGCCTTGCAGATCGTCCTTTGGCGCCCAGGCAATCGAATGCACGAGGATATCCAGCTTGCCCCACGTCTTTTCGATCTCGGCGAACACGCTCTCAAGCTCCCCTTCGCGCGACACATCGAGCGGCATGAAGATCGGGGCTTCCAGTTCCTTCGCCACCGGCTCCACGTATTGCCTGGACTTTTCGTTCACATAGGTGATCGCGAGGTCGGCACCCAGCTCCCGAAAGGCCTTTGCGCAGCCATAGGCGATTGACTGGTCGTTGGCGATCCCGCAAACCAGCGCTTTCTTGCCCGCCAGGATCGGCCGCAGTGTTTCTGCTGTCATGTTGCTACTCCATCGAGGGACATCTCCGGCACCCGCGCGGGCACCAATAGCCTGGCCTGGGTCGCCTCTAGTACCTGCTCGACCGACACGCCGGGTGCCGTCTCCATCAACACCGCCTTGCCCGTAGCGAACGAAATCACTGCCAGTTCGGTGACAACAAGGTCCACCGGCCGCAACCCGGTCAGCGGCAAAGTGCATTGGCTGACCAGCTTGGACTTGCCCTTTGCGCAATGCTGCATGGCTACAACAACGCGCCTGGCGCCAGCCACCAGGTCCATGGCACCGCCCATTCCCGGCACAAGCTTGCCGGGAATGGTCCAGTTCGCGAGGTGCCCGGCCTCATCGACCTCCAGTGCCCCCAGCACCGTCATGTCGAGGTGATGCCCGCGGATCAGGCCAAAGGACATGGCGCTGTCAAACGTACAGGCCCCGGGCAACGCAGTGACCGGCTGGCCCGCCGCGTCGGTCAGGAAGCCTTCGGCCATGCCTGCCTCCGGGATTGGGCCGGTGCCAATCAGGCCGTTCTCGGACTGGAAAAAGATGTGCATGCCTTGCGGCACATAGTTGGCCACCAGCGTGGGGATGCCTACGCCGAGGTTGACCAACATGCCGTCGCGCAGTTCTTGCGCCACACGCCTGGCTATCACGGTTTGTGCGTCCATGGCTTTTCCTGTTCCTGTTCCTGTTCCTGCCGGTGTCATTGATGCGCGATGAGGTAATCGACCAGGACCGATGGCGTGATCACATGATCGGGCGAAATCATGCCGACCGGCACGATATGCGCGGCATCCACGATGACCGTCGCGGCCGCCATGGCGATGACTGGGTTGAAATTGCGCGCGGTCAGCGCATACACGAGATTGCCCTGGTAATCCGACAGGAATGCCTCCACCAGCGCAAAGTCGGCGCGCAGCGGTGTCTCCAGCAGATACTCGACGCCCTCCACCTCCAGCTTGCGCTTGCCTGCCTCGACCAGCGTCCCGACGCCGGTCTGCGTCAGGACGCCGCCCAGCCCGCAACCGGCGGCGCGGATGCGTTCGATCAGGGTCCCCTGCGGCACCAGGTCGACGTCCAGCGCTCCCGCGATCATCTGGCGCTGGGTTTCGGGATTGAGGCCGATATGACTGACGATCGCCTTGCGCAAGACGCCCGCCGCAACCAGCTTGCCTATGCCCCTGCCTGGCACCGCGGTATCGTTGGCGATCACCGTGAGGTCCCGCTTGCCCTGGCGCAGGAGTTCGTTCATCAGCCGCTCCGGCGTGCCGACGCCCATGAAGCCGCCGACCATGACCGTTGCGCCGTCAGGGATCAAGGCGACCGCACCTTCGAGGGAAATGATCTTCATAGCGCCTCCGTTCCGATCACCGACTTGGTGTGCCTTGCGATCATCAGTTCCTCGTTGGTTGGGATAACCCACACCGGCACCTTGCTCGATGGCATGCTGATTCTCGGCTCGCCCCTGGCGTTCGCTCCGGCATCAAGCACAATGCCAAGCCAGTCCGCCTGCCGGCAGACCTGCTCGCGTATCGGCGCGGCATGCTCGCCAACGCCGGCGGTAAACACCAGCGCATCCAGCCCTTGTGCTGCTGCCGCCAGCGAGCCAAGCTCACGCCCGATCCGGTAGGTATAGAGTTCCACGGCAAAGCGGGCGCGAGGATCCTGGCTGGCAAGCAGCGTACGCATGTCGCTGGAGATGCCGGATACGCCGAGCAGCCCGGACTTGCGATAGATGAGGTCTTCGACGGCGCGCGCGTCCATGCCGAGCTCATCCATCATGTACAGGATGACACCGGGATCCAGGTTGCCGCAGCGTGTGCCCATGGGCAGGCCGTCCACCGCGGTGAATCCCATGGTGCTGGCGACACTCCGCCCGGCCACGAGTGCGCACATGCTGCTGCCATTGCCCAGATGCGCGACCACCGTGCGGCCCGCGGCGGCGGTGGCGTCGACAGCCGGCAGGACGCTGGCAATGTACTCGTAGGAAAGCCCGTGAAAGCCGTAGCGCCGCACGCCGCGCTGCGTGATCGAGGCGGGAAGCGCGAAAGCCTGCGCCGCTTCTGGCTGGCCGCGGTGAAACGCCGTGTCGAAACAAACCACTTGCGGCAGTTCAGGGCGCCGCTGCGCGAGAATGCGGATAGTCGTGAGGTTGTGCGGCTGGTGCAAAGGGGCCAGGGGGCTCAGGGCGTCCAGCGCTGAGACGACCTCGGGCGTGGCTTTCACCGCCTGCGTGAACTGCACGCCTCCGTGCACCACGCGGTGCCCCACGGCGGCCAGATGGTGGCCTTCACCATGCCCGCGCAGGAAATCGGCAAGAAAGGCAATGGCCCCGTCATGACCCAGTTCGGTGCCATCGCCCCAGTGTTTCGTCTCCACCTCCGCGCCGGACGCGTTGGTGGCACGAAAGCCCGGCGACGTGTAGATGCCATCGAGACTGCCGCGCAGCACCAGCTCCGGTTCGTCGCCGTGGGCACCGAAGGCGCTGAACTTGATGCTCGACGAGCCTGCATTGAGTACCAGTATCACGTCGGCCATGGCATTACCCCAGTGCCTTGCCCGACTCGCGGCGGGCCTTTGCCACCAGCGCGGCGACCGCGCAGGATGCCAGCCGGGTCGACACGGAGTCCGCCCTGCTGGTGAGGATGATAGGTACCCGCGCGCCGAGCACAATGCCGGCCGCATCGGCACCGGCGAGAAAGGACAGGCTCTTGGCGAGCATGTTGCCGGCCTCCAGGTCGGGCACCAGCAGCACGTTGGCGCGGCCCGCAACCGGCGAATCGATCTTCTTGATGCGGGCGGCCTCCAGGTTGATGGCGTTGTCGAGCGCCAGAGGGCCGTCAACGATCGCGCCGGTAATCTGGTGACGTTCAACCATCTTGCACAGCGCTGCAGCTTCGATGGTGGACGGAACCTTCGGATTGACGGTCTCCATCGCCGACAGGATCGCCACCCTTACCTCCTTGAACTGCAGCGCATGGGCCAGATCGATCGCGTTCTGGAGGATGTCCGCCTTCTCGGCGAGCGTGGGAGCAATGTTCACGGCGGCGTCCGTGATAATCAGCGCCTCCTCATGGTCCGGCACGTCCATCACGAAGCAGTGACTGACACGCCGGGAGGTGCGCAAGCCGGTATCGCCCTTTACCACCGCCGCCATCAGCTCATCCGTGTGCAGACTGCCTTTCATCAGCGCCTCTGCCTTGCCTTCGCGCACCAGTTGCACGGCAGCGGCGGCAGCCGCATGGCTGAAGGGCGCATCGACGATTGGATACGGGCTGATGTCGATACCGTCGGCCTTGGCCGTTTCCTCGATGCGCGCCCTGGGACCAACCAGGATGGGGGCGATCAGCCCCATCTGTGCAGCTTCCACCGCCCCTTCCAGCGAACTCCGGTCGCACGGATGCACCACCGCCGTCGGCGTTGGCGGGATGGACTTGCAGAACTCAATCAATCGCTGGTACTTCTCGTGCTTCGTGTTCACTTGCACTCCTCCTGCTCGATTAAGCCGCCGCCGGCAGCATTCCCTGCGCGCTCAGGCCCGCGCGAGCGTAGCCGGTCGGCGCACGCGCTCCGGCTTTCCCGCCGCGGCTCTCCGGATGCGCGCGAGCATGGCCACCTGTTCTGCCGTGGGCTTGCTGCCAAGCACGCGCTCATCCGTCGACAGCTTGTCCAGCAGCGTCAGCAGCCGTTCGCGGTCGGCGGGATCCTGGAGCAGGACCGGCAGCGTCTCCAGGGCCTGCTCCGGCGCATGCAAAACGATGATTTCCTGCTGACCGCGAATCGAGCGCCACTCGTGCATAGGCACTTCGGGCAGGAATTCACCGTAGTCAGCTACCATCTCCTTGCGCATCTCCAGCCGCGAGAGCGGCAGCGGCTCCCCATGGCGCATCAACAGGAATCCGATCCTGCCGAGCGCTTCCACATAGCCCCCACGCGCCACCGAAGCCAGGGCCTCCCTGACCTGCGGCAGCTCCGCCGGCTCGACCGCCACCGGCCGGCCGTCATGCGCCGGCTCTTTGCTGCCGAAGTACAGGGAGAACATATTGGCGTAGATGCCGAAGAACGATGCCTCCGTCATGGCGTCGCGCACGGCACGGTATCCGTCCAGCGCCGCGCTGACGAGTTCGGCCCCGGCTTGTTCCCGCTGCCGCAGCGGATGGTCTGGCTCCATGGCCTGACGGTTCTCCCTGACGGCTTCGGCGGCGGGGCCCAGCCATGCGAGCCAGGGGTTCATATCCGACAGTGCCCAGTTCTGCACCCGCAGTGGGTGGAACTCGCGCAGCATGCGTGCCGAGAGATCGTTGGATATCGCCTGCACGAAGGGTTGCGCGAATAGCTCATAGGCGCGCTGATTGAAATCCGACAGCGCGGCCACGGCCTCGAACGGCTTCTCGTCGACTCGCTGGAAGCGATTGAAGCGCGCCACGATATCCTCGAGGCGATGCTCCCGGAACTCCACGTCGTACTCGACCTCGCCGCTTGCGCTCTTTTCCGCACGCTCCGTAATGGCCATGCCATAGAGCCCGGGAGGCAGCAGTTCGATGCTCTTCAGCACGGACACGATCTGCGCGTGCTCCTTCTGTGCCACCTTCCCCGAGACGAAGATGCCCAGGTGACCGATGTTCTGGTGAAGCATCCCGACGATGACCTGGCCTCGCGCCTTGATCTCCTCGGTGCTCTCGTACACGTCCACTACCCAGTTGAATGCCTGCTGCGGCGGTGTGATGTTGTCGCCCATGGAGGCGAACAGCACGATGGGCGATTTGATATCACGCAGGTCGAAGCCCTTGCCGCCCGCGCCCTTCACATCGCCGGACCATAGCTTGTTGCCGACAAACAGATTGCGGGTGATCCACTCGATCTCCTCCCGGTTCATCAGGTAATAGCCACCCCACCAGCGCTCGAACTCCAGGAAACGCGGCGGCTCCGTGTCGGCCTTGTTGTACAGATTGAAGTATTTGTCCCACAGGCTGTTGGCGGGATTCAGGTTCTCGAAGTTCTGCACCAGGTGGGCGCCATCGAACTTGCCGTTGCCGAGATCCGCGGTGAACGAGGACAGCCAGGTACCGCCGAGCAGGCCGCCTGCGTAGCGCATCGGGTTATCTCCCTCATCCTCGCTCCAGGCGCCGCTCCAGTACGACATCGGCGCACCGTTGATCACGATGGGTCCGGTGTCGTCCGGGTCAGAGGCCGCCAGCATCATGGCCGCCCAGCCGCCCTGGCAATTGCCGATGATGGCCGGCTTGGGGCTGTCCGCATGCAGCGCACGGACCTTCTTCACGAATATCTGCTCGGCTTCGCACACATCGAGCAAGGTCTGGCCCGGTTCGGGATCGCGGAAGAAAATAACGAAGTAGACAGGATGGCCTGCACGCAATGCGACGCCCACCTGCGAATCGTCCTTGAATCCCCCGATACCGGGACCATGGCCCGCGCGGGGGTCGATGATCAGGTAGGGACGGCGGCTGTTGTCGATATGCACGCCTTCGGGCGGTGTGATTCGCAGCAGCGCGTAGTTCACGGGCCGCTCGAACTGGCGGCCGTCGAGGACAAACTCGTAGTCGAAGTGCAGTACCGGCTTCAGGCCCTGTACCGCGTTCTCGACAAAGTGATTGCCACGCTGCCGGAGCGTGTCCCAGAAGAGGATGGCACGTTGCCCCGCATCCACGGCGTAAGCATAACAACTCAAGGGATCGGCACCTGTCATCAGCCTGGCGGCATCGGCAAGGCCCTCGCCTTTGCCAATGCCATTGCCATCGCCGCAGGCCTCCTGCACCCGGCGACCAAAGGCTTCCTGTGCATTCCTGACGCGTTTCTGAAGTACCAGACCGGTCTTGATACCGATCTCGTGCGCATGTACTAGTTGCTTTCCAGCATCCATGGTGATGACCTCGACAGCCAGTTGTTAAACCGTCCGCGAGCGGCATTCGCCGGCGGATATGGAAGGTACCTTCGCGTATAGGATTGGCCTCAATAGTCGCGGGCTATGCCCACTGAGCCATGCACGTGCGATTCGGCAACGCCGGCGTATCGGGGCGTCGCGTTTCGCCGACTTGATATCCCTATGTTTTATACGTGCGGCCCGGCAGCACTTTGACTTGCGTCAAGGATGCGTGCTAGTTGCCGAAATGACGTCACGCACCGCTCATTGCCGGGCTTGCTCATCGCCCCGGTGACCAGAAGCGGTTTCCATGCGGCGCCCGGGCTATTGTTGAGAGCCCATCGCTGGCGGCCAGGCGCCTATGGCAGCACCCTGGCGCCGTGCGGCGGCGGGATGTGCCAGACGCACTTTTCCGGGACGACGTCCGGCCGCAAGTGCGCCGCCAATCGACGCGGACCTTGAGCACTTTGCCTGGCATGGTCTTGAGAGCAATCTCCGCCTCATCCCGAGACGCCACCATGCGGGGTTCATTCCGAGCGAACAGGGCAACGGCGGCGAGTTCGCCCAGTATGTATCCCGGCTCATCAGCGGGCAGCTCCCCTCGCCTGGCCTTGGCGCATGCTTCCACAAGGAAATCGTGATGCTTTTCGGTCCCAAAGGCGTCCGGCAGCGCAGAGGCTCAAGAAATGAGCGCCACAGTTTTAGCGTGAAGTGAACCGGCCGATCCGTCTGGACTTTGCGCCAAATCAAGCACAAGCACCCTGTGCCGAATATCTTGGAAGAATCCGCGCCCCAAGAGGATGTGATGCCATGACCGAAGATCCCGGCACCGCCGACGAAGCCACCGCCGGGACTTCCATGGGTGGGTGGCGCGCAGTATTTCCTCCCGCGCAGTGGCTGACTACCTACCGGCCGCAATGGCTGGCGCGCGACGCGATTGCCGGCGTCACGCTCGCCGCGTACGGCATTCCGGTTTCGCTCGCCTACGCATCGCTCGCCGGCCTGCCTCCGCAATATGGCATTTACTGCTATCTGGTTGGCGGCCTCTTCTACGCGCTGTTCGGCTCCTCTCGCCAGCTTGCGATCGGACCCACCTCTGCGATCTCGATGCTCGTCGGGGTCACCGTGGCGGCCATGGCCAATGGCGATCCGGGCCGCTGGGCCGCCATCGCGGCGCTGACGGCGGTGCTCATGGCCGGCATGTGTTTGCTGGCATGGCTGCTGCGACTGAGCTCCCTGGTCAATTTCATCAGCGAAACGATACTGCTCGGCTTCAAAGCCGGCGCGGCCCTGACCATCGCCTTGACGCAATTGCCCAAGCTGTTCGGGGTTAAGGGTGGCGGCGAGGCTTTCTTCGAGCGCGTCGTCATTCTCGCCGGTCAGATCCCCAATACCAACCTGGTCGTGTTCGCTTTCGGTCTTGTCGCACTAGCCTTGTTGCTGCTGGGGGAGAAATTCCTGCCTGGCCGCCCGGTCGCGCTGTTCGTGGTGGTGATTTCCATCATCGTGCTGTCGGTAACGTCGCTGAGTCAGTTCGGCTTCAAGGTCGTCGGTGCGTTGCCGCAAGGTTTGCCGGAGTTCCGCCTGCCCGGGCTGCGGGCACGCGATGTGGACGGGGTGGTTCCGCTGGCATTCGCGTGCGTGTTGCTGTCTTACGTGGAAAGCGTTTCCGCGGCGCGGGCACTGGCGCAGGCGCACGGCTACGAGATCGATCCGCGCCAGGAACTGCTCGGCCTGGGCGCGGCGAATCTGGCCGCGGGCTTCTTCCAGGCCTACCCTGTTGCCGGCGGTCTGTCCCAGTCATCGGTGAACGACAAGGCCGGCGCCAAGACGCCACTCGCGCTGGTTTTCGCCTCGGCCACGATCGGTCTGTGCCTGATGTTCCTGACCGGCTTGCTAGCCAACCTGCCTAACGTGGTACTCGCGGCCATCGTGCTGGTTGCCGTCAAGGGCTTGATCGACATCGGCGAACTGCGCCACGTGTGGCGGGTAAGCCGCCTTGAATTCATTGTATCGATGGTTGCGTTTGCCGCCGTGCTTTTGCTGGGCATCCTGAACGGCGTGCTCGTGGCAGTACTCGTTTCGATGCTGCTGATCATACGGCGCGCGGCGCATCCGCATGTGGCCATCCTCGGCCGCATCCCCGGCACGCGCATTTACTCCGATATGGAGCGTAATCCGGACAACGAAGCCATTCCTGATGTGCTGGTGTTCCGCGCCGAGGCTTCGCTGCTTTACTTCAACGTCGAGCATGTGCGTGGTGCCGTCTGGCAGAGAATCCGCTCGGCCGCCGCGCCGGTCAGGCTGGTGATTTGGGATCTGTCCACCTCGCCCGCCGTCGACCTCGCCAGCGCACGCATGCTGGCGGCATTGCACACGGCATTGAAGACAGAAGGGATAGATCTGCGGCTCGTGGCGGCGCATGCGAAGGTGCGGGATATGCTTCGCGCCGAGGGACTGGAGGATCGCCTCGGCTATTTCGGACGCCGCGTCTCGGTGGCCGATGCGATCGACGAATTTCAGCGAGGCGCGGAAACGGGCGGCCCGGCGGGAACTGAAACGCAGGTCATGGGATAGCGAACGTGGAGGAGGACGCTTCACCACGGGCTGGAGATCTGAGGTTGACCGAGATTGGGCAACAGTTGCCAGACGCCATGAGGGTCGAGAAGGGATGAAGCTTCGGCGCCAATCGGCCTGAGTCAGAGAGACGGACTCTCATCCGCCCTTACCCTGGTGCCGGCGCTCCCGCCGCCCCCGTCAAGCCGAGACTGACCACGCGCAACGTGGCATCTTCGTGGCAGGCCGTGTCGACAAACCCGAGCCGGCGGGCAAGGCCGCGCATCCCGGTGTTCGAAGCCAGCACGTAGCCTTCCATGGTGCGATATCCACGTGCGCGGGCGGTAGCGATCAGTACTTGCATGAGACACCGCGCCAGCCCGAGACCGTGCCATTCGTCGTCGATCGTCACGGCAAACTCGCAGACATCGCTGCCCGGCGCGGCGGCGTAGCGCGCGCCGCCGACAATGCTTTGCGCATCGCCGTAGATGGCGACCAGCGCGCACTCCAGCTCCGGCGCCGGATGCGTTGCCGACTCAAGCATCGCTTCCGGCAACTCCCGCAAGGAGGCCATGAAACGCGTGTAACGCGAATCCGCGGAAAGCCGGTGAAAGGCCGCCAGCAAGCCGGCCTTGTCCCCCTCCCGGATCTTGCGCAGCACTACCTGCCGCCCATCGCGCAGCGCCACCCGGGCTGGCAGCGATATTTCAGAGAGAGGATTGTCTTGCATGGTGACCTGGTTTGTAGTTGGCCCAGGGGACCGCGTTGCCACGGCGGTCCGCGCGTGCGCGTAGGCGAAACTGACTGAGGTTGTGGATTGAAACCCGTGGCCCTCAGAACTGCTCCGGAACGAATTTGTAGGGATAGTCCGGTTCCCGATAGCCACCAGGCTTCTGCCGTTCTGGCAGCTTTACCTTCTTGCGCGGCACGGCTTCGTAGGGAACCTTGGCCAATATGTCGCTGATGATATTGAGACGGGCGCGCCGTTTGCAGTTCGAGTTGGCCACATACCACGGCGCGCAGTCCGTATCCGTTGCAAGGAACATGTCGTCGCGCGCGCGCGAGTAGTCATACCACCGGCTGTAGGACTTCAGGTCCATGCCCGACAGCTTCCAGGTCTTCCGCCCATCGTTTATGCGCGCCTCAAGGCGGCGGGTCTGCTCTTGCTCACTGACCTCCAGCCAATACTTGACCAGGATTATGCCCGAGCTCACGATGGCCTGTTCCACAAGGGGCACGGCCTTCAGGAATGACTCGGCCTGTTCCTCGGTGCAGAAGCCCATGACCCGCTCCACGCCGGCGCGGTTGTACCAGCTGCGGTCGAAAATCACCACCTCGCCGGCGGCTGGCAAATGCGGAAGGTAACGCTGGACATACATCTGGCTCTTTTCGCGCTCAGTGGGTGCCGGCAAAGCAACCACGCGGAACACGCGCGGACTCACGCGTTCGGTAATGGCCTTGATCGCGCCGCCTTTGCCTGCGCCATCGCGTCCTTCAAAGATGATGCAGAGCTTGCAGCCGGTCGCAAGAATCCATTCCTGCAGTTTCACGAGTTCCACATGCAGGCGGGCAAGCGCCTTCAGGTATTCCTTATTGCTGAGCTTTCCATCCTCCCGTGGCTGGGCATCAGCGTCATGCTGATTCGTCTTTGCCATGATTCTTCTCCTGATACCGCCGACAACCCCGGGTGGGCATGTACATCAAATGTGGCCGCCGGCTTGTGCGTTGGCAATCGGACTTTGGTCCTACACATGCGCCGCGCAATAGAATCCGTTCTCATTCTCAATACCGAGCATCGAGCATTTGCGGGTGATGGCTGGTACGGACAGTGCCGCCGATGGCGCCCTACCTTGATGATGCTGCGATGCACCGGCCGGCACGGCGTTTCTTCCTTGTTTCAAGGTAGTGCAGATCCGCGAGGCAAAATTGACCTGCAACAAGTAACCAGTGCAATACCTACCGCAGCGGTGTTCGTCCATCTAAGCTATACAGAACGTTCGCCTTGAAAACTGCCCATGAAAGCCGCAGCCAAACCAGGAAGGCGACAGCTTCAAATTTGGATCGGCTCGGGTGGTGCTGCCTTGTGCCCGCCGGGGTACGCGCGCCCTCGGCGTCTTGCGCGCGCCTTGCTGGCCGCCTTTGCCGCCTTTTTGGCGATGCCGGCGCTTCCAGCGCTTCCAGAGCCAGGGTTGCCGGCTGCACAGCCCGCTGCTGCCACCGGCGCCCCCCTCGCCAGCGCCCCCCCGCGGCCCATGGGCAGACCGCGGATCTGCCTGGTACTGTCCGGCGGTGGCGCACGCGGCGCCGCCCATATCGGCATCCTGAAGGTACTGGAATCGCTGCGCGTGCCGGTGGACTGCATAACGGGTACGAGCATGGGATCGCTGGTCGGTGCCGCCTATGCGACCGGCGTCACGCCAGGCGAAATGGAGAAAATCGTCGCTGGCTTGTCCACCAGCGCACTATTCAAGGAACGGCCGCCGCGGCAGGATCTGAGCATCAGGCGCAAGCTGGAAGATCGCAGCAATCTGTTTACGCCGGAAATCGGCGTCAAGGGCGGCCAACTGGAATTGCCCAAAGGCGCCGTCACGGGCGTGCAGCTCGAGAAGGTACTGCGCGGGCTGGCGCGCGCGCCGGGCTATCGCGATTTCAATGCCCTGCCGATTCCGTACCGCGCAGTGGCCACCGACCTCGTGACAGGCACGCCCGTGGTGTTCACCCGGGGCGAGCTGGCTATGGTCATGCGCGCCAGCATGTCCGTGCCGGGCGTGATGGCCCCCGTCGACTACGAAGGGAAGCTGCTGGTCGACGGCGGACTGACCAACAACCTCCCCGTGGACGTGGCGCGCGCCATGGGCGCGGATATTGTCATTGCGGTGAACCTCGGCACGCCGCTGATGCGGCGCGATGAACTGGGATCGGTGATCAGCGTGACCGGCCAGATGCTGAATATCCTGACCGAGCAAAACGTACGTGCTTCGCTGGCACAACTCCGGCCCGAGGACATCCTGATCCTGCCGGAACTCGGGGATTTCTCGGCAGGCGACTTCGATAACCTGGAAAAGACGATCCCGATCGGCGAGGCCGCGGCACGCAAGGTTGCCGACCAGTTGGCCCCGCTGGCCTTGCCACAGCAGGAGTATGCCGCACTGCGCCAGCGCCAGCAGGCCGCCGCGCCGCAAGACCGTCGCCCAGTCGACGAGATCCGCTTTGCACCGCTGCAGCGCGTCAACCCCGATTTCGCCGCCGGCACCATGGAAACCAAGTCTGGCGAACCGATCCAGCCGGAGCAGCTGGATAAGGATATGAGCCGGCTGTTCGGCACCGGCGACTTCGAGCACGTCAACTATCGCGTGCTCGATGAACCAGGCCAACGGATCCTGTCGGTCGATGCCGTCGAGAAGTCCTATGGCCCCAACTACCTGCGCTTCGGTCTCGGGCTGAGCACCGACTTTCGTGGCGACGCGTTCTTCAACCTGCTGGCCAGCCATCGGCGCACCTGGATCAATTCACTCGGCGCCGAATGGCGCACCGATGCCCAGCTCGGACAGACAACCAACCTGACCAGCGAGTTCTACCAGCCCCTGGACACGCGCCATACCTTCTTCATCGCGCCCCGTGTGGAACTGGAACGCCGCTCGGTTAACGTGTTCCGGGACACGGACCGCATCGCCACCTACGACCTGCGCCGTTTCGACCTGGCGCTGGATGTAGGCAGCCAGTTCACGAAATATGGCGAAGCCAGGATCGGCGTGCTTACCGGCAGCGAACACGTCACGCTAAGCACCGGTCCGGCTGCGCTGTCGCCCGGCCAGGAGAATAACAAGCGCGGCGCCATCACCGGCCGGCTGCTGGTGGACCAACTCGACAGCGCGAGCTTCCCGCGTACCGGCTATGCCGGCAGCATGCACGTCTACGCCTCCGAGCCGGGACTCGGCGCCGACCAATCCTATGTCAAGGCGGATGCCGACGGCACCTACGCCTGGTCCTCAGGCCGGCACACCTTGAATTTCGGATTCAAGGCCGGCAGCAATATCGGCGGCAACCCGCTGCCACGCTACGACTTGTTCCAGTGGGGCGGTTTCCTGAAGCAATCGGGATACAGCACCGGGGAGTTGCTGGGTGGCAACCTCCAGTATCTCCGGGCGGTCTATTACAACAAGCTGGCCAGGCAATCGCTGCTGGAAGGCGTGTATGGCGGCTTTTCGCTGGAGGCCGGCCGCATGGGCGCGCCGCTGGTGCAGGGAAGTCCTACCGGCGTGCTCAAGTCCGGCTCGCTGTTCGTCGCCATCGATTCGCCCATCGGGCCACTCTACCTTGCCTATGGCCGCGCCGCTGGTGGCCACTATGCCTACTACCTGTTCCTCGGCAAGCCTTAGCCCTGTATTCCCGCGCGACGGCTCGGGCGTGGCTGCCCACCCTGGCTCCTGACCGGGAACCAGGGCCGGCCGCCTTGCGCATCGCGGGCTAAATGTCCAGCTTCCCGATCTTCGTCCCTGAGAGCGACAGGTTCGCCATCAGGCCAGCGTTGGTCACAACGAAGCCGATGATCGGCGCGCGGGCGGTATTGGTATCGATTTTGCCGTTGGCGCCGATCGTCGCCAGCGCCACGGACCCATCGACACCCGCTGTCCAGCCGTTGCTGGCACGGAACGACGCCAGCGAGTCCGGGGTCATGAACATCAGGATGAGCGCCTTGGACTGCGCCCCCGCCAGCCAGCCGAATGACGCGGTCGTGGTCCTGTAGTAGCCCACCGACCCCCCTGCCACGCGCAACGCGCCCTCGCCATACTCGGCGCCGACGATAAAGCCCGCGGCAATCACGCTCGGAAATACCAGGATGCCCTCCGCCTTGGTGGCAAGTTCCCTGGATCCGTCAGCCGTGGCAAAGAGCTTGTTCAGCGCCCCATCGACGCTGGCGTCGATCTCCCGCCGCTTGCTCGCAGTGTCCGTGGCAGAGCCTGACGTGGTAGAACACGCCGTAACGGAGGCGGCTAGCGCAACGGCGGCCAGGGAACAAAAAGTACGACGTTTCATTTTTACCCTCCTTGGGGGACTGTGGCCACAGGCACTCGGTAAGTCGCAACGCACTGATACAACCCTGCAGTTAAAGGTTAGGGCAGCCGGCGTGCTTCGCTTTGCGCTAGATCAGCATCCTGAAGGACGTGCTGACTACCAAGGCGCTCGCCACGTTCCCGGCGGCGTAGCCGCCCTCCCCGACAAGGCGTCGTCAGGGCCTTAAAAACCACCTCCGCGCGCCGGCGGCTTATTGCTCCTCCCCCTCGTGTGAGCCGGCCCGCGGAGAAAAGCCAAAGCCGGGCAGTCGCCGCAGGTGCAAAACCAGCCCGACGGCAACCGCGACGGCATAGGCAATGAGCCCATTCCCCACGAGCCATTGATCCGCCAGCAGGTAGTTGGCACAGAGTCGGCTCTGGGTGTCATGGAACAGCATGCCCACCGTGGCCAGCGTCCATACAAGATTGCCGGAGAAAAACACCAGCACTGCCGCTGGCGCCCGCCTCAGCCCGTGCTGTAGCGCGGTTCCGGCGAAAAGCAGCGATATATACTTGGCTGCGTTGACGCCTGCATCGAGCCGCGCCAGGTCCAGCGCCAGCGGCACCATCCAGAACATCAGGCAGAGCGAGAAGCAGAGCAACGGCGCCAGGCCCATGCGCATCAGGGCTTCGACTGCGCGACTGCCGTCATGCCGGCGAGCTGCCAGAACGGAAGCGACGAAGCCCAATGCCAGGAGAACGGGAAACTCCGCCAGCATCTGCAGTGCCATGCTGGCTTCGATGGCCTGGCGGACCGGCGCCAGCAACAGAACACCGGGCAGGCAGAGCAGGCACCACAACGCCCACTCGCGTCGCGGGCGCGGCGCGGGCAGGGCCGCGACACCGGCAGCCGGCTTCATCGCGCCGCCTGCCGCGCCGCGACCAGCGCCTGGTCGAACGACTGGTAGTCGTACAGGCCGAGCACCACGCCGCGCCCGTCAATCAGATGGATTTCGGCGTTGTGGATATATCCGCCCAGTCCGTCCGGTATCACCACCACATCGAGCGAGCGCAACAGGGCCGCTTGCGCGGCAGGCGCCACGGGCGCGCTGATCCGCCAGATGCCGGGGTCGGCGTGTTGCTGCGCGCCATAGGCAGCCAGGCGTCGCGTCTCATCATGGGCGGGGTCGATGGAGATGGACAAGAGCCCGACCCGGTCCGCCAGCCCCTGCGCCTGAATATCCTGCTGGAGCCGGAAGAATGCCGGCCCAAGCGCGGCGCACACGGTGGCACAGCGGGTATAGACGAAATCCACCAGGTAGACCTGGCCGGAGCGGGATGCCGGCGTCCAGGGCGTGAACCGGTCGCCACGCGCGTCGCGCATCGCCAGCGGCGGCGCCACCAGTTTTCCCGCCATGGCCATGGCGCTGCGCCGGTCATCCAGCGTCCACACCCGCATGCCCCACGTGAGCCAGGCGAGCGCCGCCGCGAAGCCAAGGCACAACGCCAGGCAACCCAGGCCCGCGGCCCACAGGCTGGGCGGGCGGCGCGAAGTTCGAGAGTCCGTGGCCATCGCTGCCTTGACTACATTCCCTGTCGCTACTTCAGCGGAGCGAGTTCCTTGTCGCCATCGAAGGGGGCCGCCCTGTCCTTGGTGGCGGTGCGAACCTGGGCGACCAGGTCCGCCGTCACAGGGGGCGCGGCGTTGCCCCATTGGCTTCTTGCGTAGCTCAGCACGGCGGCGATTTCCGCGTCGCTGAGCTGCGTGCCGAAGGGCGGCATGGCGCCGTTGAACGCGCTGCCCTTGACCGTCAGTTGCCCGGTGATGCCATGCAGCACGATCGCCACCGCGGTCTCGGCCTTGCCCTGCACCCACTCGGAAGCGGCCAGCGGCGGGAACACCCCGGGCAGGCCCTGGCCGGTAGCCTGATGGCAGGCGGCGCAGCGCGAAGCAAACACTGCCGCGCCGTCCGCCGCGCCGCCGCTGGCCGCCTTCTGGCCTTGCAGCGCGCCGACGGTGCGGCCGTCGCCGAGCTCGGAGGGGATATTGATCGGTGCCCTGGAGATGTAGTAGATGCCCCACAGGATCAGCGCCGCCACCAGCACCACGATGCTGCGTGGAATCGGCGTCTGCCCTTCGCCGGGGTCGGCGTACTCCCGCTGCTCCTGCGGCGAGGGCTGGGAGGGTGGCTGGTTGTCTGGCATGGCATCGGGTTCCGTCAAGCGGCGCGTGAAACGGCTATTTGTCTGCCTTGGCGGGCGCATCTTCCGGCGCGGGCAAGGCAGCATACGTGTGGTCGAGCGCCTTCAGGTAGGCAACCAGGTCGAGCGCCTCGGGCGTTGCCACCACCACCTTGCCAACCGGTGCGGCCCCCGCCGGCAGCGTCACCACGTGTTCGCCCGGATCGGCAGCTGCCTTGACATCGAACAGGTAGGGATAGCTCGGCATGATGCTCTGCGCAACGTAGGCGCGCGGCTGGTAGAGGTGCCCGAGATGCCAGTCCGCGCTGGGCTGGCGCGCGCCGATATTGAACAGGTCGGGCCCGGTGCGCATCGTGCCAAGCAAGTGCGGGTGATCGTAGTAATAGTCCGCCGCCACCGATGCCCTGCCCCACCCGCGCTTCACGTCGGGCGCGAACGACGGATCCCGCGGCTGCTGCGAATGGCAGTAGATGCAGCCATTGCTGATATAGACCTGCCGGCCCCGAAGTTCCGCCGACGTATAAGGTTTCAGGCCGGGAGCAGGCTTGACGTACTGCAGTTGCAGGTACGGCACCACCACCAGCGCGCTGGTGGCCACCGCCAGCATGACCATGCCGGCACCGATCAGCCGGGTGACGTTCCTCATGAACTGGCTCCTGTCTTGTTCAGGTCGGCAAGCGGGAACATGGCGGGCTTGTCGCGGTTCGGCCCCAACCCCAGGATGACACAGACGAAGTTGGCGATAAAACAGAGGTGCCCCAGCACCATCAGGCCACCCCCCAGCGAGCGGGCCTGCAGGTAAGGCACCGTCAGCGTGACCGAATCCATGAACGGCCGCGAGGCATCCAGCATGGCCAGCCCCTGCAGGGTGCCTGCGATGGTCAGGGCGATGAAGTAGATCGCGATACCAACTGCGGCGCACCAGAAATGCGCCGCGATCAGGCTCGGGTATGGCCACTCTCGCTGCGTGACACGCGGCACGATGAAATAGATCGAGCCAAAGAATACGAAGCTCACGAACGCGTAGAGCCCCAGGTGGGCATGGGCGACCGTGTAGTGCGTGAAATGCGTGATGACGTTGATGCTGCGCAGGGCTTCGAAGGAGCCCTGGAACGAACTCAGCGTGTACATCATGCCGCCGAGGGTCACGAAGCGCAGCGTGGGCGAATACAGCAGCGCCTTGAAGTGGCCGCGCATGGTCTGGTGCAGGTTCACCGAGAACGCCACGACCGGGATCAGCATCATCATGCTCTGCACGATGGACAGCGTGACCATCCAACCGGGAACCGGCCCCCCCACCAGATGGTGGCCGCCGACCTGCCCATAGAAGAATGCCAGCGTCCAGAAACCGAGCAGCGACAGGCCGTACGACTGGATCGGCCGGCCAATGATCTTGGGCAGGAAATAATAGATCGATGCCAGGGCAAGCGGTGTATAGAACAAGCCCAGCACGCTGTGCCCGAACCACCAGTTCATGGTTGCCTGCTCGACGCCGAAATGCACGTAGGGCACCTTGGCCACCAGGTACAGGACCGGGAACCAGAACAGCGCGCATCCCATGTACCAGACCGAGACATACAAATGGCTGACGCGGCTGGCCAACAACGTGAGTACCAGCGGCATGCCGATCAAGGCGCCGCCCACGGCGAACACGATGCCGATCTGCCAGGGGATCTCCAGCCATTCGAGGCCGTCGGACAGACCGACGGCAATGCTGCCCAGGCCGGCAACCACGCCGGCGTTCCACATCATGGCGCCCAGCAGCGCGTAGTTGGCGCCAACCAGGCGGGTCCTCAGCACGCGCGGCAAGACAAAGAGCGCAATGCCCAGCCCGGCCATCGGCGCCCAGCCATAGGCCACGGCATTCAGGTGGACGGTGCGGATGCGCCCGAAGGACAGCCACGCCTGCGAGGCGAGCGCATCCGGCAGGTGCAGCTTGAGCGAAGCTGTCAGCCCGGCCAGCGACGCCACCAGCAGCCAGACCATGGCGCAACACAGGAAAACGAAGACCACCATGGAAGACGAGCGGTCCGCTTCCGCCCTGGCCGCCAGTTCCGCGGCCAGCGTGGGAGACGGCGCCGGCAACTCGGTGCGGGTTGCGACCTCCTGCAATGCCGTGCGCTGCTGGCCGGTGACCGAGGGCTCCTCCGCCCTGCCGATTTCCCCGGGCGCGAAAATCACCGCTGCCGCGCTCGCGGAACCGTCAAGCAAGCCGTACCGTACGCTGAGGATAAACACGAGCAGGCCGACCACGGAAAGGATAAAAGCCGAGAGGAGTATGGAGACCGTGCTCATGAAACCCTCCCAGGGCTTTGGACTCATGTGGTGGCCGGCGCGCCGCCCTGCTCGATCTTCCCCTGGCGTCGCGCCCCGCCCGATCGATACAGGCTCGCCAAGTCACTTATTCGCAACTTTATGATACGCTCCCATGGTACGCAGCTTCAGCGCACGGACCGAGCCTTTGGCATGAACGCGACCGCACCAGGAATGGGAACCAGCGCATGGAAATGCATGCAATGTAGACCATCGAAGACCGCTTGCCAAATTTGCCGGCCGGCGGCGCAGACAGGGCCAGGCCCGGAGCAAATTCTTCCCTTGGCTATGCAGATCGTGCAGAATGAGCAGCCGGGGCCAGTGCATAAAGGCGATCTACACAACGTGCGACGAGCCACACGCAGCGCTGAATAATGGGAGTCTCCATGAGAGTGATCGGTGTTGCTGCCGTTGTCGCCCCCGCGCTTGGGGGATGTGCAAGATCGCCCTCCCTCAGCGTGCTCGGCGCGTATTTTCCCGACTGGATGTTCTGCATCATCGCTGGCGTTGCGCTTGCCATCGCCTGTTACCTGCTGCTGGAGCGCAGCCGGTCCGGATACTGGCTCGGCCCTCCGGCCCTGGCCTATCCAACACTCGTCACCCTGTTTTCCCTTGTTGCCTGGCTGATCCTGTTCCAACCTTGACCCGCCTGGGCGGATGAACATGACGACAACGGAAAACAAAAAAAGGAAGGCGTGGCCGGCCATCGTGCTGGTCCTGATCACGCTGGCGCTGCTGGCCCTGGTGATCTGGATGCTGGACCGTTCGCCGCGCACCGACGATGCCTATGTCTACGCCGACGCGATCGACGTGGTGCCGGAAGTCAACGGGCGCATCGTCCAGCTCGCCGTGCGCGACAACCAGGCGGTGAAACAAGGCGACCTGCTGCTCCAGATCGATCCACGCCCCTACCAGGATGCGCTGACCCGGGCCAAGGCTTCGCTGGCCGCGCTTGACCAGCAGATCATGCTGACGCAGCGCACGGTCAATGCGCAGCAGTACAACGCGCAATCCGTACGGGCGGCGGTCGAACGCGCCCGGGCAGCCGCCACCCAGGCAACCGATACCCTGCGCCGCACCGAGCCGCTTTTGCCGCAAGGCTATGTGTCGGCGGAAGACGTCGACCGTGCCCGCACCGCGCAGCGTGCCACCCAGGCCGAGCTCAATGCGGTGCAATTGCAGGCGCAGCAGGCGGCGGCGGCGGTCAGCGGAGTGGACGCGCTGGTTGCGCAACGCGCGGTGGTCCTGGCGGAAATCTCGCTGGCCGAACTGCATCTGGAATTTGCCACCGTGCGGGCACCGTTCGACGGCCGGGTGGCGGCGCTGAAGACATCGACCGGCCAGTTCGCCTCCGCGCTCAAGCCGGTGTTCACGCTGATCGATACGCGCCACTGGTACGTGGTGGCGAACTTCCGGGAAACGGAGCTGAAAGGCATGCGGGCCGGCACGCCGGCCACCGTCTACCTGATGAGCGACACCAGCCAGCATTTTCGCGGCACGGTCGATTCGATCAGCTATGGCGTGGCGCCGGACGAAGGCGGCCTGGCCCTGCCCGGCGGGCTGCCGCGCATCCAGCGCAGCCTCAACTGGGTGCACGTGGCCCAGCGCTTCCCGGTCAAGATCCGCGTCGACAATCCCAATCCGGATCTGTTCCGGGTCGGCACTTCGGCGGTGGCCATCCTGCACCCCGAGGCTGGCAACCCCGACGGGCGTCGTTGAGGCACCGCCATGAGCCCGGGCACGCTCGTACCGGACAGTCTGCTGCAGGCGGCGGCGTTCCTGCGCGCCCAGCTCGCGCCGTATCCGGGACGCGTCAACATCTTGCTGCGCTGCATGCTGACCAGCGCCATTGTCATCGTCGTCTCGATGGCGCTCCAGGTGCCCTCCCTCGCGCTCTCGCTGCTCGTCGTGTTCTACGTCACGCAAGCGAACGTGGTGGTCACCCGGCTGGTGGGCGTGATGTTCATCGTAGGATCCACACTCGCCATCGGCGTTTCGATACTGCTGCTCAAGCTGACCTTTGACTTACCCTTGCTGCGCATCGTGGTCGCCAGCCTGCTGTTCTTCGCCAGCGTGTACCTCATGCGCGTGCTGAAGATCGGCATCGTTTTCTTCATCGTCGCGATCGTGGTGATCTACGTGCAGACCTTCGTTGACCGCACTGGCGAAGCAGAATTGCTGATCCGCGCCGTGCTGTGGGTGTGGGTCGCCGTGAACTATCCGATCGCGCTGACGCTGCTGATCAATACGCTGTTGCTACCCGCGGAGCCGCAGCGGCAATTGAAGGCGGAAGTCCATCGGCAACTGGGTGCCGTCGACGCGCATCTGGCGCGGCTGACCGACGGCACGCCAATGCCGGAACCAATCACGCCAATGGCGATCCAGCAAGGTGCGTTGACGCTGCAAAAACTGCTCAAGTTCGCCACCATGCGCGATGCGCACTATCGGCAAGACAAGGCGCATCGGTTAGCCTGCATCGCTACGGTGTCGCGGCTGTATCGTGCGGCGGGCGAACTGCCGGACGATCTGCCGAACGCTTCGGCGGCGCAGTTCGGAGCGCTGCGGCAACTGCGCGCCGACTGCCAGGCGCTGGACGCATCGGTCATCGCGGACCAGCCTTACCGGCCCGCCCCACTTGCCACGCCCGGCCAAGGGGGTGCCGCGCCGCTGCCCGCCGCCGCGCAAGAGATGCAGCGGGCGCTGGTGGCGTTCGCCGATGCGGACACGGCCACCGGCGCGCCCGGCAAGGCGCCGGAAGAGCCGCCGATGGTGGTGCCGGACGCCCTGACCAATCCGACGTACGTACGGTTCGCGCTCAAGACCCTGCTCGCCGTGCTGATCTGCTACGTCTTCTACACCGCGGCCGACTGGCAAGGCATCCACACCATCATGCTGACCTGCGTAATCATTGCCCTGCCCAGCCTTGGCGCGTCGATGCAGCGCGCGCTGCTGCGCGTCGGCGGCGCACTGGGCGGCAGCGCGCTGGCCTTGTTCATGGTGGTGTTCGTCATCCCGCATCTCGACAGCATCGCCGGCCTGCTGCTGATGACGCTGCCGGTGGTCGCGCTCGCCGCGTGGATCGCAGCCGGATCGGAGCGCATCGGCTACGCCGGGACCCAGATCCTCTTCACCTTTTCGCTTGCACTGCTTGAGCAGTTCGGCCCCACCACGAATCTCACGGAAATCCGGGACCGCGTGGTCGGCATCCTGCTCGGGGTTGGCATTTCCACCTTTATCCAGATGTCGCTGTGGCCGGAGGCGGAAGGGGAAGCCCTGCGGCAAAAGCTGGCCACCATGCTGCGTTCGGTTGGCAAGCTGCTGGCACAGGCAGCAACCGGCGCCGCAACGCCTCCCGGGCACCTGGCCTACGCGCAGCTACAGCTGCAGACCTGGGCCGTGTTGTCCGATTGCGAGGATACGCTGGCGCGCGTTGCGCTCGAGCCGGGCTGGCAGGAAGGAGAGCAGGCGCCGCTCACGCTGCGCGCCCAGGAAGTCCTGGCGCAGGGGCGTGAGATCATGCTGGCCGGCAATGCACTTCATAATGCACTGGAGGCCACCGATGGCCGCCTGGGCAGTACGGCCTACGACGCGGCGCGCGCCTTTCAGGCGCAAACCGCCGCGCGGCTCAGCCACTATGCGGACGCGCTGGTTGCCAACCCACCCTCCGCCAGTACACCGCCGCCCATCGCGATCCCGGCGCTTGGCGACGCACCCGTTGCGGCGCCTGTCGTCGCGGCCATGCGGCACCTGGTGCGCCAGCTCTGCGTCCTTCCGGACTGGCAGGCTGCGGCGGCGCCGTCCCCGGCGATGCTTCGCGAGTCCCATGATGCCGGCTGAACGCAAGCCACCCCGCGCCTGGCCGCGCCGCCCCGCAGCTTGGCTGGCCGCCGCGCTCCTTTATGCGCTGGGCGGCTGCGCCCTGATCCACGAAAGCGGGGTTCCCTCACCGGAAATTCCCCTTGAGCAGATCCGCCTGGCGGACGATATGCACCTGGCCCACGATGGCTGGCCTGAAACGCGCTGGTGGACGCGCTACGGCGACGCGCAGCTCGACGCGCTGATCGAACGGGCCCTGGCGGACGCCCCCACCATGGTGGTGGCACGCAGGCGCGTGGCCCAGGCCAGGACCGACGTCGAACTGGTCAAGTCCGGTTCGCGCCTGCAGGCCGTGGCGTTCGGGGCGATCGATCGCGAGCACGTTTCGGCGAACGGCTTCCTAGGGCCGTTCGCGATGAACGTGCCGGCCCTGGGGCTCGACGGTCCCTGGTACACCGAGGGCATCGTCGGCGTGGGTGCCAGCCTGAACATCGATCTCTGGGGCTTGCACCGGGCGCAAGTGGCGGCTTCGATGGGCATCAACAATGCCCGCCTGGCCGAAGCGTATGCGGTGGAGCTTGAACTGTCGGCCGATGTGGCGCAGTTGTACTATGGCATCCAGACCAGCCACCAGTTGATCGAACTGCTGGAACAATCGCGGCAGGTCGCCGCCTTCTCGGTGCAGACACACCAGGCACGTGCCGCGCGCGGCCTGGAATCGCGCACATTCGTCGAGGAAGCGCAAGCGCAGCAACTGGCCCTGGAACGGCAGCTTGTCGCGGCGCGGGGCACGGTCAGGCAATTGCGCGAATCGTTGCGGGCCCTGATCGGCGCGGGACCGGATGACCTGCCGGAGATCCGCCCGGTTCCCCTGCCCCAGTCCACGTCGGGCGTACCGGCCACGCTGTCGTACGAACTGCTGGCGCGGCGCCCCGACCTGCAGGCCCTGCGCTGGTACGTGCAAGCGTCGTTCGACCGGATCGACGCGGCCAGGGCGGCGTTCTATCCGAGCTTCGACATCCGCGCCTTCTTCGGCTTCAATGCCCTGCACCTGGCGGATCTGTTCACCCACGCCAGCCAGCAGATCAACCTGATTCCCGGCCTGTACCTGCCGATCTTCGACGGCGGGCGGCTCAACGCAAACCTGGGCGGCACGCGCACGACGAGCAACACGCTCATCGCACAATACAACCAGGCGGTGCTCAATGCGGTGCGGGATGTCGCCATCACCGGCACCCGCCTGCAGGACCTCGACACCGAAGCGGAGCTGCAGCGGCGGAAGGTCCAGTCGGTTTCCTTCGTCCGGGACAGCGCCGAGGCCCGCTACCAGCGCGGACTCGGCAGCCGGTTCCTGGCCATGGAGGCGCGCCAGCCGCTGATTGCCGAGCAGATTGCGCTGCTCAACGTCAACGGCCAGAAGATCAGCCAGGAGATTGCCCTGGCCAAGGCACTTGGCGGCGGCTACCTGGCCGATGCGCCGGTTGAACTCAGGCCGCGCTGAGCGATGGCCGGCGCCTGCGCCTTGTGATGTGAACGCATTGGCGTCCCGCCAGCATGGCTTTGATCCCGGCTACCTGGAAAGATTGACACAAATGGCACATGCGCCACTTCAGTGCGGAGCGCCGATGCGCGTTGCACGCCATATATCCTCTCGCGACGCCGCAGTTTCGGGAATAGCCGCTTGCCTCATTGCCTGAGGCGGCGCACTGTCCTAAAACTTCAAATAGCGATCTGGCGGGCGCAGGACGAGCGATCGGCCGCCTGACAGAAGTGCTTCCGCATGGAAACGCGTTGAGGAGAGGCATCATGTGTCGGTGGCTGGCGTACTCGGGCAATCCGATCCAACTCGAGACCGTGCTGTTCCGGGCCGAGCATTCCTTGATCGACCAGAGCCTGCGCTCACGGCTCGGGCACACCACGACTAATGGGGACGGGTTCGGGATGGGCTGGTATGGCCACCACTCGGAAGTTCCGTTCCGCTATCGCTGCGTGCATCCCGCGTGGAATGACACGAACCTGCGCGAGGCGGCCCGCGCTATCCGGGCCCCGTTGTTTGTCGCGCATATCCGTGCGGCGACCGACACGCCGGCGCAGGAAACCAACTGCCACCCCTTTCGCTATGGTCGCTGGCTGTTTGCCCACAATGGACTGATACGGGACTATCCGACGGTCAGGCGGGAGCTGATGATGACCATTGCGCCTGAGTTGTTCCGCTGGATCGAAGGTTCCACCGACTCGGAAGTCATGTTCTTTCTCGCCCTCACGTTCGGGCTTGAACGCGATCCGCGCGCGGCGCTGGAACAGATGGTGGGCCTGATCGAGAACGTTGGCCACCGCCAAGGCGTCGAGTACCCGCTGAACATGACGGTCTGCGCGAGCGACGGAGAACAGATCGTAGCCGCGCGCTACTCCAGCGAAGCGGATTCGCGCTCGCTCTTCCACAGTACATGCGTTCGTCATTTACGCGAACTCTACCCTGAGAATTCGCACATTGCCGAAGCGGGCGACGATGCCATCCTGGTGCTTTCGGAACCCGTGGTCGACCTCGCCGGCGCATGGGAGGAGATTCCAGAGGGTACGGCCATCCTTGCCAGAGGCGGCGTCGTCAAACATGAACGTTTCGTCCCCCACATGCCCGAGTGCTGACGCACGGCAGCGCAGCGTGTGATTTCAAGGATGACGGCCGTGGATGCGCGGTAGCGGCAAGGCAGCCCGGGGCTATTCGCGGTGCATTTTGGGAGCCTGCTCACGCTTCAAGCCGTCCGCCGGTTTGCCTTGCCATGGTTTGCTCCATAGGTGCACTGCGTCGTCCATGTAATGGCCGGTGATTTGACTCTCTCCGCATGGACGACGAAACTGTAAGTGGCTCCTCATGCGAGGATGCGCACACACCGGAAGGAGACGACCATGCCAAAGGAGAAGGAAAAAACCAGGCGCGAAAAGCCTGAGCAGGGTGATCAGAGAGAGCCTTTGTCATATAAGAAATACAGAAAGGCCCTGCTCCCCTTGCATGTAGAGCTGGTCAGGCTCCAGGAATGGGTGGTTCAGTCGGGCGCCAAGATCTGCATCATTTTTGAAGGCCGCGACGGCGCTGGCAAAGGGGGAACCATCAAGGCCCTGACCGAGCGTGTGAGCCCGCGCGTGTTCCGCGTGGTGGCATTGCCGGCACCCACGGAACGCGAGAAGAGTCAGATGTACGTGCAACGCTACCTGCCCCACCTGCCGGCCGCGGGAGAAGTGGTGATCTTCGATCGTAGCTGGTACAACCGGGCGGGCGTGGAGCGCGTCATGGGGTTCTGTACCGAGGAACAGGTGGAGAGCTTTCTCAGGGCCGTTCCGTTGGTCGAGCAGGCCATCGTCCACTCTGGAGTGATGTTGTTCAAGTACTGGCTGGAAGTCAGCCAGGAGGAACAGACTCGCAGGCTGGAAGCGCGCATCCACGACGGACGCAAGCTGTGGAAGCTGTCCGACATGGACCTGAAGTCCTACAGCCGCTGGTATGACTACTCTCGCGCCCGTGACGCCATGTTCCGGGCTACCGACACCGCAATCGCCCCATGGTACCTGGCCAATTCCGATGTCAAGGAGCGCGCCCGCCTCAACATCATCAGCGACATACTCCACAAGATTCCCTATGAAGCCATGCCGCGCAAGGAGGTGTCGCTGCCCGCGCGGCAAAAGCCGGAAGGCTACGTGGAGCCGGACTACCCGTACAAGCGCGTTCCCGAGAAATTCTAGGTTCCCTCATCAGAACCGAAACCGGGAGGGAGGCAGCCATGCAGCAGGAAGCGCCAGACGGGCGCCGCGACATCCACGTCAGCCGTATGCGCTGGTGGCTGCAAGGCTATCGGAAGGAGTGGGTTGCACCGGACATGATTGCCGGACTCACGGTTGCGGCGGTAGTCATCCCCAAGGCGCTCGCCTATGCCACCATTGCCGGCCTGCCCGTTCAGGTGGGGCTCTATACCGCCTTCGCGCCCATGCTGATCTACGCCCTGCTCGGCAGTTCGCGCACGCTCAGCGTCAGCACGACGACAACGCTCGCGATCCTGGTTGCGGCGGCATTCGGCAGCCTGGGCCCGCACCCCGGCCCGGCAACCCTGATCACGGCTTCGGCAACGCTAACGTTCCTGGTCGGCGCCATGCTCCTCGCCGCCTGGCTGCTCCGCCTGGGCTTTGTCGCCGACTTCATCTCCGAACCCGTGCTCGTTGGCTTCAAGGCGGGGATCGGCCTCGTCATCATGGTGGACCAGATTCCGAAGCTGCTCGGCATGCATATTCAGAAGGGATCGTTCTTCCATAATCTCCTGGCCATCGCGCAAGGCATTCCGCACGCGTCGTTGGCGACTGCGGCTGTGGGTATCGCCATGGTCGGCATCCTGTTGTCCATGGAGCATTGGCTGCCGCGCTTGCCCGCGCCTTTGATTGCCGTGGCCGCAGGCATCGCCGGCGTGACGCTGCTGAACCTCCCGGACTACGGCGTGGCCATCGTCGGCAAAGTCCCGACCGGCCTTCCGCCCGTGACCCTGCCCGATGTGGATATGATGCAGCGGCTATGGCCTGGGGCGCTTGGCGTCGCGCTGATGAGTTTTACCGAGAGCATTGCCGCCGGGCGCGCATTCGCGCAAAGCGGGCAGCCGCCGCCAGCGGCAAATCGCGAACTGCTGGCCACGGGACTCGCAAACCTGGGCGGCGCCTTCCTCGGTGCCATGGCAGCCGGCGGGGGCACCACGCAAACCGCCGTCAACCGCATTTCTGGCGCACGCTCGCAACTGGCCGGACTGGTGACCGCCCTGGCGTCGCTCGGGACCATGCTGGTGCTCGCACCAGTAGTGGGACTGATGCCGGAGGCCACACTGGCGGCAGTGGTCATCGTGTACTCCGTGACCCTGATCAAGCCCGCCGAATTTCGCGCGATTCTGAGCATACGGCGCACCGAGTTCAGTTGGGCGCTGATTGCGATGGCCGGCGTTGTTGCTCTTGGCACGCTGCAGGGGATCGTCATCGCCATCATCGTGTCGCTGCTAGCCCTGGCGTACCAGACCTCAGACCCACCCGTCTACGTGCTCGTCCGCAAGCCCGACACCAATGTGATCCGCCCGCGGTCGGATGAACATCCGCAGGACGAGGCCATCCCCGGCTTGCTGATGCTGAGGCCGGAAGGAAGAGTCTACTTTGCGAATGCGCGGCGCATCGGGCATAAGTTGAGGCCTCTGGTTGCCAAGGTCAGGCCGAAGATTTTGGCCCTGGACCTGGCAGGCGTTTCGGACCTCGAGTACACCGCGCTCCATATGCTGATCGATGCGGAGAAAGAACTGCGTGAGGAAGACGGTGTCCTGCTCTGGCTGGTCGGCATGAATCCCGACGTGCTGGCGATGGTTCGACGCTCCCCGCTGGGAGAGACGCTCGGCCGTGACCGGATGTTCATCACCCTGGATTTGGCAGTTGCCAGATATCAGGCTAACCCAGCCAACGGCACATAGTGGACATTGCCCGTTGTATCGAAGCAAGAGGTAATCATGTCACGTCTACTGCTGACGAATATCGAACCCAACACCGCTGACGACGAAGTCCGCGCGCTTCTCGAAAAGTACGGTCTACCACCCTGCGATGTCATAGAGCAGGTGCCTGGCGATGGGACGCGGCCATCCGTGGTAATGACCTTCGATGACATTGACCCGGATACGCTGCACAAGTACGCCGAGCGCATCCATCACATGTTCTGGAAAGGCCGGGAACTGACGGCGCAGGTGCTGAGCGACCGCTTTTCTTGAGCCGCTATCTTGCGGCCGCCCAGAGGAACATCTGCTCGATCAGGCGATCGCTGGCTTCGGCGACCGCCTGTGCCCTCCAGCTGCGTCGGCGCTTGGCGCCGTCGCACTGGCCTCGAACATGGCCCTTCGAATCCTGCCGGGATTCAGTTCACTCGCCGTCGCCACGGGACTTACCCGCGCCTCGCTCTCGCTGGCGTAGTGGCGGTTCGCATTGGCACGCTGAGCGGCAGCCAAGGCCGATCTGCCGTCGCTCTCGGTCCGCCGAATGTCACGTCTTGCCAGCGCGGCCTAGTCGCCTAGCTTGTCTGCCGCCTTGCCGAGCAGGCCAAGCAGGTCCGGCCCCAGACTCGCAGACAGTTCGCGGTTCGCCGGCGACCAAAACGCAAGGGCCTGCTGGAGGCGAAATGCCCCCTCCTCGGTCAACCAGACTGCGCGTCGCCGGCGGTCACTCTCTGCGCTGACGACTTCCACCAAGCCAGCCCCGGCGAGTTGATCCACGTTTCGGGACATGGTGGATTGATTCAGTCCGGCGTGCAGCGCAAGCGCCCCCAGCGTGTCATCCGGCGCGGATGCGATCAGGCACATCAGCCCAAACTGGGTATTGGACAAACCAGATGGCAGCAATGCTGCATCCAGCTTGCTAGTAATGCGCCGCGCCACCAACCGCGAGAGCCAGCCAAGATCCGACTCGAGCGCATCAGCGGCGTCCGCGCGCAATGTTCTTGCTGCTTGTGTTTTCCTGTTCATGTTTCTATTATATGCATCTGCATTTATTGCATCTACATATAATTTCAATAGCGAACAGAGACATGAAAAACTATCGCTTTGGCGTAGCCGGCCTGGAAGAAATCGCTGGAATGAGTGGCAAAGTGTTACTTCAGGCAATCATTGACGGCCAACTGCCGCAGGCGCCGATCTCGCAGGCGCTGGACTTCTGGCTCGTTGAGGTCGGCGACGGCTTTGCTGCTTTCGAAGGCGAACCCGCGCCGCACTTGCTGAATCCGATGGGCACAGTGCATGGCGGCTGGGCGTTGACCCTGATCGACAGTGTGGCTGCCTGCGCTGCCCATTCCTTGCTGCCTGCGGGGACCAGCTACACCACCGTCGAAACCAAGGGCAACTTCTCCCGGCCGATCAGGCCAGATACCGGCCGTGTCCGCGCCGAAGCGAAAGTTGTCAGCCAGGGGCGCCAAATCGTCACCGCCGAGGCGCGGGTCCTGGACACCGATGGCCGCGTCCTGGCACACGGAACTTCAACGCTGCTGATCGTGCCTCCGGCTCGCTAGTGGCGACTATCAACTCACGCGGAACGACTTTGCACGCGGAATGATCTCTCCGCCCTTGATAGCCTTCAAGACGGGAAACGGCGCAAGGATTCTCTACGAAAAAATCGGCCTCAGCATGCGCCGGGCCATCCAATTTACAGCTGGGCAGCCACGGCCGCCCACGATTCGATTTGGAGCACACCATGACGCAAGCGATCTCAGCATTACTCATAAGTCAGGAATTT
>JYOD01000054.1 GCA_000955785.1 Burkholderiaceae bacterium 16
GATTGGCGGCCATGCCCGCAAGAATCACCTGGTCGACGCGCTGCTTGCGCAACTGCAGTACAAGGTCGTTGGCCTGCGGGCCGTACAGCTTGTGCGTGGAGCAGATGATGGTCTTGCCATCCTCGATATACGGCTTCAGCTCCGGCATGAAGTCCGCGCCCGAGTCACGGAATCCGTCCAGGTTCAGCGCGCCAGGACGGTCGAACATGCCGATGGCATGCTGGAACATTTCGGCGGGACCCTGCACTTTCCATGTGTGGTCATGGGGAAAGTAATAGTGCGGAGAGATGGCGGCCGTGATGCCAGCCTGCTTTGCGGCCTCAAACAGACGGACCAGGTTGGACACAAGGTTCTGCTCCGTCACGCTTTCTCCGACGACGCCCCAGCTACGACCTTCGGGGCTCATGAAGTCGATCTGCGGGTCAATCACGACGAGCGCGGTGCGTGGCAGGTCCAGCGTAATGCTGGACTTCGGCAGAGCCGGATCAACGGGATCTGCATAGGGGCCATGGTGGTTGCACATGGGAAGTACCTCTTATGGTGAGCCAGTCTGCCGGCGCCTTCGTGGGGCCTGGCAGATGCGGCGTCGTTTCAACTACGGATGAATGCCAACAGGTCGGCGTTGAATCTGTCTTTGTGGGTGTCGGTGAGCCCATGCGGCGCACCGGGGTAGACGATCAGCTTCGAGTTCCTGACGAGCTTTGCCGATGCGCGTCCGGCGGCGTCGATCGGCACGATCTGATCGTCGTCGCCGTGGATGATCAGGGTCGGCACATCGATCTTCCTGAGATCCTCGGTGAAATCGGTCTCAGAAAATGCCTTGATCGAGTCGTACGTACTCTTGTGTCCGCCCTGCATGCCCTGCGCCCACCATGCGTCGATCAATCCCTGCGACGGCTTTGCGCCAGGACGGTTGAAGCCATAGAACGGCCCCGCCGGCACGTCCTTGTAGAACTGGGACCGATTGGCAAGTTGTGCGGCACGCAGGCCGTCGAATACTTCGATTGGCAGTCCGCGCGGATTGGCGGCGGTCTTCACCATCAAAGGCGGCACCGCTGAAACCAGCACCACCTTTGAAACGCGTCGCGTCCCATGCCGGCCGATATACCGGGCCACCTCGCCTCCACCTGTGGAGAAGCCCACCAGGATGGCATCCCGCAGGTCAAGGGTTTTGAACACCGTGGCCAGGTCGTCGGCATAAGTGTTCATCTCATTGCCATTCCATGGCTGGCTAGAACGGCCGTGGCCACGACGGTCATGTGCAACGGCGCGATACCCTTCCGACGCAACGAGCATCATCTGGGATTCCCAACTGTCCGAGCTCAGTGGCCAGCCATGACTGAATACAACGGGGCGACCGGCGCCCCAGTCCTTGCAATAGAGCTGGGTGCCGTCCTTTGCCGTGATGTAGCTGCCTGAAGCCTTGCCGCTTGCCTTTGCGGTGTTCGCCTTTTCTGCCGACGGTGCTGCCGCCGCAGGTCCGGGCAACCCGGAAGCCACCAGCGCGCTGGCTGCGGCCGCGCTGCCCAGCAGCAAGTTACGTCGCGATAGGCCTTGATCGAGGCTGCGATCTGAAGACATGGTGAGATTCCTTTATTGGCGCGTGCGCGCGTTGCCTTGAATATGTCTGAGCGTCAGGTTCTTGGTCATGGTGCCGATGCGTGCTGGTTTGTGCAGGCTTCAATGTAGTTGGGCGATGACACAGTCAACAGGCACATGTTTATCGTTTTCGACTGAGCCATCGACATGGGGCGGCATGACCTATGGTTGGTAGCGCGTCGACCAGGTGATCTATTGGCGCGAGTGCGCAGTGCCATATATATATGACCAGTCGTCTTTTTAAAGCCGCAAAAAAATTTCAGTACAACAACCGCTTGAGGGTGACTTGCTGAAATCGTCGGCAGGCGTCGCCATTGCGCTCGACCTTGCTGCGCAGGACCGCCCCTTCCCAGGCTTCGATAATGATGGACGCGAGCTGCGCGGAATCAACGTCCGCCGGCAGTTCCTGGGGCAGCCTGGCCTCATCAAGGCAGGCTGTTATGAGGCCTTCCCAGCGCGCCAGAATGCGCTCCAGAGCCGTTCGGACTTCACCGCTGGTATTGGACAATTCGAGAGAAAGGTTGCCCACCAGGCATTCGAGCCTGAAATCTTGCGCCGCGTGGTCCGCCACCAGCAACTCGAACAACTTTTCGATCCTGGCCAACGGCGTGATGCGCGCGTCGTACATCACTTTGCCGTGGCGTTGTTCAATGGACTCCCAATAGGCTTCGAGCACTTCGGCGGCAAAGGCCTCCTTGCTGTCGAAGTAGCTGTAGAAGGATCCCTTGGGAACATCGGCGGCACCGACGATGTCCTGCACGCCGGACCCGTTGAAACCGGCGCTGTGAATCACACGACCACCGTCGATAAGCAGCCGGCTACGGATCTCGGGGGTTGGCGGGTCTTGGCATGTCGCAATAGTTGCTAAGCAGATGCGGAGAACAATAGACGACTGGTTGATTATTTTCCAAGCGTCCCATGACGATCGTCTATGCTTTCAGCGCGCGCATCAGTTTGGCAACCAGGCGATCGGCTTCAGTCTGACTGCGCAGATTGGTAAAGCCCATCATCAAGCCACGCCGCCCTGGCGCACCATGCCGCCAGGCGGTCAGCGAATGGACGGCGAGTCCTGCCTCGCGCGCACGACGGGCCATCGCCAGATCGTCAAGATCGTCCCTGACGTCGACCAGAAGGTGCATGCCGCCATCCTGCAGGCAAACCGTGAAGCCGTCCGTTTTGTATGGCGCCAGCGCCTCGGCCAGCATTGCGCGTCGGCGCGCGTAAAGCGTGCGCATGCGTTTGATGTGCCGGGCGAAGTGCCCCTGCGCAATAAACTCCGCCGCCACGGCTTGCAAGAGTTCGGGGCAGCCGCCATGCACCGTGCGCCTGCAGGCCAGCTCCATGGTCGGCACCAGACTTTGTGGCACGACCACGTAAGCGAGCCGTAGCCCCGGGTACAGCACCTTGCTAAGCGTGCCGCAATAGATCACCCGGTCGCATGTGTCCAGGCTCTTCAAGGCCGGCAACGGGTGGCCGCGGTAACGAAACTCGCCGTCGTAGTCGTCCTCGATGATCCATGCGCCCCGCTCACCGGCCCAGTCGAGCAGTTCGACGCGACGTTGCAGTGTCAGTGCGACGCCAGTCGGGCTCTGGTGCGATGGCGTCACTACGGCCAGGCGCGCCTCTGGAAAATGCTGACGCCCAAATTCGACGTCGAGGCCATGATCATCCACTGGCACATTCCGGACCTGCAGGTTCAGGCGCCTGAGTGACTGGGCTGTTGGAGGGTAGCTGGGATCCTCAACCCAGGCGCTTTCGCCCGCCAGCCTGAGCGCATCCACAATCAGCGCAAGGCTGGCCGTATATGCCGGCACGACGAACACCTGGTGCGGCTGGGCGTCGATGCCCCGTGAGCGCTGCAGGTAAGCGGCCAATGCTTCTCGCAGCGGGCCAAATCCGGCTGACGCCGGCCTGGTCAGCGAGCCGGCGCTGCGTATTTGCCGCGCCATCAACCTCGTCCATAGTTTTCGCGGGAACTCATCCAGCGCCGGAAGCCCCAGTTGCAACGGCGCGGGGATTCCACCATCCGTTTCGATGGATAGCTCGGTGGATTCCTGGTCCGGTGGCGTGCGGCTAGAGCCAGGCGCTGCGGCCACGCGGTGGGGGCGCGATGGCGCAATTT
The DNA here is from genome assembly GCA_000955785.1 of Burkholderiaceae bacterium 16. Classification (GTDB taxonomy): domain Bacteria; phylum Pseudomonadota; class Gammaproteobacteria; order Burkholderiales; family Burkholderiaceae; genus Cupriavidus. The sequence goes on from JYOD01000054.1 coordinate 3,722, forward strand.
GCTCGGAAACGAAGGTCCCCGCAGGGCCTCTGGCGATCAGGTAACCTTCGCCCAAGAGCCGCTCATAGGCGACCTGAACGGTCCCGCGCGCCACTCCGAGCTCTCCCGCAAACGCACGCAAGGATGGCACCCGCTGCCCGGGTTTCAGTTGCCCTTGCTGAATCGAGGCACGAATCCGAGCGTAGATCTGCTCATGCAGCGGCGCTGCGTTGGATGGATCCTGAGCGGGTGACTTCGTCATAGCCTGGCAAATAAAAAAAAATCCCGTATCCGCGGATTGCCAGGTCAGCTCCGGTCGAAAGCCGTCACCTTGGGCAGCACCATGGCAAGATAGTCGACCAGTGCACGTACCGCCGGTAGCAGGCCGGTGCGATAGGGAATCAGCGCCGTGATGCGAGCATCCGCGGCCATCCATTCGGGCAGGATCTGCCGCAGCGCGCCGGCCCTCAGTTCAGCCTGGCAGACGTATCCGGGCAGTGCCGCAACGCCGATGTTGGCACAAGCGGCCTCTTTCAGCGAAATCAGGCTGTTGCTCTGGAATCTCGGGTCAATCGGCACCACGACGACGCGTTTGTCCGGCCCCTGCAACTGCCACTGCTGCGCTCCCTTGCTGACCAGTGCGATGATCGAATGCGACGCCAATTCCTCCGGCTGTTCCGGTTGGCACACCCGTTCGAGATATTCCGGCCCTGCGAAGAGATACCACGGCGCGCGTGCGAGCGGACGCTGTACCAGATTGGAGTCCTGGAGCTGGCCCGTGTGGCCCCGGATCGCCAGATCGAATCCCTCTCCAACGATGTCCACCATCCTGTCCGTGGCGGTCTCGATGATTTTGACCTTGGGATGGTCGGACAGGAACGTGGGCAACACGTGGCGCAACGCAAACTGCGCAATCTCCGCGGCTACAGTGACGCGGATCACACCGCTCGGCTCCGCAAGCCGCTGACGCATGGCTTCCTCGGCAACCTCCGCGCTGCGCAGCAGCGCCATGGCGTACTGGTAAAACTCCTGGCCGACCTCGGTCATGGCGAACTGGCGCGAGGTCCGGTTAATGAGCCGGACTCCCAGCGACGCCTCCAGTTCCTTGACCCGATGGCTCAGCGTCGACTTCGGCAGCCGAAGCATCTCGCCGGCCGAGGTGAACCCGCCGCGGTCAACCACCTGTACGAAGTAATAGACGTCCTTCAGATCCAGCATTGCATGGGGGCGCGGATCATTGCCGGCGGTGGCAACGGATCGGATGTGGGTGTGATCTTGCCCCCCGATCATACCCCAGGGCGCGTATCCGCGGGATCCGGGCAAACCTTGGCGCGCACCGCTGCGCCGGCCCCGATCGTTCAGTTTTGCCGAACCTTGCGTACACGTTCCGACAGCTTCAGTGATGCCATGAAGCCCGACGACGACCACCTGGCCGTGGCCCAATTCCAGGGCCGCAGGGTGACAACGGTCGCGCGTGCCTTGCACTGCGAGCAAGAACCCGTGGCAGCCTGAGAAAGCAAATGGGCGGAGATGCAGAGTCTCCGCCCTTTCCCTCCTGCCACAGGCACCGGCATTGACTGGTGCCTGTGGCAGGAAGACTACACCGGCACCACCTCCCCGCAGCCGGCAATGACATGCATATAGCGCGAAGGCGGCATGGAATCGACCGTGGCCTGGACCGCTTCCGTGCACAGGGACGGACGCTTGGCCAGCGCATCAACATATCGCTCGACGTTGGGCAGGTTTTCCCACATCGACGCAAGCCCCAGATAAGCCATCCGAACCAGGTTGACACCCCACAGCACATCGCCTAGCGAGAATGATTCCCCCCTGAGGTACGGTGACGACGAACCAAGTGCATGGTCGAGGTCCGTCAAGAGGCCCGCGACGTGCCGACGCGCGGCGCGCTGAAATGCCGCATCGTGGCGGACCGACTTGCCGCCCCGCTCCTTCGCGATCTTCACGCGATAGGCCGCAATGAGCTCCGCATCGTCGGCATTGGCGTCAATCATGGCTTCGAGCGCCTTGATCTTGTAGTCGTAGACCGTTTCCATGGCCGTCTTGAGCGCTTCAGGCCGCAGGTCGGCATCGGGATGAAAGCCGTAGAGCAAGGTGCCGTTCGGGATCTGATCGACGATGCTCACCTGGTGCATCACCTGGGCACGCGCATCGGCATCTTCCGGCACGAGATGAATGGGATCGCGCGACACCGCATCGAGATAGCAGCAGATCCGTCTGGAATCGGCAATGACACGGCCAGCCTTGTAGTCCACAAGCAACGGGACCGCGCAGGGATCAAAGCCTTCGGTCTCCACCGAAGTGCGCCCGCTATAGCCGCTGACAAGTTCCCGCCCCACTTCCCGGCCTGCATGCAACCGCAGTCGGACGTAGGGCGGATGGTAGTGCTCGGCTGGAACAACGCCAATCGGACCCATCGAACCGAGGATCATCATATTGTTCGAACGGTACGGCAACTGCTTCTCGAACAATACCGTGCGCACTTTCTGGGAGCAGAGCGAACTGGCCGCGTGGAACAGTTCGAAGCGCGGGTTGGCGTCACTACCCACGAGAGAGATTCGCGCGGGGTCCGCGATGGCGGCACGGGCACCGGCCGCCATATTCGTCAATTTGTCATGGCTCATTGCTGGTTTCCTGGCACTCAGGTTTGGCGGTATCGTTCATCGTTGTCTCCTGGTTTTGGGGTTGACGTCTATCAACTCTTGTGGGCGGTTCCCGTTCGCAGCATCAGCTCCATCTGCTGTGCGATTTGCAGCAGCGCACCGTCGTCGCCGGGCTTCGCGACGATCTGCAAGGCAGCGGGAAGGCTGCGTTCGCCGGTCGCCAGGGGAATCGAAATGGCAGGAAATCCCGCGACATTGAACGGTGCCGTATAGGTCATCAGCGCCTCGCGGACCGTGCCGGTCCAAGCGCCAATGCTCACGGTGCCGGCATCGAGATGCGGTGCGGTGCACGGGCATGTCGGCAGCACGAGATAGTCAACCGTCGACATCACCTCGTGCAGCCTTGTCGTGAAACTTCGCCTGGTCTGCTGGGCCGCCGCATAGGCGCGCAGGTCCATGGTTTCGGCGCGTTTCAGCCGGTCGACGGTTTCCGGATTGTAGTGCGTCGAGATACGGTCCCAGTCGTTGCGGCGGAAATGCTCGATGCCGCCTTCGATCAGGACGATGCTCGCGAAGGCACCGAATACCGCATCGAACAGACCGGACGTGCTGACGTTCACGCAGGCAAAGTCTTGCGCCAGGCGCTTCATCGCGCCATCAAACGCCGCCGCAATTTCCGGACTGAGTGGAACCGGTGCAATGTCACGAATGACGCCCAGCCGTGCGGACAGCCACGCATCGCTCTCGGGAACCTTGATGTCAATGGCATCGGCGAGCAACAGCACGTCGTCGACCTGCTCGCCGAGCAGGCCAACGTGGTCGCAAGTGGGCGCCAGGGGGAACACGCCGCGCGTGGATAACATGCCGAGCGTGGGCTTGTATCCGACGACGCCGCACAGCGCGGCGGGAATCCGGACCGAGCCGCCGGTATCCGTGCCCACGCCCGCCATGATGGCACCGTGCGCAATCGCCGCCGCGGCGCCACCACTGGAACCCCCGGGTATGCGTGTATGGTCCAGCGGATTCAGGGTATCGCCAAACCTGGCGCTGGCGGTTGTCACGCCCCACGCGAATTCGTGGGTCGTGGTCTTGCCGATGATGATCGCGCCGCGCTCCACCAGAGTTTTCACAATGTCCGCATCGGCGGCTGGCACATGACCGAGATAGGCTGCGGAACCGTAGCGGGTCTCCATACCCTTGGTGTCGATCAGATCCTTGACCGCAATGGGCAGTCCTTCCAGTGGCCGCGGCCGGCGTTCGCCATAGCGGCGATCGCTTTCCGCGGCCGCCTTCAGGGCACGGTCCCATTCGATCGCCGAGAATGCATTGAGCAGCCGCTTGCCGGCTTCTGCGCGTTCGAGTGCCTGCTCCGTCAATGCAGTCGCGGTGATTTGCCGCGTGGCAAGGGCATCCAGCGCGTTGCGCAAGCCCATGGAATGCGGGGCCGTCGTTCGGGATGCGCGTCGGATGCCGTGCTGGTCGAGCGACGCGACAGCCGTCGGAAGTATGTCGTGGCCAGAGAAGATCGCGTCTTGTGGCTGGCAGTTCAACTGGTTCATGTATTCCACTCCAGGGTGACGTTGCGGTTGGCTTATCCCTGGTTGGAAACGATAGTTGATCGGCTCGGCCTTGGAAGCTGGCTGGCGTCGAACGCAGCGTCCATGAATATGGAACGCCCGGCGGGACGCACGGGGCGTGGCCCGCGTGGCATTGGAGGCAGAGGAGGTAGTGCCGGGTCAGCGGCCGTCGAACGCGGTGACCTTGGGCAGCTCTACGGCGAGGAAATCGACCAGAGACCGCACCGCGGGAAGCAGTCCGGTCCGATAGGGCATGAGGGCGGAGATGCGCGCATCCGCGGCGATCCAGCCCGGCAGTACTTGCCGCAGCACGCCAGCCTGCAGCTCGGACCGGCAGATATACCCAGGCAGGGCTGCCACGCCAACGTTGGCGCAGGCTGCCTCCTTCAGGGACATCATGCTGTTGCTCTGGAATCTTGGCTCGATCGGGATGGTGACGAGCCTGTCGTCGGGGCCGCGCAGTTGCCACTGCAGCGGCCCTTTGCGCACCATCGAGACGATGGCATGGGATGCAAGTTGCTCCGGCTCCTCCAGGCGTGGCCTCCGTTCGAGGTAGTCGGCACCCGCAAACAGGTACCATGGCGCCCTGACAATGGGCCGTTGGACCAGGTTGGAATCCTGCAGTGCCGAGGTATGTCCGCGCAGCGCCAGGTCGAAGCCCTCGCCGACAACGTCGACGAGCCTGTCCGTGGCGATTTCGACGATGCTGACCTTGGGATGGCTGCTCAGGAACGTCGGCAGGACCTGGCGCAGCGCAAACTGCGCAAGCTCGACCGCTACCGTCACGCGAATGATCCCGCTGGGTTCCGCGAGCCTCTGGCGCATCGCCTGTTCCGCGACGTCGGCGCTCTGCAGCAAGGCGACAGCGTACTGGTAGAACTCAGCGCCTACGTCGGTCAAGGCAAACTGGCGCGAGGTCCGGTTGATCAGGCGGACGCCCAGCGAAGCTTCCAGCTCCTTGACCCTGTGACTTAACGTGGACTTGGGCAGCCCCAGGCTGTTGCCGGCAGACGTAAAGCCACCGCGGTCGACCACTTGCACGAAGTAAAAAACGTCTTTCAGGTCCAGCATCTGGCTGCCTTGGTAGCGGTTGGGTTGGGCCAATGGTGTGTGCTTTCCATCGATGGTACTGCAAGGGGTGCGCGCAGTGCCACGGTCGAACGCCCCCCAATGACCGCCATTGCCGTGGCCGGCGCCCGCTCGCGCCACGACCGTCAATGCGCCCGAACCTCACGGATTGCGGCAAACTTGGCAGCAAACGCCACCACGTCGCCGTAGACCGGCGCTGCGTTCCCTTGGCGCTGGCCGTGACCGGTTCCAATCGGAACGACGCGGTTGCCTTCGAAGACTTGGTCGATGCAATACCGGCGGTGCCATGCCTGCCCGGCCGACTGCGAAGCCGCCCTGACAAACTCCACGCCGACAAGGGGTATGACATCGCAAGGAGTCGTCGGCATCTGCGCAAGCGAGGCATCTGCCCACGAATCCCACGCCGTGGCATCGAGAACAACGAACGCCTTGGCAAACATCGCTCGGTTGTCGAGCGCACGAATGCGCAGCCTGCCGGCTTCGGCAAGCTGCGCATTCGCTTCGAACGTCGCCCCGATATCCGTCTCGCTCTGCCCAAGCTCGCCTGCGCTGTCATCTGCTCCCGATTCGTTGATGAGTTTTGTTAGTGGCCCTTAGCTGGGCAGACAGCTACATCGGGGATGCTGCTGGTTACACTGGCTGATATCACCCGCCAGCAACAGTTGCTCAAACAATTGCGGACCGAGGCTGTGACGCAGCATTGCGCTCAAAGAGGGAAGCACAGTTCAACCCAAAACTTGTGGCCTTGTGGTCGATTCCGCACGTCGAATTCGCGCTGATATTTGAACACAATGCCTGCCGCCGGCGACCACATGTATCGTAGTTGCGGCCCGACTGCGACAGCTTTTCCGCGAAACCCATCCGCTCCTACGGGCACGCCGTTGACTTTGTCATCGGTGAACTGCTTCAGGAGGTATCCTTGAAGTCCGAGCTGGAACTTGCTGTTAAGCGAATATCCAACAACATATTCAAGTGCTGCAACAGCGCCAGAGTGATATCGAGTCGCCGAGTTCGGTGAACTGATCTCTACGAGCGTGGTGGTGGAGACTTCAACTGCGGGCGTGGGGAACCATGTGGTACTGATGTGCGGTATTAGCGCATATACATTCCGACCAGTGTTCGCCACTCGGTTGGCGGAGTAGGACCCGCTCGGCACTGCGACATTTGTGGCGAGGAAGGCGAAGAATGTTCGCGATGGATTTGAATAATCAATGAGCCACGGCTCAAGAATGATGTCTCCAATTCCATAGCGCTTGCCGCTGCCGCCTGGCGTTTCCAGCCCAAGATGAACGAGCGGGACGATTGCACCACTGGAGACAGTAAAGGGGCCGAATGTAGTGCCCCATGTGTGAACGACACGCGGGGCGTCAGCAAACGTGTTCAAGTGGAAGCCGGGAACGAGACTTCCTCCATGCGGGCCAGCGAATTTTCCGGCATTGTAGTAAAGCGTGTAGTTATAGAACTGGGTTTCACCAGGCGGTGGCAAGATTCCATTCAATACGGTATTGACGCCAACAGGGTAACTGGTCTGGCCATTCTCGGTTGCCTCGGCCTTCGAGGCGAGCAAGCATGCGAGCGCAACAACCGTCAAAAATCTCGCGGGCACTTTAATCATGTCTCCTCCGTCTCTTTATTCTCTTTTTCGGCTGAGGGCTCCGGGCATCCGCATCAGCCGGTTAAGCGCGCCTACGCCAACTATTCGACATCTCCACAACTTGCCGAGACTCGCTAACGATGGCTATCGCTTCTTCGCGCTTTTCCAGGTCAAGGAGCGACCCGGACGGTTCCGGGGGTCAGCAATCGACGAACGAGACGAACTCGTCCAGTTCCAGCTTGCTAAGCTCCATGTTGTTTTCCGGAATATTGTTGTCTGCATAGCCGAGTGACATTCCGGCCACGATCATTTCCTCGTCGGGAATGGCGAGGCCTTCACGAAGCACCGCCGATTGCAGCGACCAGATCTGCTGCGGGCAGGTATCCAGCCCCCGGGCGCGCGCGGCCAGCATGATGTTCTGGAGAAAGCAGCCGTAGCAGATGAAGCTGGCCCATTCCAGGCGCCGGTCCATGGTGAAGATCAGTCCCACTGGCGCATCGAAGAACCGGAACTGCCGTTCGACGTCGCGCCGGCGCCCGACGATATCGCTCCTGTGCACGCCCTGCGCATCGCCCAGCATCCCGCGAAACGTATTGAAGCGCGACGAGAATGGCGCCGGCAATTCCTTTGGAAAGAACGGGTAGTCGGGAGCCAGTCCCTCAGGATCGGCGCGATACGCCTCGACCGCGGCTCCCGCAATCTTCTCGCGAGCCTTTCCGGTCAGTACATAGCAGCGCCAGGGCTGCGTGTTGCTCGAACTCGGCGCGTATTTCGCGACCGACAGGATGTCCCTGACAGTCTCGATCGGCACCGGCTGGTCAAGGAAGCCGCGCTTGCTGTGGCGTCCGCGAATCAGCGCTTCTGTAATCTGGATTGCCTCCATCTTCATGTCTCCGTTCTCGTGGTGGGGGTCGCTACGGTGGAAAGGATCATAGACACGTCCCCTGCCTTGTGAAGACGGCAAAACTTGAAAGCTTCGTCCGGAAACAACGAACGACAGGCCCCCATTCGCACATGTGCGGCGTCCAAAATCCTGGACGCTCTGTTCTCAAATCCCGCGTGCACGCGCGAACCCGATTCGCCTATCTTCCTACTCGGGATCGGAGCCCCCGATCGCATACGAAAACATGGTGGAGAAGTGGAATGAACCAGTTGAAATGCTTGCCGCAGGAAGAGATTGTCTGGGGACACGACGTGCTGGAAGCCGTCGCCCCCTCCATGGGGAACTACGGCATCCGCCGTCCGATGACGTTCACGGTGGAATTCCTTGAGGCATTGAACCGTGAGCACCTGCAGCCTGCCATCGGCGACGGCGTGGGCACGTTCACCGGCCTGCCGCCGCATGTGCCCGATTTCGCCGTACGCGACGGACTGCGTGCCTGCATCGAGGCCGATGCGGGATCGATCATCGCCCTCGGCGGCGGCTCTGTACTCGACGCCGCAAAGGCAGTCTCCTACCAGCATTTCCAGCAGACAGGCCGCTACCTGCCCATTGCCGCGATTCCGACGACCCTGTCGGGTTCGGAGTTCTCCCACTACTTCGGCGTGACGGAAACGGACGGTCCCCAGAAGTTCAAGCGCAGTTATGCCGTGCGCGAAACGACACCCAGGCTGGTGGTGATCGATCCCCGGATGATTGTCGACACGCCACGTATTCTGCTGCTGAGTTCGGCCATCAAGGGGATCGACCATGCGGTGGAAGGCATGCGCCGGGTCGACGTGGATCACCCCCACGCCATCCTGGCCGCCAGAGGCGTGGAGCGCTTCCTTGGCGTGCTGGAGAAGTGGCCGCGCAAGCTCGAAACTCGCGAGGCCATCGCGGGCGGCCACGTGTCGACCGACGACCTGTTGCAGCTTCAGCTCGCCGCGTGGCAGTGTTACTTCTATCCTGCTTCGGTCATCTACGGCCTGAGCCATCGCATCGGGCACATCCTCGGCGGGACGTTCGGGGTACCGCACAGCGTGACATCGTGCATTGCGCTGGCGCCCGTCATCCGCGCCTGCGCCGACGTCTATGGCCGAAAGCTTGGGATTTTCTCCACGGACCGTGGCAGCCGCACGCCCGCCGCATTCCTCGCTGACCGCATTGAGGCAGCCGTGGACGCACTGGAATTGCCGAGCCGGCTCGGCGACCTCGATTTCGATCGGGCGAAGCTTCCCGAGATGGCGGCCCTGCTCAAGCAGAACTATCCCTCCGAGGTCGGCGATCTTGGCGAGGATGCCGGCACGAAGCTGGATGCGCTGCTGGAGAGCCTGTGGTAATGACCGGCCAGCCATCCGACAGCTTCCCGCATCCCGTCGGCCTGCGCCACGCGCTCGATGCCCTGGCCAGTCGGCAGATCACCGCAACAGGCCTGACGCAGATGGAGTCGATGCTGCGGACCGTCGCCATTCCACAAAACTTGCCTGACCCCACCACCACCACGAGGAGACCAAAGTGAACGATACCGTCAAGCCCGCATCCCCGGCGCCGGCCGGAACGCCAGCCGGGCATACGCCATACAGTGACTGGTTACAGACAGACGTGCTCCACTCGCTGCAGCACCCGGTCAGCGACCATCCCGGCGAGCACGCCTGGATCGTATCGGCGCAGGTGTCCGAGCTGTACTGGATGCTGATCATCAAGGAAATACAGGCCGCGCAGGCGCAATTGCGTGCCGATGACCTGACCGGGGCCTGCCGGACGCTGCGGCGCGTCGTCGCCCACCACGAGCCGCTCAATGCCACATGGCGCTCCATCGCGTGGATGACACCTGTCGACCTGCTGGCCATCCTGTCTTGCGTTGGCCCGAAGTACGGCAAGGACACCGCCCTCCAGGGCTGGACGTACCGGCAGATGGTCTACCTGCTCGGCATCAAGCAGGGGGAGCACCTGCAGCACTTCCTGCCGCAACCCCGGCGCTGGGAACAACTCAGCAAGGCGCTGGCAGAGCCGAGCCTGTATGACGACGTGCTCGCCCACCTGAGCCGCAAGGGCTTCGCCGTGCCGGCGGTGGTACTCGACCGCGATTTCAGTGTGCCCTACACGCCGGACAAGGTGGTCGAGAACGTCTGGCGCGAGGTCTACGCCGACCCGGACGAGCACCGGGAACTGCAGCAGCTCGGCGAGACGCTGGCCGACATCGCGGAGGGATTCTCCGCGTGGAAGCACCTGCACCTGATGGCAACGCGCCGGACGTTCGGCGCCCGGCCGGCCTACTTCGGCACCGAGGGCATTGCCTGGCTCCTGCCGACCATGAACGAGATCCCGTTCCCGGAACTCTGGTCTGCGCGCGGCTTCATCGGCGATCCGCCCGCGGTATGTCCGCACGCCCGCGGACAGGGAAATGCCCGGGCCGCGGAGTGACCTGCTCAAGACGGTCATGGAAACGGTCTGCGATCACAAGATCGCGACGCTCGAGACCATGATCGTCAACCATGCCGGGGATGCAGGACTTGTTGCCGCCTGTCGCACCAGGATCGCGAAGGAACGAGGCGGCATTGCGGTCCGCCGCGATGCCGCATGCCAGCGCACCGCACGCCATCACGTCGAAGGCGTGTTGGAGGCGCTGGGCCGCACGCCGGGTTCCGCACCAGCCCTGTATCTCGTGGGATGCGCGTTCGCCCTTGGCGATGTGCTTTGGGGTGTCAACCTGGTGCGGCTGGCGTATCTGGGGCTCACGTCGATGTGGGACGACCTGCTACCGCCATCGCGCCGGATCGATGCCATGGCAAGCTGCGTGGAGACTGCGCCAGCCTGAGCGGTTGCCATCCTGTCATCGGCCTGTGGCGATGCAGGAATCGGGCGGAGACTGCGAGTCTCCGCCCTTTTTACGATTAGGCTTTTACTTTCAGGCTGCCACGGGCTGCGGCTGGACGTGCAAGGCGCGGGTGACGGTCGTCACCCTGCGGCCCTGGAACCGAGCAACCGCCAGGTGATCGTCGTCGGGCTTCACGGCGTCACGGTGCGAGACGTGAGTCGCGCCGTACGGGGTGCCGGCCTTGAACATCGCCGCATCGGCATAGCCCAGCGGCACGATGATCAGGCCCAGGTGCGCCATGGGCGCGTAGGTCGCCAGCAGCGTGGCTTCATTGCCGCCGTGGCGCGAGGACGTCGAACCGAAGACCGAGCCCACCTTGCCATTCAGTTTTCCCGCGAACCAGAGGCCGCCGAGCCCGTCGATATACGCCTTGAGTTCGGCCGAGATCGACCCGAACCGCGTCGGCGTGCCGAACACGATGGCGTCAGCCCACTCGGCATCGGCTTCGGTCGGCGCCTCGTATTTCGCGTTCATCTCCGTGGCGTTCTCGAGCCAGCCCGGCGCCTGTCGCATGACGTCGGGGCCGACAACCTCCCGCACACGCCGCATGCGGACTTCTGCGCCAGCCTCGAGGGCCCCCTCGGCGACAGCCTTGGCCAGCATCTCGGTGGAGCTGTTTCGTGAGTAGAAAACAATCAGTACTTTCGGTTTTTGCATGGTGATCCCCGGCAACGTCATACAGAGATGGGCTCGAGCCGGCCCAGCAGCTCGTCCTTGCGATCCGCCAGCCAGGGCGGGAGCTGAAACTCCTCGCCAAAATGGCCGGGCTCTTCATCGATCGCGAAGCCGATGTCGGTGGTGGTCGCCTCGAACATCACGCCGCCGGGCATCTTGAAGTACATCGAGCGGAAGTAGTTGCGGTGCACCGATTCGGACGTATCGATGTAGCCCAGGGCAAACATTCTCTCCTTCAGGATCGCCTGCTGTTCCACGTTGTCCACCGCGAAGGCCACATGGTGGACCGTGCCTTCGCCGTAGATCGACGAACCCTGGTGCCGGTCCGGCTCATGCAGGAACTCGACTATCATGCCCGGGCCGCCGTTGTACGTCTCGAAGCGGTAGTAGGATCCCGCCTGGCCTGCGTTCCGGAAACCGATCGCTTCGCTCATGAAGCGGATCGATTCGGCGACTTCCCGCAGCGACAGCGTGATGCTGTGGACGCCGCGGATGGCATGGGCTTCGGGGATATCGCTGGCCACGCAAGCCGGACGCGAATCGAGATCCGTTTCGACGAGATCGAACTCGATGCCGCACGGATGTTGGAACCGCTGGCGGCGCTCTCCGAAGCGCTCGACGATCTCGCTGTCATACGGCACGTCCATGGCATCGAAGCGGCTGCGCCAGAATTCGAGCGAGCCCTTGGGAACCGAGTAGTTGATGACCCGCACCTGGCCCGATCCAGGACGCGCCATGACGCCCCGCTGACGGAACGGGAACGACGTCACCAGGGTCCCTGGATCGCCATTCGCGTTGCCATAGTAAAGGTGGTAGATGGGATCCTCGCCGTCGAGAAGCACGGTCTTCTTCACGAGGCTCTGCCCGAGCAGCTTGACGTAGAAGTCCACATCCTCCTGTGCGTGCCTCACGCCGAGGGTCAGATGATGAAATCCCTTGAGCATTAACATTGTCCTCTCCAGTTTGAAATAGGCATGTAGAAACAGCGCATAGCCGCTCCTGTGCAACAGCTTATGACGGCAGATACCGATTGGGCAGCCGTCACGGGTTGTACGCAGGGTTCTGCAAACTTGGACAATGCCGCCCTGTGAGGCGCGGTGCTCGAGGTGGCGCGGGATGCAATTCCCGACGCTGTCGGGACGCAGACGCGGCAGGGCACCAAGGTTTGCCCGGGTGGCGGTGTGCGCCAGCATTGGAGTATGATCGGGCGTCACCCACTTACCCCCGCAAAAGTCGCCGGCACCGGAATGGCCGGCGGGTCCGGTTTTGTCGCGATAAGGCCGGTTTGGCGAGGCCAGCGGGTGAACCGCGCTGGTTTATGAAACCAGGGAATAGAACTGTTGTGCTGCGGACAAGCGGGTTCCCTTGGAGCACTGCGTCTGCCCCCTTGGCGATCATATGCATGGTTTCGATGCCGCCGACAAGGATGCGCGCGCAACGGAAATTCTTGAACCCGAGCATCGGGCGTGTTCGTCGTTTGATGGCCCGATGGTCCTGCTCAATGATGTTGTTCAGTTAGTTGCGCTGGCGGATCCTGATGGGCGTCTCGCGCTGCGCGTTCACGGCGTGCAATGCCGCCAGGTTGGCGGCATTGTCAACTTACCGAGAGTAAGACGTGCCGGCGGCAGGTGGTCGTAGAGCGTCTTGTACCGGCGATATAGGGTCCGAAGCGATGCGATCGTCGGCGTCGGTAGGCCGAGCCGCTGGCCGATGTAGTGGAGCAACTGGCGGCAGCGTACTGACCTGGCCGAGGCTATGCCCACTTGCGCGCAGAAATACCAGTTGGATGGCCGCCCCGGCGCGCCGATCGTGCCGAAAGCGCTCATTGATCGCCGCGACGTCGCTGTCGGTCAGCGCGAAATACAGTTCCACATCGAATTCCGACAGCCGCATCGGCAACCGGTCACTTCCCACATAGCGAAATCCCAAGCCCGGCATCTCTTGCCCCCATCGAGATAGCGCGATGGGGCCCCCTTGATTTTGCTGCAATTTGCCGGGGTAGCCACCCCTAGCATCCATGCGGCTTTCCAGGCGATGCTTCGCTGAAACCCCAATCAAATCAGTCACTTGCTGACTGGTCCTTTTCCCTGGTTTGCTCCATTGTTCGACGCCCCCAGTCGGGTGCCTGACCGGGCGCGGCGGCGCTTTGGCCTTGGTTTGGTCTGATAATGGCGGTTATCGGATTTTGCTCATTTGATCTCAGGATTAAATGGCTTATCTAACGTTAGCGCCGTATTAGAGTTGGTGCAAACCGTCCCGGGATGCCGCCATGTCGCGCCTTGCCGCCACCGCCGAGCGCTTTCGCCGCGTGGTGTCGGTGCGCAAGCTGCGCGCGCGGCTCGACAGCGGCGACCCCGCCACGCTGTCACGCGCGCTCAACGCCATCGAGGCCGAGGTAGTGCGCGCCGGCCTCGCCGAGCTGGCCTTGCCCGAGTTACCGGTCGAGATCGCCGAGGCGATGCGGGCGCTGTGGCAAGCCGCGGTCGCGGTGCAGCTCGACGATGTGGTGCGCCTGAAGCGCGAAGCCCAACAGGCCGTCGAGGCGGCGCGGGCCGCCCGTGCCGAGGCCGAGTTGCGGCTCGAGCTGCTGCGCCAGGAACTGACCGAGGTGCGAGACCGGCTAGCGCTCCGCGATACCGAGCTGGCCGGCGCGCGCGCCGCACACGCGGCCCTGCAGCCCCGCGCCGAGCAGCTGGCAGCCCGTGTTGGTGAATTGGAAGGGGCGCTCGCCGCCGCGCAGGAGCGCCAGGCGGCCGAGGAACGCACCCACGCCGAGGCCATCGCTACGGTACAAGCGCGCTACGAAGCGCTGTCCAAGCAGCTACTGCAGGAAACCGCGCATCAGCGCGACGCGGTCCAGGCCGAGCGCGCCCAACTGGCCGCGCAGCTCAAGTTCGCCGAGCGCCGCCTCGCCGCACTGGAGCAGGACCGCGCGCGCCTCGACGCGGACCTGTCCAGCGAGCGGGCGGCACGCCAGACCGCCGCGGGCGAGGCCAGCGCGCTCAAGGCAGTCACCGCCAGCCAGCGCGCCCAGCTCGACGAGCTGCTGCGCGCGACCTTGGCCTCCGCACCGAAACCGCGTGTTCCCAAGTCGACGGGCAAGCCGGCCGGCAAGCGGACCGCCCAGTCATGAACCCGGCCGACTGGATCGACACGGCGACCGTGCCGCAACGGCGGCTGCCGGACAGTGTCGAGGCGGCGCTGACCTACGTAGCCGAGGCGCTGGGGCACGCGGTCTACGCGCACTGGACGCTCGCGCGTCTGAAGCGGCGCTACGGGTCGCTGGCCGAGGCCAAGGCCGCGCAGCCGGCCGTGCTCAAGCTGCTGCTAGCGCACGATGGGGCAGTCGAATACTGGGAGCGCGGACGCCTGCGCACGGTGCCTGCGGATCAGGCGCCCAGCTCGGAGACGGTGCTGACCCGGCTGCTGCACACGCACCGGCGTCGTTTTCGGTCCACCGCCTCCTCGGGGAAGAAAGCAGCGGTTCCGGCGGCCGCGGAGGCAACGGGGCTGGTCGCAGCGAATCCGTGGCTGGCCACTCACGGCCATGCTGACCACGCGTGGCTCGCGCGCGCCGGCCGCTTCGCCCAGCCGCACGCTTCCACCAACACGCTGGGCGCCACCGACGACGCGCAGGCGCTGGCGCTCTTCCTGCGCGACCGGACCGGGCGCTCGCCACACACGCTGCGCGCCTATGGCGCCGAGCTGCGCCGCCTGATGCGCTGGTGTGGCGCGCGCCAGCTCGGCCCGCTGTCCGACCTGACGCGCCAGCAACTGCTCGCCTACCGGCACGCGCTGCAGCACGGCGAGCGTGGCGCGGAGGGCGCCTCGCCGCCCCGGTCGGAGGCGACCCGCGCGCGCGCTGGCGGTGGTGGTGAGTCTCTACCGCTATTGGTACGACACCGGCTACCTGCACGCCAACCCGGCCGCGGGCCTGTCCGCCGGGAGCCGGGCGCGGGCCAGCTTCGCGCCGACGCGCCTGATCCCGCCCGCGCTGCTGGCGGCCTGCGACGCCTGGCTCGCGGCGCCCGCGGCGGCAAGGGCCGACGGGCTGAGCGCGCACCGCCAGCGCGCGATCTGGGCCCTGTACCGCTATGCCGGCGTGCGCCTGGCCGAGCTGGCGTGGTCGGCCGAGATCGCGCTGCCACGGCTGGAAGCCGAGGCGCCGGGGCGCCGGACGATGTATGTCTGCGGCAAGGGCGGCAAGACCCGCGCCATCCCGTTGCCGGCGCCGTGCGTGGCGATCGTGCGCGCCTACCGGCGCGCCCGTGGCTTGGCCGACGAGCCGCCGGCGCACGAGGTGCTGCCGCTGATCCACGGCAACAAGGGCGAGTCGCTGCAGCAGGCGGGCCTATACCGGGAGGTCAAGGGGATCTTTGCCGCCGTGGCAGCGGGCCTGCAGGAACGCGACCCGGCACAGGCGCTACTGCTGCGCGCGGCGTCACCGCACTGGCTGCGCCATGCCTACGCGCGCACACTGGTGGTTGACCACCAGGTGCCGCTGTCCGCCGCGCAGGCACTGCTTGGCCACGCCTCGGTGCAGACCACGGCGGCCTACGCGAAGACCGACCTGAGCCAGTTGCGTGGCTTTGTCGATGCCACCTTTAGTGACAAAGCGTCATAGCAGGATTGCCGAGCAGCGCCGCGGTACCAGGCTCTCCATGCGCGAGAACATCTGGTTCGTAGAGCAAATAGAACAGCACGATCGGCGCCAGCACGACGTTGGCGATCACGGTGGTCATCATGTTGCACGCTCGTGCGCACGTACTTCCATGCGGCGAGTGCGACCATCTTCTCGCTGCCTTCGAGCTGGCTCGTCAGCACGTCGCGGACATTGCCCAAATGGAGCGATTGACCGAGGCCAAGCAAAACCAGCTTCGGTTGCAGCCAAGCGTTCAGATCCGCGATGAAGACCGGAATCCGCTTCGTGAGCTCAGGACCGTCCGCTTGGATCACGGCAAGCGCAAGCAGAACCAGCAGCGCGGCTGACAACGCGAAGACGAGCATCATCATGAGCGCCGCGAGGCCGCTGGGCGTGCGATGGTGCACCAGCCACTCGACGCCAGGCTGCCACACGTATGCGATGAGCGCACCGAGCAGGAAGGGCCTGAGGACGAGACGCAAGATCCAAAGCAGGATACCGGCCGAATGCGACGACGCCCCAGAGCAGGGCGTGGCGGCGGAATGGACTCCGGAGTGGAGCGTTCTGCGACAAATCGGGGCTCCAGTTGAAGTTCGCACGGGGTCGGCAAGATTTCTGTGTGTTCGCTTACCCGGCTCAACTGCGCACCGGTACGATGCTGAACCGGGAGACACCCTGGGTTGCAGCCATTTCGGCCGCCAGTCCAGCCGGCGATAGCGCGCGCGCCTTGTCCGGCGCGACCAGGCTGACTCGCCACACGGCCTGGTTGTCGGCAAACGTGATGGTCAGGCTGTCGTGCAGCACGCGATAGCCGCGGGACTTTGCCCTGTCGATCAGTAGATCGAGATCCGGCGCTTCGCCGGGTTGGAAAGTCAGAGACACATCCAGCGTCGTGCGCCCCGGAAGCCTGGATTCAAGTCGGTGCAACAGAGACATCGAGCTCACGCATAGCACGGCGAGCAGCAACGCGGCGGCATAGAAACCAACGCCGAGCAACACGCCTATGGCCGAAGCAGCCCAGATGGATGCCGCGGTCGTGAGGCCGCGGATGCGCATGCCGTCCTTCATGATGACCCCGGCGCAGAGGAAGCCGACGCCGGTGACCACGCCCTGGATGGTATGGGTCGGGTCTGCCTGGATGTGCGCTGTGGCGCCGCCGTACCAGAGCGGCGTGTGGCCGACGAACACCGTCAGCGCCGTGGACGCCATGCACACGAGGCCGTAGGTGCGCATGCCGGCGGCGCGGCCGTTGTACGAGCGCTCATAGCCAACCAGCATGCCGAGCAGCAGCGCGCCCACCATGTTCAGCCCGATGAACGCGTTGGCGGCGAGAAAGGCGCCGCTCCAATAGTGCTGTAGATCTCCTAGCATAGGATTTCGCGATCAGGCTGCGAGCCAGGCATTCAGCGAGCGCAAGGTTTCCTCGCTCAATTCCCCCGCCGCCGCGGCAAGCCTCAGACGGCCAAGGAGGTAGTCCAGGCGTGCCTGGACCAGGTCGAGCTCAGCGGTGAACACGCGCTGCTGCGCGTCGAGCACGTCGGGTTGCGTACGGGTGCCGACGTCCCGGCCAAGCGTCGTCGCCGCGAGCGCACTACGCGCCGAAGTCAACGACTGCTCGAGTGCAGCGACGCGCGACACGCCCGTTTTCACTGAGAGGAATCCGTCCTGCACAT
>JYOD01000055.1:0-35123 GCA_000955785.1 Burkholderiaceae bacterium 16
GTTTCCCGCGCGAACTGATGAAATGTAGGAATTAGACTGACGCCGCTTACGTCTTCGCCGCTCTACACTTGACTAACCTCAATGAAAGAACAAGCCGACAACACCCGGATTGTGAGATCGCTCAATGCATAACTTTCGCACGATGCTCGTGGGCGGGAACGACAACGAGCAAATTCACTTCCGGGCCTCCGGCAGGTACCCAAGGTGTCGCGTACATGCTCACTATCGTGATCAAATCATCGATGTTACAGCGGCGGACTTCTTTCAAGCGCTTTGCCAAATTCGGGAATTACTCGCGCTTGAAGGCTTATATCCGCAATGCTACGGGTCAAGCCTGAATGTATATGCCATGGGCAACACATCGAAAGCGCATGACGGCCTGCGAGCGTACCGTCTCAGCATGGGCCGCGACGTTACCCAGTTCGACGTCGTGGAGATCTTTGACTGCTGCGAGGCGAGTGTGCTCCCGGTTACTGTGACGGAGCAGCAAGATTACTACTGGCAATGGCTGCAATCGACGGCATGAATGTCACTTGGCCGCCCACAAAGTTTGCGGGACATCCACTACATGTAGTAGCGGAATGGAAATAGGACTGTACCCAACGGCCCTCGAATTCCAGGATTGCCATAGCTGCACCACAGATTTTCAAGACCCAATCGGCAGGCCCAGCGCAAACCGGGGAGCGGACTGGAATGATACGTTACCTTCGCCCGCCCCTGCGGTTGGCGGCATGACATGCTCAGACCCCAGCCGTAGTCTGGAAGACCTGCTCATACGAGCCCAGGTAGCGCTCGGCGTCAGCGGCCTCGCACCGACAGTGTATGCCGCTGGCGGTACCGCGTCTTGCAGCCCCAGAAGCGGCAAAGATTGCGAAAAGTTGCCTACGCTTAACGGATACCGATGAAGCTGTGGGAGGACCGAAGATGGCCGCCACTATATCGACTCGCCGGCCGGCTAAGGGCCACGCCAGTATTGGCACCAGGACCGTGCGGCGCTGGTCGCAGGATGTGACCGAGCACAGCAACGCGCTCGACCTCGAACCGCATCTCTTCGCCTCGGACAGCCCCGAAGAGATCGCCGCCTCGCTCAAGCGTTCCGCCTTGAGCAGTCGGCGCCGCAAGGACACGGCTTTCCAGTCAGCGATGTCGATGCTCAACTTCTACATCAATCGCGCCGGGCGCAGGCTGCCCAAGGAGCGCCGCGCCACGCTCGAGCAGGCCAAGGGCAAGCTGCGCGAATCGTTCGGGCGGCCACCATAAGCACTGGCTACGTGGCCCCGGCGCGCTTGCGCGATTGCGTTTACGAGCTAGTGCTTGTTCCCATGTCACCTTCGCGGAGCAACATCATGGACACACGAAGCGAACTGCAAGCCACCGTGGACGCCCTGGTTCAAGCGGGAAAAGGCATGCTGGCCGCCGACGAGAGCGGGCCGACGATCGCCAAGCGGTTCGAGCGCATCGGTGTGGAATCGAGCGAGGAAAGCCGCCGGGCGTGGCCCAAGCTGCTCCTGTCGACACCAGGTCTTGGTGAATTCATCAGCGGCGTGATCCTGTACGAGGAAACGCTGGGCCAGCGCGCCGACGATGGCACGCCGCTGCCAGAAGTGGCTGCGCGCCCGGCATCAAGGTGGACAAGGGCAAAGTCGCGCTCGCCCGCGCTGGCGAAGCTTGACCGGACAGGGACCCGCAATGGCAACGATCAGCCTCTTCCTAAGTGGCGATGTCATGACTGGGCGCGGAGTGGATCAACTCTTCGCGACATCGAGCGCACCGACGCTGTACGAGGGATCGATCGGTTCTGCCTTGGACTACGTCAAGCTGGCTGAGCGGAAGACGGGACCGATCTCAAGGCCCGTGAACCACGCATACATCTGGGGGGACGCGCTCGACGAGCTCGCGCTGCGGCGACCGGATGTGCGCATCATCAATCTGGGCACAACGATCACGACCTCGGAAGACATGTGGCCAGGCAGGCGCGCGCATCACCGCATGCACCCAGCCAATGCGGCTTGTCTTCGCACCGCCGGGGTCGACTGCGCCGTGTTGGCCAACAATCATGTGCTCGACTGGGGCTATGCCGGGTTGAAGGACACGCTCGCTGCGCTTGGCGCGGCCGGCATCGGGACGGCTGGCGCCGGGCGCGACGCGCGTGAGGCTGCCCGGCCAGCAATCCTGCCTCTGCCGAACGCAGGACGGCTCCTGGTGTTCGCGTTCGCAATGGAGCATGCGGGTACCCCGCACCAATGGATGGCCACGAGCACCCGCGCTGGCGTGAATCTGCTGTCGGACTTTTCGGGGGCGAGCGTCGACCGGATTGCCAGACAAATCGCTAAGTTCAAGCGGGCCGGCGACCTGGTGGTAGCCTCGCTTCACTGGGGAGCTGAATGGGGGTACGATCTCGACCCGGAGCAACAAACCTTCGCCCACCAATTAATCGACAAAGCGGGCGTCGACGTAATTCATGGGCACGCTTCGCATCACGCCAAGGGAATTGAATTACATGCAGGCAAAGCCATTCTGTACGGCTGCGGCGATTTCGTGAACGATTACGAGGGCATCGGCGGCCAAGAAGCATTTGGCGCCCATCTCGCATTGATGTATTTCCTGAAGCTCGATACGGCACACGGAAGACTCACTGACCTGCTGCTGGTTCCGCTGCGGCGTCGACATTTCCAACTGCGCCATGCCCATGAGATCGATTGCTGTTGGCTTACCGAGGTTCTCAATCGCGAGGACTTGCGGTTCGGGACATGCCTCACACGCTTGAATCGGGATGGGTTTCGCGTCCTCACTCATAAACCTGCCCTGACGGGTCAGGTTGGTCTTCCTGATGCCACTCAGCGGGGGGAGCGTTGAAGACCTTGGGGTTCGGCTTCAGCCATTTGCCATAACTGGACGAGGAACTCTGCCACCTCAGCGGGTAGCTCCTCCATACGCCGCCTGAAGGCTTTGAGTCTGTCGCTTAGGTAGCTGTTGATGACAGCGCATCGAACCTGGGCCAGTAGGTGGCTCATCAAGCAAGTCAGCCACGACAAATAGGGCGCGCTGACCGGCGTGCCGCGGATAGTCTTCTAGGCGCGTAGTGCCCAGGACAATCTCGTGCGGGTTGCCCGGTAAAAATCGGCGCCCCGTGTCCAAAGCGTTGCACCTGGGGCTGGCATCTTGAGCAGCCACTCCACCAACAAGTCGTGTTGCTTGCCGTCTGCTGGTGGTACCCGCAGCGCTTGCGTTACTTAGCCGTCGGCATCGAAAAATCGGCCCCCTTGGGCGTACTATCGGTCCAGCGCTGCATGACGGACTTCTGCCGGGTGTAGAAGCGCACGCCCTCCTCGCCATAGGCGTGCATATCGCCAAACAGCGAGCGCTTCCAGCCGCCAAAACCGTGCCATGCCATGGGCACCGGGATCGGCACATTGATGCCGACCATGCCGACTTCGATGCGCCGGGCGAACTCGCGCGCCACGCCGCCGTCGCGCGTGAAGCAAGAGACGCCATTGCCGAAGTCATGTGCGTTGATCAGCGCGACCGCCTCGCTGAAATCCTTCACCCGCACACAGCCCAGCACGGGTCCGAAGATTTCCTCCTTGTAGATGCGCATGGCGGGCGTAACGTTGTCGAACAGCGTGCCACCAGTGAAGAAGCCCGCCTCATGGCCGAGTACCTTCAGGCCGCGGCCATCCACCACCAGACTGGCGCCCTCCTCCACGCCCAACGCGACATAACCCTCGATGCGCTCCAGCGCCTGGCGTGTGACGATGGGGCCCATCTCGGCGTCGGCTTCCATGCCGTTCTTCACCACCAGCGCACGGGCGCGCTCGGCGAGCCTCGGCACGACCTGGTCAGCCACGTCGCCGACCAACACCGCTACCGAGATCGCCATGCAACGCTCGCCGGCTGAGCCATAAGCGGCGCCGACCAGTGCGTCCACCGCCTGGTCGACATCGGCGTCGGGCATCACCACCAGGTGGTTCTTGGCCCCGCCCAGCGCCTGCACGCGCTTGCCGGCGCGCGCACCGCGCTCGTAGATGGACTGGGCAATGGGGGTGGAGCCGACAAAGCTCAGCGCCCTGACGTCCGGATGCTCGATCAGCCTGTCCACGGCGCCCTTGTCGCCCTGCACGACATTGAAGACGCCGTTGGGCAACCCGGCTTCCCGCAATAGCTCGGCCATGAACAGCGAGGCCGACGGATCGCGCTCGCTTGGCTTGAGCACGAAGCAGTTGCCGGTAGCGATGGCGACCGGGAACATCCAGCACGGCACCATCACCGGGAAGTTGAACGGCGTGATGCCGGCCACCACGCCCAGCGCCTGGCGCAGCGTCCAGTTGTCCATGCCGGTGGAAACCTGGTCGGTGTAGTCGCCCTTCAGCAGTTGCGGCACGCCGCAGGCAAATTCAATGATGTCGATGCCGCGCGCGACCTCGCCCTGCGCGTCGCTGAACACCTTGCCATGCTCCGCGGTGATGATGGCGGCGAGTTCATCGCGATGCCGATTCATCAGTTCCAGGAACTTTAGCAGGAGGCGGGCGCGCCGGATTGGCGGCGTGTTCGACCATGCCGGAAACGCGGCAAGCGCGCTGGCGACGGCGGCGTTCACGTCTGCTTCGCCGGCCAGCCTCACCTGGCGGGCGACCGCGCCGGTGGCGGGGTTGAATACGGGCTGGGTGCGGGTAGTATCGCCGGCAGTGCGTTCGCCGTGGATGAAGTGGCCGACATCGGCGGAATCGTTGAAGTGTTGCATGGCGTGAATGGGGTTCGGGTAAGGCAAAAGGGGAGCGCCACGGCGCTTTACGCCGTGGGCGATGGCGGCTGACCGAAGCAGCCTCGGATCCTGGCAGTCAGGTTTTGATGTCGAGCTTGGTGATCAGCTGCTTGAAGGTGGCGTTGTCGCGCGCGATCACGCGTTTGAAAGCGGCTTCGTCGAGATAGCCTTCGCCCATGTTCTGCTTGGCCATGGTTTCGCGCAAAGCAGGCTCCTGCATGGTCTTCTCGATGGCGGCGCGCAGCACGGCCACCACCTCCGGCGGCGTGCCCTTGGGCGCCGCTATGCCGCGCCAGCCGTTGATGACCAGGTCCACGTTGCGCTCCTTGAGCGTGGGCACCTTCTCCCAGCCCGCCTTGATGCGCTGCTCCGACATCACTGCGAGCGGGCGGATCTTGCCGGCCGCGACATAGGTGGCCACCTCCACCGGCGTGACCGCCACGGCCTCGATATGGCCGCCCAGCAAGTCCAGCACCGCCGGATTGGCGCCGCGGAACGGCACGTGGTTGAGCTGGATCCTGGCCTTGTCCTCCAGGGCGGCCGCCGACAGGTGGCCGAGGGAGCCGGGCCCGGCGTTGCCCACGCGGAGCATGCCGGGCTGCTTGCGAGCGGCAGCCAGGAATTCTTCGATCGTCTGGTACGGCGAATCGGCGCGCACGGCAATGGTGGCGGGGTCGGCATTCAGGCGAGCCAGCGGGATCATGTCGTCCGCGGTGAACTTGGCCAGCCCCATATGCGGAATCATCATCAGCTCGACCGTGATGATGGCGAGCCGGTAGCCGTCCGGCTTGGCGCTGACCAGGTCGGCCCAACCCACCGCGCCGCTGGCGCCGGATTTGTTCAGGACCACGAAGCTCTGCGGCAAATGCTTGCGCGCCGCCTCGGCAAAGGCACGCGCCAGCACGTCGGTGCCACCGCCCGCGGCAAACGGCACGATCAGTTCGATCGGATGGGTGGGATACGCCCCGCCCTGGGCAAAGACCGGGCAAGCCGCCACGGCGGACACGGCTGCCATGGCGCGCAGCACGGCGCGGCGTTGAAGTAGCGATGAGGTCATGATGCGGCGTCTCTACGATGAACTTTGCTGGGAATGATTCGGGTGGGTTTTGCGCGGCGCTTAATCCAGCCGGATGCCGGCCGCCTTGATCACGCCCGACCACAACTTCTGCTCGCTGCGCGTGAATTGGTTGAATTCCTGAGGGGACATCGGCATCGGTTGGATGCCGAGCTCCTCCAGCTTGGCGCGGGTCTCCGGATGCTGCAGCGCAGCGACCAGCTCCTTGTTCAGGCGCGTCACCACCGGCGCGGGCAGCCGCGCCGGGCCGACGAAACCTTGCCAGGCGTAGGCCTCGAAGCCGGGCAGGCCCGCTTCGGCCATGGTCGGCACATCGGGCAGGATGGCCAGCCGCTGCGGCGTAGCCACAGCCAGCACGCGAATCTTGCCGCTGCGGATCAAGGACAGGCTTGGCGGCAGGTCAACGAACATCGACTGTACCTGCCCTGCCATCAGGTCCTGCAGCGCGGGCGACGAACCCTTATAGGGGACGTGCAGGATATCGGTCTTGGTGCGCTGCTTGAACAGTTCCAACGCGACATGCAGTGGCGAGCCCGGCCCCGACGATGCCGAGGAAACCTTGCCGGGTGTCTTGCGCGCCAGCGCCAGGAATTCCTTCAGATCGCGCGCCGGGAAAGCCGGATGCACGGCCAGCACCAGCGGCATACGCCCCAGCCCGCCGATAAAGGTGAAGTCCTTGTCGGCGTCGTAGCTCAGGGAGGCGTACATGGCCGGGTTGAAGGCCAGCGTGCCCGAATCCGCGGTGCCGATGGTGTAGCCGTCAGGTGCGGCGCGCGCGATAGCGGTGGCGCCGATGATGCTGGCGGCGCCGGGGCGGTTTTCCACCACCACGGGCTGGCCCAGGTCCTGCCCCATCTTCACGGCCAGGCCGCGCGCGATCACGTCCGTGGTGCCGCCGGGCGCGTAGGGCACGATCCATTTGACCGGCTGGGTGGGGTAGGCCTGCGCGTGCGCGCCGCTGGCGCAGCCAAGCGCTAGCACGGCGCTCGTCAAGATACGGGCGAGTTTGCTCTTCATTTCGATGTCTCCAGTTGTGCCGGGAACTACGATGTTCCCTTGTCTTTTCGAAATCCGTTCGCGGGCGGGCGGCAGGCGTTCAGCGCGGCGCGAGCATCCACTCGTGGGCGGGATCGTTCTTGAACGCCCAGCGCCGCTCGGGGCCTGCCATGGTGTTGAGGTAATACAGGTCGTAGCCGTAAGGCACGGCGCAAGGGTGGTAGCCGCGCGGCACCATCACGGTGTCACGATGCTCCACGGCCATCGCCTCGTCGAGGCTGCGGTCATCGGTGTACACGCGCTGAAAGGCAAACCCCTGCGGCGGCTTGAGCTGGTGGTAGTAGGTTTCTTCCAGTGCCGTCTCGCCCGTGTCCGCGCTGTCGTGCTTATGCGGCGGATAGCTGGACGAATGGCCGGAAGGCGTAATCACCTCCACCACCAGCAGCCCCTCGGCCGGCTCACTCTCCGGCAGGATGTCGCAGACGTAGCGTGTATTGGCGCCCTCCCCCCGCACGCTGCGCCGCATCTGGCCTGGCTCGATTACGCGCGCCGGCAAGCGGCCCTGCGCCGGCGCGGTGCTGAGCGCCACCTCCGCCCCGGTGCGCGCATCGATACGCACGTCGCGGCCCGGCGGCACGTAGACCGCATAGGGAGACTGATCCTCGAACACCGACTGGCGGCTGCCCAGCGCGGAATAGCGCTGGTTGCCGAGCAGCACGTCGACCTGGCCGGACAGCACCGTGATGCACAATTCGCGCGCGCCGGTGGCAAACGCCTCGGCGTCGCCCGCGTCCAGCCGCAGCGCCGTGAAGCCCACGTGCCGCCAGCCTGCCGACCGGGGCGTAATGTCCGCGATTACGCGGCCGGGTTGCGCCTTGACGAGCAGGCGGCGGCCCGCTTGCGCCAGGTTCGCCCCGTTGGCGCCATTCGGGAACACTTCGGCGTAGCTCATATGACCCCCTGCTCAATGGCAACCGCCTCTGCCTGCGACGCCGGGCGGCTGGCTCGCCAGCCTGCGATCAGGCGGCGGAAATTGGCGCCCACCTGCGCCCGGAACGCGGCGTCGTCGATCTCCTTGCCAAGCCAAGCCAGGCTGGCATCGGCCCAGACCGTGCGGCCGATCATGAAACCCTTGACCAGCGGCGAGGTCGCCTGTGCGAAACTCTCCACCAGTTGCTCAAGCGGTTGGTTCAGGCCAAGGATCACGGCGCCACGGCACCACGGATCGCGCTCCTTCACCAGGGCCTCCAGCGCCCGCCACTGGCGGTTGGCCATCGCGCCCACTTTCCACCATTCCGGCTTCAGCCCGATATCGTAGAAATGGCGAATCGCGCGCACCACGGCCTCGCCCTCGTCGTCGGGCGCCAGGCTGTCCTTGGGCGGAATCACTTCGAGCAGCAGTTCGTGGCCGCTATGCCGCGTGGCTTCCCACACCACCTGCAACTGCTCGTCCTGCTCCGCGCGCAGCGCCGCCGGATCGTCCGGGTGATAGAAAACGAGGCACTTCACCACCTGCTCGCGCGGCCAGTGCGCAAGATCCGAGGCCAGCGAACGCGTGCCGTCGAAGCGCAGCGGGCGCGAGCCCGGCAGCTCGATCGGCCGGCCCAGCCACCAGCCGCGGCCGGTCGCGTCGTGCAGGGCGGACTCGCCCAGGCGGCCATCGATCAGCACGCCGATCTTGCCGCGGCAGCCGGCTTCGGTCTCCACCTCGGCCACCACTTCCGTAATCAGGCGCTTGAGCGCCGGCACGGCGCTGGCGTCGGCGCCCACTGCGCGCGCCATGTCCTCGAACTGTGCGCGATGATCGTAGGCCAAGACATACAGCTCCGGCCATTGCGGCCGCTTGATCGATACGCGATGCAGGTGCGCAAGCTGCGCGTCCTGGTCCGGGTGCGGATGCCGCTGGCCCGAGAACCAGTGCGCCAGCTCCGCCGGCGCCGGCATGGCCGGCGCGCAACCGTGCCGGGACACCACGACGGCGCCGCAGGCGTTGGCGATGACGGCGGCCTCGCTCCAGTCCTTGCCGCGCAGCAAGCCGCTCAGCAAGCCGGAGGCAAAGGCATCGCCCGCCCCCAGCACGTTAAGCACCTCCACGCGCTCGCCGTGCACGGTCAGCGCGTCGTCAATGGCAGCGGGAATCCCGCCCTGCACGATGGAGCATCCCAGCGGGCCCCGCTTGACCACCAGCGTGGCATCGGTGCACGCGCGCACGCGGTGCAGGCTGGCCATCAGGTCGGCCTCGCCGCCGGCGATCAGCCATTCTTCCTCCGTGCCGATGATCAGTTCAAAGGCGCCTAGCTGCGCCTGCAAATGCCGGCTGACGTCAGCATTGCCGATATAGCGCGTCTCGCCATCGCCCTTGCCCGTCAGGCCCCACAGCACCGGCCGGTAGTCGATATCCAGCACCCGCACCACGCCATGGCGCCCGGCGATATCCAGCGCCCGCCGCGAGGCCGCCAGCACGCCCGGCGTGCTCAGGTGCGTGCCCGTGATCACTAGGCTGCGGCAGCGGGCCAGGAAGCCGGCGTCGATCGCCTCGGCATCCAGCGCCATGTCGGCGCAGTTTTCGCGGGCGAACAGCAGCGGGAAAGTGTCCTGGTCTTTGATACCCAGGAGTACCATCCCGGTCAGGCGCGCGTCGTCGATCTGCACCTGGCTGACGTCGCAGCCCTCCCGGATAAGCGTATCAAGCAGGAAACGTCCGTTCTGCTCGTTGCCGACCCGCGAGATCATCGCCGAGCGCAGGCCCAGCCGGGCCGTGCCGAAAGCGATATTGGCCGAGGAGCCGCCGAGATACTTGGCGAAGGTACTCGCAGACTCCAGGCTGCAGCCGATCTGCTGGGCATAGAGGTCGACCGCCAACCGCCCCAGGCAGGCGACATCGATGTCCCGGTCAGCGGGAAAGGAAAGAGAACGCATTCGTGTCCGTCATCTGGTCATGGATTGCCGCTGCGCGACAGGAGTCAAGGGAAAGTCGAGGGAAAGGTTTCGTGGCCACCCCCTCGGCTCGATTGGAATGATAGCCTAAGAATAGAATTTTTGTTCCTTTTTTGTGTTTATGAGAAAATATTTTCCATTTCGTGCTTCCCCTCGCCCCGGCGCGAAGGGTGCCGCCGTGCCCGCTACCCCACACGCCCCAGCATGACCACGAACCTCCCCTACGCCACCGCCGACCAATTCCTGGCCTCCATGCAAGCCGGCTTCCCCAGCCTGAGCAAGCAACTGAAGACCATCGCCCAATACGTCGAGAAAAACCGCGAGCGCCTCGTCCTCGATGGCGTGCACGATGTAGCCCGCCATTGCGGCGTGCAGCCGTCGGCGATCATCCGCTTCGCCAAGCATTTCGGTTTCTCGGGGTTCTCGCAGATGCAGGCGCTGTTCCGCGACAGTGCGGCCCGGCAACTCGCGCCTAACCGGGACTATCAGGATCGGGTTCGGGACCTGATCCGGGCCAGCGAGGGCCCGCTCTCCGCCACCGGCATCGCGCAGGAGGTCATCGCCGGCAGCATAGAAAGCCTGGAAGCCCTGCAGCGCGGGGTGACCGACACGCTCTTCGACGAGGCGGTGGAACTCCTGGTGCAAGCGCCCTCGATCTGGCTGGCGGCGTCGCGCCGCGCCTTCCCGGTGGGGGCCTATCTCGCTTACGCACTGCAACACACGGGCAAGCCGATCCAGTGGCTGAACGGGCTGGGGCAGATGCAGCAGGGACAATTGCGGGCGCTTAAGCCGGACGATGTGATGATTGCCGTGTCGTTCGAGCCGTATGCACAGGAGACGCTGCTGGCGGTGCGAGAGGCGGCCGAGCGCGGGGCGCGCATTCTTGCCATTAGCGATAGTCCACTTAGTCCGCTAGCGGACCATGCGCGGGTTTTGCTGCCGGTGCAGGACGGGGCTACGTTCGGGTTCCGGTCGCTGACCAGCACGCTCTGCCTGGCGCAATCACTGTTCATGGCGCTGGCGTATCGGCTGGAGATTGCTTATACGCAGCCGCAGGCGGAAGCCGCGTCGAGGCGGAAGGCGCGCTCGGGGGGAGCTTAGCGTGACGATCTTATGTGTCCAGTCTTGCGTTGAGCGACGGAGCCTGAGCCAATCGGCCGGGCTGAACGTCAACGTCTCGACCATGCACGCCGGCTTCCGACGACGACACGCTGCGCGTCGTGCGGTTGAAGAGCCGTACGCCGATACGCGCTTCGAGCGCCGCCACGGCATGACTGAGCGCAGACGTCGACATGCCCAGTTCCGTCGCGGCCGCGCGGAAGCTACGATGACGCGCGACGGCCAGCACCGCCTCCAGTTCGCCCAAGCCCGATGACTTCATTGTCTCAAATAAGTGGTTGACGGAGGCGGCGAAACAGGGCGACACCGACGCCATGCTCAAGTTGATCGAGAACCATGACAGCGAAGACCTGCAACGATGCTGGACATGGGTGTATCTCGCGGAACTGCTCGGTAACGATTTGACGAAGGATGACTGCGTAGCCATCCACGAGAATGGATCACCTTATGACGACGACATTGGCGGCCCATTGTTTGTCGATGGCCGGAATGGGGTGAAACTCGAACCAATAGGCGAGGAGCAAGGCGCAACTGCTCACCGCATTGCAAGAGAGATTTTCGAGGCCATCCGGCGGCTGCGGAACTCGCCCGACTCGTATCGCTGAATTGGAAAGGGCGACCGAGCGGACAGCGCCCTTGCCCCGTCGGTTGCCCATGCTGTAGGGGCAGTACAACGCAGCCGGCCGGCATGGGCGGCCCCTCATGATAGAGATGGCAACATCGAGCGAAAGTTCTGAGAGGCAAGAAATGGTTCTTCGCCGATCTGCGGGGTGACTGAGGGTCGCATAGCGACCACCCGCAGCCGTCATTCGTGGCTCTGCGATGGCGACGTCCGTTCTCAACGGTCTAACCGTCATTCGTTCACGCTGGCTTGCCATTTGACCTGCTCATTTGCGAATCGGATTGCGTCTTGAGACGCTTCGACTGAGTGTACGAGCTTCCGCGCATACCGACCAGGATTCGGGCTAGTACATTCGCTAACAGCAGATACATCTGTAGAATATGGGGTATCCATGCACCGCAAAATCAGAAGATGGCCACCATAGATCTGGAACGCCGCGCCGAGATCGGCCGCCAGAAACGCGAGCGGACTCGCGTCGCGCTGATCAAGGCAGCGATGAGAGTGGTCGCACAGCAAGGCTTCGATCCGCCAACGATTGACGACTTCATCGCGGCCGCCGAGGTGGCGCGTGGCACGTTTTACAATTACTTCGATACCAAGGAGGCGCTGCTTGGTGCCATGGCGGCTTACGTGGCCGACACTGTGGATGCCGAGATCTTGCCACTGATCGAAGGCGTGGACGACCCCGCTGTACGTGTTGCTACAGCCATTCGCCACTTCATCCGCTTCAGCAAGCGCGACCCTGACTGGGGCTGGATTCTTGTGCGCTCGCTGCCTGACACGTCGGGTGGCTGGAGTGAGGGGATGCGCAAGGGCGCGCTAGGCGACATCCAACTCGGCAAGCGCACCGGGCGTTTCCGCGTGGATTCCGTACCGGCAGCGGTGGCGCTCGGCATCGGCACGCTGGCGGCGGCCATTCGCACCGTGCTCGTTGAGCGCACCACGGCGGCCTTCGGTGACCAGGTTGCCGTGATGACACTGCAGGCCTTCGGGGTTGAGCGGGACGAAGCCATCCGGATCGCGACGTTGCCGCTGCCACCGATGCGCGAGCGCGCCGGGCAAGCCGACTGACCTCGCAAGGCGCGAGGCCCTAGCCCTGGGCGCGGTTCAGAGACGAATCATGTCGTGCGGCGTCATGCCGGGCGGCAGCGCTGGCCGGCTCGTGATCGACGCCACCATCTCCCCATCGGCATAGCGACGAATCCATGCCTCCGGCTCGAAAATCACGCCGATCGGGTTTTCTTCGTATTTGCCGGCAGCGAAGAAGGCGTCGCATTCCTCGTTGGTGAAGTTGTCGACCTGCAGTTCGATCTTGTGGCCGTCAGGGTCCTTGTAGTAGATCGATGTAGTAGGGCCGTGATTGATCGTCCAGTAAGGGGTGATGCCCAATGCCTTCAGCCGGAGATAGGTGCCAAGCAGTTCAGGCAGGTCCCGGTAGGTGAACGCGAAATGGTCTACTACGGCAGCGGGTGCGGCCGGCATCGGCTGCAGATCGTCGTACCGGATCAGGCCAATGCGGTGGTGCTCATCGTCGTAGCGCAGGAAGCACAGCCTGTCGTTCTCAAATGACACTGTCGCGTTCAGCACTATCATGTACCAGTCGCGCATGACATCCAGTTGGCTGGTCAGGCAGACCACATGGGCAAACTTTGCGGGCGACAGCGTCCCAGCGCGCGCCTGCAGGATGTTCGCGGTATCGTCGGGTAGTCGGGTCAGGTGGGCGTCGGCCATTGTCTTCTCCATATCGTTGCAGGTTCTCAGGCGATCCGGTCAGGCTCGTCGATGACGGTGTTCTCAATCACGCCAACATTCGTAATCTCCATCCGGACGACGTCTCCGGCTCGCAAATAGACGGGTGGCTGCCGCAGGCCGCCGCAGCCACGTGGTGAGCCGGTGGCCAGCACATCCCCTGGCTCGAGGGTGCACACCTGGCTGAGATCGGCAATCAGTTGCGCGCAGGAGAACAGCATCTCGTCAGTCGAGCCCTCCTGGCGCAATTCGCCGTTTACCCAACTCCGGATGCGCAGCGTCTGCGGGTCACCGATTTCGTCGCGCGTGACCAGGTATGGACCAAACGGGCCGTGCGTATCGAACGATTTTCCCAGCGTGGCGGTCGGCGAACGCAGTTGCCAGTCGCGTACGGACACGTCGTTGCAGACCACATAGCCAGCGATCACATCGAGCGCGTCCTCGGCGGCCACATGCCGGCAGCGCCGCCCGATTACGATGCCAAGCTCGCATTCGTAGTCAAGCTGCGTGGACACGCGTGGCAGATGGATCGGCTCGAAGGGTCCGGTCACGCAGGTGGTCTGCTTGTTGAACCAGATCGGATGCTGCGGCCGCTTCAGGCCCAAATGCGCGGCTTCCTGCAAGTGTGATTCAAAGTTCCCGCCCACGCCCAGGTACTTGCCGGGCCGGGGGACCGGGGCCAGCAGGCGAACCGCCTCCAGTGGTATGCGCGGTGCATCGCCTGTCTCGGCGCGAGCGGCCAGTGCGATGCCGGCCTCTCCCATCTTGAGCAGGTCGATCATTCCCAATTTTCGACCGGGTACAGCCTCGGTCATGTCGACGATGGTGCCACGGTGCAATACACCGATTCGTGGGCGACCGTCGTGCTCGAACGACAGCAATTTCATCTGTGAAGTCTCCTCAGTTCTGGCCTTCGGCTGGCGCGGCAAGCAAGCGCGCCGGCATGGAGACCATTTAACTCGAAATGAACTACAAAGTCAAATTGACATTCATGAATATTTCCATATACTACCCCAGAGTTGAGCAGGTACCGCCGGGAGCGGGCACAAGAGACAGGAGACCAACGATGAATAGACCCCGGGTGATCGTGACCATTGCCCCGACGGGGGGGATGGCCCAGAAATCACAAAACCCAAATCTGCCTACGCAGCCCGACGAGATCGCGCGAAACGTCTACGACTGCTACAACGCCGGCGCCAGCGTCGTAGCCGTGCACGCACGCCGACCGGATGACGGTGCGACCTGTGACCCGGCGATCTACCACGACATCAACCAGCGGATCCGCGATCGGTGCGACATCGTCATCAACAACTCCACTGGGGGCGGAGTGCACGGCGACATGATTGGCCAGCCCGGCAACGGCTACTGGGAAATCCTCTGGGAGGAGCGCCTCAAGGGCATGGAGGCCGGGGCCGAGATGTGCACGCTGGATGCGACCACGATCGTCGCCAGTTTCGGGGGCAGGGAATTGCTCATGCACACGTCGCCCGAACGCTCGCGGAGGCTGGCGGTGGAGATGAAGCGGCGCGGCATCAAGCCCGAATGGGAGGTCTTCAGTCCGACTCACATAGTTCAAGAGGTGGCCGCACTGACCGCAGCCGGCTTCGACGAGGAGCCGTTCGTCGTGAACCTTGTGCTGGGCGCGCATCGTGGCTTCCAGAATGCCATGCCTTACACGCCCCGGATACTGCAATCGATGGTGGACCTGCTACCCACGGGCAGCCTGCTCTGCGTGAGTGGCATCGGGCCGGCGCAGTTGCCCGCCGCGATGAATTCCCTGCTGCTGGGCGGCCACGTTCGCGTGGGACTGGAGGACAACCTGTACTACGGCCCGGGCGAACTGGCCACCAACGTGCAATTGACCGAGCGCGTGGTGCGCCTAGTGCGCGAGATGGGCTGCGAGCCGGCCACGCCGACCGAGGCGCGCGCCATGTTGGGCCTGCCACGTGCCGTCACCAACCTGCCCGCATTCGCACCAGCCGGGATGCAACCGCGCTGAAGCCTGCACGAATCACCTTGCCTGGATAGCAGGCGTAATCCACCACTGAACCAAGGAGTAGGACGATGGACACCCGTTTGAGCGCAGAAGGACTCGATCTGCTGTTTCGCAACGCCCGCACGCACAATGCCTGGCTTGACAAGCCGGTCGACGATGAGACGCTGCGGCAGCTCTATGAGGTCATGAAATGGGGGCCGACGAGCGCCAATGCTTCCCCGGCTCGGATCGTGTTCCTACGCACCCGAGAAGCCAAACAGAGGCTCATGCCTGCGCTGGCGCCGGGCAATGTCGAGAAGACGATGGCCGCACCGGTTACCGCCATCATCGCCTACGACAGCAAGTTTTACGAACAGTTGCCGAAGCTGATGCCGCACGTCGATGCGCGCGCGTGGTTCGCAGGCAACCCTGCGCTTGCCGATGTGACGGCGCGTCGCAATACCGCACTTCAAGGGGCGTACCTGATCATCGCGGCCCGTGCGCTGGGTCTGGACTGCGGTCCGATGTCAGGTTTCGACGCCGCCAAGGTCGATGCCGAGTTCTTTCCAAGCGGACCTGACAACCCCTTCAGGGCAGAGGACGGTTCTGAGGCCGAGGTGAAAGCCAGCTTCCTGTGCAACCTCGGTTACGGAGACAGGGCGAAGCTGTATCCCCGCAATCCGAGGCTGGCATTCGACGTGGCGTGCAGCCTGCTGTAGGGAACGACAGACGGGCCAGGGCTGTCACTGCAGTGCCAGCCCTGGCTGTCTTGCCTGAAGAAAAATGCAACGGAGATCGGAGACATGAAGAAACTGGTATCGGCCGGTGCTGCGGCGATGGCGCTGACTGGGGGCGCTCACGCCCAGTCCTCCATCGTTCTGTATGGGGTGGCAACATCAAGCGTCCAGTATGTGAATCGCGCGCAAAACGTCAGCAACGGGGTGCTAGCGCCAGGATCGGGTTCGGTGGTGCTCCTGAACTCGTCCGGCATTGCCCAGTCCCGCTTCGGTCTGCGCGGCACGGAAGACCTGGGTCATGGCTACAAGGGTCTCTTCGTCCTGGAGAACCAATTCGGCATCGATAACGGCCAGCTCGGTAACGGTGGCTTGCTATTCGGGCGCCAGGCATTCGTGGGGCTCGGCAGCCCCTACGGAACGCTCACGTTCGGTCGCCAATACACTTCCGCCTTCCTGACGATGGGCAACTTCTCTCCCACGGGGCTCGCGCCGGAGTTCGAGCCCGTGGTGGGATTTGCAGGCCCGAACTTCCGGGAGAACAACATGGCGAAGTATGAGGGCAAGTTCGGGGCGCTTTCGGCAAGCGCCCACTGGTCTTTTGGCGAGCGTCCCGGGACGCTGGCGGCAGGCTCGGCATACGGGGTGGGCTTGTCTTACTTCATGAACGACTTTGGCATCGGCTTGGGCTATGACGAGGTCAAGACGCTGAGCACCGCACAAATGTCCGCGGCGTCCGGCTCAAACGATTTCGGGCGCGACATGCGTGCCATGCTTGGACTGAGCTACACCTTCGGGACCGTCAAGTTGGTGGCGAGCTATCGATGGGGCAATTCCGTTGCGCCATCTTCCGGCACTCCCACGGTGCTGCCGCACCGCGATGACATGTATTGGGTCGGCGTCTCCTGGGATGCCACGCCGGCCGCCCGTTTCACCCTGGCGTATTACTACGACGATATCAAGCGGGCCACCATCGGTAGCGCTGTCGTGAACCCGGAAAACCCGCAGCAGTATGTGGCGCTGGCGGACTACAACCTCTCCAAGCGCACCGACCTATTCGCCGGAATCGTGTACGCACGGAACGCGTCGTTGAACTGGGACAGCATCGGCTACCTACCCAACGGGCAATCGGTCGGATACCTGCCTGCGACGGCCCAGGTATATTACAAGCCGCCAGGAGCTCGCGGACAGACTGGCATCTCTATGGGCATCCGTCACATTTTCTGAATCGTGGAATCGCCGCTTGCATGATAGCCGCCGAAGGTCGAGATGGTCCGAGTTTTCATTCTTGACGTCCTCCCCTGCCTGAAGAGGCCGTCGCAAAACGTTTCTGCTGTGCGTCCAATTCAAGTCCGAGCGTGGATGTGATTGCTTTGGCGCGAACCCAAACAAATCGAAAGGATCTGCCCCAAAAAAGTGCGCAACCTCGTGGAGGCCGCGTAGAACCGCATACAAAAGGGTAAATAATGCCCTCGACAGGGCAACCGCCCGGGACAGGTTGTGCGCCAGGACATGCACGGCGAATTCCCGCTTGACCGCCTGGAGCCCACTGCGCCGAAAGCGATTCAGCCCCTACTGGGAACGCAAGCTGCTGAACACCGGTTCCACGTTTAGGCAGGGGAGGACATCAATTCCCAAAGGATAACTGTACGGCCAGACATTGTGGCGTGTCTGACCGGCATCACGAGTCAAGAATCTCCAGCCCGTTTTCGGCACTCCATTGCCTCAGCGCTCTTTCGACAGAGTCGGCTTCAAACGAATACCAGAGCTCAAGCATGCCTTTACGCTCCAGCAAATCCTTGAAGCGCGCGTAAGCCCCTTGCCGTCGGAAGAATCCTTCGATCTGGTCGTAACACGCAGGCAACTCTTGTGCGACAAAGCGCAGGGCGAGACTTCTTCCAAGACCGAGCTCGTTCTTATGCGGTATCGCAAGGTAGCGGTCTGAAGTATCAAGGTCGTCAGGAATCTCCTCGTCGAACGCGTCGTTGGCATCAGAAGTCAAATAGACTTTGCCCGTATCGAGCGAGACATACGCGTTGTGCTCCATCGGCGCCGCGAAGCTAACGAAGTCGAAGGCCATAGAAAGATCGTCGTGTTTGACTGCGACCATGCCTCTACTCCCATAGGTTGCAAGTTGGACGGGCCCAGCGATGGCGACACCCCACAAACGCTTCAAGGACAGACGACTCGATGTGACGCAATCCAGCGCCGAACATTTTCGCCATTGGTCTTCATCAAGGGACAATGCATGATGGTATCGCAGCTCGCATCATAGTTCGACGGCGCGCTCGTGGTCACCCAGCGTCCGCAGAAGACGCGCCGCCTTCAGCGGCTGGTTCTGACTTTGGCTGACGTGGCCGACTCACGTCGCCTGCTCTTAGCCACCCGAATGGCGGGTTCCGAAGTGAGTGAGACGTTCGAGCGGCCAAGTCGGCGTAATGGCCTACGGCTGGTGTTGGCTGTGGGAGCGGCCGGTCGCCGCGGTATGCCGGTGTCTAGCCCCCTTCATCCAAGCCCAAGATGGAGTCCTATGGTAAGGTTGGGGGGATGAGTTCATGGACTTCAACTGGTGATGCATGGGCCGCACCTATGTGGTGCTGGGAGAGTGGTGCAGCGTGAATGATGCAAAGCAGGAAGCGCGGCGCACGCTGCGGACTGAGAGAGTTTCAATCAGCAGGGCTTTGCGCCTGAGCGTGCCACCAGAGGCCAGGCCTGCGCCGGTCAACAGGAGAGACTGGCTGCGGCAGAGGAAAGAGCAATTGCAGGCTGCCCGTGCCGCTGCCAAGCAAAGGCGCGATCTACTAAAAGCCGAAATCATGTCAGCCGTGCAAGAGGTTGCCCGAGAGGAACGCACTGCTGCGCGGCTAGAAGCTGAACGCCTGAGGGCGGAAGCCAAGACGGCGCGGACCTACGCGCAGGAGGACGCACGCGCCGCCGCCAAGTTCGAGCGTGGCCAACCAACCCGCTCGGCGTCCAAACGAAAGACGCTTGCAAATGAGAAACGCAAGCTGGTCTCTTACGCACATCTGTTGCGAATGCGTGGGTGATCTGGCGGAAGTTCGACAGGGCGGACTACCGATCGATTTCGTGGAAAGCGGCATCGATCTCGTGATGCGATTCGACGCGTTGTAGGACAAGCGGCTGAACGCGCGGTGGACCATGTCGAACCGGCGGTTGACCTGCATTCGCTACCGACCCACTTCTGCCCTTCGACCCGGCGTGGCCTTAACGGCAGCTTCCAGGGAGCATCGGTCGTCCGTACCTCGTAACGCCGCACTAAGTCCGTGCGCCGGGCTCCGTCCCCTATGCGGATGTGCGCTGATGGCGCGCCCGCCGCGCATCGGTATGTTCGCGGATTATGTCGATCAGAGCGCGCAGTCCGGCCGGCACGTGGCGGCGGCCCGGATAGTACAGGCAGAGGCCGTCGAGCGGGGGCGTCCAATCGTCCAGCACACGAACCAGCGTGCCAGCTTCCAGATCCGCGGCGACGTTCCATTCGGTCAGATACGCAAGACCGATCCCGGCACGCGCCGCCACCAGCATCAGGCCCGGCTCGTCAAGCGTCAGCGCGCCTTTGCCATCGATACGCAACGTTTCGCCGTGCCGCTCGAACTCCCACTGATATATCGCACCGCTCGGCATGCGTGAGCGGATGCAGCGGTGTGCGTTCAGATCGGCCGGCGTGCGCGGCGGCTTTTGCTGCACAAAGTAGGCTGGACTGCCGACCACGGCAAAGCGCTGCCTGTCCCCGAACGGCACCGCGATCATTTCCTGCGGCACCGTTTCAGTCAGCCGAATGCCAGCATCGAAGCCTTCCGCAACGATATCGATCAGGCGCCCTTCGGTGACCAGATCGAGTTTCATCTCCGGATAGCGCTGCAGGAATTCGATGAAGAGCGGCATCACCTGCCTGGCCGCGCCGGTTGACGCATTGATACGCAGCGTGCCCGACGGCGTGTCACGGAAGCTGCCGGCCTGCTCGATCGCGACGCGGATCGTGGAGAGTGCCGGCGCAACGCTGTCGACGAACTGCACGCCGGCTTCCGACAACGACACGCTGCGCGTCGTGCGGTTGAAGAGCCGTACGCCGATACGCGCTTCGAGCGCCGCCACGGCATGACTGAGCGCAGACGTCGACATGCCCAGTTCCGTTGCGGCCGCGCGGAAGCTACGATGACGCGCGACGGCCAGCACCGCCTCCAGTTCGCCCAAGCCCGATGACTTCATTGTCTCAAATTTTTCAACGATACATGCCGTATTGTATGACTAGTCAGAGCAATACATCGGGTCTATCTTTAGTCGTCTGGAACGTCTTCTGGGAGCAGCCATGCAGATCATCGACAAAATCTATATCGACGGCGCCTTCGTTACACCGCACGGCGACGAACTGTTCAACCTCTTCAATCCGGCGACCGAGCAGGTAATCGGCCAAGCGCGTCTCGCCGATGCGCAAGACGCGCGCGATGCGATCGCCGCCGCAAAGCGCGCGTTTCCCGCGTTTTCCCGCACCGGCAAGCGGGAGCGCATCGACATGCTCAGGCGCATGCACGAAGCCGTCGCGGCGAAGGAGGACGACCTGTACGAGGCGATCACCGAGGAATACGGAGCGCCCGTTTCGCGCGGTCGCTGGATGGCTCAGCACGCCAGCAATGTGCTGCTCGAAGCGGCGAAGGTGCTGCAGGACTATGCGTTCACGCGTCGCGCGGGTATTGCCGAGGTCGTGATGCAACCGCTAGGTGTCGCCGGTCTGATTACGCCGTGGAACAGTAACGCGGGCTTCATCTGCGGCAAGCTCGCTACCGCGCTGGCTGCCGGCTGCACGGCGGTCATCAAGCCAAGCGAGATGAGCGCGATCCAGACGCGCATCGTCACCGAAGCGTTGCACGAAGCCGGCTTGCCGCCGGGCTTGTTCAACATCGTGACGGGGCGCGGCGAAACGGTCGGCGCGCAGATCAGTTCGCATCCGGATGTCGCAAAGCTGTCGTTCACCGGTTCGACCTCGGTCGGCAAGACGATTCTGCGCGCGGGTGCCGAGACGTTGAAGCGCGTGACGCTCGAACTCGGCGGCAAGTCGCCGGTGCTCGTGCTCGACGACGCGAACTTCGACGAGGTGGTACCGCTCGCAATTCAGGCCGGCTTCATGAATAGCGGCCAGGCGTGCATCGCGGGCACGCGTATTTTGGTGCCGCAGCAGCGGCTCGCGGAATTCGAAGCGCGGGTGCAGCAAGAAGTTGCGCGCACGCAGGCAGGCGATCCGCGCGATCCGCGGACGACTGTCGGCCCAATGGTCAGCCAGAAGCAGTGGGAACGCGTGCAGCGCTATATCCGGATCGGCATCGACTCAGGCGCGCGTCTGATCGCGGGAGGCGAAGGCCGGCCAGATGGCATCGACGCAGGATGGTTCGTGCGTCCGACCGTCTTCAGCGATGTGGCCAACGAGATGGCGATTGCCCGCGAAGAGATCTTCGGTCCTGTGCTGTCGATTATCGCGTACCGCGATACTGAAGATGCGGTCGCTATCGCCAACGACACCAATTACGGCTTGCAAGCATACGTGTTTTCGGCGGATGACCAGCGTGCGCGCGAGCTCGCACGGCGAATCGAAGCGGGTCGAGTACTAGTCAACACGCTGGCACACGAACCGGCCGCGCCATTCGGCGGCTTCAAGCAATCTGGTATCGGCCGCGAGTACGGCACGTTTGGGCTCGAGGCTTTTCTCGAACCGAAGGCCGTTCTCACTGTTTCGTGATCGCGCATCCCAAGCGCTCGTTGAAGCGAGTCGCCGAGCAGCAAGGAGGACTTCCAGCGTTTATGAGTACCGGAGGACGAAAGGCGGTTGGCGCAAGCGCCCGCTGATCTCTTCTGAATGGCGAAGGATGGACAATCAGCACGAGCGTGGAGGAGAGTTGATAATGTTACGGCTTGGGGGGCTTACCGCCGACAATGCAACGTTCGCGGTCGCAGCGCGAAAGGCCGTTGTCTAGGAGGAGCTGTCGTTCGAATGGCTCTGCGCAACTATGGGCCAACGTCTGAAGATGGCCGGACGCGGCCCCCGGTGCCGAACCTCCGCAGTTTCCTGATTGTCGCCCCTACGACGCCTATTCTGCGCAAGAGCTGGTGCTCAATTGCTATCGATCTCAATTCGCCTTAACCTGTCACGGAGCCCCCAACCTGGAACCGCGCGATGCAAGCACATCCTCTGCGCCTCTCTCCCGGCGACGATCTGCGTGTCGCAGTCGAAGACGAGTTGCGTCAGCTCAAGTTGCATGCGGCCTTCGTAATCCAGGGCATCGGGAGCCTGAGCATTGCCCAATTGCGATTTGCCGGGGACGAGGATCCTACCGAGCTGCGTGACAATCTGGAAATACTGACGCTCGCCGGGTCCCTATCATCTGATGGAGCGCACCTGCACATGTCGGTTGCCGACCCGCGCGGTCGAGTGTTCGGTGGTCATGTGGCACGCGGCTGCACGGTCCATACAACCGCGGAGATATTGCTGGCGCTTCTTCCCGAACATCGCTTCTCTCGGGAGTGCGACCTAAGTTCGGGGTTCATGGAACTGGTGATACGAAATGAACCGCCCCTGGAGTAGCCTCGACGCATACACCTGGGCAGCGTGGATGAATGAGGCCTTTCGACCCGTCACTGCCGTTCGCTGTTTCGAGACGGACGGCCGTTTCGGCCGATGAGGTGACGGTCGCCAACCTCGGCCTGAGCACGATCGGCTTCAACGAGCAGAGTTGACTAGCGGGCTCTTTCGCTTTTGCGCGAATTCACTGCAGAGATCGAGAAATGCCTTGGCGGCCGGCGACGGCGTGCGGGCGTTTAGCGTAATCGCGCAGATGGTCCGCTGTATCTCGGGATGTGTGATGCGCCGGTAGGTGACCTGTCCGACCCTGACCAGGGGCAGGAGAGACAGCGGTAATACCCCCACGCACAGGCGATTGGCGACAAAGCCGATAACAGTACTCGCATGCTCCACCTCAAAGGCCGGACTGAGCGCGCGGCCTTGTTGCAGGAAGGCGGCTTCCATCAGGTGGCGCACACTGCTGGTGCTCTTCAGGGACACCAAGCGGTGAGGCTGCAATTGCCGCCAGGTCACAGTACGGGACTGCGCAAGGGGGTCCTCGGAGTGGCAGAGCAGCACCAGACTGTCTTGAAACAGCTCGCGATGCACCAGGTCGTGTTCGTCGG
Source organism: Burkholderiaceae bacterium 16 (assembly GCA_000955785.1). Taxonomy (GTDB): domain Bacteria; phylum Pseudomonadota; class Gammaproteobacteria; order Burkholderiales; family Burkholderiaceae; genus Cupriavidus. Next base: position 23,164 of record JYOD01000055.1, read on the forward strand.
ACTTGACGGGCGCCAGCGCGAGGTCGACCGTGCCTTGCCGCACCATCTCGATCGAGACGTCCGACAGTACATCATGCACCCGCAGGACGACACCCGGGTGCGCCGCCTCGAACGCCACAATCACCTCCGGCAGGAATGCAGCCGCCAGCGAAGGCGAGGCTGCAATCGCCAGACGTCCCCGCTTGCCATCGACGAAATCGCGCACTGCCGCGAATGCGCCGTCGAAGTTCTCGAACAGGCCTTCCACGATACCCAGCAGTTCCCCACCCACGGGGGTCAATGCAACGTGCCGCGTGGTGCGGTCAAAGAGTAGCGCCTCGATCTGCTCCTCCAGCTTGCGCACTGTGGCGCTCAGCGCCGGCTGGGATAAATGGACCTGCCGGGCGGCCTCGCTGAAGCTGAGCGTACGTCCGACCGCGAGGAAGGCTTCGAGCTGCCGTAGCGTGATCTTCGATTTCATGGATATATAACGTGAAAAAATAAATCTATCACATAATGAGATTGGACGGATAAATGTATCGGCCCTAATGTGGAGGTCATTCCCAACCGCCAAGCGCAAGGAAATCCACCATGGCCGAAGCCGCACTCGCCGTCTCCTCCATTGAAATAGTCCCCTCCGGCAAGGCGCTTGGCGCCGATGTCATCGGTGTCGACATCAGGCAGGACCTGTCCGCCGAAGCACTCCGGCAAGTCAGGCAGGCCTGGGCCGAGCACCTCGTGCTGCGCTTTCGCGGCAATGGCGAAGTGCCGTTGCAGAAGCTTGCAGACTTCTCGCGATTGTTTGGCGACCTCGATCACGCCCCCGCGGCGAGCCAGAAGATGGGCAAGGACTTCGCCTGGCAGCATCCGGAAATCACGGTGATCTCGAATGTCGTCGTCGACGGCAAGCCGGTGGGCGGGCTGGGATCGTACGAAGCAGTCTGGCATTCGGACATGACGTACAACGCCACGCCTCCCAAGGGCAGCGCCCTTTATGCGGTGGAGATTCCGCCGAGCGGCGGCGACACGCATTTCGCCAATATGTACCTCGCCTACGAGACCCTGCCGGCCGACCTCAAGGCACGGGTGGAACACCTGCACTGCGTGCATGACGCGAGCCGCAACAGCGCGGGGGAATTGCGCATGGGCTTTGCCGACATCACGGATCCTCGCCATACGGTTGGCGCCGTGCATCCGGTGGTGCGCACCCATCCGGTCACAGGCAAGCGCTGCCTGTTTCTCGGGCGCCGCCGCAATGCCTACCTGCCCGGCCAGCCGCTAGAGGAAAGCGAGGCGCTGCTCGATGCCCTTTGGGCCCATGCCACACGGCCGGAATTTGTCTGGGCCCAGCAATGGCAGCTTGGCGACGTGATCCTGTGGGATAACCGTTGCACCATGCACCGGCGCGACAGCTTCGATCCCTCCACGCGGCGCCTGATGTACCGCACGCAGATTACCGGCGAGGCCGTGATTTGAGGAGCGCGGCCATGCATGCATTACCCGAACTCGCGTGTACCGCCGGTTTTCCCTGGAGCGCCGCTGGGACCATCGACCACGTTACCGTGCGCCATCTCGCTTTCCCGCTGATCGCGCCTTACCGCTTGTCGTCGGGCGACCTGACGCTGTTCGATCCCATCGTGATTGAGATCCAGGACAGCAACGGACGCTGCGGCTGGGGTGAGGCCTTGATCATTCCAGGCTATACGCATGAGTCCGTGGAAGGCGCCTGGCAAGTGGCCGGCACCCTGGCCGAGCGGATTGTCGGGTTGCCCTTCGATCGGGCTGCGGCATTGGCGAAGGCGTGGATCCTGCCCAATCCCGGCGTGGTCAGTGCCATCCTCGCGGCGCTCGACATGCTGGCTGGCGAGCCGATGCTGCAGGTCCGGCGGGACGTGGAGGTTCCACTGCTGGCGCCTTGCCAGGAGCATGAGGCGGCGCGCATCCGGGATGAGGTCGACAGTCTGGTCGAGCAGGGGTTCCGCACGCTGAAGGTCAAGGTCGGCTATGCCTGGCAGGACGACCTCGACCGGCTGGAAACAATCCAGGCTGCCGTGGCCGGGCGCGCCAGCTTGCGGCTGGACGCCAACCGCGGCTTCAGCCGCACGGACGGCATCGCGTTTGCCCGGCGCTTGCAGCCGCAAGGCATAGAGCTGCTGGAACAACCCTGCGGCGCCGAAGACTGGGCCGACAACGCCGCCGTGGCGGCGGCATCGGCTGTGCCGGTCATGCTCGACGAGTCCATCTACGGCCTGGAGGAAATCGAGCGTGCGGCCACCATCGGCAATGTGGGCTTCGTCAAGCTGAAGCTCAAGAAGGTCGGCAGCGCCGGGATACTGTGCGATGCGCTGCACCGCATCCGCCAGCTCGGCATGACGCCGGTGATGGGCGACGGTGTTTCCATCGAGATCGGTTGCTGGATGGAGGCTTGTGTGGCCGTACACACGATCGACAACGCGGGAGAAATGAATGGCTTTCTAAAAGTGAGCCAGCGCCTGTTTGCGAATCCGCTGGAGTTCGGCCAGGGCGCCATCAGGCTGCGCGCCGGCTATTGGCCGGAGATCGACCGCGATGTGCTGGCCTTTCATACGCGCGACAGCAAGGCGTTCCACGTGCGGCCCACGCGACGCTAAGACGCTGCGACAAGCGTAGCGCCGCAGAGAAGGCGCACACGGATGCTTCAGGAGACAACCATGAATATGACCCTATTGCGCCACTCGATGGTCCGTGGGCTCGGCGCGCTCATGATGGTGGTCAGCGCCGGCCTGGCGATGGCCGGCACCTTCCCAGACCGGCCTGTTAGGCTGGTCGTGGCGGGCCCGCCCTCCGGCGGCACCGACTTCCTGGCCCGCGTCCTGGCGGAGCGCCTGACCGTGATCTGGAAGCAGCCGGTCGTGGTGGAAAACCGCGCCGGCGCTTCGGGCCTGATCGGCACGAAGTATGTCCAGACGGCGCCGGCGGACGGCTACACGCTGATCCTCGGACACGCGGCAACCCACGCCATCGTGCCGGCCATGCATCATCCGAGCCCGTACGACCCCATCAACGACTTCACGCCAATCAGCCTGGTAGCAACCGCGCCGGAAGTGTTGGTGGTGGCGGAGAACTCTCCCATCAAGTCGCTGCGTGAGCTGCTTGCAGCCGCCAAGGCCCGGCCCGGCACCATGACCTACGGCTCGCCCGGTATCGGGCTGCCGCAGCACTTGCTGGGTTATCGCATGGCACAGCTTGCCGGCGTGGACATGCGCCACGTGCCTTACCGCGGCAGTAACCCCGCCCTGACCGATCTGATTGGCGGCCAGATCAGCGCGATGGTGGTGACGACTGGCGCGGTCATGCCGTTCATCAAGGACGGCAGGGTGCGGCCCATTGCGGTGAACTCGGCGCAGCGTTCACCATTGTTGCCCGAGGTGCCCACTTTTGGCGAGCAGGGCATGCCCGAGTTACAGCAGCTCGGCTGGTTCGGCGTGTTCGCGCCCGCGAAGGTGCCGCCGGAGGTGGTGAGCACCCTGAACAGCGCCATCGTCAAGGTGCTGTCCGCGCCGGACGTCCGGGCAAGAATCGCGGCACTATATGTGGATCCCGTAAGCGATACGCCGGAAGAATTTGCCGCCTTCCATCGCGAGGAAGTGCACAAGTGGGCCCAAATCGTCAAGCAGTCCGGCGTGCGCGCCGAATAACCCAAGTAGCCCAAGTAGCCAAAGTAGCCTGGACAGAGTGAACGACGGGACATGGAGACAACAATGAAACACGCGAAATGGTGCATGGCGACCGTGCTCGCCGCGCTTTCGACGGTCGGGCAGCCTGTGCAGGCGCAGAACGAGGCCACCTATCCGACCAAGCCGATCCAGATGATCGTCGCCTACCCTCCCGGTGGCGGCACGGACATCCTGGCCCGCGTGGTGGGAGCCGAATTGTCGAAGACGCTCGGCCAACCCATCGTGGTGGTCAACCGCGGCGGCGCGTCCGGCGCAATCGGCACCGAGTCTGCGGCCCGCGCCGCACCCGATGGCTACACCTTGCTGATGGCCACAGCCAACGTCACCATCAGCCCCGCGGTCGACGCCAAGACCCGGGTAAATCCGACGAAGGATTTCGTGCCGGTAACGCTACTGTCCGAGTCGCCGTTCGTGCTGGTCGCCTCCTCCACACTAGAGGCGAGGTCGTTCGCGGAGCTGTTGGCCTATTCGAAAACGCATCCGAGCGCCGTGAACTACGCGTCCACCGGCATTGGCTCGCCGCAGCAACTGGCCACCGAACTGTTGAAGAAAAAGGTGGGGCTCGACTGGACGCACGTGCCCTACCAGGGTGGTGGCCCGGCAATGGCAGACCTGATGGCGGGCCAGGTGCAAGTCATGTTCAGCAATGTGTTGCCCGTACTGCCCTATATCAAGAACGGCCGGGTGCGCGCGCTGGCGGTGACTACGCAGGAACCGCTGCCCGCGCTGTCTAATGTACCGACCATGATTCAGGCGGACCAGCCGGGATTCGTGGTGAGCTTCTGGTCAGGCGTACTGGCGCCAGCAGGCACGTCCCCGGCAATCGTGGCGAAACTGAATGGCGCCCTGATGAAGATCATGCAGCTTCCCGCAGTACGGGACCGGCTGGCGCGCGAAGGTAGCATCGTCACGCCGCTGCCCAGCGCCAAATTCGCGGAGTACCTGGCGGACGACGCAGCCCGCTGGCAGCAGATTGCCCAGACAACCGGTGTGCGCGCGGAACGCTGAACTGGCCTCATTGCCGCATCCCCTGCCTCTCACTCAGGAAATTAGAACGATGAAACTGCTTCGTTATGGCCCCGCAGGCCAGGAAAAGCCCGGCATGCTCGATGCCCATGGCAACCCGCGCGACCTGTCCGGGCTGCTGCGTGATATCGACACTCGCCTCATTGCCCCCGAGGGCCTGCAAGCACTTGCCGCGCTGGACCCCGAGCGGCTGCCGCAGGTGCCCGGTGAACCGCGGCTCGGCGTGCCGCTCAACGGCATCGGCAAGTTCATCGCGGTCGGACTCAACTACTCCGACCACGCTGCGGAGGCCGGCATGCCGATTCCTAGAGAACCCATCCTGTTCAGCAAGGCGACCAGTTGCATCAGCGGCGCCAACGATGACGTGGTGCTGCCAGAGGGTTCGGTAAAGGGTGATTGGGAAGTCGAGCTTGGCGTCGTCATAGGATCGCTGGCCCGTGGCGTGAGCGAGGCCGACGCGCTTAGGCACGTGGCCGGCTACTGCGTGATCAACGATGTATCTGAACGGGAATACCAACTCGAACGTGGCGGTGGCCAGTGGGACAAGGGCAAGGGCTTCGACACCTTCGGCCCGATCGGCCCATGGCTGGTCAGCGCAGACGAAGTCGCAGATCCGCAGGCGCTCGACATGTGGCTGGAGGTCAACGGGGAGCGGGTACAGGCCGGCAATACCCGCACAATGATCTTCAGTGTGGCGCAACTGGTCAGCTACATCAGCCGCTGCATGACCCTGATGCCGGGCGACGTCATTGCCACCGGTACGCCGCCGGGGGTCGGCATGGGCTTCCTGCCGCCGCGGTATCTGAAGGCGGGTGACGCAATGCGCGTCGGGATCGCCGGACTCGGCGAACAACTGCAGAATGTCACAAACGGAGGCCGCTAGGGCGAGGCGAGCGCGGGTAGCGGGCTTCAATAGCATCTCCTCGCGGTCGTCCGCACAGGCTGATGAAGCGGTTTCTCGAACCGAAGTGGCGACCGTCTCTTCATCGGCCAAACCTGCCGGTTGCGAGCCGAACTCAATGCGCTCCGCATGGCCGCATCTATGGATGCAGCACCTACCGGCAAGTGCTGGCCGCTATCCGGTTGCCTGACTATCGCAGGAGGAACGCAATATCGTCGACGCTGACCTGCGTGATCGGCAGGCCCTTGCGACGCTGTAGCTGGAAATGCTGCTGCACCCGCCTGCGTTGCGCCGAAAAGATTGCCTGATCTATCGGGGCACCGATACGAGCGTAGTGTTCCACCAGCAGCTTGTAGGCTCGGCGCCTGATCTGCAAGGCCTCAGTTTCAGCGCGCAGCCGCTTCCATTCGGCTGGACTCGTATCCATAGCGTGTTGGAGTTCCTCCAACGTGCGGGCGTGAAGGTCACGATAGATGTCGCGCTCAGCTTCTGCCTTGTGCAACTCTTCCCGCATCGTGCGAATCTTTTGCTGCAACTTCAGGCTCTGACTAACAGCCTGCTGCATGCGGCCGGTACCTTCCAACGCGCTGCTGGCTATCGCCATTGTGCTCTTCCAAAAACCCGACTCTGCCGACCCGGAATCCGACGACCAACTGCTCACGACTTTTCTTAGCGTTTTCATGTTGATGACATCATGATATGGTTCCCGATTCTTAGCCGCCCCGCGCACAGCACCGGTAAAGCTTAGAGATAGATATATCGGCAGCGAAGTCAAAGCCCTTTAGATCTGGTCTCTTCCTTATTGAAGCCCGCTGCTTGCAACCGATTGGCCTCGCGCGCTGCGCTTGTCACCCTCGAATGGCCGAAAATGACTTCGGTCAACTGAAGGCAGGGCGCCGGTTGGCGCTTCCTGGCCGTTTGGCGACACGGCAGGCCGAAGGAAGTGCTGCAACATTCGGACCGCGGCGCCAATACACCAGCGAGCACCTTCAGTGACTCGCCGGCCGAGCAAGCCATCACGTGCAGCATGAACTTGCTGTTCACCGAACCGGCAGCAGCTCAGATAGCTCGAGTCGAGCCTTGTGCTCTATCTCGCCGGCAAACAGCTCTGGCCGGCACAAGCATACTCCCGCGTCATCCCTCCCATGCAGTTCACAACGTAGGTGTCGCCGCCGCTTCCGGAACCAGTCAGCACTGCATCACCCACGGGCATACAGTACTCGCGCGTAGCCTGTGCTGCTGCGATGCGCGAGAAGGGTCCAGGGCCGGGCTTGGCCGTTGGCTTCCAAGCGACGGTCATTGGTGCCGCAACTCCTTGCTGGGTCGTGTCTGCGGGCTTTGGCAAATCGAGCGCCTTCATCTCGACCTGGATAACATTCGGATAGTCATAGGCTGCCCCACTTCCAACATCGATCGCTGCGCCAACCAAGCCCCCAAAGAGGATATTGCCGAATGCCATGGGCTTGGTTGTCGACTGTGCCGACGTGGTTCCCGGCTCCGAACCCGACTTTGTGCAGGTCACGCTCATGGCTTCATACGAGCGCTGGACGCCAACCGATCCCGGCGTCGTCACGAACCACTTCCCCTTGTCGTTTGAAAGCGTACATGCCGCTCCTGCCAGCGACTTCGCGTCCTGGCGCGCCTCCACGGAGATGTTCTGCGATGTGCCGCCCACGATAGATGCACACCCGGTGCAGGCAACGGACAGGGCCGCCGCAACGACCAGCAAGAAGCGTTTGCTCATGACCTCTCTCCTGTTCTTTGTGTTGATGGAACCGAGAGTAGATCAATGCGAGGCCGACGCCATATCGGTCAAAAGTATGTTTCAGGAGCGAACGGCTAACCAGTGGGCATCTAGCGTCAGTTGCGTCGCGTTCCGAGCAACGGCACCTCACCGTCGAAGGTTTCTCCAGGCATAAGACGGAACCCGCACGCCCGATTTCAGCCAGCGGTCCCCTGACCGACTACATTGAGCGGCTGCTTCTGGCTGGGAACGCCCGTAGCCTCTGCCAAGCCGAACGGCAGGGAATCGGCCGACTCGGCCGTCCGACGGTGTAAGGGCGGCCGGCAGAAGCCGGATGCTCATGGGACATTCGAGTGGCCGGAGCGGCCCGTTAGTCAATGCCTCAAAATGGCCGACAGCGGTCGTACGCTGTCCCGGCGCCCAACCCGAGCTTCTCGACCATACAGCCGTTTCGGCCACACCGTCCAAGTCGCCGAAAAGGGCTCGAAAACGACTATGTCCGTCACCCTGGAGCAGCCGCGCCCACATCAGCTGCACGGCAGTCCAGCTAATTCCGGATTTCCAGTCCAGCAAGAGCGCACGTAGTCCAGCTAATTCCGGTTCCCTACAGAAGCTAGACGGATTCCGCACCAATTTCGGCCCGCGCTATACTGTATATTCATACAGGTAAATTCCATCCATCAGCAAACGAGAGGAGACCGATATGCCACTCGAACCCGCCGACTGTCCGCTGTGCAAATCACCTGCTGAGCGAGCGCCACTCCGCTCGCACGACGGCTATTCGTATGCCTGCCCCTCCTGCGGCTCGTTTCATATCGGCGGCCTTGCCTTTGGTAAGGCCACACACGGCCACCTACCCGCCCATGTCCATATCGACGTGCGTCGTCTGCAAGCCGAAGGAGAGCTTCCGCGTATCGATTTCGACGCGCCGAACTTCCACGTGAAGCCGGTTGCCCGCGGGAAGCAATAAGCCATGACGACCTTCCGGCCCGCCACCATCCCCCTGGAAACCCAGTTCCTGCCCGGCGACACGGCCGAGTTGCGCCTCGACTGCGAGAACATCACGGTCACGGCCAGCGCCGTCACTGTGCACGGCATCGAGACACGGCACATTGAGAAGATGGTGTGGACGGCCGACTATCTGCCTTTCGAGCAGGACGGCCAACAGCACCGGATTAAGGTTTGCCGGCCGGCGGTAGAGCCGCCACTGCGCGCGCGGTTCCCCCGCCGCTGAATAGCCGTACCGCGCACCGCCATGCCCCCGATACCCCAGAGAACTGGGTCCGCGCGCTGCGCCACGCCTCCCGCGGCGGGACGCCAGATCTCTATGGCGACCCGTTCCGCACGCGGTTCTACATCCTTGCCCCTTCCGGCCGACCCGTGGAGGAACTTGAACAGCAGGTTCATCTCGATTTCCTGAGAAGCTGGTTCACCGGCTCCGACCTGGTGGGCGCGCACAACGCTGCCGTCGACCTGACCGCTTGCCGCGCCGTGTACTTGGGCATCCAGCGCCATTTCGCCACGGCGGCATAAGCTGCCACGTTGTGACCGCCCCCGGCATCGACCACGTTCAATTGCAAAGAATAGTCAGCAAAAAGCCGAGGTGCTCGCATGATCGGCCGCGAATATACCAGCGCTGAATGAGCTGACGCTACGCTGCTGGCTGATGTGCGAGGCCTGGAAGGACGACCCCGTCGAGCTGATCGTGTTCGAGAACGTGCCGCGGCTGGCGACGCGCGTCCGGCACCTGCTCGACCAGATCAACCAGATCCTGCGCCACTACGGTTACGCAGTGAACGAGACGACGCACGACTGCCGCGAGATTGGCGGGCTGGCCCAGAGCCGCAAGCGCTTCCTGCTGGTGGCCCGGCACATGGAGAAAGTCCCGGCCTTCCTGTACGCGCCGGAAATTCGTCGCCTGCAAGGTGTCGGCACTGTGCTGGGCCGCATGCCCTGCCGGGCGATCCGGCGGGCGGCCCGATGCACCGCGTGCCGTCGCTGCAGTGGAAGACCTGGGTGCGCCTGGCATTCGTCGAGTCCGGCAGCGACTGGCGCAGCCTGAACAAGCTGGCCGTGGAGAACGGACACCTGCGCGGCTACCTGATCATGCCTGAGCGGCGCAACGGCGCGCTGGGCGTCTTGGGCTGGGAAGAACATGCTGCCGAGGTCGCAGGCGAATCGCTGCCCTGCAATGGCACGTTCTCGATCGCGGACCCGCGTGGCCCGGCCAACGCAGCGCAGTATCAGCAATACGGCGTGCTGCGCTGGGGCGAGTCCTCGGGCGCCATCATCGGCGTCAAGTCGCCCGGCCAAGGCACCTTCAGCGTCGCCGACCCGCGCCACGCCGGCCCGGCCAAGCACAACAATGAGTTCCGGATCGTGCCGTGGGCGGACGCCGCCGGCGCGGTCACCAGCGCCCACCGTACCGGCACGTGTGTCCAGGACCCGCGTGCGTCGACCGGCTTCGAGGGCGCGGGCAAGTACCCCGTCACCGGCTTCGACGAGCCGGCGGGTACCGTCATCGCGCAGCGACACCGGTCAGGGTGCGTATGCAGTGGCCGACCCGCGCCCCGGCATGCGGCGCGAGCGCGGCGATCACTACCTGACCGGTGGTCACTATGGTGTTATTGGTTGGGACTAGCTCAGCGGCCCGGTGTCGGCAGCTGCTGGCCATGACAACGGCCGCTGGTCGGTCGCTGATCCGCACCTGCCCGCGGCGAACGACAAACTGATCGCGATCATCCGCGCGCTCGATGGCACCTGGCACCGCCCTTTCACCACCTTTGAATTGGCCTGCCTGCTGTCGCTAGTCGAGCCCGAGGAATACCTCGAGCTGGACGGTCTGAGTGATCAGGCCTGGCGCCAGCGGATCGGCAATGCGGTGCCGCCGGACGCGGCGCGCGCGATCGCCGAGGTGATGGGCACCACCCTGCTGCTGGCCGAGTCCGGCGAGACATTCATGCTGTCGGCCACGCCGGTATGGGTGCGGCCTGTGGCGGTGGCACAGCCGTTGGAGGTGACATGAGCAAGCTCACGCCACCCTGGCCGGCCTGCACCGCGAGCTCAGAGCACGGACTGGCCATCGATATAGCCGTCAATCGCCTGCTTAATGCGCCGGAAGGAAGCTTCAAGTGCGTCATGAAGGTCCGCGAACCGGCCTGCTGCCACACCATCAATGGGAACGATGGTAAGCGGTCCTGGAGTCGCGCGTCGCATCCACTGTACGACAACATAGAAGCCGCCGACGTGGCCTCCCTCAACAGCAGAGGTCATTTCAAAACCCCGATATTCGCTGTGCCGATTTGCGGCCATCCCCGTCTCCCGATGCGGGGAGAAATCTTAGCATGTTAACGAACCACTGCTACCAAGGCGACTGCCGCGCCGTCATGCGCGACCTAATGGCCGCCGGCATGCGCGTGCAGTGAGTCGTCGCCAGCCCGCCGTACTGGGGCTATCGCACGGCAGACCGAGCGCACGCGCGTGCCGGGGCTGGTACTGGAGTCCGCCCGATGCTGGACCTAACCCCGGGCGTCAGGCGGGAAGCCATCGCCGCCGGAACTGTCCTCAGGCAAAAAACTGAGCAGGTCGGTCAGGAACTCCTCTTCGATCCGTTCGAACTCCGGCGTGCCGCGCTCGCAGTCCTCAGGGTTCTTTTTTCCCTTCGCCTTTCGGATAGCGCGAACGGAGTTTTCAAAGGAGCGGGCCTCCTCCCCAGATGGGATGGTCCTTGTCGAATTGGGGAAGTGGTTTATGTGCCATTGCCAATTGACGGCATCCCCACCAAATACTTTAGAGGTGAGAAGTGAAAGAGCGCCCCATCCTCTTCANNTGGTGCGCGCCATCCTGGACGGTCGGAAGACGCAGACGCGGCGGATCACGATCGCGCGAATCAACGTGCGAATGACACGCGCCGCCCGGACGACCCCGGCAATTCGTGACATTGTTCGCGTGCTCGTGGCGGTGCAACCCTGCTCACAGGGCATCGTCGGCCTTGCCCGCGACGACAGTCCAGTAGGTGTTTGCACTGGCGAAATCACGAAGTGNNGGGGGGGGGGGGGGCCAGCACATGATACTGACCGCCAGAACGCCTTTGTCGAGCGCCGTCATCGAATCGATTGGGATACGCGGCATGGGTTTCTTTGGGTGTCGCATTGCGTTGGTGTCATAGAGACCCCACTTGATGCCGCAGGTCAGATGCGCCGAGATCGCGATCAAGCTTCGGGGACAACTCGCCAGTTGGCGCTCCCTTATCCTGCACCGCCGAATGCGCGTAATCCCCGCTTTTACCAACTGAGCGACTCTATAAATGTACGTGTTCGTTGATTTTCTCAATAACTTTTAGATATTCTTTGTTAAAACAAGAATGGTGCAACAATGCCATGAGCATTAGTACAGCATCGTCAAATTCACAATTAGTTATATGGATCTAATCCAAATTCGTCAGCTCGATATCTGAGCATTGCACGAGCATCAATTTTCGACTTATGTCGCAAATACGCGAGATACGCCTTTCGGAGTAATTTTTTTACACACAAACAAATAAAAATCAGAGATCATTACCGCATGCCCAGGTAACGGTGGGCCAAGAATTCAT
>JYOD01000055.1:35149-87200 GCA_000955785.1 Burkholderiaceae bacterium 16
AGGCCCCGAGCAGCTGCTTCCATAGCCAGTCCTTCCGTGGACACAGCGCACTCGTGCACTGTCCATATGCTGACTGGCTTCTTTCCGTTCATTGGTCCGTCTACGATTGCCGATACTGAGGACGTCCAACACGTGACGGCTCCCAGCTTTGCGGCCAATTTTGGTCTGTGCGGTTGGATAGGGCACAGTTTGTCCGAACACGGACCCTCCAGAGGGCACACCCAACAGCCATACATCTCGATCGCCAGGAGGCGGGGACACCGATCACGAAGCCCGATACACAGCGGCGGGATGATCGGGTCATGCGAGGTGGCCGCATGCGCATTACCGGCGGTTCAGTCAACAACACAGGCCCGTGGCAGCCTGCTCAGAATGCCAAAACAGAATCCACGGCCAGAGGTGGGGCGCGTGGGCGCAGCGACGGAAACGTTGCTGCGATGGTCAGGTTGCGTTTGCTCCACGCGCCAGGCTAGTCGGCGAAATCGCTAAAGGACGGAGCTATTGGATTGAACGCGTACGCAGGAGTGGGCGCGAACCAAATTCGATCAGAAGTACAGGCGAATTCGGTTGTTGCGTGACACAAACTGCCTTGTATAAATATGGGAAGGCGTGCCGAACACGGCGGCCTAGCGGGCGCGGGATTCATTGGCGCTCTTGGAAACCGGAGAAAGGAGGTTCTTTATGTACGGTGAGGTATTTGGCACTATGGCCGATCGGCCGCAACCACCCCATGGCATAGTCCAATTCACGTATCAGGAGCAAGCTGTCCGTGCTCTGATTGACAAGGACGGCCAGTCCTGGTTTTGCGTGACTGACCTTTGCGTGGTCCTTGGCTATAACAACTCGAGGTCGGCAGTCGAACAGCTTTGTGAGGATGCGGACGGGGTAGCGAAGTTCGACACGCCTACGAACGGCGGTGTTCAGAGCTTGGCTTTTATCAGCGAAGCCAACCTCTATATGCTGATCTGCGGCAGCAAACTCGCGGCGGTCAAGTCGTTCCGGGTGTGGATTACGCGCGAAGTCTTACCGGCGCTTCGGTCGCGTGAAGCCTATACGTTGGAAGTCCAGACTCGAACCTTCAGCCACGTTTCCACCAAGGCCCTTGAGGAGGCCTGTCGGGCTGTCGCCAACCTTCCGGAAGCGAACCGCGTTCTCGCGTATGACGTTCAGCGCCTACACCTCAAACTTGTGGAAAAGGACTTCCGCATCTCAGCGCTCGAGGCCGAGAAAGGCCGCCGGGAAACCATGGTAAGGATCCGTCTGGCGGCGCTTCACCATGCAGCGATGCTGCGCGCGGGAGGCCGCGGCTATGCGGACATCGCGCACTTGTTGGGAACTGACCTCGACTTAGCCCAAAGGATGGTTGTCACTTGGGAGACGCTCTCGGAACTGAATTTGGCACCGGCTTTGCAGCAGACAACGCTGTCAACCCCTCCCTGACGGATGGAGCTCTAAGGCAGCTCCGCTACGTTGTCAACAGGGGCAAGACCAACGTTGGGATGCTTCACTCAGTCCCAACCTCCGCAAGCCCCGGTTGCAGACAAGCGGCAGGGTAAGCACGAAACGGATCCGGGCACATCGCCGGTTCTCAACATGCCGAGGGGAGACCTCCCGGAAGGGAGGTGTTTCCCGGCCCGTAACAATGAGGGGGATTGCCATGGCAGTCATTGTGTTGGACAGAAGCAGCCAGGCGTCGATGCCGTGCAGCGAGGAGCGAGCCCGCCAGCTCTCCGAGCGCGGTCGCGCGTGCGTACACCGCCTGATGCCGTTCGCCATCCGAGATCGCCGCCGAGCGGACTGCATCATCCCGCCGATGCGCATCAAACTCGATCCAGGCTGCAATGTCACTGGCATGGCCGTCGTGCGCGCGGTCGATGCCAATGGCGCTGCACCGAGGCGCCATGCCGTCGCGCTATTCCTGGTTGAGCCGATCCACCACGGCATGCGGATCCGACCGAATCTAAGTGTGCGCAGGCGCCATGCACCAACCGCGCCGCAGCTGCAAGCCCCGTTATCGCGCCGCTCACTTCGACAATCAGCGCCGGCCCGCAGGCTGGCTGGTGCCCCGCCTGCAGCACCACATCGACACGACAATGGCCTGGGTGCGCGCACCAAGTACAACCGGCGGCGCCTTGATCTGCCCAAGACCCGCGCCATCGATGCACTGTGCATGGGCGCTGTCGTGTCTATCCAGCATTGGCAGGTACCGGTGCAGCCCATCAAATGCGTCGCACGCGACTCGGCACCGTCGGCTTCCCGCACGGCGACCTCATGCGCAGCAAGCAGGTGAAGGGCTTCGAGACGGGCGACCTAGTTCACGCCGAGGTACCTGATCGTTCGATGCAACACCCCCGAATCCACGGCCTACTTGGCTTGGGCGATGGATGATCGCGCAGAGTCCGCCAAGAATGCGAACAACATGGAGAGCGGGCGAAACCGTGACCAGCCGGAGGGCCAAATAGCGTCCAGCGCTATGCCGACTGGACAACGCCCGCCACCGGATGCCGGTCTGCTCGCAACGATTGGAGAGATAAAGCGCAGGCAGCCTGACCCTTGGGCGCCTGATTCGAGACAGGCCGCCGATCCAAAGGAGAAGGTTCAAGCTAAGCCAGCGAACAGCAACCCAATTCCGAGTTGGAAGCGCTGGCTACACGAAATGCCGTAATAACTTCAGAACCGAGTCGCTATCATGATGACTATCGATTACGCAGGCATCGCCGCCCGCTCTGGTCTCCCCCCGGAGTTCATCGATGCCTTTAAGCTGCTGGCAGCCAAGCATCTCCGGAAGATCCGGAGCCCATCTCGGCTGAGTGACAAGCCGGTCTCGTTTGAAACGCAGTATCGTCGTGTGGTGAACTTGTTAGCCGCATTCCGCGAGCTGCGGGAGGACGGCTACAAGCTGACCAGCCCGTGGAATCTGAAGCAGAAGCACGTTGCGCACCTGGTCAGAAAGTGGGTACTCAAGCTGAACCAGGCGCCTGGGACCGTGGAAAATAAGCTGACCTATTTGCGCACCATTGCAGCCTGGATGGGTAAGCCCAATCTGGTCGGCAAGCTCGACGACTACGTTGAGCGGCCGGAAGAGTATCGCCGGACCTATTACGCCGAAGTGGAAAAGACCTGGGAAGGCCAAGGCGTGGAAGTCACCGCGCTGCTGGCGGAGATCGAGCGCACAGACCGCTTTGTCGCGATCCAGCTAAAGCTGCAGGCGGCGTTCGGCTTGCGCGCTAAGGAATCGTTCCTGCTACGGCCACACCGAGTGACCGTTGATGGTGCGCTGCTGGTGGACGCCGGTACCAAGGGCGGCCTCGCACGCGACGTCCAGATCGAGTTTGAGGCGCAGTACGTGCTACTGGCATCGGCATGCCGGCTGGCCAATAGCACGAGCCGAACCACCATTCCGCTCGGCTACACCCTGGACCGGTGGAGGAATCACTTCTACCACGTGCTGCGGACGCATGGCGTGACCAAGGGCGCTCTGCAGGTGACGGCGCATGGGCTGCGGCACCAGTACCTGAACGGCCTCTACCACCGGATCACCGGGGAACGCTCGGCCATCCAGGGCGGAGCGAAGCCGGCCGACGCCCTTCATGAGCTAGGCATGAGGCGGATCGTGGAGGCGGCGGGTCATTCCCGGGCGACGAAGAGCGAGGCTTATCTCGGCCGGCACACGGCGGTGAAGCGAAAGCAGCCGACGATCGAGGAGGTCCGGGCGGCCTTGGAAAAATCCGGGCAGGAGAAAAAGGCGGCTGCCGCCGCTTTGGGGGTCTCGCGGCAGGCGCTGTATCGCATCCTTGATCGCGCACGCTCGCCGGTGACCGTGGCGCACCGGACGAACGGTGTGGAGGAGCAAGCGGACGAATAGAGTCATGCATCACGGCAGCGGCGCCCCTGATGGCGCCGCCCACTATTGCCGTTGGCCAGACCAACAATTCCTTCCGTAGGCCAGACCGGAACACAAGCGGAATCTGCCCTGATATCTATGTCGGCTACCGTACGCGAGCGAACTGCCCCGCGGCCATGGTCACTCCCTTCAGGTTCGTATCCATCTCAGCCTCCCACGGTTGGGTCACGCTCGGGCCCAGCTACCACGCCCGCGTCATGCAGGCGCCCGATGGCGCCGCCATCCAAGCCCAGCACCTCGTGCAGCACCTCGTCGGTGTGCGTGCCCAGCAGCGCCGCCGGGGCGGTGGGCTCGCGTTCCATCTCCGGTGCGCGCACCGCCGCGCCGGCGGCGATGTGGTTGCCGATGCCCGGGGTGTGGATGCGCTCGAAGACCGGTTGGTTGCGGCGTTCACGCGCGGGTCGCCGGCCAGCAGCTCGGGCGATTCGGCCATATGCGACCGCAGATTCGGCGCGAAGGCGAACGGATGATCAAGATGGACGGCGACGTGATTTGCAGCACTCCGCGCCGGCACGCCGTTGCCCGATGCAAAGTTTGAAGCACTGCATCGATCTACGACGATTGTGGTCCGCGAACGTGGCTTCGTTCTGGCCCCAGATGTCGACGCCATTCTCGCAGCAAGCTACATGCGCCAGAACGTCCTCGACGTGATCCTCGGGGTTGCGACGAGAATCATAAGCACCTCCACGAACCACAATGTCCGTATCGAATACGAGCATGACGGGAAGCGAGTGCGAAAAGCCGCCTTACCGCAAGTGGCTTGGCTCACTGCACTATCTGTTTCAGTCCTGCAACAGCCTGGTTCAGGAACTGACGAAATAGGCACGCCGCAAACGCCTCTGCCACCCTTCGAGTGGCAGAGGCGTGCTGGTTTGACCTGCCTCCGGCAGAGAGGCCGCTGTAAAGAGAATCCCCCGAGGCTGTTACTCGGGGGAGGTGCTTGGTTTGTGGCTGTGGACGCTGAGCGCCGACCACGTGTTCTTTTGCGGACCCTTCTGTCGTTCCTTACATGATGTCCTCAACCAGTCCATCGCGGTTGGTGATTCTCGCGCCATCGGTGAATACGTCCCGTCTATCTGTGACTCTCGCCCCATCTGAATAGACGTCAAACTTTGTGCTCCTCCCCCCATCTGAATATGGGTCGCGCGGCCCCATCACGCTAGCGCCGTCGGTGTATACATCTCGCACCCCGATGCCGGCATAGGCTACCCCGGCGCCAAGCGCCGCACCCGCCGCAGCGAGCAGTAAGACTGTCTTTACCATTTTTTTCAACTCCTTTTCAGGTGGTTGCAAGAACACCGAAACGAATACTTTTCGCTTCAGCGCCGCAGCTTTGTACGCCTCCAATGTATGCCCTGACGGTAAGCTTATGAATAAGGCCCTTTTCCGAAAAGAGGCTAGGGGATTGCCCTATTGGATGGGCAGGGATTGGGCACGGCTGCCAAGGTCGGCGATGTCACGCAAGCGCGTGCATTGCTGCACGGCGAGGAGAGCGACCTGTTCGCCCACGCGCAACTGCATAGGCTATCTGGCCTGCGCAATCTGCGGATGATGCGCCATCGGCCGCAGCCAGGTGCGAAGGGCCAACTGCGCCCGGATTCTGGCCGAAGGCCCGAAACCCGGCACGACAAGGCTCGCGCTCAACGGAATCTGGCGTCCAACCCGGGCGGTATGGCTCATCGAATCCATCGGCTACCCTTACCGCACAGGGGAGTTCTGACGTAAATTCATAGTAGTCCTGCGGCACCATGGATTCGCAGCACTTCGCCTAGCACCGGTTCGGTGCAAGCTCGTGATTTGCCACAGGTGCATCGGACACTAACTTTCGCAAGAGTATTGTCATTGCGGCTAACGAGAATGACTGGATGTGGCAGGGGCTGTCCCCAGAATTTGAAGCGAACCATGTTCATCATTCCGCGCAACTCGAGGCTTAGCCTCTTCGTTCACACCGGATTTGTCGCATTGGCGTACTACGCAGGTGCAAAGCTGGGACTTACTTATGCGGTAGTGGGCGGTGCAGTGTCTCTAGTGTGGCCTTCCAGCGGCATCGCCCTCGTTGCACTGCTCGTTATGGGCTTCGCAGTTGCCCCCGGAATTGCCATTGGCTCCGTTTTGGCCAACATGTCGGTGGGCGTGCCCCTACCAGTGGCCGCGGTGATTGGCCTCGGCGCGACGGCTGCAGCCTTGACGGCTACATTATTGATAAAGCGGGTAGCCCGATTCCAGATCACCCTGGACCGCATCAAGGACGTGCTAGCTCTCATCATCCTGGCTGCGACGGTCAGCACGGCTGTGAGTGCGCTGATCGGTGCGACCGCCCTCTATGGAGGGGGCTTGGTGTCAGCCACCGAGTACGGCACAGCCTTTCTGAAATGGTGGCTCGGTGACATGATGGGGGTGCTCGTGGTGGCCCCGCCTCTGCTCAGCTTGCTCGCGTATCCGAGCCCTATCCGCTCCGCAAAGCAGACCGTGGAAGCCTGCGGACTGACCGTTGCGACCTTCTGGGTGAGTTACGTCATCTTCGGCGCCACCGAACTTGCTGGGCACAGCTACTATCCGGCAGCCTTGGCGATTTTTCCGTTCATTATCTGGGCGGCTCTCCGCTTCGATCACTTGGGCACCAGCCTCTCAACCTTGCTGGTCTCAATCGTGGCCATCTGGGGCACCACGAACGGCACCGGTCCCTTTGCCGCCGAATCTCCGGTGGATAGCCTCGTGAGATGGTGCGCCTTCGCGAATGTCGTGGCAGTATCCGGACTGCTGCTGGTGGCGGCACATGCTCAGGAAAAGCGCATCCATAGCCTCCTGCTGGCATCCCATGTCGAGTTGGAACGGCGCGTGCAGGAGCGAACCCAAGACTTGGAGCTAGCAAACAATGAACTGAAGCAGGAGATGGCGCGACGTCATCTCCTGGAAGCAGAACTGATCCGAATCGGCGATCAGCAGCAGAGACTCTTCGGCCGAGAACTGCATGACGGACTCGGGCAGCACCTCACCAGCTTGGGCTTCTACTGCGCCACCTTAAATCAAGAACTACAGAAGCATAGCCACCCAGCCGCCGCGAAGGCGGCTACCATCGTCGAATTGGTGAAGCAGGCGTCCTTGATGACTCGCAAGATTGCCCATGGCCTGGACCCGGTCGCCATGGAATCTGGTGGCCTTACGGTCGCCTTGCAAGGGTTGGCACAGACGACCCGTGCGCTGAATAGCGTAGGCTGCACGCTCCGCATCGAGTCAAATGTGGACTTACTGGATCCGCCGATGCAGATCAACCTTTACCGTGCAGCACAGGAAGCCGTCAATAACGCGCTGAAATATAGCCAGGGCCGCCACATTTGGATCGACCTGGAGCGCGAAGGCGGAATGCAGAGGCTTTCCATCAGTGACGACGGGATGGGGGTCGACCTGGAACAAATGGAGCGTGCCTCGGGACTGGGACTTCACAACCTGCGCCACCGGGCGAGCCTCCTGGGCGGCTCTTGCATGGTCACCCGCAATGCTTTGGGTGGCACCACGGTTGCCATCAGCTATCCGATACCGGAGAGTCCGGGACATGAAGCCATCTAGCCTGGGCCGCGCGACTCAGATCCTGATCGTGGATGACCACCCCATCATCCGGGAGGGGTTAACCCACTTGCTGAATCTGCATGAGGATCTGCACGTCTGCTGTGCGGCCGGCAGTGCCGAAGAAGCTCTGGTGGTGATGGCCTGCCAGCCTGACATGGCCATTGTGGACCTCAGTCTGCACTCAAACTCCGGCCTGGATCTTGTCAAAACGCTCCGGCAACACTATCCAAAGCTGGCAATCCTCGTCCTCAGCATGCATGACGAAACCCTGTTTGCCGAACGCGCACTGCGGGCTGGAGCAAACGGGTATCTGATGAAACTCGAGGCCACAGAGCATATTATGAACGCCATCCGCGAGGTGCTGGCAGGTAATATTTACCTGAGCGCCGCAATGCATGAAAAGTTGGCGCGGGCTCTGGCGTTTCCCCAAAAGATTCCGGCGGGCTCAATCGCGTGCCTTTCGGAACGGGAGTTCGAGGTCCTGCACCTGATCGGACTCGGCTTCAGCACCCGCGAGATCGCCGAGAAACTGAGTCGGAGCGTCAAGACCATCGAGGCACATCAGGCCAACATTAAGGAAAAGCTGAATATTCCTAACGGCAAGGAGCTGATGCGCTTCGCCATTCAGCGGATCGAGAGCCAATAGGGCGTAGTCCGCCCCACCGAATAAGGCAATCCCCTGGAGACCTTTAAGCATTTTGTCTCAGGAGGGCGATCACTTCGGTAACGGCGCCGATAGCAGGTGCGGCGCCAATGTCTAACTTATGTCAGGCCAGACGCACGAAACGACGCAAGGCATGTGTTCGTCTCCCTTTCGGACGTGTCCGGTGAGGGGCTCCAAGCGGTCATCCGAGCTGAGTTGGCGATCGTCCCTTTATCAGTGCGGATTTCAACCGTTCGCGCTCGTGGCCCTGTGCGATCTGAAGAACAACACTGCCCGTGGTACGAATACGGGTTCAAGATTGCGCTACGAGGGACCGGCGATGACTACCCCGCTCAGCCGTCCCTGTATTGGGCTCCGCCATCGGCGTCAACCACGACACCACTCAGATAGGAGGCACGATCGGACGCCAGGTAAACGACCAGATCTGCGATTTCCTCCGGCCGAGCCGCGCGTCCGAACGGCAGGTGCTGGAGCATCTCCTCCCACCGCGACTCGTCCCCGAACTTCTGGAGCGCGCGCGCCTTGTAGAGCGAGATCAGACGATCTGTCTCTGTTGGGCCTGGATTCACGCCAACGACCCGTACGCCCCGCGTCGTGGCGAAGGCGCCGACCGCCCGCGTGAACGTCGAAAGTGCGGCATTGCCGACCGATCCGCAAAGGTAGTCATAGCGCGGCATCCTGGCGGCGATGCCGATCACGTTCACGATGACGCCCCAACCGCGCGCCATCATTTCCGGAAGGGCGTGCCGCGTCGTATCGATGTAGCCATGCACCTTGAGATCCCAAGCGTTGCGCCACTGGTCGTCGCTTAGCGCGGTCAATCCCCCGCCGGGGATTGCCCCGGCGTTGTTGACGAGGATGTCGGCGCCGCGGAGCTGCTCCGCCAGCGCCTGCCGTCCCTCGGGGCGCGACAGATCTGCGCAAAGAGCTTTTACTCCGATGCCTTCCTTGGCCCGCAATTCATACCGCGCTTCTTCCACGGACGCTTGGGTACTGCCGGCGACGGTGACCTTGGCACCTTCGCTGACGAATGCCTTGGCGCAGGCCAAACCGATGCCGCGCGTACCGCCGGTGATGAGTACCGACTTTCCCGTGAGGTGTAGGTCCATGTCTCTTACCCCCGACGCTGGCGGTCAACCGCCGAAATGAAGTCAAACATGATCCGGTTTAGCGCTCAGGGCTCCTCGAGATTGACCGCATTCCTGGTACAGAGCACAACCCCGTGGAGCGCGTCCGAGTTCCGCATTGCGCCACCTTGGCATTCGTTCGTGGATACCAAAATTGGTTTTGAACTGCAAAGCTGGTCCAGCGCTATGAAGCGTTGGCTCTTCCCAAATGTATAGCGTTGATGCCCTCACAATACTTGCTCGCATCGGCCGGACGCCAAACAGTGTCATTCATCGTTGACCGTCTCGATCTTCGCCGGCATATGGATCTCAAGCAGCTCGCAATCATCCGACCAGCCCACGACGGTGTGCCGTATGCCGGGTGGCTGCACCCAACTCGAGCCCGCTACGAGGCGGTGACGCCCGACGCCCTCGAACTCGGTCTCGAACCAGCCCTTCAGGCAGTAGACCATCTGGAACTGCAGGATGTGCTGATGTCGCACGCTCAGTTCGGGGCGGAAGGGAGCAATCATGCGGATCACATGGGCCTCTGCCACTCCGTCAGTCGCATCGGCGACTCCGAGATCCCGATAGGCGGAGTATCCGCGCAGGCCTCCGGTCTTGAAATCCGCCTCCTTCAGGTGACAGACGACAAAGCGCTGCTGACTTGGTTGCGATTGGGTTTCCATGCGGCCCTCCCAAGGTTATACGTCTGGAACAATATGAAACGCCCAAATCTGATTGAGATTAAGCGACTGAGAACGGCTGCGCAAGGTAAGCCCTGGCAACTGAACACGCCGAAGGCCGAAAAGGGTCGACTACGGAAGTCGGCCGTAAAGTCGCA
Organism: Burkholderiaceae bacterium 16; assembly: GCA_000955785.1. Taxonomy (GTDB): domain Bacteria; phylum Pseudomonadota; class Gammaproteobacteria; order Burkholderiales; family Burkholderiaceae; genus Cupriavidus. The sequence goes on from JYOD01000055.1 coordinate 45,235, forward strand.
GCTCACATCCGCCCCCCCGCTTCCGGCTTCCGGCTTCCGGCTTCCAAGTTCCGCCAATTTCGCACATTCGCCCCGAATCCATAGCGCGCCATCAGTATTGTCAAAGTGCCTCGTGCACAAGACCGTACGGCAACCAGGAACCGGCGCTCTTCTGCCGGATCTTCCGCGGCACCCGCGAGGATCATTCCGCCGACCAGCGCTGCGAGCGCACCCATTGCCTCGCGCATCCGCCCGATTCGTGCTTGGCTTCGCTGCCCGAGCCATCGCAAATAGGCACGGACGTTTCTGCTGCAGATTTCACGCACCACGGCTTCGGCACGCGCGAGTTCGGTGCCACACGCAGCAAGCGCACAACCCCGCGCGCGATGCTCGCAATGTGTTCCGGCATATTCGACGGCGTCACAGCCGTGCGCCATCAATGGCCGCTGGCATCGGCCGCGCCAGACCGGTAGCGCAGCAGATGGTCGGTGCCGGACTCGGGCAGCCAGACTTCTCCCGGACGGCCCATTATCTGGCGTACGTTCGCGTGCGGGCGCGGGAGCGTGAGCACTTCGAATCGCTCGGCGCGCGGGTCGAAACGCACGAGCGCGTTGGCGCTCCATTCGCTAAGCCAAACGATGTCCCGGTCGTCGACGAATATCGCGTACGCATGCGGGTCGTGGCCGGGCAGCCGCCATTCGCGCCATTGATGCGTTGCCGGGTCGAACACGCCGACTTTTCCAGCGCTCCACTCGCTGACCCAGATGCGCCCTTTCGAATCGGCCCATACGCGTCGTGCACCCTGATTTGGCGTCGGCGGCTCGATGACCTGCGCCGCGCCGCTGGCGGGATCGATGCGGCCGAGATAGCTGCCGGCCAGTGACGCGAAGTACAGGCTGCCGTCAAGGCTCACGCAAATGCCGTAGGCGCCAGGCCCGCGCGGCGCATCGAAAACGCGCATGCTGGCGCGCCCTGGGTCGAGCTCGCCGTAGATGCCGCTTTGCCCCGTGAACCACAGATGCCCTCGCTTGTCGAAGACCGCTGTATTCAGATTGGCGTTCGGCCGGTCCTTCGGTAGCGGGAAACGCGTCACGGCAAGTGTCTTCGGGTCGACGCGCACGATCGCGTTCTGGCCGCCGTCCGTGATCCATGCCGCCCCATCGGGACCGACGATCACGCCGTGTGGCGCCGACCCTGCGCCGAGTTGCACCCTGTCGGCCTTGCCGCTGCGCGGGTCAAATCGTTCGACCGCGCCTTGTGCCTGCGCGGTGTACCACACGGTGCCGTCGGCTGCCGGTGCGACGTCGTGCGGCGCGCTGCCTGCAGGAACGGCAAACGTCTCGAACAAAGGCGACTGCGCCTGAGCCGAAGCCATGCCGAACAAGACGCTCACGACGGCCGATGCACATAACGGGGCCAGCACGGATTCAAGAACCCTGCTCACCGCTGCCACAAATCTTCCCTTCTCGACTTCCAGCATGTCCGCCTCCATGGCCGAGGATGCGTCGCAAAGTGCGCCTACGACTTCATTGTTGCACCGATCCCCGCCGGTGGGCAGGACTCGGCCAGTTTGAGACATAGCGGCGCCCGATTGAATGTCGCATATTGGTGATAGCTGACAGAGCGAGACCGGCGTTAAGTGCTGGCTCAGAGAAGGTATTGCGACCTATCATGCACGCGCGTTGCATTGCCGGGTCCCAAAAAGATGTCCCGGCAAAGCCGGGACATTTGCACACTTCAATTAATCTGCGAAATCGGTGGCTTCGGACGAGCCCCTCCAAGCGTCGAGATCCTTTGCGACAGCGCTCGCCTTCGCCGCCGCGAGTTCGTTGGCGACTGTACCTGCGAACAGATGCAGCGGCGCCGATTCAACGCTGGCAGCCTGAATGATCAGGAGTGCGAGCTTGTCAGGATCGCCAGCTTGGTGGCCGTGCAGGGTGTCGAGATGCAAGTCCAGCGAAGCCTTGGCCTCCGAGTAATCGTCGATCTGCCGCTTGGCCACTGCCAGCGCACCGCTCGACAGGAAGTCGGTGCGCACCGGGCCGGGATACACCACCGTCGCGCGAATACCCAGTTCGGCGACTTCCACCGCGAGGGATTCCGTCAGACCCGACAGCGCGAACTTGCTTGAGACGTAGCTGCCCCAACCCGCATATCCGCCCTGGTAGCCAACGATGGACGCGATATTGATGATGTGCCCGCTGCGCTGGCGGCGAAGATGCGGCAGCGCATGCCGCAGGACGGCCATCGGCGCGAAGAAGTTGACCTCGAAATTCCGGCGAAGCTCGTCATCCGACAATGCCTCGACAGTGCCTTGCTGAGCGTAGCCAGCATTGTTCACGACCACGTCGATAGCGCCGAACCATTGCGCGGTCTTCTCGATTGCCTCCCGGACGCTTCGATCATTGGTGAGATCTACCTCCAGCGGAAGAAATCGATCGGACGCCTGGCCGAACAACTCCGTCAGCGATGCTGCGGTGCGCGAGGTTGCAGCCACCCGGTGGCCTTGCTCAAGCAGATGGGTGACGAGCTTCTGGCCAACGCCTTTCGACGCGCCAGTGATAAACCAGGTACGGGATACTGATTTCATGTTGAACATCCTTGAGTTACTGTAAGTTGGGCTTTGGATAGATTCTTGTCTTCAGGGCAGCGCGACGCTCATGCCGCCATCGGCCATCACGACGGCACCGACGATGAAACTGGCCTTTTCCGATGCCAGGAAGGCAATCACCTCGGCGATTTCGTTCGGCTGGGCCGCGCGGCGGATCGGCGCCTTCTTGCCATGCTCGGCCAGGAACGCCTGACCGTCGGCGTGGATGTGGTTGGTGATATTGGTGATGACGTCACCGGAGCCCACCGCATTGACACGGATGCCATGTTCGATGGCTTCGAGCGACAACGCGCGTGTCAACTGCGCCAGCGCGCCCTTTGAGGCCGCGTAGGCCGCAATCAGCGGGAATGCCTGATAGCAGGCGTACGAACCCACATTGACTATGGCGCCAGTCTTTGCCGGCACCATCGCGCGCATGGCTTCTCGCGAGAACAGGAACGCACCTGTGGCGTTGACGGCCTGGATGCTGTTCCAGTCTTCGAGCGACATGTCCACGACGGGCTTGTTGATGATGATCGCGGCGTTGTTGACGAGAATGTCGAGCTTGCCGAACCGGTCGATCGCAGTCGCCACCGCTTGCACGGCGCTTTCCTCGCGTGCCACGTCCGCGACGAGGGGGACGATGCCGGGGCGGGCCAGGGCTTCGACGTTGGCGCTGCGTCCAACGGCGATCACATTTGCGCCCTCGGCATGCAGCAGTTCCGTAGTGGCCAGGCCAATGCCGCTGGCCGCGCCGGTAACGATGGCAACCTTGCCTGCGAAGGCGCCGGTTTCTCGATTGCGTGATGTCATGATGGTTTCCTGGATCGGGTTGCGTGACAGGTGCCCGGCGTTCAGAACGGGCTGGCGGTGGGCCGTACGACGATTTCGCTGACGTCGACATCGGCCGGCTGCTCCACGGCGTAGGCGATGGCGCGGGCGATGGCGTCGGGCGTGATGGCAATGCGGCGGAATTCCTGCATTGCCGAGCGTGCGGTGTCGTCGGAAATCGAATCGGCCAGTTCGGACTCCACCACGCCCGGGCAGATCACCGTCACGCGGATCTTGTCGGTCTCCTGGCGCAGCCCGTCGGAAATGGCGCGCACCGCAAACTTGGTGGCGCAGTAGACGGCCGCAGTCGGCGATACGGACAGGCCGCCGATCGAGGAGATATTGATGATCTGGCCCTGGCCTTGCTGCTCCATGGTCGGCAGGACGGCGGCGATGCCGTGCAGGACGCCACGGATGTTCACGTCGATCATGCGGTTCCACTCGGTGACCTTCAGCGCGTTCAGCGGCGACAGCGGCATCACGCCCGCATTGTTGATGAGCACGTCGATACGGCCGAAGGCATCGAGCGCAAAGCGTGCAAAGGCCGCGACGTCATCGGCCGAAGTGACGTCGAGTTCGCGATAGCGCACGATGCCGCCGGCTGCCTGCAGCGATTCCGTCAGTTCGACGAGCCTGTCGGTGCGCCGCGCGCCGATCACAAGCCGATGGCCCTGCGCAGCGAGCAAACGGGCGGCGCCCTCGCCAATGCCGCTGCTGGCGCCGGTGATCAGGATGACCTTCGATTCGGTGGATGGGATTGCCATCTTGCATACTCCTATTGTCGGTTCGGATTTGGCCGCGTCTGTCCGCTGATTGCCCGCAGAACATGCCGTGCCGGTTTCGGCCTGAAATGAAGCGGTACGTGTTCGTCGGCCGGTGAATGAATGGTAGGGAAGACGACCCCGGAGGCGAATACACGGAGCGATGCCGTTATTGCCTATTCCTATTGATCGGGGTGGCGCGTGCGGCGGGGGATGACTACAATGCCGTCTATCGCGACTACAGGAGAGTGCGGTGTCGATCAACCGCAATTCCGCTTCCGTCCGGATGGTCCGGCTGCTGGAAAGACTGGCGCCCAACGAGGGTTACACGCAGTCGGCACTCGACAGCGTGCGGCTGATGCGTTCGGATCGCCCGCTCGGGCGCACGCCGGTGCTGTACGAGCCGAGCATCGTGATTGTTTGCCAGGGGCGCAAGCTCGGATTTCTGGGCAACGAGGTCTATGTCTACGACGCGCAGCATTACCTCGTGCTGTCCGTCCCGCTACCGTTCTCGACGGAAACGCAGGCCTCGCCAGAGGAGCCGATGCTTGCGGTATCGATCCGGCTGGACCTGATCGAACTGAGCGACCTGATCACGCAGATCGGTGCGGCCGGGCAGCATTCCGAAGCGCCGCCCGCCGGCATCGTCTCCACACCGCTGGACGGCGACCTTGCGGGCGCGACGATACGCTTGCTGGAAGCATTGACGGTGCCGCTCGATGCGCAGGTACTGGGTCCGGCGATCGTGCGCGAGATCTGCTATCGCGTGCTCACAGGCGAGCAGGGCGCGGCGATGCGCGCCGCGCTGGCGCATCACGGCCGCTTCGGACGCGTGGCGCGGGCACTCAAGCGCATTCACACCGAATATGCAACGCCGCTCAACGTCGCGCGTCTTGCCGAGGAAGCGGGCATGAGCGTGCCGGCGTTTCACGCCAACTTTCGCACCGTGACGCAGACATCGCCGATTCAGTACATCAAGTCCACGCGCCTTCATCAGGCGCGCCTCATGATGATCCGCGACGGCGTGACCGCGGCGGCGGCAGCGGGACGCGTCGGCTACGAAAGCGCGTCCCAGTTCAGCCGGGAGTTCAAGCGTCTGTTTGGCCGGACGCCGGTCGAGGAAGTGCGCGACATGCGCGAATCGTTCACGCTCTCGCCGGCGGTCCGCTTCGGTACCTAGGCGCTCGCTAAGCGGCCACGTCCAGAACCACCTTCCCCCGTACGTGGCCGCCCATGCTCCTTGCAAGGGCTTTGCTTGCCTCTGGAAGGGAAAAGACCGAATCGACGTGTGTGCGCAGTTCGCCAGAGGCATGGAGCGCGCCCAGCGCGGCAAGCAGCGGCCCATCGGCGCGGGTCGCGAAATGTCTGCCGGTTGCCTGTGCCTGGTTGCCGGCATGCTCGGCATCCGGCTTGCTGACGGAGGAGACCAGAATGCCGCCGCGCTTCAGCACCGACCACGATCTCGCCTGTGTTGTGCCGCCGATGAGGTCGAGCACCAGGTCGACTTGGGAGACTTGCTCCGCAAAATCCTGCGCGCGGTAGTCGATGAACTCCGCCGCACCGAGGCTTTGCACGTACTCCCGATTGCCAGCCGAAGCGGTGCCGATGACGTGCGCGCCGGCCAGTTTCGCCAGTTGCACTGCCGCACTCCCCACGCCGCCCGCCGCGGCATGGATTAGGACCTTTTGACCCGACTGCAACGCACCGTGTTCGTGCAGCGCCTGCCAGGCCGTCAGCGTCGCTGCGGGCAGCGCGGCCGCCTCGGCGAAGCTCAGCCGCCCTGGCTTGCGCGCCAGGCGGCTGGCATCCACCACAATCCGGGTGGCATAGGCGCCGACGATGCCGATGAATCCCATGACCTCATCCCCCGGTGCCAGCGTGGTGACGTTGCGCCCTACGGCGACAACGCTGCCGGCGGCATCCACGCCGGGCGTGAAAGGCGAGGGAAGCGGGATGAACGCCTTCATGGCGCCACTGACGATTTTCCAGTCGATCGGATTCACCCCGGCAGCGGCGACATCGATCAGGACCTCGTCATCGCCGGGAACGGGATCATCCAGTTCGGCCAGGGTCATGGCGTCCGGGCTGCCATAGGCAGCAACACGTATGGCTTTCATCAGATGCTCCTCGAAGGGACGCCCACAATCGGGGCGTCAAGGGCAAGCGCGGCCTGTACCGGATCGAAATACTCCCGCAAATGGGCGATCCGTCCGTCACGCGCGGTCAGGAATACGACGTACTCTTGCCGGTAGGTCCGCCCGGTTGCAGAAATCAGCCCTTCGGCCCGCACGCGCGCGATGGCATGTTGGGGGTCGTCGGTGGCGGTGACCACCGCATCGAAGAAGCGGAAATTCTTGACCGCGCCCACGAACCAGCTCACATGCCGCAGCACGGACTCCCGGCCGTCAAGCTGCAACGGATGGCCAAGGCTCGGTGCATAGGGCAGATCCCACACGATGTCGTCAGCAATCAATTCCTGCCAATGCTGGTTGTCGTCAACCAGCCACTGGAGGTGTCGCTGCAAAAGCTCTGTTGCGATGGTCATGATGCGTTTTCCCATTTTTGGTGCCAGGCGTCAGGCAATGACCCGCTCGGCCGGCGCGCGACGGTTGTCCAGGCTGAACGCGCCGGCGCCGAACGCCACGACCTGCAGCAGGCCTCCGGCCATGGCGACGTTCTTCAGGAAATGGAACATCTGGTTCTGGTCCGCCAGCGCATGGTGGAAGATCAGCGCGGTCACCACGGCGTAGGCCGCCAACAGCAGCGCAACCAGGCGAGTCCGATAGCCGACCACCAGTAGCACGGCGCCAGCCAGCTCCAGTACCAGTGCGCCCAGCAAGCCGAGCGCAGGTGCGGGCAGGCCCAGCGACCCGATGTACGCCATCGTGGCGCCAGGCGCCATCAGCTTGCCGATGCCGCTGATGAGGAAGATGGCAGCGATGAGAGTGCGGCCGACGGCGGGAATTGCGGGGTGGGTGAGGTTCGAGTTCATGTTGGTCATCCTTTTCAAAGAGTGGATGTCCGAAGATTAGAGACTTGACACCTATCCAGGAAGCCTATATTTCCAGATGAGATCCATCTATCTGATAGATACATGCTCGACGCCGTCTCGTTGGACCAGCTCCGCACATTTATCGCCGCCGCCGACGAAGGCAGCTTTTCCGCTGCGGGCCGCAAACTCAGGCGAGCGCAGTCGGTCGTCAGCCATTTGCTGGCCAATCTGGAGGGGCAGATCGGCGTTCTGCTCTTCGATCGCAACGGCCGCTACCCCCGGCTGAACGAGGAAGGCACTGCGCTGCTGGCGCAGGCTCGCCTAGTGGTGAGCGGCATGGACGGATTCAAATCGAGAGCGCGAGCGATTGCCGACGGATTGGAGCCCGAGTTGTCGGTCGTCGTGGACGTCATGTATCCAATGGCCTCGTTGACCGATGCCGTCGGCGCATTCCGAAAGGCATTTCCCCACACACCTCTGCGGCTCTACGTCGAGGCACTTGGTGCCGTCATGCAACCTGTACTTGGGCTGGCTTGCCGGCTCGGAATTAGCGGCTCGATGCCGGCGGTTCCGGAGGTTCTGGAGGCGGAGAAGCTGTTGGATGTAGCCATGATCACGGTCGCTGCCCCGTCACACCCATTGGCGTCCCACAAGGGACTCATCCGGCCACGCGATTTGAAGGACCATGTGCAATTGGTGCTCACCGACCGCACGACGCTAACCGAAGGTACGACGTTCGGCGTCTTCTCTCCGCAGATCTGGCGGCTTGCCGATCTGGGCGCCAAGCATGCGTTTTTGCGTGCCGGCTTCGGATGGGGTCATATGCCGGTGGCGATGGTCCAGGCCGACCTGGATGCCCGCACCCTGGTTCCTTTGCGGATCGAGGCCTTTCAACCGCATACGCCGCCGATTGCCATGTTTGCGGTTTATCGGAAAGACACACCGCCCGGCCCTGCGGATCGATGGTTTCTCAAACGGCTTCAGGGCGCGCGTGGCACGGGCGAACGCTGACTGACTCGATTACTCCTGGGTGTCTCCTTCCCATGCAGTTTTGGTCGGATACAGGGCCGACACGACTGGCCGATACGGGTCTGCGACCTTCGTTCTCCCCCGCAGGTTGGCGATAAGCTGTTTTTCCTGTGCCGCCCCCCAATGGCAGGGTCAAACACTAATACTCAGATCGCTCTCCGTGGGCACCTGGACAGTCTCTAGGTTCCTGCATCTGCATGGGCGCCGACGGCGCGCCCTACCCACTCCCCCAGCTTGCCGCACCAGGCGCGCATGCTCCTGTGCACGAATCCTCCCGATATCACGTTAAGCCTCTGGAAGCGGATTTGCCAGGGTCACCCGCGGATCCTTAGCCCCGCTTGTACAGACCTAAAATTACCGGAAAAACGTGAAACAGAGCCTCTTCGCAATTGCCGCGATGTCTACCTTCGTCGCGGTCTGGGCCAGCATTGGTAGTGCTGGCGCCACCCCTCCAACAATTGCTTCAAACCTGCCACGCACACCGACCATCAGGAAGGAACCGTCTTCTTCTGCTTCGACTGCGATCGCGCTCACATCCACTTACTCCAGAACCGACCCACGCCTCGAATTCTTCAATGCGCTCAACTCCCTGCGCATCGCAATGGGCGTAGGCGCGTTGCGGCAAGACGCCACCCTGGACGCCGCGGCCGAGAACCACCTGGAGTATATGAAGCTCAACGCGGTGATGAGCCACACGGAGATCCCCGGGAATCCTGGTTTCACCAGTCCCGATCCGTACCAGCAAGTACTCACCGTGGGCGGCTGGCACAAGCAATGGGTTGGACAGAATGCTTACAACGGCGAGATTGGCCGCTGTCTTGCCACGATGGCGAACTCGGTTTACCACTTGCAAGGGATTACCAGCAATCAGGAGACCATCGGCCTCGCCATGCATGACAATTACTGCGTGACGAACTTTGGTGTGGTGACCGCAGCCGGAACCGGCGGCTATGGCCTCGCCCAATGGGGCGGCCAACAACTGCCTCCCGGCACTGGCGCCCACTACCCAGCCGACAATGCCAACGTCCACGGCTTGTTCATTCCTGGCAACGAGATCCCGAATCCAGCGCCCGATCTGGCCAGAGCCGGTCCCCCGATCATGTTTCGCGTCAACGTTGAAAAGCCATCTGACGTGCTGACGGTCTCGAACTTCATCCTGACGGGGCCTGGTGGCAGTCGCGTACCGGCTCGCATCCTGGTGCCTGCCGAATCCAAGGCTGGCTCGGTTGCTTCGGCTGTCGAGGACGCGAGCTTGTATCGAGGGGTCGTGTTCCTGCTCCCCACGCAGCCCATCGCTGCCGGCACATACACAGCGACTTTCGCCGGCGCGCGAAATGATGTGGCGATCAATAAGTCCTGGAGTTTTACGGCATACTGATCAGCCTCTTCCGCGTCTAGGCAGGCCGAGAATGCATCAAACTTTGCCCCCTGTCTTCTTTGGGGGTTTTGTGGACTACCCCGTGATTTTCATACCCGGTACGACAGGTCGCCCGGCGATTGCGGTCGTCGCTTGCCGGCCAGTTTCTGCCGTTCGACCCTCAGGCATCCAATGGCCGAAGCTCGGCCATTGGAGACGCTCGAGCTTCTCTGACACCCAGCTTTATTCAACGTCCCGGTGGTCTTTTCGAGTTGCGGGCCACGCCGTCACTTTCGACGTCGGCAAGTCATCGTGAAGCCAGCTTGCTCGTGCCCTGGAGTGGGCAAGGGCACGGGGCAGAAGGCAAGGGGCCGCTGCGCGCCCTGCACTGCCTATTCAACCTTCCCGATCTTGCGTACGGCCGTGGCAGACTTGCCGGCAACCTTGTCCCAATACGCTTGGAACTGGGGCGAAGCGGACCGCGAACCGGCGTTCTGGATGATCGAGTTGACCTCGGGGTCGGCGGCTGCCCGGAATCGACAGCCATTTGAGCCCGAGGAACTGATAGAGGATAACGGGCGGCGAACCGCACGCCAGCGAGGCATAGAGTTGCCGCCTCGACCAGACCGTGAACTCGGATATTTGGTACGATTTTCCCAGGTGCATGGTGGCATCTCGCAGCGGTGTGGCAGGTCGCAGGCCTTATCGGAACACCCGCTGGACCAACGTCACCACCACACCCGCAAGCCCGAGCACTGCGACCAGTCCGAAATAGTCGATATGCGCCAGCAAGGCGGATTCCCGGGCCAGCATCTGGGCGACCTGCGCCGTCGCCATCTGCGCCGCCTGCGCGGCACCAGTTGCCTGGATCAATGCGTCCTGGAGCTTCTGGAATGTCTCCACAAAAATGGGCTCGCTCGACGCCACCCGTTCATTGAGAACGGCATAGTGCGCCGTCGTCCGCCATTGCTGCCCTAGTGTCGCCGGCGTGATGCCCAGGGCGACGCCAATTTGCGCCAGCATGTTCTTCATCTGTTGGGCATTTGCGAAAACCGACTCGTCATATTCGAGTTCCCTGAAGGTATTCATAGCAGCCACGGGCATGACGACCAGTGGAAATATGCTATAGATGGCAAGCGCCGGCAGGATGTCACGCCACATGTTGGCATGACCATCGATCCTGGAGAGCCATGCACCGTACACGGCAAGCGCAAGGAAACCGATGACGAGAAACTTTCGTGGAGACGGGTGACGTGGCAAGATCCGCATCATGACGCCCCAGGTCAGGATCCCCCCGCAAAACCCAGCGCCTCGAAATCACCCACGGTCGCCCACGCAAAACCCAAGGTTCGCTGCAGCAGCGTCGGAATCATGTAGTTGTTCGCGCCAAGCATCACGTAGCCAAACAGGAACAGCGCCACGCCCGACACGTAGCGAACGCTCAGCATGTCGCGCACCCGCAGTATGGGGTTGTCTCCGGCATGCTGGGTGCGCCCATAGAACATCAAACCGACGACTGCCAGGACCATCATCATCCCAATCAGCAGTACGTCTCCATAGAAGTCGTAATAATAGCGCTGCAGTGCATAGAGCAGCAGGAAGCTTCCGCCTATGAGGATGATCTGTGGCCACAGATTCGGCTCCGAACGATGCTCCGGTGCGACCAGCGGCCGATCGTGCAGGACCACTGATGCGGGAACAGTCTCGCTTGCCGGTGCGTCAACCGACAGACACAAGTTTTCAAATTTCACCTGGGCCAAGACCAGGTGCGAGCGGGCCCTGCGCCCTGTCACCGCGCAATCTTGCAACGCGTTGTAGGCTCTACCGCGCCGAGCCAAATGCAGGTAACGGCAGACCATGGTTCTTGCACCGCGACAAATCGACGAGGTCGAAACGCCGACCGCCATTGCGGGGTGGCACACAGAACCAGCAGAACACGCGCCTGAAAGTGTCGTCGGAGCCCCTGGCTATCCTGGACCTTTATGCGCAGTGCTTTCAAGTTGAGTAACGGGGTTCCAGCAGCATGACGAGGTCAGCAGTTCAAGGTACGCCCCATGCAGCGCGCTCGCTAGGCCCGCCCAACTCCAGGCGCCTGAGCGTTGAGATCGGCCGTGCGGAGCGTGCCTCCGCCAGAGCGCCGCGGCCGAGCAGCAAGAACGCGGCCTCACCCACGCCGCGTGCCGCGGGACTATCGCGCCTCGGTCGATTCGCGCTCGAACTTGCGGATCACCGGGTTGCCAAGGATGGCATCCCTTCCCGCCTCGATCAGGCGATCGACGTCCCTCTCGGGCAGACGAAGTCTGGTCGGCAGATCGTTCAGGCTTGCAGCACGCTCCTTGTCGAGGGACTCAAACGAGATCCGCGTGACGAAGAATTCGACTTCGTCGCACCGCCAGCCTGGGAGGCGTGCAGCGATTTCCTGCTGCCGAGAATGCGGCATGCCACACCGATAGGCCACGAGGTCGTCGCGCCACTGCTGCATCATGGGAACGAAGGCGTCATAGCTCATTCGAACGTTGGTCGCCATTGCCGCGTCGATGGCCGCGCTTGCGACTTCGATTCCGGATGGGCCAGCCTGGCTTTGGTTCCAATCGCCGCGTGGGCCCTGACCAGCGTCAACAACGATGAAAAGTTGCCGCCGCACCTTGATCGCGTCGTTCTCGCTCAAGGGACCGTAAGCCGTGCCCAGCAGCAGGCGCGTTTGCAAAATGGTGGCCAAGCCGTAGTTGTCGGTCACCCCGCCGTCGACCAGCTTGATGTACTTTCCCTTCGAAGTATCCCGGTGACCGCGAACGGCGTTTGCCAACGCGCCAAGCAGCAGCGATCGCCCAGGCGCCTGGGCGTGGTCAAGGTTCGGCAGCGGTGCACTACAAGCCTCGGGATACTTTTGAAGGACGATCGGTGCGAAGAAGAGCGGGACCGCCATGGATGCGGCGACGGCCTCGGAAACGGGAAAGCTCGCAAGATCACTGCATAGTGCATCGAATGCCAACTGGCTGAACGGGAACGCGACCCGGTAGTAGACGTTCGTGGCGTTGATCCAAATGATTGGCTTGCCGCGGCGGAACATGTCGGCGTACGTCGCCCCCTTGAACACGTCTTCGTCGAGCCATGTCTGGAGATCTTTCCGATCGTTAAGGCCCCCCGCGAAAAGGCGCGCAAGGTTGACCGGATTGAGGAGACTGAAGCGAAGTCCCGCCTCTCCGTCCTTCAAGAGCACTGATCGAAAGGTCGCCAGGCTGGCCTTGCCGTGCAGACCGTAGTACGCAGCGGTGATGGAGCCGCCGGACACGCTGCTAATGAAGGCGACGTCCTCGAGCAGGGACGCGCCCCCAGTACCTCTCATGGCGTCGAGCCCCTGCAGCGCGCCGAAGGCGAAGGCTGCGGCTCGCGTGCCACCGCCAGAGAACGACATGGCGACGGTTGTCTGGCCGGCGACGTCGGTGGGTTCGCGCATGGCCGCGGATGCGCTGCCAGCTGCGGCCTGAGGCAGATTGCGCGGAGCATTGTGAGGAAGCGACCCGCAGGCACTGAGTCCCGCAAGTAGAAGCAGCATCAGAGTGCGGTAGGCCCTGCCGCAGGCGTGTCGCTCCCTCCCTGCCTCCCCCATTCGCCAAGGCAGAAGGCTCTTGCGCCGAAGAGTGTGGTCATGTTGATACTTCCGCATTGGACTAGCTCAGGAAGGTGCTCGGCGTGGTGGCGGCCCGCAGGAAGGGAAGGTCGAGTTTTGTTGCCGCCAGGATCCGGTGTGCCCGGGTCCCTCGGAATAATACGGCCTCCATGGGGGCCGCACAACCCGCAGATGGCGCCTGAGCAACTTCGGGAGAAAGTTGGCGGGCGGACGAAGATCAATCAAGTGAATGTGCCTCCCGGCTCGCATGTTCCACCGCCGCATAGCCACACAACTAGGGAAGAGTGCGTCCATGTGCTGGAGGGCATACTTCAGTACTCGGTCGATGGGGTAGTCCGAGGCCTGGCGCCAGGAGCTGGATTGCCACCTAGGATCGCCACGTGCTCCCTAGCATGCCGCGACCTCATCGCGAATAATCGATTCCAAACGGCCTTACGTGACTCTTCTGTACGGTGGAACACCAACTGATAGAGGCGCGGAATGCCGCACAAATCTATCTCATGCATGGGTTGGAACGGTCAGAAAATATGTTTGACCCCGAGCATCGCGCCGATCTGATTGCTGCCTGGTGTCGGCGTACTCGTACCCCCGCTACCTCCGCTGCTAACAGATAGCGCGGACTGACCGCGATTATCGATGAATCCGCCGGTGGCATAGACCGAGGTTCGCTTGGAGAACGAATAGGTTCCGAGTACCGCAGCAAGCCATGCCTTGTTCGAGCTGTTCCTGAATCCGAGATAGTAGGCCTGTCCCGCAAGATTGAACGCGGGCGTAACGTCGTAGGCAGCGCCAATGTAGTACAACTGGCTATGCGGAGTGGGACTGCCTTCGTTATTCCTGAGTGTCCCGCCGACGCCAATCTTGGCGTCGCCCAGCAGCATGTAGCCACCGAAATGCCACCGGTCGTCCTTGACCAGTAGGCAGCAGCACCGAGGAGCTGGCCGCTACCATCATGAAGGACCGCCAGGAGATGGAACCGTTGATCAAGAAACTCGGGATCAAGATCCAGTAGCAGGGCAATCTAGACCTCTACGCTGGGCTCACGTGGTACCCCGGCCTCGCGCAAGCTAACAAACGTATTGGGACCATTCTCTCGCACGTAGGTACTCGCTAGATATCTTTCCCGGCGTACTACGACACTTGATATGAAAAATGCAGCACCCGACGTGCCGACCGTGGCGGAGTCGGGCTACCCCGGCTTCGATCTCACTGCGTGGTACATGCCGGCCTGCCCGGCAGGACTGGACAGCGGGGTCCGCGCGCGTTTGGTGCAGACCATGCAGGCCGTGATGCAAGACCCGGCAGTCAAGATGCAGCTCGCGCAGAAGGGGGGAGCCAGCCATGCAGGGTACCGCACAGTTGGGGGCTCACGTCATTCGCCCACTCACTTTGGAGTCTGTTGTATTTAATTTGTGGCCAATGCTGTCACTGATCGACCGAGGCCGTGTGGAAACGTCTCTCGAATCGCATCAATCCGCGTGCCCTCGGGGGGGAGCTTGCCTTTTCACACAGCCTCGGCCATGAGCAGTCAATGGACGTGGTAAGCAAGAACGTCGACAATCCAAGCAGAGATTTGCCACCACAAGAAAACATGAAAATCGACGATAGCTACAAGGGGTTTCGGCGCACACTTACCGTAGCCGGCAAGAAAGTAACGGGTCTCATGCCTGGCGAGGGTTTTCACATGTTTCAACAGTTCTACGCCACCAATCGCGTAAGCGATGCGCAACTCGACCAAGGGGACGGGCTCGCCGTCTATTTCGGAATGAGCCGTGACGGCGGAACGGTCTATGAGGTTGGAATGGTTCGCGCTTTCAGAAAGGCGGGCGTACCCATTCATGAAGCTAACGCACGTCTGCGGCTATCGTTTTCCTATCCGTTTGTGGAAACGGTCATTCGTGGTGGGCTCGACAAGATGCACGGATGGGCCGAAGGCACGAGGTTCTGTTGGACACCGAGCGATCAGTCCGATTTGGATTCCTTCATAAGCACGTCTGGCCCGATTCAAGCCGTTCTAACGAAGCCGCCAAGAGTGACGAAGTTGCGTCTGGAAAACCTATGGGGAACCTTCTAGCCGAGTGGCCGCAATAGAGAAACGTGATTGACCGCTTCGGGTCGATAACGGAATAACGCAACCTCCGGCCGCAAGCCGCCATGCCGCGGGAGTGTGAGGCGCCCGCCCAACGGGCATCATCCGTCGGCATGTCATCCGCACCCTCCGGCGCGACGCGAGAGGGAGTGTCCCGCAGGACGCCTTACTTCCCGGCCAGTGCCGGGAATTGCGGGTTCGTCACAACCTGCTTCAGCAGTTCCTGCACGGCCGGGCCAAAGGCGTCAGCCACATTTTTGCACGCGCCGGCGGCAGTCCAACTCGTGTCGAACGGATATTTGACCGAGACCTTATAGCCCTTGTCAGCAGTCGACTTCACGGCCATCGTGAGCTGCCAGTACGCCGGCGACACGGAGCTGAAACTTAGTTCTTCGATGCGTCCCTCGATCGGGGCACCTTTCACGTCATAGGCTTGAGCCATCAGGAGCTCTTCCTGGAACGCGTCCTTGATGTACTGCGACGGCGTCTTGCCGGGCGCTACCTTTACCGGACCATTCAGACGACACAGCGGGCTCTCATCGACGCCCGGCGCCAGACCGACGTCGGCAACGCTGACCTTCTTCGGTTGCAGGCTCTGCTGGATGGCGATGACATTGGCGGCGGAGGCCTTGTAAGGGATCGAATTCGTCGTCTCGCAACCGGCCAATAAAGCGCCAGCGGCGCAGAGGGTAGTAACAAGGGCGATCTTGCTTTGCTTCATGTTTCTCTTCCAGATGGGTTAAATGGGCCTTGACGGTATGCGGGCCCGCAACGATAAACGGACGAATACCGGGAAAATGAACCCCACCTTAGGAGGGGCTGCTGGTTTTCTGCCCTGCGGCAAGCGCAAATGGCAGCTTCCGGCCATCAAGAGACGTTCGCCTGCACCGTCATCGGACGTTTGGGCGTCCGCTCCGCACCAGTAAGCGGCCGTTGGATTGGAGGCGATCGCGAATCTTGGCTTGGATCACTGCTCGCCGCCCCCTCACCGGACACTCGGCGGGGTCGGATGACTACCCCCTCCGCAAAAATGTTCGAGTAGATCAGCCTCAGTCTCGTGCACCTCAACCGGCAAACACCTTGCGCCAGCAAACGCTAGGTAGCGCGCGCGATGCTGACCATTTCGGAAGGATACGACACCTTCCCTGTCAACGCCAATCAACCCAAGCAACGTGCGGCAGCGTCGAGTTCTAAAAGTTACATATGGCATTTCCGGAATCCTTTCCTGGCGCGGGTCCAGGAATGCGCGAATACCGCGTACCTTTCCCGGATGCCAGTACGGCACGGCCTGGAGGACATAATCCGTCGTATCGCGATCCGCGCAAGCGAGTAGTCTTTCCAGATCGATCACGACCACCTTATGGCGCGAGTCGGGAGAGTCGAAGGCGCCCTTCATGTGCATGAAGGAATACGGTTTGTGGCTAGGAAGAGGGATTATCCAGTTTCCGTCAGGACCACTCTGCACCTGATCTACTTCCACACCAACCCCGCTTCAATTTTTCTTTTCGAAGCCTCACATTATGCGCGATGTTCCGCTCCCAGCCAGGTCCAGATGCTTAGAATGCTCCGTTGGCGGGACCCTTGCCAGGCGCCGAACAAGGAAAAGCGGTAAATTATGCGCGCGCCTCCCAACCCATGGGGCAACCGGCTGGCTCGCCATCCCGCTTAGCGGAAAGCCTCTTTTGCAAAATCCAACGGACGAGAAGGTCGCGGAACCGGCAGCGGCCGGCAGTTCTTCCTCCAAGAATTTGTCACCTCACAATGACGCAATGACGCACCATCCAGCATCAATCCTTCTCGAATCGACGCACGGCGCTCGCGGCAGGACTGAATATCGCCTGGACTGCGAAAGTGTGACGGTCGCATCTGGCGGCCTCGTGGTCGATGGCGTGGACATACGGCGCCTGCTGGCTCTCAGTTGGGCGCCGGAATTTGTGTCCTTCGATGCTTGGGGCCAACGCCACCGCTACAAAGTCGGCCCCATGGCACTCGTACGCCCGCGGCGCGCATTGTTCCAATTCGCTTAGTGCGCCAGCATCACCCTAGTGCGCTGCCATAAGCACCGCCCATGCTAGATACAAGAGGCCGACCATGAGAGAGCAAGCCACAGCCCAATAACAGCGGACACCATGGTGGGGCGGGTGTGAAGGAAAATGATGAACCCTTCACCGTCTTGGCGGTGCTTGCACGCTCTCGGGTGCTTTCAAGATTCAAGTTTATTGTTGCGCCACGTATCCAAGATGCGGTCCCCCCTCGGAGGTGGGGGTACCGAGGATAAGCGCCCGGTGCCAGATACCTTCTTCCGACTGGCCGCTGTTGCGCTATGTCGCGTAGGACGTGCGCCTTGGCCCCGTCGCCCGACTGCTTTGAGGACGGACTGTCCGCGATGGGTGAGACGAGGGCTTGCTTGGCCTGAGGAGCCTTTCTCTATCGTGACGAGTTGGTGCCCTACCAGCGCATCAATAGCCATGGGGTCCAAGTAAAAGGGGTCAGGAGAATCCTTGACCAAGATCAGTGTGGCGATTTCATGAGGACTCAGCATGTTCGCCTCCTGCGTGTTCTTATGTTTGCCGGGTTCGTCGGGGGAAGCTATGGTACTTGCGTCTGATCAGATTTCTCAATATATGACACGTAACAGTTTGTGTCTGCTTCATTCGCTTGCTTGGCGCCAAATCGCCGGCGAAGTTCCGGACTGGCAGGCGGGCTTTGCGGCAGCATCTATGGCAGTCCTTGTTACGAGGTGATGAAATCGCTTTGGGTCCGTGGACTACTTGCGGCCATAAGCGTCCTAGTGTTTACCCGATTTGTATTATCGAATGTATGCACCAATAATCCTGCCCTCAGCCGGCACCATATTGGCGCATCGACTCTCCAGGCCCATGTTGAAGAACAACAAAAGAGGAGGTCCACATGTTTCGATTCGAGTATGGGACGACCAATGTCTACGCGCTGCTTGGCTTCGCGGACGCCGAGGAAATTCCGTTAAAGGCGGAAATCGTGAAGGACATGACGGTATGTATGAGAGCCGCGGGCATGACCTTGTCCGACGCTGCAGCCATGCTCGAGACGCTTCAGTCGGATCTCGCCCTGGTTCTCTGCGGTAAGTTTCAAGACATTCGAGCAGACGAGTTGCGCGGTTGGCTCGCGCGCCTTACCCCCCTGTTGTGGTGATTGCAGCGCCATCACCCAAAAGAGAGTTGTCCGGCCAAGCCGGTATCTAGCCATTTGGTGCCACAAACAGTCGAATGACACAGAACGGAAAAATAACCGCACTAGCCTAGCGCGGCAGCGTTATTTGTTGGCGCCATGTGCATACGTGGTGGTAGTGGTCGAAAGCCGAACACAGAATCGGGACGATCGGAAGATAGGGGTCATACAAACTTTGACAGAGACAAGCCGGATGACGAAACGAATTGCATTGGTGACTGGTGGTATGGGAGGTTTGGGGGAGGCTATCAGCGTTAGGCTGCACGACGCCGCCTACGACGTGGTCGTGACTCACACGCCAGGGAACCCGAATGTGCACAACTGGCTAGCCACCATGGAAGCTGCCGGCCGCAATTTCCGTGCGTACGCGCTAGACGTTGCGGACTACGATGCCTGCCAGACAACGATGGCAAAGATTCTTGCCGAGGTCGGCCAGGTCGACATCCTGGTTAATAACGCCGGCATCACCCGCGACATGGCCTTCAAGAAGATGGACAAGGTCAACTGGGACGCCGTGATTCGCACCAACCTCGATTCGGTGTTCAACGTGACCAAGCCTCTGTGTGAAGGCATGGTGGAGCGGGGCTGGGGGCGCATCATCAATATCTCGTCCATCAATGGTTCAAAGGGCGCGTTCGGGCAAACCAACTATGCGGCCGCGAAGGCGGGCATGCACGGGTTCACGAAGTCGCTCGCGCTGGAGGTGGCTCGCAAGGGGGTGACGGTCAACACGATCTCTCCGGGTTACTTGGCGACCAAGATGGTCACCGCCGTGCCGCAGGAGATCATGGATACAAAGATCCTGCCTCAGATTCCGGTGGGGCGCCTTGGCAAGCCGGAGGAAGTGGCAGCCCTGGTCGCCTATCTGTGCTCCGAGGATGCGGCCTATGTGACCGGATCCAATATTGCGATCAACGGCGGGCAGCACATGCAATGACCGACGGGCGGAACATGGTTCTGCCCCTTTGCGACTCCGTATCGCGGGAGCACATAGAGGTCTACTTCACACGCGATTCACCATCAGCCCCCGCCTTTTAAGTGAAGACGACTGAGCGTCCAAACGCGTGTCGGTAGAGCGAAAAATCATTCACCATCGGAGAGCAGCGTGATCTTTACTCAGGAACAAATCTTGTCGGTACAACAATCCAATCTCGAATCCCTGTACAGCCTGACATCCAAGGCCATCGAAGGCTTTGAGAAGCTCGTTGAGCTGAATATACAAGTCGCGAGAACGGCTCTGACGGAAAATCTGGACGGCACTAAGCGCGCGCTCTCCGCCAAGCAGCCGCGGGATTTGCTTGAGGTCCACGCGTCGCTGGTGCAGCCGGCTGGCGAAAAGGCTATGGCTTACGCCCGCCACCTCTATGAGATCACATCGGAAGCGCAGAGAGAGTTCGCCAAAGTGGCAAGGGCTATGTTGACTGAGAGCTCACAGAACCTGCGAGAGACTGTCGAAAACCTCGCCAAGAATGCGCCGGCCGGCACGGAATCGGCCGTGGCGATCGTGAAGTCGGCGATTACCGCCGCCGACAATGCCTACGAGTCGGTCGAAAAGGCCGCGGCACAAGCCGTGGAATTTGCTGAATCCAATATCCAGGCCGCCGCTACTGTGGCAACGAATGCCGCACAGCAAGTCGGTGTGACGGCTCGTACCGCCTCGAAGAAGACTTCGACTTCCGCCTGATCCTGCTGCAGCGATCCTCTGAAGCCCGGCCTGCCTCGGTCGGGCTGACTTTCTCTTGCCGGGCGCGTGAAACCGGCGATGCGTCAGCGCACGGCCTTCCGCGATTCATAGTTGAACTCGTAGAAGCCCATAGCAGGGGCGACGCTACCTGGCCGTTGGGTATTCAAGTATTGGACCTAGGAACAGGAGCAGGCGATCATTCATGCGGTCAGCGGCGGCCGTCCCCTTGTCGGCCAAGCGGACCTCCCGGCATTCGCTGCTGGGTCTCCAGTCTCCCCCTCAGCGGCGGCGGCAAGGACGCGACCGCATGCGACGGTCTAGCTCATCATGACGAGCCCGCCAAGGATGGCCAAGACAACCACGAGAACAATAACCAAGTGTATACGTCCCTTTCGCGTGTGCCCAGGTCGTCGATGCCATTCGATCAGATGACCGCGGCCATTTTGCGCAGAAGCACTGTCTCGAGGAGCGGGTATGATGCAGTTTGGCGAGACTTCTAGTGTAGGGGCGGATGGTGAAATCGAAGGTCAGGGCCACAGTAGTTTGCTCTCGCGGCGACCGTGTGCTGCTTGTTTCTAAGGACGGAAACAAATGGGCTCTGCCTGGTGGTCGCCCGAGCAAGGACGAGACATTCGCTGATGCAGCAGGGAGAGAACTGGAGGAAGAGACAACCCTGGTCGCCAAGGGGCTTGGCTTTTTATTTCAGGTAGTCGGCGCGACGACGGTGCATCACGTTTTTAGAGCAAACATCGGCAAGACTGCCGCTCCGAAGCCGAGCAAGGAAATTGAGCGTTGCCAGTGGTTCTCGCTTGCGGAGATGGATGAGATCGTCGTCAATCCCACAACACGCCATATCGTTGAGTCGTTTTTTGCGGTACGCCGATGCTGAATGCTCCCCGTGGCAGAATAAAGCGGCCGTGTCCATGAGAAATCACTGCCTTCTGGATTCCGTCGGCACTACGAAGTGGGTGACTTCGTCAGGAAGAAAGCTCCTATACGCTAGCGAAAGCGCAATGGTCCGCTTTGGCCGATTATGCAAATTGGCCGACAAGGCGGCGGACGGCTCTTCCCGGCCAGGAACGGACGGTCGACATCAACGTATAGTTCGTGGACAATTATTGTGGATGTCGTTGATCCGTCACGGGAAACGTATGAGGTACCTATGGGGCGAAAGTTGGCCGATGCCGATCTGGATCTGTATCGAAGGGTGGATGAAGTCTTGTTCTACGTCTGGGACCCTATCGGGGTTGCGCACAGCCCGGCGGCACGCGATGAGTATCAAGGATATCTGCCGAAGGTGTTCGCCATGTTGCAGAAGGGAGCAGACGCATCGTCCGTCGCCGCATATCTGGACGCAGTCGCGACAGAGAGAATGGGCTTGCACGAGAACGGCGAGCATTCAAAACGCGTCGCTGAGCTGCTGCTGGATTGGAAGACTAAGATTTACAGACCTCAGTAGCGGGCGCTCGATAAATTGGTTTGAAGCCGGGAGATGACGAATGGTGACGAATGACACTGTCGCACTCATCGTAGATCCTGAATTTGGCACTCGTATCCGAGACGTGGCCGCGAGAGTGTGGCACACATGGGTCGTTGCTACCCCCGTGAATGTTGCCGTTGCAGAGCAAATCTGGAGCGCATCACCGAATTCGCCCGGACTCAACATACAAGGCGGTGTTACTACGTTCATTCAGTATGGAGCAGATCGAGAAAGCTGGTGCGACGCAATCCTAGATTCTGTAGAAGAGCACCACAATAGTTACTCCCAGGATCCGGGTTACTCGATCTTGGAGGTCTATGGAATTCCGCTTACCGAGCGACTGCGGCCGGTGTTCGTCGAGTTCGGGTTCTCGATTTTTGCGCCGACGGACTATGGTTTTTGTGCGCGCAAGCTCCAACCTACTTAAAGGACAGTAGGGGCGTGGACGTCCGCATTGGGAAGCCATGGCTGGCCGCTTCGGGTCGGCAGCCGCCGATGGCTGCCGTCGGTCCTCGAACGGTGAGCCGACGGCGGAGTTCGGCCAATAGCCGTCATCTGGCATCCCCTTTCGAACGATCGATTCTCGTCCATAACCGGTCGCTCAGGCTTGCCGTATGTGAGCCAATGCGATCGTTACTCAATCGACAGAAAGCACACGTCCGCCAATAGATCGCAGCGTGCTTCTGTCACGACAAAGCAACCCAGTCTCAGCTATTGGCCGCGTTGCCTCCAGGCAATCCTCCAACGAGAAGATTGATCACGCGTGTCGTCGCCCGCCGGAGATTGTTGCCGTTCGGTCAACATACTGAACGCCCCCGCGAATCTACTGCCAATCGCCCCTCCTGCCTACACTCCGTTGCAACGATGGTTGCACAAAGCGTGCGACGGTCGAGGAAGATGTCCGCACAACGAAACGGACCTCGCCTGCCGCACAGTGCGGCTTACCCACCCAATTGACAGGACTACAGAAAATGAGCGAAACAACCCGCAATGTGCAGCCGGTTACCGTCAACCTTGGCAACGCAGGTTCTGGCGAACTCGTTCCCTCCCGCTACGCCGTGCGCGTGGGTGACGTCGACGTCGTGCTGATCAGCGATGGCATTCTGCCGCTTCCGACCACTACCATGTCGACCAACGTGAGCCAATCGGACCGCAACGAATGGTTCGATAGCCACTTCCTGCAACGTGACATGTTCGACTGGGCGCTGAATATCGCGCTCGTGCGCAGCGGCGAACGCCTGATCCTCGTCGATTCGGGCGTCGGTGACGGATTCGAATACTTCTCGCGCGCCGGTCGGTCGGTGATGCGACTGGAATCGGCCGGTATTGATCTGGCTGCGATCACCGATATCGTGATCACGCATATGCACATGGATCATGTCGGTGGGCTGAACGTGGATGGTGTCAAGGCCAAGCTGCGCCCGGACGTACGCATTCACGTAGCGGCCGCAGAAGTGGAATTCTGGAAGAATCCGGACTTCAGCAAGACAGTCATGCCGGAAGCGGTTCCTCCCGCCCTGCGCAAGGCGGCCGCCAAGTTCGTGGAACTCTACGGCAAGAACCTCGTGTTGTTCGATCAGACCGTGGAAGTCGCAGCGGGCGTGTCAGCGCGTGTGACGGGTGGACACACCCCGGGGCACTGCGTCGTGGACGTTGCATCGAAGGGCGAGAAGCTGACCTTCGTAGGCGACGCCATCTTCGAAGTCGGCTTCGACAATCCCGGTTGGCAGAATGGCTTCGAGCACGAGCCGGAAGTAGCTGTGGACGTGCGTATCGCGCTGCTTAACGAAGCCGCCGAGACCGGCGCTCTACTGGCCGCAGCGCATGTCGCATTCCCGTCCATCGGTCACATTGCAAAGAACGGTGAGAATTTCCGATTCGTTCCGGTGCAGTGGGATTACTGATTGATACTCGACCATGATGGCAAGAAAAGCGCCGGGGGTACAAAAGACCCGCGGCGGTTTTCTTCCCATTTACGGTAGCGTTGCTAGCCGGCCCCAACAGCCGGGCCGTTTGCAGTCAGCAATGTCAGGTCAGCGCGATCCCACCATCGACGCGCAGGTTCACGCCGGTGATGAAGCTGCCTTCCCCACTGGTCAGCATCAGTGCCGCAGATGCAATCTCGTCGGCACGCCCAAGGCGACCAAGCGGAATGGCACTTGCCACGCCTGCCTCGAAAGCTGGCCTGTCATCCTCGGCAACGCCGAGCTTGGACAGGATCGGCGTATCGACGGGACCTGGGCTGATTACGTTCACCCGAATGCCACGCGCCTTGAACTCGAGCGCCCAGCTCTGCGCAAACGCTTCAATCGCCGCTTTGGTACCTGCATAGACGGCGTGTCCATCGAGTACCTTGGCGCTGGCAATCGAACTGACAAGGAGAACGGAGCCGCCGTCGCGTAACACCGGCACGATCTTCTGCACGCCGAAGAACACACCTCGCGTGTTGGTGGCGAACTGTGCGTCGTATTCGTCGATGTCAACCTGGCCGGACGGCCTGATCTGGTTCATGCCCGCGTTGGCCACGTAGATGTCGGCCCCGCCAAACCGCTTGGTGACCGCCGCCGACACACGATCATGCGTGGACGGATTGGCGATATCGCCTGTCAGGCCAATCGCCCGCGGCCCCAGTTCGGCTACCGTCGCGTCAACGGCGTCACCACGCCGGCCAACGATGAGCACCTGGGCCCCCTCGTTGACGAACCGCCTTGCCATCGCCAATCCGATACCGCTGTTCCCACCCGTAATGACCGCGACCTTTCCTTCAAGCTTGCTCATCGTGTACCTCGACATTCCTGTTGGACGAGGTTGAAAATCTAAAGGATCCGTCGCAAGCGGGGCAGCCCTACAATGGACGCATTACTTGTGCCAAATTGTCTTCTATGTCGATAGAACGTCTCCATGGCCTTTCAGCCTTTGTCCGTGCGGTGGAAACGGGTTCGTTCACCAGTGCCGCCAGGCTCCTCGGCACTACGCCTTCGGCCATTTCGAAGAGCGTGTCGCGACTTGAAGCCAGGTTGGGCGTGAAGCTCTTTCACCGATCTACCCGCGCCTTCGCATTGACCGACGAAGGGACCGTCTTCTACCGACGCGTCGCGCCGCTGGTACGGGGGCTCGAAGAAGCAAGCGAGGGGTTAGTCGCGCCGTCGGAGATGGCGGTGGCAGGTCATCTTCGCATCAGCATGCCGGGTGATCTGGGCGCCTCATTGCTGGCCGCGATCGCGGCGAAACTGATGCCGCGCCATCCGCGTCTGTCGCTGGACGTCAGCTTCAGCGACCAGCACGCCGATCTGATCCGCGAGGGGTTCGACCTGGCCTTTCGCGCCGGTCACGCACCTGACAGCGGCCTGCATGCACGGCACCTGACAAACCTTCCTCTGGTGCTCGTGGCGTCGCCTGCGTATCTGGAAAGTTACGGGGAGCCTCGCACGGCGGCGGACCTGCAGTACCATCGCCATGTGCGTTATCGGCTGGCCGGACAAGTCATGCCAGTCACGCTTGCCGATGGCACGCGGCCGCAGACAAAGGGATCGTTCGATGCCGACAATGGCGCTGCGATGCGCACGGCAGCGCTCAACGGCCTGGGTATCGCGCAACTGCTGCGGGTCGCCGTGCAGGCTGACCTCGATGCTGGCCGGCTGCAGCGCGTACTGCCCGCCATGGCGCTGCTCGCGGTACCGCTGCAGGTGCTGCACGGATTCGGTCGACGTATCCCAGCGCGCGCAAGCGTACTGGTGGACTTTGTCGCAGCGGAGCTTGCCGGCCAGGCCGAACGCTGGACAAACGCTGCCCGTCAATAGGCAGCCATCAATTGGGACATTGCCGCTGCCATCGCGCGTGATGGACCGGCGGGCGCCATCAACGCAGCGCCATCAGCCAACACATCGAGTTCCACGGCCATCTTCACGAGATCCGCAAACGTACGCGCCGCCATCTTGCGCAACGCGCGGCTGCGATGGATCTTGATGGTGACCTCGCTGATGCCAATACGGTCTGCGATCTGCTTGTTCATCAGGCCCGACACCGCCATCGCCATCACCTCGCGCTCGCGGGCACTCAACGTGGCAAAGCGCGCCCGCAGGTCGTCGCCACATTGCAGGGCTAGACGATTGCTACGATCGACGGCGATCGCTTCGGTCATCGCATCGATAAAATCCTGATCGCGAAACGGCTTGGACAAGAAGTCGACACGGGTTCGACAGCGTCGCAGCCGCGGCTAGGCTTCGATGTCATGACGTTCACGATGGACTCCGGTATGTCTGCTGGGAAGACATGGTCGCACTGCCCGGGGCTGCCATGGCAAAGTGCGACGGTATGATGGTTGTTAATCTAGAAAGCCCGGCATGGCGTAACAAGACACAACGGCCGGAAGCCACGTTTCCGCGCACGCACCAGTCTCCGTGCCATCCAGACAACAAGAAATGAACCGACGCCCCCGGAGGTGGGAGGCGTCGGCAAACGGGACCCCGAACAAGGATCGATACGTGTTACGCGTACTGAATATCAGGATCGCCGACGGCCAGTGCCTGCACGCGATCGGGGGCTGGCGGGTAGATCCACTGGGTGTTGATCAGGATCTTGCGCGCCTTGCCTTCGGCGTGCGTCAGCTTGACATCACGGTCCCAGCCCTCGGTGTACACAGCGCCCCACGCGCCGAGATCGAGGCAGGTCGCGTAGAACGTCTGCCGATATTCCCGCGTGGGCAGGCCCAGCAGGTCGGCGGCCACGTTATGGCCCGCAAAGCGGCCCATGAACTGTGCATGCTGGCACGACATCAGCGAGTAATGGCCCTCGTCGTCGGTCAATGCACGTACCACGTCGCCAGCACCGAAGATATCCTTCGCACCAACCACGCGCAGGTCGCCGGTCACAGCCATGCGGCCCTGGCGATCCACCTCCGGCGCCACCTGTCCCGTCAGCGCGCTGGCCACCATGCCGCCCGTCCAGATCACGGTGCTGGCATCGATCCGTTCGCCCGTGCCGGTCACCACGCCTTTGGCATCGAACGACACGACACCACCGCCCACGCACGTTTCGATGCCCAGTTTTTCCAGCGCCTCGAGGATCTGCGGGCGCGGGCCGGGGCCAAGATCCGGACCGATGACATCGGCACGCTCCACCACCACGATGCGTGGACGCATGGCGTCGCCAAAAATGGCATGCAGCCGCTCGGGCAGTTCGGTGGCTACTTCCAGCCCCGTGAAGCCACCGCCCACGACAACGAACGTATTGCGCGCCGCCGTATCGGGCTTCGATGCCAGGCTCTCCAGATGCTCGCGCAGCTTCACGGCCTCATCGATCTGATCCACTGCAAACGCGTGCTCGGCCAGACCGGGCAATGGCGGCCGGAACAGCCGGCTGCCGCTGGTTAGCACCAGGCGGTCGTAGCTGGCCGATCTGGCACCGCCTGCCGCCAGCGCGATATCGACGCTGTGATCGTTGGGATGGATGCGCTCGACGGACCCTTCAATGAACTTCACGCCGACGGCATCCAGCAGCGGCTGGAACGGCACGGCCATCTGCTCGGGGCGAGCCTCGTGCAGGCGCGGGCGCACTTGCAGCGCGGCCCGGGGCGACACCAGGGTGATCTCGACGTCGGAGGCTGCATCGCCTTGCTTATCGACGACGCGCGCAGCACCGAGGGCTGTCCAGAGTCCGGCGAATCCGCCGCCGACGATCAGGATGTTTCGCTTCATGATGACGACCTCACAATTTCAGTTGCGCAGGGCGATCGACGCCATGCGCCTGGCTGTCAGGCGCTGGCGGATCGCGGTGGGTGGAATGCGGGTACGGGTTGCGCGGCAGGTACGCGTGAGCGTTGGGCGCGCCTGCCGGGTTGATGGCGCCTATTACTTCACCGGCGTCAGGATCGGTGCGCCCTGGTTCTTGATCAGGAAGACCACGAACCTGGCTGGCCTGGTGTTGCTGGCGTTTCGCCCGACGGTATGGATGTCGTTCGGGCCTTCATGAAACGTGTCGCCGGGCTTGAGCGTGACTTCCTTGCCGCCCTTCACACCCATCATGATGCTGCCTTCGAGCACGTAGATGAAGCCATGCGCATCGTGGCGATGCACGGGGTCGTATCCACCCGGTGGGTACTCCACGACGATCATCTGCACTTCCTTGCCGGGATACTCGGGCAGTGCCTCGGTTGCCAGCGGCGTGACCTTCACCTCAGGCGCCGCAGCGATGGCCGCCGGCTGCTGCAGCACGCACAAGGCGGCCAGTATGGCAGTGATGGACAGGACGCGTTTCACCGCATCACTCCAGACCGGCCTTGTCCAGGCCGAACATCTTGTCTGCAGAGCCGGGTTCCATCTGGAACGCCACGTTGAGCCGGTTCCAGGCATTGATGGCACCAATCTGGAAGGTCAGGTCCGACAGCTCCTTTTCGGAGAACTGGGTGCGTACGCGTTCGAAGATGTCGTCCGGCACGCCATGCGCGGGCAGGTTGGTCAGCACCTCGGTCCAGGCCAGCGCGGCGCGCTCGCGCGGCGAGAACAGCGTGGACTCCCGCCAGATCGCCACATGATGCAGGCGCAGTTCGCGCTCGCCGTGGATCTTGGCCTGCTTGACATGCATATCGACACAGAACGCGCAGCCGTTCAGCTGCGATGCACGGATCTCCACCAGCTCACGGATGTGCTGCTCGAGCGTCGTCTTCTGGAACAGCGCGCCAAGCTCGACGAGCTTCTTCGTGAGCTCCGGCGATTGCTGGAAGTAGTTCAAACGTTGTGACATATGTCTCTCCTGCGGAACCAAAGGGGATGCGCTCGCGGAACCCGTGACAACCCTCTCGCCTCGGGAACTGCTTGGTGGTCATCATAGTGCGCAGTGCCGCGTGCCGGTAGTGTCGCCACGGTGCCCAGTCTGTTGTCGCGGCGGCACCAATCGCCCGTCGGCCGGCACGACGGGCTTTCACGCAGTCAGTCGATCACGCTCACGATGCTGTGAATGCCCTCGCGAGCCATCTTGGCGTAGGGGCAAAAACGCTCGGTGTTGCGTACCAGTTCCTCGGCCTGGCGCCGCTCCACGCCCGGCATGCGGACGCGAATCTCGGCAATCAGCGCGTACCCGCCATCAACGGGATCACGGCCGAAGGAAACCTCGACCGCCACCGTCGCCTGGGTCGTGTCGACCTGCGCGCGCTTGGCAAGAAGACTCAGTGCCCCGTGAAAGCAGGCGGCATAGCCTGCGGCGAAAAGCTGCTCCGGATTGGTGCCGCTGCCTGGCCCCCCCATCGCCGCGGGCAGGCGCAGATCGAGGATGAGATTGCCATCGTCCGACCTTGCCGTGCCGGACGCCCGGCCATGCGCGGCCTCGCCTCCGGACACCGTGACGGTCGTGGTGTACAGCGCCGTGAATCCCTGTCCCCGGTATCTGTCGAGCAAGGTCAATGGCGGAGGCTGCAACCGCTCGTAATCCATCATCGTCTCCGCCTATTTTTGTAGTTGTTGACGAATCCACTCCTCGAAGTGGATGTGTCCAAGCCGTGCCTCGCCTTCCGGCACAAGCGTGCCTTCCTGGAGTGCTGCGCCGAAGTAGAGTGCCGCCGGATCTGCCACGACGGTGCGCTTGTCGCCAGTCGCCTGCAGGTAGCGCTGCACGAGGTCGCTCAGACGGAAGCGTTCGGGGCCGGCGATGTCGATCATGCCATTGATCGGGGCGGCCAGTGCGGCATCGGCTACCGCATGCGCCACGTCGTCCGACGCGATGGGCTGAATCAGAGCCGGCGTCAGGCGGATCGTGTCCACCTGCCCGGCCGACTGCGCAATGCCGCCGAGGAACTCCAGGAACTGCGTCGACCGCACGATCGTGTAGGGAATGCCGGCCAGGCGGATCAGTGCCTCCTGCGCGATCTTGGCGCGGAAGTAGCCGCTTTGTTCCAGCTTGTCGGTGCCGACCACGGATAACGCGACGTGGTGCGCCACGCCGGCTTCCTTCTCGGCCGCCGCGAGGTTGCGGCCAGAGGTCTCGAAAAAGTGCAGTACCGCCTGGTCTTCGAACGACGGCGAGTTGGCCACGTCGACCACCACCTGTGCGCCGGCCAGCGCCTGCGCCAGGCCCTCGCCTGTCAGCGCATTGACGCCGGTGCCTGGCGAGGCGGCCAGCACATCATGGCCCTGCGCGGCCACCCGCGCCACCACCTTCTTGCCGATCAGACCAGTACCGCCTATGACAACAATCTTCATGATGCATCTCCATGCAAGTAAGTGGAGCCTGTCCACAGTACCTGCATGCTAGGTGTGGCCGTGGGCCGGCACCAGACCGGCGCCGGGCCCACGGTGTTTCCCTTTTTGCATCAATCGGATCCGGGGGCGGAGCGAGCGATGGATCGGGCGATCCTAGCGGTTGATCTTCAGCCGGTACTCACTTGGAGACAGTCCAAAGTGGCGCTGGAACGTCACGCGCATCCGCTCTTCGCTGCCGAAGCCGCACTCGCGCGCGATGACGTCGACGGGCCGGCCCGGGTCCTGCAACTGCCGCCGCGCCGCTTCGAGCCTGAAATGCTCCACGCCCTTGGCCGGCGTGCGCCCCGTCTTTTCCTTGTATACGCGCGCAAAATTACGCGGACTCATGCCGACATACTCGGCAAGCTGTTCGACGGACAACTCCTGCGTGGAGAGGTTCTGCACGATCCACAAGTGCAGAGATTCGAACACTGGCACCTGCCGGCTCTGGGAGATCAGGATCTCGCTCAACTGCGGCTGGGCCCCGGGGCGCTTCATATAGACCGCCAGTTCCTTGGCGGAATTGAGCGCGACCTCGTGTCCGTAGTCGGCTTCCACCATGGCCAAGGCCAGGTCGATGCCGGTGGTCACGCCGGCCGACGTCCAGAGGTTCTGCTGCTGCACGAAGATCGCGTCGGGATCGAGGTCCACTGTGGGGAACAATTCGCGGAACCGGTCGAGCATGGCCCAGTGCGTGGTGGCGCGCTTGCCGTCCAGCAAGCCCGCGAATGCCAGCAGGAATGCGCCGCTGCACACAGAGGCCATGCGCCGGATCTTGCCCGACGCCGTAGCCAGCCAGTCGATCAGCGCCGCCTCGTTCTTCGCCACCTCAAGGATCGTGGGTGACCCCGGTACGATCACCGTGTCGACGACCCGCAGGTCGAACGACGCCAGGGACACCGAACTCATCGCGGTGCCCTCCACCGTTGCAACCATTCCACCGGAGAAGCTGGTGGTGTGGCACCGGTAACCCGCCATCCCGCGCGCCCGCGCGTAGTTGGAGGCGGCCCAGAACACGGTCTGGGGTCCGGCGAGATCGAGCAGGCTGACATCGGGATACGCCACGAACAGGATGTTGCGCGGCATGTCTTCAATGTTTCCTGAGGCGGGGAGTGACTGATGTTGAAGCATGAGAGGAATTGCGGGAATCGAGTGATGCTATGTCAATGGGGCAATCCCGCGCAAGCCTGTGCTCCGACCATAACAGGACGGCCAGCGGGCGCTGCTGCACTTCGGCAATCTCCCCGGTACATGCCTGTCGCTCGACGGGCTCGGGTATCGATAGTGCTGTCATCGTTCGGCTTCCGTATATCACATCCAGTGGAATCGCGCGACTCTCAGGCATAGGCCAGGCGTCCCGCGGCGGTCAGTCCGGCGGGTGTCGTCGCGACAGGGCAATGTGGCCGCGAGTCTAGTGAGTGCGTGGGTGCGTCACAAGAGGGGTCCGGAGCACAGCGCCGTTTCCCGAAATGCACCAATGCCGGATGACGTTCTCGTGACGTGGCCCGGACGGCTGGCAGTCTGGCAGAAAAAATGGGAACGCTGTCATTTACGGTCTATTAAGCGCTCATTAACATCAAGTCGAGGTCGGCCGAGGGGTGGTCAGCAGTGCCGGCGGTCAATCCAATAGCGAGAAAAGACATGACAGATGCAGTTCGCGTCGCCGTGGCGTACCACGGCGGCCTTGGTCACACTCGCAAGCACGCCGAAGCCGTGCGTGCCGGCGCCGGAAGCGTCATGGGGGTGCGGAGCACACTGGTCCCGGTGGAAGACATCGATGCCCACTGGAGCCACCTCGAAGCCGCCGACGCGATCATCTTCGGCGCGCCCACGTATATGGGCAGTGCGTCCGCGCCGTTCAAGGCATTCATGGACGCGTCGGCACAAACGGTATTTGCCCGAAACGCCTGGAAGGACAAGATCGCCGCAGGCTTTACAAACGCCGCGTCTTGCTCCGGCGACAAGCTCAATACGCTGCAGCAATTGGTCATTTTCGCCGCGCAGCACGGCATGCACTGGGTAAGCCTTGGGCTGCCGCCGGGACATGACAGTTCCGCATCGAAGAATGACAGCATGAATCGGCACGGCTATTTCCTTGGCGCGGCCGCCCAGTCCGACGCCGATGACGGTGCCGATGACGACGCCACGCCGGCTGACCTGAAAACCTCGGCATATCTGGGTGCGCGCGTGGCCCGTGTCGCCCTGCAATTGGCGGCCGGACGCGCGGAGCTGGCCAAGACCGCACTGACCGCGTAGCCATGGTTGCCGAGGAAGAGGCGGGCAAGGCGGCCTCGCCGCCAGCCGCCAGAGAAGGACTTCCTGATGACGGATCCGGACGTCGCGACGTGCTGCACGCCAACCGGCTGGCAGTACTGGGGCGTTGCGTGGCCATGATCGTCCATGATGCGGTGCAGCCTGTAGCGTCGGCCGCCACGCGCGGCCAGTCGGCGCTGCGCTGGCTGCGGCAGGAGCCACCCGATCTGAACGCGGTTTTGGCCGCGCTGGAACGGTTGGTGGCCGACGCGCAGCGCGCGGGCATGGTGCTGGCCGAACTCAGGGAATGATCATACATCTGGCGACCGACATGCACGACGCCGTCGTGGCGGTCAGCGACCGTGGCTGCGGCTTTGCCGGCGACGCCGCGCTACGCCTGTTCGATGCGTTCTATACGACCAAGGATGAAGGGATGAGGATGGGACTGGCAATCTGCCAGTGCATCGTGAACGACCACGGCGGCAGCATCCGTGCGGAATGCCGCCCCTGTGGCGGCGCACGCTTTGTGGTGCGCCTGCCCCGCCAGGCTCAGGCGGCCATCGAGCGCCGCCCGCAAGAAAGCCGACACCAGGCAGCGGAATGCATTGGGGGAAGAAAACATGGAATCGACGCAACAGGCGGACGTATCGGACCGCAATTTCCGGATCAGCCTGCCGAATCGCGCTGACGCGCTGTCGACAAGCTTTGCCGCGAGCTACGCGGGAATCATGGCATTCATGGCCGTGGCCAGCGAAGGCAGCTTTGCCAAAGCCGGCGAGCGCCTGGGCATCGGGCGATCAGCCGTGAGCCGCAACGTGCAAAAGCTGGAAACACAGTTGAGCACCCGGCTCTTCCTGCGCACCACGCGCGCGACACAGCTCACGCGCGAAGGTCAGCGTTTCTTCGAGAACTGCCACCAGGGCGTCACGCATATCGTAGAAGCCATGAACGACATGCTGGAGTTGCGCCAGGGCCCCCCGCGTGGTCTGCTACGCATCAGTGCCACCGTGGGCTTTGGCCGAAAGGTCGTGGCACCGTTGCTCGACAGCTTCGTCAAGGCCTATCCGGACATTGCCATCGACCTGCTGCTGGATGACCGGCCGACGGACTTCGCATCGGAGCAGATCGATGTCGCGTTTCGCAATGGACGGATCGAGGATTCCAGCATCATCGCCAAGCAACTGATCCCGATGCAGATGGCACTGTGCGCGGCGCCGTCGTATGTGGCCCGGCACGGACTGCCGGAGACACTGGACGACCTCGCACACCACGAATGCATCAACTTCCGCTTCTCCAGCGGGCGCATCTTCGAATGGGAGTTCAAGGTCGACGGCATCGTGCGCAAGTTCCTGCCCAAGGCGCGTATGACATTCAACGATGCGGACCTCGTGCTGCACGCAGTGCTGGAAGGATGGGGGATCGCACAAATGGCCGGCTACCAGATCCGGGATCATGTCGCAAACAATGAACTCGGAGTCGCCCTGGCACGGCACGCGCCAGACGATCGCGGCCACTACATCTGCTACCTGAGCCGCCAGCACCTTCCCACGCGTATCCGCGTGTTTATCGACTTCATGACCGAACAGATCCGCGCACTCGGTATCGACTTCATGACGAATTTCAACGCGGAAAGCCCTGAGGCGCTTTCAGCGCCCTCACCGGCAACTCGCATGGCGGGAGCAGCGGCATGAGCATGATGGCCTGGATGTGCGCGACCGGCGCGATTCTGCTTTGGGCGTCGTTCGCCACGCTGGTGTCGTACGCGCCAGACTTGCCGCCGCTGTTGCTGACCGGGCTGGCACTTTCGGCGGGAAGCCTCACCTGCCTGCATCGCGTGCGCGCCTGGAGTGTGCCGTTTCGCACGCTCGCATTCGGCGTGGGGTGCCTGTTCATCTATAACGCCGGCCTCGTCATGGCCTTCCGGATGGCACCGATCGTCGAGGCGAACCTCATCAACTATCTGTGGCCGCTGATCCTGGTACTGCTGGGCACAACCGCCTGGCGCGGAATAGAATGCGCAGCCAGGCTGCTTGGCGCCCTGCTGGCCTTTGCCGGCTGCGTCATTGCCATCACCTCCGGCTCGGGCGCAGTGGCGTTCAGTAGCGACCACGCCACCGGCTATGCCCTCGCATTGCTCGCAGCCTTCGTATGGGCCGTCTATTCGCTGGGCACGCGCTGGTTGCCGCCGTTTTCATCGTGGGCGACGGGCGGCTTCTGCCTGGGCGCCGGCTTGCTGGCCCTCGCCAGCCACCTTGCATTCGAACCACGCACCGCAATTTCCGCCGCCGACATGGGCTGGGTATTGGCGATCGGCCTGGGACCGCTCGGTGTCTCCTTCGTGCTTTGGGACGTTGCGATGCGCGGCGGCAATGCCGCGCAAATCGGCATTCTCGGCTACGCCACGCCCGTACTGTCGATGCTCTGCCTGGCTTTGGCGGCCCGGGTGACGGACCGAGACTGGTCGACAGTCTTCCTGGCCAGCATACTTATCGTGGCAGGAGTCGCCATAGCGGCGAAGGGACCTGAGGCATTGCGGCGCAGGACGAGCGTAAGCCGATGCGAGCGCTGATGTGGGTGACAATGTACTGATGCCCTCGATCACCCCCCGGCATAGGCCAAGGGGCAACTATTGCTGGTCCGCTTCGAAGCAGACCAGGCAGTTATCTCCGGCTTCGGCCGATCAGGCCTTGAGGAAATCCACGAGATCAGCGTTGATGACCTCCGCCTGCGGCGTCGGCATTCCATGCGGGAAGCCTTTGTACGTCTTCAAGATGCCTTTCTTCAAGAGCTTGGCCGACAAGGGTCCGGATTCTGAGTAGGGCACGATTTGATCGTCATCGCCGTGCATCACTAGCACGGGTAAATTGATCGTCTTCAGATCCTCAGTAAAGTCGGTCTGCGAGAACGCCACGATGCCGTCGTAATGCGCCTTCGCGCCACCCATCATTGCTTGCCGCCACCAGTTCTGGATAACGCCTTCCTGAGGCTTTGCGCCCGGCCGGTTGAAACCATAGAACGGCCCCGCGGGAAGGTCCCGGAAAAACTGTGCCCGATTAGCGGCCGTCTGCAATTGCAGGCCGTCAAACACCTCCCTCGGCAGACCGCCCGGATTGGATGACGTCTTGACCATGAGTGGCGGAACCGCCGCAATCAGGCAGGCTTTCGAGGCCCGCTTCTCGCCGTGTCGCGCCAGGTAGCGCACAACTTCACCGCCGCCAGTGGAGTGGCCCACGTGGATGGCGCCCTTGAGATCAAGATGCGTTACCACTGCTGCCAGGTCGTCGGCGTAGTGGTCCATATCGTGTCCTTCCCAAACCTGCGACGAGCGGCCATGGCCGCGCCGATCATGGGCAATGACGCGATAGCCCTTGGCTAGTTACGTTGATCAGGCGTTTTCTTGGTAGCCACCTGACGTGGATTCGCCACTTCGATCCGAAACCGAAACTATGTCGAGACCTACTCCGATCGAGCTGGTCAGAAGCCGCGTCGCCGCTGAGTCAACCAAGTACCCGCGTGCGATCTGCGCATAGCTGCGACCTGCGCATAGAGGTCGTTCTGGGGCAGTTATAGTCTGGAGGCGCTAGGCCGCTGGCCGAGTCCGGCCAGCAACGGACACCAACCTGGAATTTGCTCGATGTCCGTTCTCCGTCCGTTTCCGCGCGTTGCAACGCTGATGTCCGTCAGAATCGACGCCGAAGACCCACGCCGCCCCCTACCTTAGCCCTTTACGTGCCCATGAAGCTTTGCGATGCATAGTGGCACGCATTTGGGTAGGACAACTTGTCCACTACATGGGCCGGCGCGCCAGTGGGCTTTCAGTCCCGCAGCAACAATGTCAGCAGCGAATCCGCCGTTGCGCGCATACGTTTCTCATCGTGATAGATACGCTCGATGACGACCAGGCCCCGTGTCATCGTGACGATCAACCGAGCGGCCTGGCGTGCCGGCAGCGCGAGTTGCCCCTCCACATCAGCGCGTGAGAACCGTTCGAAAATCGCGGCTTCGATATCGTCCAGCAGGTCCTTGAGTACGATCTGAATCGCATCGTCCAGATCTTCCGAACCCACCGCGGTTTTCGTACTGAGGCAACCACGCGTCGGCGTCCCGCTCGTCATCGACGTAATGACGAAGCCGAAGAACTTCCGCAACGACTCCCGTAGCCGCGGCTCGCCCAGCGCAAGGCGCATCTGGCCGACATACTTTTCACGGTAAAGGCTGAAGGCCCGCAGGAACAGGGTCTCTTTGTCGCCATACGCGTTATAGAGCGACCCACGCTGCACGCCTGTCGCCTCCGCAAGCTGCTGCATGGTCGTATTCGCGTAGCCCTTGCTCCAGAACAGCGTCAAGGCTTTGTCCAGCACGTCATCCTCATTGAACTGGCGAACTCCAACCATTTTTTGTCTTCCCGCACCGTAGTCGTCCGTAGCGGGAATTAGACACCAACATTGACACCACTGTCAAACTAGCCTAGATTGCGCCTATTCATGACACTAGTGTCAAAGATAGGGGTGCGCGATCCTGCGGGGACGTGTGCCGTTGGTCAGTCGCAATCAAGGAATCAGACATGTCCACTCATGCAGCCGGCCTGACGTCGGCAGAAATTGATCGACGGCTCGTATGGCGCTATATATTTGCCGGCTTGTGCGCAAGCCTAGTGAGCATCGGACTGGCGCGCTTCGCCTTTACGCCGCTTATCCCGGAATTGATCCAGTCGCACTGGTTTCCGGCAACGACGGTTGTCTACCTCGGGGCGGCAAATCTCGCGGGCTACGTGTTGGGCGCGCTGATCGGCAGACGCATTGCCAACTGGCTTACCAACGAGCGTGTCTTGCGATTGATGATGGTGCTGATCTCGCTGGCTTTCGTTGCCTGTGCGTATCCGCTGTCCTTTCTCTGGTACTTCAGTTGGCGCTTCATCTCAGGTGTGGCGGGCGGCGTGGTCATGGTGCTGCTGGCCGGCACGATCCTCCCGCATGTGCCCCAAGCACGTAAAGGCGCTGCGGGAGGGGCCATATTCCTGGGGCTCGGACTGGGCATTGCCGGCTCGGGAACGCTGATTCCGCTGCTGCTCAAGCTGGGACTGGCGCAGACCTGGATCGGCCTCGCCGCAGTGTCCGCACTTCTCACGGCGGCAAGCTGGTTCGCGTGGCCTTCAGGCAAGCTTGCGGCCAAAGGAGTTCATGCCCCGACGTCGACACACGACATGGTCCGATTCGGCCGCGCTGTCCGCCTGCTGTATGGTCAATATGCGCTGATGGTGGCGTCGGCCGTCCCACCGATGGTATTCCTGGTCGACTTCGTCACACGCGGGCTCGGCCGCAGCGCGGACCAGGGCGCACTGTTCTGGGCGATATACGGCTTGGGGGCGATCGTGGGACCCCCGCTCTATGGCTACATGGCGGATCGCCTGCGTCCTCGCGCAGTCGCGAGAGCCGTTTGCGCGGCCATGATGCCCGTATTGGCGGCGTTCTACATCACCGACAATATCTACGTCCTCGGGATCCTCACGCTGGCGATCGGCACGTTTGCGCCGGGAATGGTTCCGCTTGCGCTGGCGTGCGTGCATGAGCTTGTGCCACACAATGGTCTACGCCAAAACATCGCGTGGACGCGCGCGAGCATCATTTCAGCCGTCGCGCTTGCCATTGGCGCCTACGGATTCTCGGCCCTGTATGGTGCGACGGGCGGAAATCATCGGGTGCTGTTTCTGACGGGCGCCGCGCTGTTGGTCCTAGCTATCCTAGCCGACCTCTTCGGACGTGCTGTACCAACCCAGCACGGTGACTATCCCTGACGCGTACTGGTTCGACGGTTCGCCGAACCACACCAAGTCATTACGCTTGCCGCGTATGAGGCATGCCGCCTGTAGCTGCGTTTCAGGAGATTGCTGCGCAAACTTCTGTCGAGAATTCCACAACACTCGTGGTACTCAGGCGGCCGATTCGATTGCGTTTTGGCACGCGTAACCCCAGACCATACAGTCGTTGTGGTGCCTTGATGGGCCAACTGCGTTTTGTGCTCATCGATTTACAACCGTTTTGTACCTTTCGATGCAAAGAGGGTGCGCAGGGATATTGCTCCTCGCACCGAACCTGGAAATGCCATGTCACAGAAGACTTTTTTGATTACCGGTGCCAGCAAGGGAATCGGCCGTGCCCTGTCTCATCGCCTGGCGTCTGCCGGGCATAAGGTGATTGGGGTGGCGCGCAATGCCGACCGCGATTTTCCCGGCATTCTGGTGCCGATCGACCTGACCGATGCCGTCGCGACCGAAGAGGCGCTGACGAAGCTGAAGGCCGAGCACGCTATCGATGGCGTGGTCAACAATTTGGGATTCATCGAGCTTGCGCCGCTTGGTAGCATCGACCTGAATGTCATGGACGACATCTTCCGATCGAACCTGCGCCCAGCCGTCCAGCTCGTTCAGGCGCTTTTGCCCGGCATGCGGGAGCGAGGCTGGGGGCGCATCGTAAATTTGTCGAGCCTGGTCGTACTGGGTGTAGCGAACCGCTCCGTTTATGCCGCGGCCAAGAGCGCCATGGTCAGCTTCACACGGACCTGGGCACTTGAGCTTGCGCCGACAGGAATCACGGTGAATGCCATCGCGCCAGGCCCCGTAGAGACGGAAATGTTCCGCGTCAATACGCCCCAAGGCAGTGACGCAGAGAAGCGCTTTCTTTCCCTGGTGCCGATGGGTCGCCTGGGCAAGCCAGATGAACTGGCTGCGGCGATCGAATTCCTGCTTTCCGAGCCTGCCGCGTTCATCACCGGGCAGACATTGTTCGTGGATGGCGGCGCTTCAATAGGCAAAGCGGCGGTCTAGCCTGATTCATCGGTAGTATCTTGCGGTAGAGAACCATGTTGTACAAAAGACCTGATGACGTCACGGACTGGCGTGACTGGGAGAACTTTTGCCGGATCGTAGAGACTGGAAGCTTTACAGCGGCAGGCGATCGTGCCGGCATTCCCAAGTCTTCGGTCAGTTCGTCGCTGGCGCGACTGGAGGCGCGACTTGGTAGCCGATTGCTAGATCGCACAACGCGAAAGGTGCGCGTCACGGAATTTGGTGAGGTACTTTACGCGCGTGTTGCGCCGTTGTTTAGCCAGCTTCGCGAGGTCGAAAGCGCGGCAAGATCCAGTCAACACGAGGTGTCCGGTACGCTGCGAATCGCTGCGCCATACGAAACAGGCTGGCTCCATCTGGCGCCGGCGCTGGCATCCGTACTGAAGGATTATCCCGAGCTCCGGGTTGAAATCGACGATATCCGGGATCTGCCCGATCTGCTGGAGGAGAGATATGACATCGCCTTCATCAAGACCGATGCAAGACTGCCGGACAGTTCGCTGATCAGCAAGCGAGTCGTCGCCATGGACCGCGCCTTCTACGCATCACCGGCGCTTGTCACGAAACTTGGTCTTGCCCGGCAACCGTCAGACCTGGATTCCTGGCCAGCCATCGTGGACGCGGAAGACCAGCAGTGGGACGTCTTCGACAATGGTAGGGAAGTTGCTCGAATCAGGGTTCGTCCCAGCATCCGGGCACCCAATGCAGAAATACGTGTGCGATCGGCGATCGAAGGGCTGGGGGTGGTGAGACTGCCGCCGAGCTTCGTCGCCGATTACATGCGTCGTGGTGAGCTGGTGCGTCTTTTGCCTTCGATGCTCTCGTCGCCGGTGAAGGTCTATGCTATGACCCCTGCGAGGAAACTGATGCCGCCCAAGGTCCGGGCATTGCTTACGGCGTTCGATGAGCTGCGGATGGATGGCATGACCGACGCGGAACGGCTCGGTTACGCCGGCTGATGCCACATCAGAAGACACCCAATCCCGTGGGTGCCGGACCGGTCGCCGGCGCTTTACTTCACCGCCGGATCCACGGCAGCGCCAGCACGTTCTCAATTTCCTTGCGTTTCAGCGTGAAACGGGCGCTCCTGGGTTGGCGATACATGCAGGGCATCTACGTGCCTACTACCCTGCCGCCACTGATGTGCGAGCCCGAACTACAGTTGTGACTGGCAGCCGAGGTTGCCGGCCGGGCCATGGCGCTGCTGGCCGTAGCGGTGCGCGCTGTAAGCCTGAATGTCCCAAATACGGACAGAATCAGCCCTTCGGCCTCGCGCAGTCGAATGGCGCAGAAGGGTCGTTCTGCGACCCTCAGTCGCCCCCGCAGATCGGCGATGAATCTTACAATAGCGGGAGGCATACGACTGTGTTTATGACTAAAGCGCGTCAGGAACTGGTGGAAGTGTTGACGGGTCCGGAGCGCCGACGGCGGTGGTCATCCTCGCCCATCCGGCACTAGCAACCACCATAGTTCTTACGGCCACTTGCGGTGATTGTGTAGGTACCACCGCGGGGACCCGTGTAGCAGGTCTGGCCAGATGTTGTTTTGGGAGTTGTCACGAAGGAATTCGTCGACTTTCCCACCGGGTAATTCGAATCCCGATTCGAGTTTAACCCGGAGCGACCGCCCCCGCGATGGCAATGGTATTCCCCGGTCTTGCGGTTGGTGTGACATCCGTCTGCGTCTAGGCCGCCACCGTGGGCGTGCGCCGGCCCTGCAATAAACATGCTGATCAGACAAGCACCCAAAAGGCGCTCGCTCGTCGTCAAAAAACCGCAGCCATGCGGAGCCGATCTCTCTCTCATGGGATCCCTCCCGTTTCTTAGTTCTTTCTTGTACGCAGCCGAACCCTTCTTCATGCTGCGCCCCCCCCCCCGATTCTCCGGACATCGCCATCACTCGGCTATCCCGCCAGAGGGGGAGATATTTCCATCAGAGTAGCGACGGACTGAGCGACTCGACCGAACTGAGCTGGGCGACCAGGGGCCGCTGCCCTGGCTGCCCTCCTCCTCGCGTCAGCCCTTCCCGGCTAGCCGCCCAAGCTCCTCCAGCACCAAACCCTTGAACTGCTCGAACACTACCCAGTTGTTGAATTGAGCGCTCCAGAATCCCCGCCCGCGGCAAATCGGCTCAACCAGCTCCCGAACCGGTTCACAGATTTGGTGGTAGATCGCAATGTTGTTTCTCGGCAATTCCCGAACTCGCACCGTCACACCCAGCACTGAAAACGTCCATACTCCGTCTCGTTGAAACATCTGACCCTCCTCGTTGAAAGTGAGGTGAGGCTAGTCGGCACGATGCAGAAAGAACAGCCATCAACAGTGGGCAAAACTGTGGCAAACGGAAATTTATCCATACAAATCAATAGCATAGAGGGGTCATCAGGCAGCGAGCGCAACCCGACGCCGGCCGAGGAAGAGGCGGCTCTAGAGGCTTTCCTAGAGTACTTCTGCCGGCCAGACGAGCGCGAAACCTGGGCGCTGAAGATGGCGCGCGCACTAGCAGAGGCCGCCCGAGAGCGGTTGCGGGCCGGCAAGCAACGGGCCGAATTCAATTCAGCGAACGTAGCGGAAATGGTCGGCAACAAGGTGGCCCCGGAGGCCGCCACCAGTTGGCTGTCCGGCATATGGACCACGCTAAAGCGCCGTCTGGATGAGCGCGAGGCTGGTATGCAAGACACGATCCGCCAGGCCGGCCATCCCTATTACGCGTGGCCGAAGAAGACAGCCAGCAGCGGCGGCGCCGGCAACAGCTCTACCTACGCGATGGACTTCATCCGCCTGCCAGAGGTAGAGGGGCAGACGGCCCCGCTACCTCCCGGCGGCACAGCATATGTCCGCGACGTGACCCTGCGCCCAGCATTCTGGGTGAAACCACTAGTGAAGGCCGGCTTTGCACTGAAAGGATGGCGCTGATATCTGTTCCTCGGGTACGGCTTGGGCGGACTCGCGTTGGTCGGAAGCTTTCTTGCTCTCCTTTGGCTGGTTATCACCACCCAGGCGACGCGG
>JYOD01000056.1 GCA_000955785.1 Burkholderiaceae bacterium 16
TATTTGAGAAGTTAAAGTTCGGGCTAAAGCCCACGCTAGGCTGAAATCGGCATAGGGGGTAGCCATTGCGGCTACACCCCTGCCACACCACCCGGCATGCGGGTCCGCACCGGGCGGTTCGAGAAGTTGAGGTCAAGACAGGCGAGGAACGCCCAGTCGGTCGAAGTACGCCACAGTCAGCACGGTCTTCAAGAGCCTGTCGCTATTGCGCCACCAGCGGCGACTATTGCCCGCCACTTGTTTTGCCACCGAAGGCAAGGCCCCGAGTTTCAGCAGTTCCCGATACATGGTGGTTCCGCGTTTCCAGTGCTTGAGCTGGATTGCCCG
Organism: Burkholderiaceae bacterium 16; assembly: GCA_000955785.1. Classification (GTDB taxonomy): domain Bacteria; phylum Pseudomonadota; class Gammaproteobacteria; order Burkholderiales; family Burkholderiaceae; genus Cupriavidus. Next base: position 328 of record JYOD01000056.1, read on the forward strand.
CAGCCTGTGACGCAGCCATTCATCGAGTTTCCGCCAAACCTGGGGCGTTTGTGCCAGCCGGAAGTACCCTCTCCAACCTAGCACGTAGGAACGCAATCTTTCCACAAGCTCCGGCATGCTGCGGCCGCACGAACGGCGGGTCAACTCCCGGATGCGTTGCTTGAACGCGGCTAGCGGCTTGGCCGCCACCTTGCGCTTGATCTCGCCCCCACTTGCCACCCACAGGCTGTACCCCAGGAACTTGCGACCAAAGACACTGGCCACCGCGCTCTTGCTTTCATTGACCGTCAGGTGCAACTTGGCATAGCAGCGGCGCAGCAGCGCCATCACCCGCTCACCCGCCCGCACGCTGCGCACATACACGTTCGCATCGTCGGCGTAGCGCGCGAAACAATGGCCGCGCCGTTCCAGTTCCTTATCCACCTCGTCCAGCAAGACGTTAGCCAGCAGCGGCGATAGCGGGCCACCTTGCGGCGTGCCCTCGTGCCGCGACTGCACCACGCCATGATCCATGATGCCGCTGTTCAGATACGCCCGGATCAGACGGATGACCCCGTCGTCGTCGATGCGTTTGCGCAGGCGGTCGACCAGAATGTCATGGCTGACCCGGTCAAAAAACTGGGCCAGATCGATGTCAACCACGACCCGCCGCCCCGACTGGACATACGCTTGCGCGGCCAATACCGCATCCTGCGCACGCCGCCCAGGACGGAAGCCGTAGCTGTGCTCGCTAAAAGTGGGATCGATCAGGGGTTGCAGTACCTGTAGTAGCGCCTGCTGGATCAGCCGATCCGTCACCGTCGGGACGGTCAGCGCGAACTGCACAAGCGCTCAATGAGCATTTGGGATGGGCTGAGATCCGCCATCCGTTTCATCCGCTCCGGGGCCAACGCTTTCCGGTCCTGAAGACGCGCCGCGTGGCGGGCGTCGACACGCTGCTGCTGGGTCATGTAGAACGCGGTAGCTTCAGCATTGCCCGTGAATGGACTGACTGGGGCGCGCCTGCCGTCGAAGACGATTGCGAGGTCCCTGTGTCTCGCTTCGATCTGGGCATGCTGCTGGAGCTGACTGCGCTGATCGACCAGCTTGCCGCTTCGTCCTCCAAGAAGTCATCGACCAAAGGAGCTTGATCAATGCATCACGTTGACCTACTATCAGACCAGTTTTTAACGTGGTCCGCCAATGCAAGATATTCCGTCGTCCACTTTACGCAGCCGCCGCGCGCAATTGCTCAAGCAAATGCCGGCGTTGGACACGCTCTTGCGGGGCTCGCTCATCGAACGCTACAAGCGCTGCGGCAAACCAGGCTGCAAGTGCGCCGACGGCCCCGGTCATGGCCCCAAGTACTATCTTTCGGTGAGCTTTCCCGGGCGCCGACCGCAAATGGACTACGTGCCACAAGCCGATTACGCCGACGTCAGCGAACGCCTGGCGAACTATCACCGGTTCCGCGAGATCATCGAGGAGATCTGCGAGATCAACCGCGAACTATTACGCCGCCGCGAGGCGCTGTAAGGGGCGTCGGTGAGCCAGTCGCCGCTGTCCCTCACCAACCTCATCGATCCGCAATCGGCCGGCGCACTCATCGCCAACATGCTCGAGGCTTGGCTCACCGCCGAGCCCGCGCTGGAGCTGACCGAGGAGGCCGTCGATGAACACCAAGATCACCACGCAACATCACAGCAAGCCGGCGTACGTCTATATCCGCCAATCAACGCTGGCTCAGGTGCGACACCACCAGGAGAGCACCGAGCGCCAGTATGCGTTGCGCGACAAAGCGCTGGCACTGGGCTGGCCGGACACATCGATCCGCATCCTGGACCGGGACCTCGGCCAGTCAGGCGCCCAGATGACGGGCCGCGAGGACTTCAAGACGCTGGTGGCGGATGTCTCGATGGGGCAAGTGGGCGCCGTGTTTGCGCTGGAGGTCTCGCGCCTGGCGCGCTCGAACCTGGACTGGCATCGCCTGCTCGAGTTGTGCGCGCTCACCGGTACCTTGGTCATCGACGCCGACGGCTGTTACGACCCGGGCGACTTCAACGACGGCCTGCTGCTAGGCCTCAAAGGCACGATGGCACGGGCCGAATTGCACTTTTTGCGCGGGCGCCTCCAAGGCGGCAAGCTCAATAAGGCGCAGAAGGGTGAGTTGCGCTTTCCACTGCCGGTCGGCTTGTGCTATGACCACGAGGGCCGCATCGTCTTGGATCCCGATGACGAGGTACGCGGCGCCGTGCAGTTGGTGTTTCGTCTGTTTCAGGAAACCGGCAGCGCATACGCGGTCGTCAAGCGCTTTGCCGAAGAGGGCTTGCGCTTTCCCAAACGGGCCTATGGCGGCGCATGGGCAGGTCGACTCATCTGGGGGCGCCTAAGACATGAACGCGTGCTCGGTCTGATCCGGAATCCCTCGTATGCGGGCGTCTATGTCTTCGGCCGTTACCAATATCGTCAGCGCATCACGCCACAGGGAGAGGTCCATAAGCGAGTGCAGCCGGTACCCAAGGCGGACTGGCGCGTCCATCTGGCCGACCATCACGAAGGCTATATCACCCCGGAGCAATTCGAGCGCAACCAGGCACGCCTGGCCCGCAACCGGACCAACGGCGAAGGCACCGTGCTCAGCGGTGCCGCGCGTGAAGGATTAGCGCTGCTTCAGGGGATGCTGATCTGTGGCTGCTGTGGTCGGGCGCTGACCGTGCGCTACCAGGGTAACGGTGGCATTTATCCGTTGTACCTTTGCAGTGCGCGCCGCCGCGAGGGTCTGGCGACAACCGATTGCATGAGCGTGCGCAGCGACCTGCTCGACAACGCGATCGGCCAAGCAGTGCTCGCGGCCCTGCGGCCAGCCGAACTCGAACTTGCCATGACCGCCCTGAACGAACTCGAGCAGCGCGATCACGCCATCATGCGTCAGTGGCATATGCGCATCGAACGCGCCGAGTATGAGGTCGCGCTTGCCGAGCGTCGCTATCAGGAATGCGATCCCGCTAACCGTCTGGTCGCTGGCACCCTCGAGCGGCGCTGGAATGACGCGATGCTTCGCCTCGAAGCGATCAAGACGGAAGCCGCCCAGTTCCAGAGCCAGAAGGCGCGCGTCGCCACGCCCGAACAGAAGGCCCAGATCCTCGCACTGGCGCGCAATCTGCCGCGCCTCTGGCGTGCTTCAACTACTGCAGCGAAGGATCGCAAACGCATGTTGCGACTGCTCATCCGGGACATTACTGTCGAGAAACTACCCGCAACGAAACAGGTAGTCCTACACGTGCGCTGGCAGGGCGGCACCTGTACCGACACCACCGTGACTTTGCCCAAGCCGGTCATCGAAGCGATGCGCTATCCGACTGCGATCGTCGAGCAGGTGCGTAACCTTTCGCAACATCTGTCCGACCCCCAGATCGTTGCGCACCTCAATCAGGAAGGCCTACGCAGCCCAACTGGCAAATCGTTCACGCTCGCCATGGTCAAGTGGATCCGCTACCGCTACGGGATTGCAGCAACCAGCCTCAAGCGGCCTGACGAACTCACTGTCCAGCAACTCGCTCACCGACTGGGAATCAGTCCACACGTCGTGTATTACTGGATCGAGCGCCAGGTGGTCCATGCTCGGAAGCTCGACGGGCGGGGCCCATGGTGGATCACGCTGGATCCCCTCAAGGAACAGCAACTGCGGGACTGGGTGCGCACTTCAGGGCATCTTCGAGGGCAACATTCCTACACTTAACTGTGAGAGGTGCATTATGAGATCACCGTCGGAATGCCAAGCTCGCGCTCGCCACCGTCCGGCTTGGGGATCGTCACCCGACGCACCGGGCTGGGCCGGTACGTCCCCGTCAGCAGTTGCCTCCGTATGTCCGGCCACGCGGTCGCCAGATGGCGGGACGTCTGGTTGATATCCAGTCCGTCCACACCCGCCGCTCCCTTGTTGGCTCGCACACGCTTGAACGCCTGCCGCAGGTTCTCTGTTGCCAGCGCCGCTTGCAGCAGCGCCGTTCCCGCGTTTCCGGTCGCACGCCGCGGGCGGCAAGCTTCGTCGCTGAAAGCGTCAGGCATGGCTTCACCCTGCCCTACGGCCTCCCGCCCCGCTGACGCGGGCATCTGACGCCTTGCTTGCTGCATCGACATGTCGGAAATCACTCCTTCTCGTTCAGCCCTTCGTCAGCGGGATCGAGCCTTCCCGGCGCTACCGCCAACTACTATGGCCTCTGCTGAGACCCCGCTCCGGCTCGCGCCGTCGCCCTTTCAGGCACAAGGCGGGGCGTCCCCAGGTAAGGGCCGCACTCCTTCATCACACAACCGCCGCATCTACGCCGCCTGATCCTTGACCACAAGAGCTTCGCGGTAAGCTGCCCGCTCGCCCTGACCGGCCGCGCCTTCTATGCGATTCGTGTTCCTCGGCTCATGATTTATGCTCCACGCTTCCTCCCCACACTCGGTTGCCCTCATGCAGTTGCGCTTCACTTCGCTCACTGTGGTCAGCTTGCGGGAGGACTTGCACCTCCAGGAGTGCGCCCATGCTGGGCGCACAGCGAAAAACGCCGTACGGGTATCCCGTGCGGGGTTTCTTCATTTGCAGTACTTCTCAGGCCTACTCTTGCAGCCGCGCCAGCCGGACCCGAGCACTGCCGGCGCCGGGCGATCGGATCATCGACAGGCGGCACGGCATCGGCGGCGCCGGCCCGATGTCGCGGATCTCCGTCATCTCCGTATCGCGGGCAATGACGATAAGGTTCGACGGCCTCCCACCCATACTGCCGGTGGATGGATCATCCGCGCCGATACGCCGCGGTGTATCGAAGTGCTGCCCGACCCCCTGGATTAGCAACAACTCCTCGCATCCCTCCACCACCACAAGCCCCTTGACTCGCAGCAACCTATCCTCCAGGTAACCGGCCAGGTTCTCCAGCCACGCGGCGAGCAATGGCCATGCGACAGGGCTGTTCCACTGCAGTGCATACACATTGATGCGAGGATGGCCAACCGGACCCTCCGCCAGGAATGCAGCAGGACTGCCCGGGAGCGTGGCCTCCCCTGACTCAGCCTCGTCGAAGGCACGCTGCGCGCGTACGTGCGGGTCGCGCTCGGCCACCAGCGTGGCCATGGCGCCTAGCGCCCGAACCAACGCCGTAGCTTGCACAATCTGTTGGGAATCGGCGACGTCCATCCGCGTCAGGACGATCACGTGGGCAGAGGCAAGTTGCGCGGCAGCCAGGCCGAACTCTTCCTGATCCGACAGCGGCCTGTCGCAGGCATAGGTGGTCACCACACGCACGCGCATGCGCAAGTGCGCCAGTTCGGATAAGCTGCGCAGCACCGCACCGGGCTCAGATAGGCCGCTGCACTCAAGGATCATGCGCCGGAATCCCGGGGCGCCGGAGAGCCTCCGCGTCTCCAGCATGGCCTCGATGGTGTACTGCAGATCGTTGGTCAGGCTGCAGCAGACGCAGCCGTTGCTAAGCGTGGCCATCGGCACGCCCGCGGTGACCGCGATCAGCGCGCCATCGATATTGACCTGCCCCACGTCGTTGACGATGACAGCCGTGCGGCCATCGTCAACGACGGCCAACAGATCGCCCAGCAGCGTGGTCTTGCCACTGCCCAGGAAGCCCGACAGCACCACGAACTCGGCCGGGGCTTCCATTACTGGCCGTCCTCGGCGGCATTTGCCGCTGCCACCATCCCTTCAACGTCGTCCAGCAGTTCCTGGGTGTCGAACACCATGCCGTCCTTGATGGTGGTGCGCAGGCAGCGCTGCCATTGGCCGCGCTGACGCACCTCGTCCAGCCGCAGCGCACCCGTGCCGTAGAGCAGCTTGAAGTCGTCGAGTGGATTGCTGTCGTGGACCAGCAGATCCGCACGCTTGCCAACTTCCACCGACCCGGTTTCCGCTTCCAGCCCGAGCAACTCCGCACCGTGGTAGCTCGCAGCGCGCAGCACCTCCAGCGGGTTGAAGCCCGCTTCCTGCAGCAGCTCCAGCTCGCGCACGAAGCCGAAGCCGTAGACCTGGTACATGAACCCCGAATCGCTGCCAGCACAGACGCGGCCGCCGCGGTTCTTGAAATCGCGCAGAAAGTGCATCCACAGGCGGAAGGTCTCGCGCCACTCGACTTCGTTCTGCGTGGTCCAACGATACCAGTACGATCCATGGCCGCCGCGGTGCGGCTCGAAGTACTTCAGCAGCGTGGGATCGGTGAAGCGCGCGTGCCAGTCGGCGCGGCGCGTGCGCATCAGGTCCCGGTTGGCATCGTAGACGTTCATGGTGGGCACGAAGGTGTGCCCGGCGGCGAGGAAGGCGTCTAGCACCTGTTCCCATTTCGCGCTGCCGGGTTGCGCAGCCTGCAGGAAGGTGGTGCCCGCCGTGGCGAAGCGCAGGTATTCGTCGTTGTAGTGATAGCCGGACGGAAATGACTGGACCGTGCGGTCCTCGAACAGGGCTTCAGGCAGACCGTAGGAATGCTCCGAGCTGGTCAGACCCCACTGTGCCGTGGTCAGCGCGTTCATGCGACTGACCGCCAGCGCGGCATGGTGGCAACAGGTGCGCAGCCCGAGGTTCCTCGCCTCGTCCAACGCTGCCTCCATCACTGCCGGGGGCGCACCGAAGAACTTGACGCCGTCCGCTCCCTTGTCGGCCAACTGACGCAGCCACTCGCGCGCAGCGGCGGGCGTGTGGATGGTCTTCAGATAGTCGTTGATGGCCGGGAAATAGGCATAGGCATACAGGCTCGGGGCCGCGATGCGGTGGGCAGCAGAGGCGGCCTTTTGCTCCAGCGTCCAGGCCAGGCCGTTGAAGCAACCAGCTTCCCGGACGGTCGTCACGCCGTGTGCGAGCCACAGCTTGTAGACGTAGTCTGCTCCCGGCATGTTGCCGCTTGCCGCGTGGAACGGCGCACCGATGTGCGCATGGCTGTCGATAAAGCCTGGGGTAACGAAGCCAGCTCCGCAATCGATTTCGTGTTCCGCCTGCGGCGGCCTGCGCTCGGGGCGGATCGGCAAGCCAGGTACGCCGACACTGACGATGTCGGCAATCCGGTTGCCTTCGACCACGATATCGACCAGACCCCAAGGGGGCGCTCCGGTGCCGTCGATCAACGTAGCACCGCGCAGAACCATGCGAGGAAACGGCCCCACGCCGCGATTGCGGCTCCGCGCTGGCGCCACGTCAGGTAGACCATACTTGGTGAACCCCGCTACGATTTCCTCGCCGATCTCGATAGCAGCCGCCTTTGTTCTTTCCATGTCGTCTTCTTCCAGGTTGATGTCAGCGCCGCGGCGCGGTGCGGTTGCCAATGGCTACTGCCACCGTAACCAGTCCCGCACCGACCATCGTGGCGACATCGAAGCCGCGACCAAGGAACACGCTGACGAACAGGGTGGACACCACCGGCACCGCATAGGCCAGCAGCGCCACCTGATGAGGGTTGCCCTTCTTCATCGCGTAGTCCCACAGATAGAAGGCGCCGCCCAGTGGTCCGAGCGACAGGTAAGCCAGTGTGAGCCACTGCCTGTGTGCCAGCGATGGCATCCCACCGCCCAGCGCCAGCTTGTCGTACGCAGGGAACTGGCCAAGCACCGCGTAGGCGGCAAGCGAGGCCAAGCCGGCGAGTAGGCAGTAGAGAGAAACCGTGGCCGTGGGTACTTCGGCGAAGCGCCGCGACCAGACCGAGTAATAAGCCCAGATCAGCGCCGAAACGAGCGCAAGCGCAAATCCGACCCCTGCGCCGGCGCCGAACGCCGGTACCGCTCCGAGGCAGGCTGCCGCGCCGGCAAAGCCAAGCACGCCGGCGCCGACATGGCTGCGGGTGAGCTTGTGGCCATGCAACATCAGCGGTGCCAGCAGAATGATGAACAGCGGCCACAGATAGTGCAGCAAGTTTGCCGCGACGGGATCGGCGGTCTTCAGGCTCAGGAAATAGAGCGCGTGATAACCCAACATGGCCAGACTGCCCACCAGAACGGCACCCGGCTCCAGTCGTCTCCAGGGAACCCACGGCAGCCCGATGATGCCGCCCCCAGCTAAGGCCACGCCCGTGGTCAACAGCGGCGACAGACCGGACAGGCTGACCACCGACACGGCGAGCGTGCTCCAGATCAAGAGCGCGCAGACCGCCAGGGCCATGGGCAACCACGCTCGGACCCTTGGAGTGCCAGAGATGTCGGCATCGGTCAACTCGGCAGTCGATTTCTGCGCTTCAGCTATGGTCGTGGCGGCCTCCGGCACGCCTTGAAGCAGGGTAGCAGCCTCCCCGTTCATGCCTGTTCCCCAGCGCCCAATACGAACACTGCAGCAGCGCTAGGTGCCAGTGACTCGATCTGCGCTAGTGCAGCAGGCGGCACGCCTTCGTCCTGGCATAGGAAGGCAAATGCCCCTACGGTTCGACGGCAAACCACCACTGGCACGTTGACCAGCGTGCGTGTGCCAAGCGAGCGCAGCAGTGCGTGATCAGGAAAGTAGCGAGCCAGGGCGGCATCGCCGGCGGCGACCAGTACGCGCTGCTGCTGCAGGACATGCTCCGCCCATTCGCTACCCCCGAGATGCTTCCAGCCCCCCACCGGATAGGCCGAAGGAACGCTGGAATAAAGTCGGCGCACGTCACCTGGCCCGTCTGCGCCGCCCGCCGCAGATGCCTTTGCGACCAGGGCGGTCATGTGCAGAAAAGGCATCGCCTTTGCGGCGACTGCTGCAAAGCGGGCAAAGGCGTCCTGCACCGACTCACCACCCCGCACGGCCGCTGCAGCCTGACCCACCAGCGTACTGACGACGCCGGCCGCGTCGGCCTGCTGCGGCCGGATCCCAGTTTTCTCCTGCGCTAGCGCACTAAATGCAAGCAGCGCCAGTCCGCTCCCGGTAGAAAATTGTCGTCGATTCATAGCAGGCCCCCAGCATTGTCGATGGAATGAGCATAGACGCGGCGCGCGCCAAGCACTTCCAACGGACAATATGAAACGCGGCGTCTTCCATCCTACGGACCGTATGATCCTGCTTTGTGCTTTCAACGACCGGTCAAGCACAGCAGCGCAGGTTCCTGCGTCTTGCCCGCAAGGAAGTCCAACATCAGCGCACCAGTCCGGATCATGGCGATGGGGTTGGCAATGCCCTTGCCATAGATGCCCGGCCCGAGACGTGCACCGGCTCGAACAGCGACGGATGGTCGCGGTTCGATTTCAGATTGGCCGAAGGGGCCAGACCGATTATGCCCGTGCAAGCGGGACTGCCCGCGCTGGCCGCGCGGCACCGGAAAAACTAGTGCCAAACGTAGGACGACGGGACCAGCGCCTACTACGGGTACGCTGATGCAGTCCGAACCTGCGCTGCCTATCATCGCCTCACCGCCACGAAGTCGTCGCTCGACGTGAGCCGCTTTGGCGCCTTGGTGGCGGCTTCACCGTAAGCCTGGTAAGCACGCGCGCAATGGGCAATCCCCGACGGAGCGCGGATATTGGTGGACTGGCGGCCGAGAAGTCCGTTGCTTGTTCGGCCGCCGGGCTCTTTCAGTGGTAGAGTCGACCATCATTCTTTATCGCGCAGCCTTATGTCGCCACCCGTTGAACGTGGACCCGTCGATACAGCAGACCATCAACAGGGCATGGGAAGCGCCGCTGATGCGCACAGTGTGACCATGCAGATTCCGGCAATTGTTCCAGCGCAAGCCGCTCTGGTGGTCATGCACTATCAGACCGACATCCTGGCGTTATTTCCATCGGTCGCGCCCACTTTGCTCTCCAATACGCGCAAGCTGTGTGACGCTGCGCGGGCCAAGGGCGTCAGCGTCTATTTCGCCAAGATCCACTTTCGTCCAGGCTATCCGGAAGTCAGTCCGTTGAACAGGAACGGGCAGGGAATCAAGCAACTTGGTCTTTTCGTCGACGACCAGATCTCGCCGGAACTCGGCCAACAGGCCACCGAACCGCTCATCATCGCTCATCGTGCCAGCGTGTTCTTTGGTACCGACCTGCAGGTGCGGCTTTCCGCGCAGGGTATCGATACCCTGCTCATGGTGGGCATCGCGTCGACCGGTGTGGTGCTGTCGTCGGTCGCGTACGCGAGCGATGCGGACTTCCGTTTATTCACGGTCAAGGATTGCTGCTTCGACCCGGATCAGGTCGTGCACGATCATCTTTTTTCAACGGCGTTCGATTCGCGCACAACGGTGCTCTCGCTCGCTGATGCCTTGCTGTTGCTTGCCTAGCATTTGCTGGCATTTCAACAGTTTGGGGAGCAAAGCAGTCGCTCCACCGCGCGTCGTGCGGCTCGCTCAATGGCCGGTTGAAGTAGGCATTGTGAGGGTCCCTGTAGGCTGTCCGCTCCCGGTCCCAATTCGGTCAGTCAAATTTCTACAAACCGGCCATTCGTTCGTCGTGGCGTGCAATAAGGCTACCGTCCCAGCGAGAACGAACCGAAGCGGCAAATGGCAACTCCTACGCCAATCGCAGAGCCCACAACACATCAAGTACGTGTTGCGTGGAACGCTCAACGTACCCCGCACGATGTGCAATGCCGAGCCGACGCCACAACGCCGGGCGCAGCGGACGCATGACAATGCGACTGTCGGGTAATGGCGTAGTGGCCTCATGGGGCAACAGCGCTGCGCCGTAACCTGCCGCTACCAGACTCTTGATCGCGTCGTTGTAGTTGAGCTGAATGCGCGGCGCAGGATGGTGCCCCCCTGTCGCGAACCACTCTGCAGTCAGACGCGAGAGACGCGTGGTCGCGTCATTGAGAATGAGAGGTTGGGCGGCGAGCCATTCAGGCGTGACGCGGGCCGGACACCGCCAATGCGCCGGCACAAAGGCCATCACGGGGTCGCGGCGCCAAGGCTTTATCACGAGTCCAGCCACCGGGGGCTGAGGCAGTGCGACCAGCCCAACATCCAGCGTTCCATCCGCCAGTCGGGACAGCGTTTCATGCGAAGTGAGTACTGCAACCTGAATGTCGATAGCGGGATGGTGCTGGCGCAGCACCTCAAGCGCTTGCGGCAACAGGTGCGCGATCACGCCAGTCGACGCACCGAGCCGCGCGCGCCCTTCGAGCCCCTGCACCTGGCGTTGAATATCGTCTAACGCCTGCTCCGCATCGGCCAGCAGTCGACGCGCGCGCTCCACCAGCACCTCTCCTATCGCCGACGGCCTTACATGTCCGCGCTTCCGTGACAGGAGTGGAGCCCCAATGCGGTCTTCGAGTTCAGCGATGTGGAGGCTGACCGTTGGCGGCGCCAGGTGCAATGCACGCGCCGCATCGGCAAATGAGCCACGGTCGGTAATGGCGACCAGAGTGCGCAAGCGGTCCAGGCTGATCTCTCGCATGTCGATGTCCAGATTCAGAAAGACTGAATATTAACGTTATGAAATTCAACTTTCTCTATTCTAGCGGTCCATGGAACATAGGGGCTCGTTCTACTTGTTACAACCCACAGTCACCGGAGTATTCCACGTATGAGCTCTCCCGTTGTTTTCATCGACGGCGACCAAGGCACCACCGGGTTGCAGATCCACGAACGGCTGCGCAACCGGACCGACCTTAGACTGTTCACGCTTGCCGCTGCGGAACGCAAAGATCCGCGGCGTCGCGCAGAAGCCATCAACGCCTGCGACATCGCCATCCTCTGTTTGCCTGATGCCGCCGCGCGTGAGGCAGTGGACGCCATTGTTAATCCTGCCGTCAGGGTAATCGACGCAAGTTCCGCCCACCGCACACAGCCGGACTGGACATATGGCTTTCCGGAAATGACGCTGGGACAGGCTGAGCGCATTGCGAACGCACGTCGGGTCACCAATCCCGGTTGCTATCCGACCGGTGCAATTGGCTTGCTGCGTCCCCTGTTGGAGGCTGGGCTCATACCAGGCAACTACCCTATCAGCATTCATGCGGTGTCGGGCTACTCCGGACGCGGGCGTGCCGGCGTGGAGGAACATGAGGGGCAGGGTGCCATCAACGCGCCTTCATACCAGGTATATGGTCTGGAACTCGCGCACAAGCACACCCCGGAGATCCAGCAGCACGCCGGGCTCGCACAGCGTCCCATCTTCGTCCCTGCGTTGGGTGCGTTCCGCCAGGGCATCGTGCTGACGGTGCCCTTGGAGTTGCGGCTGCTGGCACCCGACGTGGATGGCGCCACGTTACACGCATGCCTCGCACGCCACTATGCCGAGGCGGCCCACGTACGTGTCTTGCCGCTGCACGAATCGTGCGTCTTAAAGCACCTGGATCCACAAGTGCTGAACGGTACGAACGACATGCGCTTATGCGTATTTCCTAACATGGAACACGGGCACGTCCTGCTGTCCGCGGTTTTCGATAATCTTGGCAAAGGCGCATCCGGCGCTGCGGTTCAGAACCTGAACCTGATGCTCACGCAGCAATAGTGGCCGATGGCTTGAGCTAACGTTCAGCCGCACCCATATGCCAACGATTGTTGCCAATCTGGTCGTGGCCGTCGTTTAGGGTTGTTCGACGCCTGCCAGTAACGCGCGGTGGCACACTCACATTCCTGCGGGTGACGGCAGGCATCGAACAACCCTAAACGGCAAGCGACTCCGCCAGCCGCATGCCGGCCGGCTGTTTCCGACCCCTAAGCTGCCTTTCGGCGAAGCGGAAAGCTGCCATTCAACGCTTAGATCATGCCATTCAACGCTTAGATCAA
>JYOD01000057.1:0-4138 GCA_000955785.1 Burkholderiaceae bacterium 16
TGCTCGGCACACACAAAAAACCCCGCCGTGGCGGGGTTCGTTCAGCTGCGGTTCAGCCAGGCGCGGGGAAACGGCCATGACCGACCCTACGGCGCGCCGCCCGGGGCGGCGAAGGCTTACTTCGTGTAGTTGGCCACGCCGTCGGTGATTTCCTTGTGGGCTTCCTCGATGCCGGCCCAGCCTTCCACCTTGACCCACTTGCCCGCTTCGAGTGCCTTGTAGTTCTCAAAGAAGTGCTTGATCTGGTCCAGCAGGTTCTGCGGCACGTCGGACAGGCCCTTCATGAAGGCGGTGGCCGGCGACAGCTTGTCCAGGGGCACGGCGATCAGCTTGGCATCCACACCCGACTCGTCGGTCATCTTGAGCATGCCCAGCGCGCGGCAACGCACGACGGCGCCGGCCAGGATCGGGAACGGCGAGAGCACCAGCACGTCGACGGGGTCGCCGTCGCCCGACAGCGTCTGCGGAACAAAACCGTAGTTGGCGGGATAGCGCATGCCGGTGCCGATGAAACGGTCAACGAAGAGCAAGCCGGTTTCCTTGTCGGCTTCGTACTTCACCGGATCGCTCTGGGCGGAGATCTCAATGATGACGTTGAAATCGTTCGGGATGTCCTTGCCGGGGGAAACGAGGTTGAAGCTCATGCTTGCTCTCCAGATGCCTGTGTTTGAGGATGGCGGGCATTATAGCGGTTCGAAGCTGACCCGGGCCTGACGTCACGTGCCTTGCGCGCCTCGCGCGGTGAGTGATAATGGCGAATTGTCCCAATGACGCATCGACAGGCGCACTAACAGCCACAGGCTGACGGTCGCATCCAGCCGGAGCCAATCCAATGCACGCCCAGCACTTCGTTGCCAACCGCCTGATCGCGCCGGATTCCGGCATGCGCATCAAGGTATTCGACCCTTCCAGCGGCGAGCCCTTCGCCGAAATCGCCCGCGGCAACGCGGTCGACATCAATGTGGCCGTCTACGCCGCCCGCCAGGCCGTCGAAGGCGCCTGGGGCGCCATGGCGCCCGCCGAGCGCGCACGCCTGCTCAACCGCGTGGCGCTGACGCTGATCGAGCATGAAGCCGAACTCGCCGCGCTGGAAGCGCGCGACACCGGCAAGCCCTTGCGCCAGGCTGCCGCCGACGCGCGCGCCGTGGCGCGCTACTTTGAGTTCTACGCCGGCGCGGCCGACAAGCTGCACGGGCAGACCATTCCCTACCAGCCGGGCTTCACCGTGCTGACCGTGCGCGAGCCGCATGGCGTGACCGGCCACATCATCCCTTGGAACTACCCGCTGCAGATCTTCGGGCGCAGCGTCGGCGCGGCGCTGGCCACGGGCAATGCCTGCGTGGTCAAGCCCGCCGAGGACGCCTGCCTGTCGCTGTTGCGGGTGGCGGAGCTGGCGGCCGGGGCCGGCCTGCCCGAGGGCGCGCTCAATATCGTCACCGGCTATGGCCACGAAGCCGGCGCCGCACTGGCGCGCCACCCCGGCATCAACCACATCTCCTTCACCGGTTCGCCGCAGACCGGCAAGCTGATCGCGCAGATGGCAGCCGAGAACCACGTGCCGGTCACGCTGGAACTGGGCGGCAAGTCGCCCCAGATCGTGTTCGCCGACGCCGATGTCGATGCGCTGGTGCCGGTCATCGTCAACGGCATCGTGCAGAACGCCGGCCAGACCTGCTCGGCGGGCAGCCGTGTGCTGGTGGAACGCCCGCTCTACAATGCCGTGCTCGACCGCCTTGCCACGGTGTTCGAGTCCCTGCGCGTGGGTCCATCGGAGCTGGACCTTGAATGCGGCCCGCTGATCAACCGCAAGCAGCAACAGCGTGTATGGGACTTTGTTTCCGACGCGCAGCACGCCGGCATTACCGCGATGGCGCAAGGACAGATCGTGGCGGAAGCGCCGGAATCCGGCTACTACCAGGTGCCGATGCTGTTCCGCGACGTGCCGCCGGCGCACCGGCTGGCGCAGGAAGAAGTCTTTGGACCGCTGCTGGCGGCAACGCCCTTCGACACCGAGGCCGAAGCCATCGCGCTCGCCAACGGCACCCCCTACGGGCTGGTCGCCGGCGTATGGACCCGCGACGGCGCACGGCAGCTCCGGCTGGCGCACAGGCTGCGCGCGGGCCAGGTCTTTATCAACAACTACGGTGCCGGCGGCGGGGTGGAACTGCCTTTCGGCGGCAGCGGGCAGTCCGGCCACGGCCGCGAGAAGGGCTTCGAAGCCCTGTACGGATTCACCACACTGAAAACCATCGCCATACAACATGGGTAATATCAACTTCCTGTCGGTCGCGTTCGCCATTTTCTTTTTCTGGATGGCATGGCACGTCAGAAACAAACGCGCCACCAACCCCTCGGCCATGCCGCGCCTGCAGGTCTTCAAGCGCAAGTGGGGCGACACCGTGGGTGACCGCGTGCACTGGTGCCTCTATGTGGCCCTGCCCTTCCTGCTCGCGCTGATGATGGTCGCCAACGCGCTGCGCGGCCGCGGCCCGTTCGCGCACTAAGAGGACGCTCCAACATGAGCCCGTCACCGTTGCCGCGCAAGGCGGTGGCACCGGTGCGGGCATCGCATTCAACGCGGGGGGCCGCGTGTAGCAAGCGGCGCCCCTCATCCAGCGGTATCGTGCAATCAGAGAGAGTAAATCCCAGAGGAGACAGCATGACAACAACCGCAGTACAAAGCGGCGCGGCCGACCCCACCTTCGAAGATGCCACCTACCGCAAGGTGAGCTGGCGTCTCGTTCCCTTCCTGCTGCTTTGCTACGTAGTGGCCTACCTGGACCGGGTCAACGTAGGCTTTGCCAAGCTGCAGATGCTTAACGACCTGCAGTTCAGCGAGACCGTCTACGGGCTGGGCGCGGGCATCTTCTTCATCGGCTACTTTCTGTTCGAGGTGCCCAGCAACGTGATCCTGCACAAGGTGGGCGCGCGCATCTGGATCGCCCGGATCATGATCACCTGGGGGCTGATCTCGGCGGCGATGATGTTCGTCACCACGCCGACGATGTTCTACGTGCTGCGCTTCCTGCTCGGTATCGCCGAGGCTGGTTTCTTCCCCGGCATCATCCTCTACCTCACCTACTGGTATCCGTCGCACCGTCGCGGTCGCACCACCACCTATTTCATGACTGCGGTTGCGCTTGCCGGCGTGATCGGCGGGCCGCTGTCGGGCTGGGTGATGCAATCCTTCGACGGCCACAACGGCTGGTCCGGCTGGCAATGGATGTTCCTGCTCGAAGGCATCCCGTCGGTGCTGGTGGGGCTGGTGGTGCTGGCCTACCTCGACGACCGCATCGTCCACGCCAAGTGGCTGAACGATGAAGAGAAGGCCCTGCTCCAGCGCAATATCGCCAACGAGGACATGCACAAGGAAGACGCGCCGGTCAGCCGGGTGCTGACCAGCCCGCGTGTCTGGCTGATGAGCTCGATCTACTTCTGCTTCGTGATGGGCCTGTACGGCGTCAGCTTCTGGCTGCCCACGATCATCAAGCAGACCGGCGTGAAGAGCCCGCTGGACATCGGCCTGCTCACCGCCATTCCCTATGGCTGCGCGGTGGTCGGCATGATACTGGTGGCCTACAGTGCCGACCGCACGCGCGAGCGCCGCTGGCATATCGCCCTTCCCGCGCTGGCGGGCGCGCTTGGGCTGGTGCTGTCGGTGCAATGGCACAGCAACACAGTGCTGGCACTGCTCGGACTGACGCTGGCCACCATCGGCATCCTGACCACGCTGCCGCTGTTCTGGAGTCTGCCCACGGCATTTCTCGCGGGCACCGGCGCCGCGGCCGGTATTGCGCTGATCAACTCGCTGGGCAACCTGGCAGGCTTTATCAGCCCGTATGCGGTGGGCTGGCTGAAGGACCTGACGCAAAGCACGGATTCCGGGATGTATCTGCTGGCGGTGTGTTTGGTGGTGGGCGCGGCGCTGACGCTGTCGGTGCCAGCGCGGATGGTGAACAAGTAGGAATTTGAGGGCGGGCGCCACATCAAGCGCCCGCCCTCTCCCCCGTCCCCTCTCCCGCAAGCGGGAGAGCAAACCGGCGGCAAGGAAGAGCGATAGAGCTGGATCACGATGGGTGTAGCCGTGCGGAGCGCCCCCAAGGGCGGTCCGCACCTCAGCGCGATGCGAAGCGAGCCG
>JYOD01000057.1:4190-101692 GCA_000955785.1 Burkholderiaceae bacterium 16
CGCCCCGCAGGGGTGGTGAAACCGCCTTTGACTTTAGGGCCTTTAGGCTTTTAGGCTTTTAGGCTTTTAGGCTTTAAGGCTTTTAGGCTTTTAGGCTTTTAAGTCTTTGACTCTAAGCACCCCCCTTCTCATTTCCCCGCATCCTCCCCCAACATCTGCCCCACCGACCCCGCCGTCCCAGCCGCACGCTCACCCAGCAACTGATGCAACGTAGTAAGCAGCTCATCTTCGTTATACGGCTTCCCCAGATAGACATTAACGCCGATCTCAGCCGCATAGCGGCGATGCTTCTCCGCAGTCCGCGAGGTAATCATCACCAGCGGCATATGCACGGTACGGCTATCCGCCCGCACATTGCGAGTCAGGTCGAAGCCATCCATATGCGGCATCTCGATATCGACCAGCATGGCATCCGGCATCATCTCCTGCAACTGCCGCAACGCATCCACGCCGTCCCGCGCGAGCGCCACCTGATAACCCGCGCGTGTCAGCAAGCGATGCGTGACCTTGCGCACGGTCAGCGAATCGTCGACCACCATGACGGTAGGCTGCGTGCCCAGGCCGTGCACCGGCGCGGCTTCGCCGTGTGAGAGTTCAGCCACCGCGCCCAGCAGCGCCGGTTGCGCCGGTTGCGCCAGTTGTTGCGCCAGGTAGGTGAGATCGGCGATCTGCGGACGCGCCGGTTCGCCGCGTTCGCGCACGAAGCGCTGCGCCAGCACCACCGGGTTGTAGATCAGCACGATCTCGCCATCGCCCAGCGTGGTCGCGCCGGCAATGCCTTCCAGGCGCGCCAGGTGCGGGCCGATGTGCTTGACCACCACTTCGCGGTTGCCGATCACTTCGTCCACATGCACGGCGATGCGTTCGGCGCCGCTGCGCACCACCACCACCGGCGAATACTTCTTGCCCGCGGCAATCGCCGGTGTTTCCTCCAGCAACGTCCCGAGGTAATGGAACGGCACCGCGCCGCCGGGCACGTCGAGGCTGCCCTGGTTGTAGGCTTCGAGCAGCCCTTGCGAGCGCAATTGCTGGACCTGGTCGATCATGCCGCTCGGGATGGCGAACGGCCGGCCGCCCAGCGTGACCAGCAGCACCTGCGTGATGGCGGTTGTCAGCGGCAGGTGCACGGTAAAGCGGGTGCCTTGCCCGGGTTGCGTGGCCAGCGCGATGCGCCCGCCCAGTGCCACGGTCTCGGCGCGCACCACGTCCATGCCGACGCCGCGCCCGGCGAGTTCCGACACGCTATCGGCCGTGCTGAAGCCGGGGGCGAAGATCAGTTCCGTGAGCCGCGCATCGCCCGCATCATCGTCCGGGGACAGCAGTTCTCGCTCAATGGCCCGCGCGCGGATGCGGGCGAGGTCAAGGCCGCCGCCATCGTCGACGAAATGCAGCACCACCTCGTTGCCTTCCTGCTGCACTTCCAGCGTCAGCGCGCCGGCGGCCGGCTTGCCCGCGGCGCGGCGGACCTCGGCGGCCTCGATGCCGTGCACCACCGCATTGCGGATCAGGTGTTCGATCGGGCCGGCCATGCGGTCCAGCACCGAGCGGTCGACTTCCACGGTGCCGCCCTTGATCAGCAGGCGCACGTCCTTGCCGGTCTCGCTGGAGGCCTGCCGTGCCACGCGGTACAGGCGTTCGGCCAGCGCGTCGAACTGCACCATGCGCGCCTGCATCAGGCTGCGCTGCAAGCCGCGCGTGAGGCGGGCCTGCGCATCGAGGTCGCCAGTGGCGCGGTCAAAGCCCCGCTGCAGGTTCTGCTCGACGGTGGCCACGTCGTTGACCGACTCGGCCATCATCCGCGTCAGTTCCTGGAAACGCGTGAAGCGGTCGAACTCGAGCGGATCGAATTCCTGCTTGTGCTGGGCATCGGCGATGCGCGAGGCCATCTGCGACTCGGCCTGGATCTCGATCTCGCGCAACTGGCCGCGCAAGCGCGCCACGTTGTCGTTGAGTTCGCCCAGAAAGCTACGCATCGCATCCAGTTCGCTTTCCAGCCGGGCGCGCGTTGCGCCGACTTCGCCGGCGTCGGTGATCAGCGTATCGAGCGTGCGGGCCTGGACTCGCACCAGCGCGCGCTGGCGTTCGCCGGCATCCGCTGCCGGCGCCAGCGCGTCGCCCGGCGCAGGCGCCACGGGGCGCACCGGCCCGGCTTGCAGCCAGGGCTGTACGGCGGAACGCGCCAACGGCGCCGGGCCGCCCTCGCCGCCACCTTGCGGGGCATCTTGTGGTGCATCTTGCGCGGGTACCGGCGTGCCGGCCATGTCCGCCGGAGCCCGCGCCGCCGGCGCGCTGTTCAGCCCGGTCATGGCGTTGATCAGGTCGGCATCGTCCACCGGCAGCAGGCGGCCAGCCTGCAGCGCCTCGCTATGCGCGAGGATGCGGTCGTACCAGGCATACAGGCGCACGAACAAGACCGGCCCGACGCGATCCGCGCGCACGGCGGCGTCGAGCAGGGTCTCCATCTCGTGGGCAGCCTGGCCCAGCGCCATCGCGCCGGCCATGCGCGCACTGCCCTTGAGCGTGTGCAAGGCGCGCAGGATCAAGCCAGCGTGGCTGGCGTGCTGGCCATCGCCGGACGCCGTCTCCCAGCCACGCAGCAGCTTGCCCAGTTCGGGGAGGCTGCCGTGCGCCTCTTCCAGGAAAATCTCGACAAGCGCCGGATCGAGGGTTTCTTCGGCAGCCGCCTCATCGGCCAGCGGGTGCGCAGTGCCCGCGGTCTCATGCACATCCGCGGCACCGGGCGCCGGCGGGATCCGGGCGGTGTCGGCATGCACGGCGAAGGAAGCTTCGCCCGTATTGGCCGCGTCGGCATGACCTGCATTCACGCCCTCCGTATCCAATACCGTGATGGCGGCATCGTACAGCGCGCCGGCATTGGCCGCGGGCGCCAGCTTGCCGAACAACAGCGCAACCGGCGCGTCCTCCGCCTCGGGCGGCAACTCCGGCGCCGCCGGCATCGCCAGCCGCGGCCGCACCATGGCACGCTCGCCCAACTCGGCGAGACTGCGGCAGAGCGCTTCGTCGGCGGCCGGCCAGATGCCGGCGGCAAACTGGTGCAACATGCCGCGCACGCGCTCGACCGCCTGCTCCAGCAGGCGGAAGTCGCCAGGGTGCATCGCCACCGGGTGCGCGCCGAGTTGCAGCATCAGGCGCTCCAGCACCTCGGCAATCGCGCGCACCGGCTCCAGTCCGACCGTGGACGCGCTGCCTTGCAACGTGTGCGCCACGCGCAATGCCAGCTCGCTCGGGCAGGGCCGGCCTTCGTGGCGCCACTCGGAAACATCTGTAGCGAACTGGCGGATCAGGTCGTCGGCTTCCTGCAGGTAGACGTTGTAGAGCGGCAGGCTGATACGCACCGGGCCGATCAGCTTGTAGTGATCGTTTTCCTCCGCGGGCGTGCTGGCGAAACGGAAGGGAATGACTTTGGCATCCGCTCCGGCGATGGCATCTTCGCCGGCCCCGGCCGCCGGAAGACCGGCCTGCGCTTCCTGCTCCTGCTCCGGTTCCGCCTGCCCTTGCTGCACCTGCCCGCCCTGCTCATCCAGGGACTGTGGCGCCACAAGTTCATGGCCCGATGCCGGCTCCGGCTGTTCGCCCGCGCGCACGGACTGTGCCGCGGCCAGCAGGCCGGCGGCATCGTGCACCGCCTGGGCATCGCCGCGCAGCGCCTGGGCCCAGCCGGCAAGCTCCTGGTGGGCGCGCAACAACAGGTCCAGCAGGACCTGCGCGGGGGCGCGTGCCTCGGCAATCCACAGATTCATCACCTGCTCGATGGCCCAGGCCGCCTCGCCATAGCGGTGCAGGCCCACCATCCGGCTGGAACCCTTCAGCGTATGGAAGGCGCGCCGCAGGCGGCTGATGGTATCGGCATCCTGCAGCCCCGGCAGACCGCCGCCGAGATCGCTGGCGACCTCGCCCAGCACCTCGACGGCTTCGCTCAGGAAAATGTCGAGCAGTTCAGCATCGATGCCGGCCGCATCTGCCTTCTCGGGCTTCTCGCTCTTCTCCGCATCCCCGGCCCCAGCCGGCATCGCGGGTGCGCCCGGTGCACCGGCCGGCAGCGCATCGGCCAGCGCCACCACCAGCCGCTCCGCCGCGCCGTGGGAACCGGCCAGCCAGGCATTGAACTGGGTGGTGGCTTCGGTGGCCTGGCGGCGCAATCCGGCAGCATCGTCGATGGCGGCCTGTTCATTCATGGCCTGCAGCGCCGCGCGCAGCGTCATCACCTCGGGCGCGTCGGCGGCGGCCGGGTGGCGCACGGCATCGTTGGCAGCCGCGCGCGCCCTGGCAAGCAGGGCCGCGTGGGAGACGGCGCCGCTGTGCACGGCCTGGCCATCAGCCTCGGCTGCCTCGTCCCGCACCTCCGCCGCCTGGCTCCGGCCAAAAGCCAGCGCATCGATAAAGGCATGCACGGCGCCAAGCTCGCCGGCGATCGCGGCAAGCCGGGCGGCGCGCTCGCTCGCGGCGTCGGCCTCGTTGCCCGGACCGCTGGCGGCGTCGCCCGGGACTTGCGTGGCGCGGGCGCCAGCGAGCCACTCGAGGGCTGGCATCACGCGCTCCAATGCCACCGCTACCGCCTGCGCGTCGGCGCGCAGCGCGTCGGGCAGCGCGCCGGCGTCGCGCAATTGCTCCAGCGTGCCGGCCAGCGCCGCGAACGCGCGCTCGGCATCGCGCAGGTGTGCGCCGGCCTCGGCGCGGGCGGCGTCGCGGTCATAGGCATCGAGCCACGATTCGCCGCTGTCGAGATGGCCGCGCAACTGCGCGACCGCGGCCTCGCGCAAGCGTTGCGCGCGCGCCTGGTCCACCATCTGTGCGAGCCAGCGCGGGGGCGGCGTCGCCTGGTCGCCGCGCTGGCGTTCGCAGAGATGCAAGGCCAGTTCATCGCAACGGTGCGCGAATTCAGCCGCCGCGGCATGGCCGGTGCTGCCATGCACACGCCACGGCAAGGCAAGCGCACGCCCCAGGAACAGCGCGATGGCGCCGATGCCGCCAAGATTGTCATCGCCGGAGCGGACTTGCAGCGCGGGGTGCGCGGCGGCATCCAGGCAGCGCAGCAAGGCTGGCTGGGCCAGCGTCTGCGCGGCTTCGGCCAGCACCGCCAGCGCGTTTTGCCATTCACCGTGTTGTGCGCCGGCGCCCGCCGCCCGTTCGAGCGCGGCGGCTGCCTGCTGCAGATTGTGCGTATCGATCGGGTCGAGCCAGCCGTAGTAGCGCACGCGGAAATCGGCATGCGCCGACGCATGCGCCGCGTCGATGCGGAAGGCTTGCAGGCACTCGCGGATGGCGGAGCGCAGCACCAGCACGGCCGCGCTCTCCGGCTCGCTGGCAGGCGGCATCCTGCTCGTGGTGACCAGCAAATACACGGCATCGTTGAGCAGCGCCTGGGGCACCCGCACCTGGCCCTGCAGGTACTGGCGCAGCAGCAGGTGCGCGCGCCCCGCCAGCCGCTTGGCCAGCAGGTCCGACGGCAGCAGGCCGTGGGCCAGCGCGCCAAACACCAGCGCCAGCACGTGCCATACGCCGCGGTCCGGGTGATCGGTGGCGCGGCGCAGCTCCTGTTCGCTCGCGCGCACGTCTTCCAGCGCGGATTCCAGCGGCAGATACGCTTCGCGCAGCAGGCTCGGCTCGAGGCACGGCACCGGCAGGCGCAGCGCCTTGAGCAAGGCGCCCTCGAAACGCTGGCGCGCGCGCGTCACGGTGGAGGCCATGCGCGTCGGCAGCAGGATGCCGGGCAGCATCTGCAGTTCGTCGACCCACAGGTCGGCAGGGTGCACGCGATCCTCGCCGAGCCGGCCCAGTACGTCGGCATAGGAGCAGAACAGCCGCACCGGATCTTCGTCGTCGCCGACCATCAGGTCATCGACGTACTCGGCCAGCGCCTGCACGCCAAGGCGGAAGGCGGCCAGGGTCCGGGCGTCGGCGGCGACTGCCCCGCCGTCGATGCCTTCCAGCAGCCGGCGCAACGCCTGGCAATACGGATCGACACCGCGCAGGCCAACGATATGCACGGCACCCGCGGCCTGGTGCAGATGCTGGCCCGCCAGGCGCAGCGAGGTGGTGTCGCGCGCGCCCAGCGCTTCTGGCGCCTGCTGCACTTCATCGACGTAATGACCCAGTTCGGCCGCGGCATCGTCCAGCGCGGCGCGCAGGCTCGGCGCCAGCCAGGCCAGTACGGAAAGGTCGCGCGATACCGGCGCGGCGGGCGGGGCGATGGATAGGTCCCGTGCCGCAGAGGGCATCGGCGCCAGCGGATCCTGCACGGCCGGATCGGAGCCGGCGGCCTCGCGCGAAACAGGGAAATTCAATGACATGACTGCTTCCAATGCGTCCAATGTGGTGGCGCCGGCCCGTGGCCCGCTCGCGCGGCCCTTGCGAAATCCGTCAGGCGATCTTGAATCGCAGCACGGAGTTGCGCAGCTCTTCGGTCAGCAGAGTCAGCTGGCGCACCGACAGTGCGGTCTGCCGCGTGCCCGAGGAAGTCTGCTCGGTCACCTGCAGGATGCCTTCGATATTGCGTGCCACCGCGGTGGCGAGTCCCGCCTCGTGCGAGGTGGTCTGCGAGATCTGTTCGATCAGCTCGGCGAGCTGGCGCGACACGCGGCCGATCTCCATCAGCGCGGCGCCGGCATTGTCGGACAGTTTGGCCCCTTCCACCACGCCTTGCGTGCTGCGCTCCATGGCGTGCACGGCATCCTGCGTATCGGTCTGGATGGTGCGGATCAGCGCGCCGATCTGCTTGGTTGCCTCGCCCGAGCGCTCGGCCAGGCGCTGCACTTCCTCGGCCACCACCGAGAAGCCGCGCCCGGCTTCGCCGGCCGATGCGGCCTGAATGGCGGCGTTCAGCGCCAGCACGTTGGTCTGCTCGGTAATGTCGGAAATCAGCTCGACGATTTCGCCGATCTCCTGCGACGATTCGCCCAGGCGCTTGATGCGTTTGGAGGTGTCCTGGATCTGCTCGCGGATGTCGTTCATGCCGACGATAGCGTTCTGCACCGCGTGCTGGCCCTGCTCGGCCGCGGCCAGCGAGGCGCGCGCCACGTTGGCGGATTCCGCCGCGCCGCGCGACACCTGCGTGATGCGGTCCGCCATCTCCACCACCGATTCGCCGGTCTGGCGGATCTGGCGCGATTGTTCTTCCGACGCCGCGACCAGCTCGGTCGAGGTGTCCTGCACCTGGCTCGATGCCTGCGTCACCTCGCCGGCGGTCTGCTGCACGCGGCCCACCAGTTCGCGCAGTTCCTCCACCGTGTAGTTCACCGAGTCGGCGATGGCGCCAGTGATGTCCTCGGTCACGGTGGCCTGCTTGGTCAGGTCGCCGTCGGCGATGTCCTGCAGTTCATTCATCAGTTGCAGAATGGCCTTCTGGGTAGCGTCGTTGTTGCGCTTTTCGTCCAGGCGGCGGGCTTCGGCCTCGCGTTCGCGGGCCTCCGCTTCGAGGGTACGGGCACGGGAGTCGCGCAGGTACAGCGCGGCCAGGCCAGCCAGGAACAGCAGCGTGAGCAAGGCCGAGACAATGGTGGCGCCCAGCGTCAGCGGGCGCACGCGCGCGCCTTCGGCATAGGCTGCCTGCAGCGCGGACAGTTCGCCGCGCAGCGCTTCGTTGTCATTGAAGATCTGCTGCTGGGCGCGCTTGGCGGCGATCAAGCCGGGCAGGTTCTGCAGAATGGTCTGGGTGGTCTTCTGCACCGCGTCGAACCGCTGCGACAGCTGCTGCAGGTAGCCGCGGGTCTCTGCATCGCCGGCGGCGGACAAGCGCAGCGCTTCGCTGCCGTTCATCAGCCCGTCCAGGGTTTCGCGGAAGGTATTGGTGTCCTTGCCCAGCAGGAACGCGGTTTCCGGATTGACGCCTTCGCCCGCCAGGAACTCGTTGAGGTTCTTGCCCAGGCGCTGCGTCAGCATCACCAGCTGCGCGGAGGCGGCCACCTCGCGCGCGTTGGCGCCGCTCTGCAGCTTGATCGCCGCCACCTGCTCGGCGCTTTCCAGCAGTTCCGGATTGGAGGCGTTGAAAATCTGCAGGGTCTGGCCGATGGTGGTCAGGGTGGGCTGCTGGGCCAATACGTCGCCAGCGCTCTTCTCGGTGCGCTGCCAGGACTCCATGGCCTTTTCAAGCAACGGCGCGGCCGCCTCGCCGGTGGCGCGCACGTGCTTGGCGTCGCTGCCGCTCTTCAGCGCCTGCAAGTCGCCGGCGAGTTCGCTCTTGGACTGGCGCAGCTGCGTGAAGGCCTGCGCATTGCCCAGCAGGGCCACCGGCACCGCCTTGGCCAGGCGCTGGGAGTGCATCAGCATGTCGCCCGCGATCTCGATCTGCGCGGCGCCGTTGTTGGCTTCGCGGTTGTCGAAATACACCGAGACCAGCAGGGCGGTCAGCGACAGCACCACGCCCGCGGTCAGCGCGCGTTGCTGGCTGGCAAACGGGAGGCGGGAAAGCCTGTCCGAGAAACGCCGGGCCGGGGTGCTACGCGTGCCAGGCGCGGCGGCGGCATTCACCGCCGGTTCGGCGGCACTGGC
The DNA here is from genome assembly GCA_000955785.1 of Burkholderiaceae bacterium 16. GTDB lineage: Bacteria > Pseudomonadota > Gammaproteobacteria > Burkholderiales > Burkholderiaceae > Cupriavidus. Next base: position 12,699 of record JYOD01000057.1, read on the forward strand.
CATCTGTGCCTGGCGACCCAGGTTGAACATCTTGAAACCCATAGCACCCTCTGTCCGTTATTTTTCGATTTTGATTTGTTGCAGCGGGCATGCCCGCGCGACGCTCAGGCGGCCTGCCGGCCCACCTGCAGGAAGGCCGGAGACGCCAGCAACCTGCGCACGTCGAGCACCTGCCAGTCACGCCCGTCGCGGTCGGCAAAACGGGCGCCCTCCCATTCCGGCGCCGCCTCCTGCCGAGCCGGCGCCCCGTCCGCGGACTCAGCCGGCAAGGACAGGTCGCCCGCATGGCGCAGCCCGATCACGCGCGTGGCAAGAATGCCGCAAGCGCGCTCCACCTGGCGCGACAGCACCACGATCTTGCTGCCCGGCTGCAGCGAGGTGGCTCCCTCGCCGCAGAACAGTCCGAAATCGATCACGCCCAGCAGGCTGCCGCGTGCATTCACCAGTCCCGTGTACCAGGACTGCGTCAGCGGCACGCGGCTGGGCTGGCGCATCTCCAGCACCTCGCCCGTCTGCGGCAACGGCAGCAGCCAGTGCCGCTGGCCCACCTGCAAACCCAGGTAGCTGTCCACCGCCGGCAGGTTGCGCGCCTCGCGCAGGCGGCGGGCCAGCATGGCCTGGTAGTCCTGCAGCCGGGTCTGGCGGGCACGGAGGTCCTGGCGCGGCGCGTTCATGGTCGAGGTCCGGGTGATAGGCGTAGGGAGGGGAGCGGGTGCAGGATCGGCGCCTGGCTCAGTGGGTCAGCGCGGCGATCTTGGTGAGCAGTTCTTCGCTGTCGACCGGCTTGACGATGTAGTCGGCCGCGCCCTGGCGCATGCCCCAGATGCGGTCGGTGTCCAGGCCCTTGCTGGTGCACATAATCACGGGAATGTCCTTGAAGCGGTCGTCGCGCTTGATCGCGCGGGTCGCCTGATAGCCGTTCTGGCCAGGCATCACCACGTCCATCAGGATCAGGTCGAAGGCTTCCTTCTCGAGCCGGGCGAAGGCCTGGTCGCTATTGCCGGCCACCGACACCTTGAAACCCTTCTTGCCGAGCAGGTCGGACATGAACAGGGCTTCGGTCGGGGAGTCGTCAACGATAAGGATTTTGCTGATAGTCATGAGTATTCCTTGATATGCGCCTTGATATGCGCTCAAGCCGGCAAGGGGCTGGCCACGGCAGCGGCGCGCGGCACGCAGGCATCGACCGCCAGCAGCAGCGACTCGCGGGTAAACGGTTTGGCGAGATGGTTTTGCGCGCCGACCAGGCGGCCGCGCGAGCGGTCGAACACGCCGTCGCGGGAGGACAGCATGATCACCGGGATGGCATGGAATCGAGGGCTTTTCTTGATCAGGGCGCAGGTCTGGTAGCCATCCAGGCGCGGCATCAGGATGTCGCAGAAGATCAGGTCCGGATGCATGTCGCCGACCTTGGCGAGTGCCTCGAAGCCGTCTTCGGCGAGCAGCACCTGGCAGCCTGCCTGGGACAGGAAGATCTCGGCGGTGCGGCGGATGGTGCTGGAATCGTCGATGACGAGCACCTTGCGGCGCGCAGGCGCAGCAACGCCGCTGGCGCTGACGCCAGTTTCGACCGCGCCGCTGACCTCGGCGTTGACCCGAATGCTTTCTTGTAGTTGAGCGACCCGCATCTCGTTCCCGCGACCAGCGTGCTTCCCAGGGGGAAAGCGCCGGCATTCACTTGAGAACTTCCGCGCGGCGCAGCTGCCTGCCCCGACGGACCCCCGAAACAAAAACGATTTGATTCCCGAAAACGCGCCGGACCGGTGACCCAGTACGCGGCAAACGGCGGCGCGTGGTACCCGCGCCTGCCAAGGTCCACCCCTCTAAGGGATGGATTTTCAAATTTGAAACAGAGTGTGACAAGTCGCCGTGGGGCCGTCAATCCGGAAACCGGGGCAGCCCCGCCCGATCTGTCGCATTGACGCGACGCGCTACAGCGGGCCGGCGGCGTTCGTCACGGCCGCGTCATGCCCCCGCATTGCCAAATCACGCCGGCCGGCCTGGCCTGGCGGGCGACGTACGGCTTGCGCGGTACGATGCGGCAGCTTTACAGGGCCACCATCTCGAAATCTTCCTTGCGCGCGCCACATTCCGGGCAGGTCCAGTTGATGGGCACGTCTTCCCATTTGGTGCCGGGGGCAATGCCGTCTTCGGGCGCGCCGGTGGCCTCGTCGTAAATCCACCCGCAGATCAGGCACATCCAGGTCTTGTATTCCATAACGGTACAGTCACTCTCCATTAAAATTCAGGGCCAGATGGTACCGAATCGGCGCCGCCGGCGCCAGCAGGGCAAGTACGATTCGGGCCAAATACGCCGTGTTCGCGCACGTTACCCGGCAAATGCCTCGCATTTCGGCTCTTTTGCCGGCATTTTCCACGTAACTTGCTGCCTGATAGAACGCGTTTCTCCCGCTTTTGATTTCACGCAAAGCCATGTCTCGTAACCAGCAGCTCTTCGACCGCGCACAGCAAACCATTCCGGGCGGCGTCAATTCGCCCGTGCGCGCCTTTCGCTCGGTGGGCGGCACCCCCCGCTTCATCACGCGCGCCGAAGGCGCTTACATGTGGGACGCCGATGGCCAGCGCTACATCGACTATATCGGCTCCTGGGGTCCGATGATCGTCGGCCACGCCCACCCTGAGGTGGTGCGCGCGGTGCAGGAGACCGCTGGCCTCAGCTTCTCCTTTGGCGCGCCGACCGAAGCCGAAATCGAGATGGCCGAGGAGATCTGCAAGCTGGTGCCGTCGATCGAGCAGGTGCGGCTGGTTTCCTCCGGCACCGAGGCCACCATGAGCGCGTTGCGCCTGGCGCGCGGCTTTACCAAGCGCGACCTGATCGTCAAGTTCGAGGGCTGCTACCACGGCCACGCCGACAGCCTGCTGGTCAAGGCGGGGTCCGGCCTGCTGACCTTTGCCGACACCACCAAGAACGCACCCTCCTCGGCCGGCGTGCCCGCCGACGTGACCAAGCACACCATGGTGCTGGAATACAACAACGTCGAGCAGCTGGAGCAAGCTTTTATCAAGCATGCCGACGAGATCGCCGCGGTGATCGTGGAGCCGGTGGCCGGCAATATGAACCTGGTGCGCGCCAGCGATGCCTTCCTGCAAGCCATGCGCTCGCTGTGCACCAAGTACGGCGCGGTGCTGATCTTCGACGAGGTGATGACCGGCTTCCGCGTGGCGCTGGGCGGCGCGCAGGCGCACTACGGCATCACGCCGGACATGACCTGCCTGGGCAAGGTGATCGGCGGCGGCATGCCGGCTGCGGCCTTTGGCGGCCGGCGCGACATCATGGCCTGCCTGGCGCCGCTGGGCGGCGTGTACCAGGCCGGCACGCTATCGGGCAACCCGCTGGCGGTGGCGGCCGGGCTGACCACGCTCAAGCTGATCCAGGCGCCGGGCTTCCATGACCGGCTCGCCGCGCAAACCCGCAAGCTGGCCGACGGACTGGCCGCGGCTGCCCGCGAAGCCGGCGTGCCGTTCGCCGCGGACGCCATCGGCGGCATGTTCGGCCTGTACTTCCGCGAGGGCGTGCCGGGCAGCTTCGCCGAAGTCACGCAGTGCGATACGGCCCGCTTCAACCACTTCTTCCACGCCATGCTGGATGCCGGCGTCTACCTGGCGCCGTCCGCCTACGAGGCGGGCTTCGTCTCGGCGCAGCACGACGACGCCATCCTGGCCGCCACCATCGACGCCGCCCGCAAGGCCTTCGCGGCCTGAGGGTTCGCCGGCCGCAACCACCCCGTCCTGGGGCGGGGCGCGGCTCAGCCGAGCAGATCGGGCGCAGCCGCCCCGATCTGCTCGCAGGCCCGCGCCAGCGCCGCCTGCAGCCCTGCGCTGGCGGGTGTCATCGGCGCGCGCAACTCATCGCGCAGCCATCCCTCCCGCGTCAGCATGGCCTTGAGCGGTCCCGGATTGGGCTCCGTGAACAGCAGACGGATCATCGGCATCAAGGCATGGAAGATCCGGCGCGCCTGGTCCAGCCGCTGCCCGGCCACCGCCCTGGCCAGCGCCGCGAACAGTTCCGGATATAGGTGGGCCGACGCGAGGATCGCGCCAGTGCCGCCCAGGCACAGCGTACCCAGCAACTGGTGATCCTCGCCCGCCAGCACGGCGAGGCGTCCGTCCGCAATCACGGCCTGCGTGCCGTGGTAGTCCCCGCCGCAGTCCTTGATGGCACGGATATTCGGATGGGCGGCCAGCGCCAGGATGGTTTCAGTCTCCAGCTTTACGCCGGTCCGGTAGGGAATGTCGTACAGCACCAGCGGCGCGGCGGCGCTGTCGGCCAGCGCATGGAAGTAGTCCAGCAGGCCCGCCTGCGACGGACGAACGTAGTAAGGCGCGGGCGCGAGCAGCCCGGCCAGCGGCCGCTCGGCAAGGCGGCGCACGCGCGCCTGCACCTGCTTCAACTGGCTGCCGGCCACGCCCATGATCACCGGCAAGGCGCCGGCGCCGGACAGCACGGTGTCGAGCACGGCCAGTTGCTCCGCTTCGTCGAGGGCAGCCGCCTCTCCAGTGCTGCCACACACTACGAAGCCGGCGATGCCGCTGCCGGCATAGCGCTTGACCAGCCGGGCCAGCGCGCCATGATCGACGGCGCCGCCGGCAAACGGCGTCACCAGCGGCAGCCAGATTCCAGAAAATACTTGTTGTGCTTGCTGCTGTGCTTGTTGAACTGCTTGCATCGGATCACTCCTGTACGACCGGTCAATAAAACCGTGCAGAAGTGCGCCGGGTGGCAGATGAGCCCGCGTGGGCAGTGGGAAAGCATGAACCTGGCCTCGCCCCCTGTACGCCTGTGCGCAGGTGCCGTTCCGTCGCTCATCTGACGGAACAGCGCCCCGGTCAGACGAGCGGCTGTTTTTTGGCTTTGGCGCGCGCCGGCACCTGCCGCTGCGAGGCAGCGGAAGCAGGAGCGGAAATCATCGAAAAAGCGCGCATTGCAGGTTCGGGCTGGATGGTGGTGCGGCACGGCGCCCGGCGGGCACCGCCGTCGCGACCACGGCAGAGACGACAATCTACCGGCCCGGCCATGCCGCCGTCAAGCGGCCCCCAAGTCATTTTGATTGCGCAGCCGGCCCCTGCGCTACACTGGTAATTCCACGAATTCCGGAGTCTTCGATGCGCGTATCCCTTCCCCTGCCCCTGTCCTCCGGGCAGTCCGTCTTGCGCTGGCTCATGCTGGCCTTGTGCGCGAGCCTGTTGTCCGCCTGCGGCTACAACGACTTCCAGGCCAAGGACGAGGCCGTCAAGGCGGCCTGGGGCGAGGTGATCAACCAGTACCAGCGCCGCGCCGACCTGATCCCCAACCTGGTCAACACCGTCAAGGGCTACGCCACGCATGAGCGCGAGACGCTCGAGGCCGTCACCAAGGCCCGAGCCGCGGCCACCAGCATCCAGGTCTCGCCCGAGACCCTCAACGATCCTGAAGCGTTCAAGCGCTTCCAGCAGGCCCAGGGCGAGCTGAGCGGTGCCTTGTCGCGCCTGCTCGCGGTGTCGGAAAACTATCCGCAGCTCAAGGCCGATGCCTCCTTCCGCGACCTACAGTCGCAGCTCGAAGGGACGGAGAACCGCATCACGGTGGCACGCCAGCGCTACATCACCGCGGTGCGCGACTACAACATCCTGGCGCGCAGCTTCCCCACCAACCTGACCGCGATGGTCTTCAAGTACCCGGTCAAGCCGTCGTTCTCGGTGGAAAACGAGAAAGCCATCTCGGCGCCGCCGGCGGTGAAGTTCTGATACGGACCGATGGCTATGCCGCATCTCCCTGAGCGCAGTGGCTGGCCGGCCGCCATGCTGGCGCTGATGCTGTGGCTGTGCGCGCTACTGGCGCCGCCCGCCATGGCCGCCGGCGACGGCTTTGTGGCGGTGCCGGCGCTCACGCAGCGGGTCACCGACCTCACCGGCACGCTGAGCGCCAGCCAGCGCGGCGCGCTGGAAAACGTGCTGGCCGAGTATGAGCAGCAGCGCGGCAGCCAGATCTTCGTGCTGATGGTGCCGACCACCGAGCCCGAGCCGATCGACGCCTACAGCATCCGCGTGGCCGACGCCTGGCGCGCCGGGCGCAAAGGCATCGACGACGGCGTGATCCTGCTGATCGCCAAGGACAATCCGCCCGGCCTGCGCAAGATGCGCCTGGAGGTGGGACGCGGCGTGCAGGGCTCGCTCACCGACGCGATGTCCAAGCGCATCCTGCAAGACGTGATGGCGCCGCATTTCCGTCAGAACGATTTCTACGGCGGCATCGCGGCCGGCGTATCGGCCATCCAGGCCACCATCGACAAGGAGGCCCTGCCGGGCCCGCAGGCCGCGCGCAAGCCGGCCCAGAGCGGCTCGTGGACCGACTGGCTGCCGGTGCTGTTCCCGCTTGCCATCATCCTGTTCTTCTTTATCTCCGCGGCACGGCGCTTGGGCGGCTCGCGCATCGTGACGCGCGGGCGCGGCTGGGACGCGGCGGCCGGCGGACTGGGCGGCACCCTTGGCGGTCTCGGGGGTGGCGGCTGGGGACGTGGCGGCGGTGGTGGATTCGGAGGCGGCGGCGGCGGTGGCGGCGGCTTCGGCGGTGGTGGCGGCGGCGGCTTCGACGGAGGCGGCGCCTCCGGCAACTGGTAACGGCATATGCCCCATTTCAAACGCGCACTGCGCCACCTGGGCACGCGCCCCGGCGCCGCCAGCAAGCACTTCCCCGCAGAAGCCCAGCAACAGTTGCAGCAGGCGGTACGCGCCGGCGAGCGGCAGCATCGTGGCGAAGTGCGGGTGGTAATCGAATCCAGCCTGCCCGTGGGGCTGGCCTTCTCGGGCATCAGCCCGCGCGAGCGCGCACGCGCCTTGTTCGGTGCGCTGGAAGTATGGAACACCGAAGGCCATACCGGCGTGCTGCTGTATATCAACCTGGCCGATCACGCGGTCGAACTGCTGGCCGATCGCGGCATCGATGCCCGTGTGGGCCCGGAAACCTGGCGCGCGATCTGCAACGAACTGGCGAGCGGGCTAGCGCGGGAACTGTCGGTCAGGCCCGTGCTGGCGGCGGTGGAGAAGATCCATGAGCTGCTGGCTGCGCATTTTCCCGCGGGCGACCGGCCCAATCCCAACGAACTCGACGACCGGCCGGTGATGCTGTAGCGCGCAGCGCATCCCGCTCAGCGCGCAACGCCGGGGCGCCTGTGCCTGTCTCTATATATAGAGGTCATTGCGCCGGCGCCGCGTGGCCGGTGGGCGCGCGCTTGCGGCCCATCGCATACCAGATTGCCGCTGCCACCTGCAGCGCCACCAGGCCGCACCATACCGCGAGATGGGCCTGCCGGGGATATTGGCCGCCCGTTGCCGGCCACAGGTCTAGCACCAGCCCCACCCCGACCTGGCAGGCAAACGTCGCCAGGAACACGGTCAAGGTCAGCGCCGTGGTGGCGCGGCCGATCAGCTCATCGGGAAAGCTGCGCGCCAGCACGGCGTAGGCGAGGATACCGCTCGATCCGAATACGCCGTAGGCCGCCCATGTCAGTGCCGGTGGCAGCGGCACGCCGGCGATGATCAGGCACTGGATCACGATAAACCCGCTCATGCCGGCGCCGGCGAAGGTGTACAGGCTCACGCCGGCGCGCTCCAGATGCCGTGCGGCCCAACCGGCACACACGCAGCCGCCCATCATGGCAAAGCCGATGACAGACACCAGGCGCGCGCTCTGCTCCGGCGAATAGCCGGCCACGTCACGCAGGAACGCCCCCACCCACAGGGTCTGCACCGCGAGGAAAACGCCCTGGTTAAGCAATGCCAGCGGCACCACGCGCAGGAAGCGCTCATTGCGGAACACCTGCCAGGTGCCGCGCAACTGATCCGCCAGGCGCTGCTTGCCGGGGCGGCTGGTGTCGGGGGCGCCGAACCACAGCAGCGCCGCCATGGCCAGCGTCAGCGCGGCCAGGCCGTAGCTGACCGTGCGCCAGTCGGTCCAGGACAGCAGCCACGCCAGCGGCGCGCCGACCACTACGGCGCCGAGGCCGCCAATCGCCATCACCACGCCATTGAGCAGGGGCATGCGCGACAGCGGGAACCAGATCGACAAGGCCTGGATGGCGGCGCCCAGGCAAACCGAAACGCCCACCCCGATCATCAGGCGCCCTGCCGCCAGCGCCGCCATATTGGGCGCGGAGGCGAATATCAGCGCGCCCGCCACTGCCGCCAGCAGCAGCACGGCCTCGGTACGGCGCGGGCCGAAACGGTCGAGCAGCAGCCCGGCCGGCAACTGGGCGCAGGCGAAACCCAGGAAATAGAAGCTGGTCAGCAGGCCCAGATCGGCTGCACCCAGGCCCATCTCGCGGGTCAGGTGCGGCGCGAAGCCCAGGTTGACGCCCCGGAAGATATAGGAAACCAGGAAACCGAGCGAAAAAATGCACAGCACGCGCCAGCGTGCGGCGGCTAACGGGGGATCGCTAGCCCGCATGGTGGCGGAAGTGGCGGAAGTGGCGGAAGTGGCGGAAGAGGAGGATGAGGAAGCAGAAGTCATGTCTGCATTGTCGCCAGTCGCCCGGCGCAACGCCAACGAAAGATACCCGCCGCAATTGTGAGTAGAATTTGACGGCAATGACCTCCAGACACCCAAAAGCCTCCCAGGCCGGCCTGCCGGTCCAGCCCGCCGGGCACGCCGAACCCGCCGGACTGGCCCCGCCGCCCGAGCCGCACCGCGCCCAGCGCCTGCCTCACCTGCCCGCGCTGCAGGCCTTGCGCGCGCTCGAGTCAGCGGCCCGTCACCGCAGTTTCTCGCGCGCGGCGGAGGAACTCGCGCTGACCCACAGCGCCATCAGCCATCATATCCGCGCGCTGGAAGACAACCTGGGTACCAAGCTGTTCCAGCGCACCGGCCACCTGATGATGCCCACCAATGTGGGCGCGCGGCTGGCACAGCGCGTGCGCGACGGGCTTGGCGAACTGGAAGACGGGCTGCGCGAGGCCAGCAACGGCGGCACCCCGCAGGTAGTGCGGCTGGAGGTCAGCGTCATGGCCGATCTCGCCAACGCCTGGCTGATCCGCCGCTTGCCGAGCCTGCATGCGGCGCAGCCGGGACTCGACCTGCACCTGCGGCTGCACGCCGAGATCACGCCGCCCGATCCGTACTCGGTGGACGTGGGCATCTGGCACCAGCGCGTGGACCTGCCCGGCTTTGCCTGCCACAACCTGATCGAGGACCATGTGATCGCCGTCGCCAGTCCTGCGCTGCTGGCGCGCTATCCCGGCTTCACGCTGGCCGACCTGCCGCGCCTGCCGATGCTGCGCTTCGCCCTGCGGCCCTGGCGCGACTGGCTGGAAAGCGCCGGCCTGCCCGGCACCGAACCCGAGCGCGGGCCGATCTTCCAGGACGCGGGCATGATGCTGCAATCAGCGGTGGCGGGCCTTGGCGCGGCCACCGCCCGCCTGCAACTGGCCCACGATTACCTCGCCAGCGGCGAACTGGTGCAGCTTGGCACCACCCGCATCCCGTCCAGCCTGCACTACTGGGTCACCTGGCGCGAAGGCAATCCGCGCGAGAAGGCGATCCTGCAGTTTCACAGCTGGCTGCAAGGCCAGGTGGCGGCCTCGTCCGGGGACTAGCGCCCCGCAGCGCGCAGCGCTTCGATCCGTTCGCGCGTCAGCGGATGGGTGGAGAAGAAGCTGCCGCCATCGCCGTCGTTGCCGGCATCCTCCGCGGCGCGGCGGCTGCGCCGCTCCCGCTTGGTTTCCCGCTCGGCGGAGGCGGCCGACGCGCCGCCCTGCCCTCCGGACCCGGCCTTGGCGGCCTCGTCTTCCGCCTGCTGCTCATGCGCGGACTCCAGCGCTTGCAGCACGTCGGCGAACGCCGACACGGGCAGCCGGTTCTCCTGCATGACCTCCACCGCGTACGCATCCGCGGCGCGCTCGTGCTCGCGCGAATAGCGCAGGGTCAGGATAGCGGCGGGCACCCCCGCCAGCACGCTGGAATAGTCGCCGAAGAAATACGCCGCCAGCGCACCCACCGCCGAGGCCTGGAGCACCTGCTGCAGGCCATGGCGCTGGGCCACGTGGCCCGCCTCGTGAGCCAGCACGCCCATCAGGCCGGCGCCCGGGCCGGCCAGCTTCACGAGTTCGTCGGTCACCACGATGGTGCCGCCCGGCAAGGCCAGCGCATTGGCCCCGAGCCGGCCGCCCCGGCGAAAGAGGATGCGGTACTGGTGGTCCGGATCGGGCGGGCGCCTGAGCGCGGCGAAGCCGGCGCGAATGCGCTCCTGCTCCGCCACCGGCAGGGCCGAGGGCTTGAGCAGGCCGCCGTCGATGCTGCCCAGCGTGGCTTCGCCGATCCGCGCCTCCAGCGCAGCCGGCACGCTGCGCGCCACCACGCCGGCGCCCCACGGCAACACCACGAAATACCCCACCACCAGCACCACGGCCAGACCCAGCACGGACAGCGCCGCCACCCGCCAGCTGTTCTGCGCCCTCACGACCCAGCCCTCCCGGTGGCCGCTGGCCGCCAGCAGCGCGGCAAAGCCGGCGTGGTCCGTGACCTCGCAGAAGGCGCCGTCGGCAAACGTCACCAGGCGCGGCGCGCGCCTGACCCGTTCGGAAACGCGCAACGCCGCCAGCGGCGCGCGGCGCAGCACCGTGCCATCCGCTTCGCGCAACACCGCGTCGCGCCCTTCGATCGACAGCATGCCCGCATGGGCGCGCGACGAACGGCCGTCGAAGTAAGTGGCCGCAACCGCGGCGGCGGCCGGTGCTTGGGCAGAATCCTGCATCAGGGTCCTGGGATTGGAGTGAACCGGGCGGTAAGAATGAACATGGCGGCCAGGGGGTATCAACGTGTCCGGCGCGCTCAGAGTGCGATGTCGATGTCGTACCAGTCCACCGCTGCGTCGCCCAGCGCCCCGACCTGCTGCGTCTCGCCGGCCACGAAGGCATCCAGCGGAGCGGCTGCGAGCATGGTCATGCACTCGATACGGTAGCGCATCGAACGCACCCGCGCGAACGGCATGAACAGTCCCAGCGTCAGCACGTTGGCGATCATGTTGGTTGCGAAGATAAAGAATAGCCGGCTCGCCTTGACCTCGCTACGAAACGCGTGCGGCGCCAGCGTGGTGCGGTTCCACACCAGGTTCTGCAGGCGGGCCATGAAGAACGGGCCGACCGCCGTCAGCGCCACGTAGAAGCCGATCACGGCCATGCCGATGGCCAGGAACGGCGCGCCATGTGCCACGCCTATCGCGTTGCCAAGCAAAGCGCCGGCGATCGACGTCACCGCCACCACGGCCAGCATCATGCCAAAGGCGCGCAGATAGACGCCATAGAAGTCGCCCGCGGTGGCGTCAATACCAAAGGGCGCCGTGCCGAAACGGGTGTTGTCATGCTGGTACTGCTTGAAGCGCTGATGCGCCAGCGGCGCCAGCGCATACAGCGTGAACACGCTGAGCACGGGCCAGAGCAGGAACACCTTGTAAGCCTGGGCGTCGCCGCCGGTGAAGGCAAAGCGCAGGCCACGGTAGCTGGAATTGGCCATGCGAAAGCGCAGCGAGCGCACCAGCAGCAGCGGGAACACCGCTGCCAGCGCCAGGCCCAGCGCCACGGCCAGGAAAGGGGAAACATGACTGCTGAGCTGGAAGACCACGGCAAGGCCAAACACGATGGCGCGGCCTTTGAGGATGACAGAGGCACGGCCGTGGTAGTCGAAGCTGGCGCCGTCCAGCCGCGTGTTGCGGTAGAAGTATTGCATCGTCCGTACCTTGGCCCAGGCCGAATAGATGCCCAGCGTGACGATGGTCAGCAAGGCATTGACGATCCAGATACGGAAATATTCGGAGCCAGAGCCGATGAACTCGAACTGCAGGGGGCGGGGCCTGGCATCGGGTGCGGGCGATTCGCGAAATAAGGATGGATGAAATCCGTCGTCTTGTTGCATCTTCTTTTCCCATGAAAATCGCAAAGGGGCGATGTTTCTCACAGATCCTCTGTCCAGGAATGCTGCCAGGCAGAGATGACCACTAGCGACCCGCCGCAGCCGCCAGCAATGATTCAATATTGCAACCCTTTGACCTCCAGGGCGTCGGCACTGTAGAAAATGCTTCCCTCATCCAACTGGGCGAGACGCGCGGGCCATGAAAGTGGATCATTAGTAATCCATCACCCGCCTGGGCTACGCCTTTGGTCTGGCAAGCGCACGCAATGCACGCTTGCCCAGGCGAGTATGCCACTGCCCCCGTCTGAAGGTGCTTATTAACGCACACACTATTAATGTGAGGTTGTATCACGCATGCAACCATTCTGGCGAGTGTGGGACGCCGACTCCACCAGCGGTGTCCTTATTCGTACTAACCCGCATCGTGCCAGGTGCGCGCCGGAGCGCAATGGGCGACACGCAGCCTACAGGTCACATTTCCCGTTTTCAGATACTTTTTCCGTCACTTTTTTTCTTTGCTCAATGCTGCGTCGCAGCGAACGGAAGACCGAAAGAGTTACAACGAAGAAACATTCTGTTACAGAATTCCGGGTATGTAACAAGTGCCAATAAAGCATCTTCATATAAATCATGGACTTATACGCCTTGGCACGGTCGTCGCTCTTATGCCTGTTACAACATAAACCGAGTGGCCTCAGGCAGGCCAGGGTGCATCGGGCAAAGGTCAGAACCCACTATGCGCCACGACCGGAAAATAATGCGCCTCAGGCGCTTTGCGAGGTGAATCACGCGTTACGGGGGGGAAGCGGTGTTGGGCCAGCCGGGTTGTCTTACATGGCTCACCGCTGGTTCGGCATGCCAAGGCACGCCGGCCCGGCGAGAAAAGGATGTTGCAGTACTTTACTGCGCGGATCGGTCCTCAGGGGAGGAGGAAAACCGATCCGCCGCACCTTACAAAAGTGCGCAAGCCGCGACAAGCGGCAACGCGCCGGATGGGAGCGCGCCAGCATGGAGATTGCGCGTTCCTGGAAAACAGACGGGACTGGGAGGTTCGTCTTTGCAGTGGCGTCCGGGGGGGCGTCGGTTCTGAGCCGACAGCATCTATCTAACGGCCCCGCTCGGGGCATGTCGGATTTCCCACATTGGTCGTGCTGATTACAACTTGGGGCAGCGTGTGTGCGATCAGGCAGCACTCGCGCATTTGCATCATAAGAAAAAAAAACGGGGAAATCATGAATGCATACGAGAGCCGTCCGCTACTCTACCTTTCGCGGCAGCATGATGCCGCACTATGCCGGTTCCTGACGCAACAGGGCTGGAAGCTCCTGTTTGCCCGCAGCCGAGAGGAACTCGACAGGCTGCCACTCAGCCACCAGCCGATGGCCGGCCTGTGGGACCTGCACAACGGCTTTGACGAGGATGACCTGGATGCTTATGAGCCCTGGTTCGGCCTCGGCCATATCGGCTGGGTCGGCCTTGTTTCGAGTCTGGACTCTGTGCCGGCCGGCCCCCGCAGACTCCTCGGGATGCACTTCGCCGACTACCACACACAGCCTTGCGATATGGAGGCGGTAGCCCGTTCGCTAGGTCACGCCTTTGGCATGGCGCACCTGCGCCATGCCAACGCCAGCACAGCCGGGCTCCGCTCTTCCGCACCGCACGGCATGATCGGACGCTGCGACGCGATGCAAGACCTGTTTCGCGCAATCGGCAAAGTCGCGAAATGGGATGCGCCGGTGTTGATCGCAGGCGAGTCGGGCTCCGGCAAGGAGTTAGCTGCACAAGCGATTCACAGCGCGTCGCGACGCGGCAGTGGCCCGTTCGTCGCTGTCAACTGCGCGGCCATACCACCGACCCTCCTGCTATCCGAATTGTTCGGCTATGAGCGAGGCGCCTTTACCGGGGCCCTCAAACGCAAGCCCGGGCGCATCGAAATGGCGCACGGTGGCACCTTGTTCCTCGACGAAATCGGCGATATGCCGCTGGAAAGCCAGACCAGCCTGCTGCGATTCCTGGAAACCGGTCGCATCGAACGCCTGGGCGGCACGGAGTCCATCAGCATCGACGCCCGCATTGTCTCCGCCACGCATGTCGACCTGGAAGCCGCGGTGGCGGCGGAGCGCTTCCGCAGTGACCTATACCATCGCCTGTGCGTGCTGCGCGTCAAGCAGCCGCCGCTGCGTGAGCGCGACGGAGACATCATCCTGCTTGCGGAACACATCCTGAACGACATCCGGAAGCAGTCGCCCGACCGGATCAAGGGCTTCTCCCCGGCGGCCATCCGCGCGATCAATGCGCACAGTTGGCCCGGCAATGTCCGCGAGCTGCTCAATCGCATCCGGCACGCCGCCGCGATGTGCGAGAACGGCGTCGTCAACCCGGCCGACCTGGACCTGGAGCCGCCCGCCGAGACCCGCCCGCTCACGCTGGCGGAGATCAGGGAAGCTGCCGAACTGCATGCCATCAAGGCGGCATTGCAACGGCATCACGAACGGCTGATCGACGTCGCCGAAGAACTCGGCATATCGCGTGTCACGCTGTTTCGCATGATGCGCGAGCATCGGCTGCAGGTCAGGAAAGGCGAACTGGGCATGGTCTGCCTGCAGGGGTGACGGCGCGCAGCGATGCAATCGCACCTCGCCGGAAATTCGGCTCCGGCGTGGGCAACGCCATACCGTTCTTCCTGAAACGAATTCCTGCAAACCTCGCCGCCGTTCCTGCTGGTCGGTGAATCCAACGCAGTCATCGGTCTCAGCGTGATCTCGCTCTCGCCGCCGGGCTGGGGGCTTGGCGATGCCGCGGCCAATGTGGCGGGCTTCACCTGGGGCTTCAGGCTCGGGTAACAGACATCTCCGCGAGCCGCTCCAATAGTTGGAAACAATCGAATCCAGTAAACCCACCGCTCAGCTCAACGATGCTCCGGCCGCTCTCGCGAGTTTCGTCGTGCAATGATGACCAGCAAGCAGACCAACAGCGCAGGGGCCCATTGCCCTATAGCGGGAAAGAATATGGCAATAAAGCCCTGAACAGGCACCAGCCAGGCGGCAACCAGCACCGCCGCCTCGAAGGCAGTGCACCCGTTTCGCACAAAGTCGACTGTCAAGAAGGCGATCGGCAATGCGAGCCACGCCAAATCGTAGTAGATGAGATAGGGTTGAAGAAGAATTGTCGCCACCGGGAACACGGCAGCACGAAGTTCAAACCGAGAGCTTGTGGTCCAAACCCGCGCAGCGATTGCAACGGCAATCAGCGATACCAGTGCATGAGCGAGATACGATATCGATACCGAGTAGCCCGCGACCCGCGCAATCGCAAACACCGTCGGCGCGCCGTGCAAGATCGACCCACCATTCTCGGCCACGACAAGCCGGAACACTGCCAAGCTGTGAGCGAACACCACAAATACCCCGCTGCCAAATGCCACGACGACAAGTCCGCAATACAACAACGAGAACAGCGCAGCGGACGCCAGTGCGCGCCACTGTCTTGCGCATAACAACATCAATGGAAACAACACGCCAAGCTGCGGCTTGACACATAGCATCGCAATACAGGCGCCCGCGGCAACCGGATTGCGCCTTAGCAGAACCAGCCCGCCACCTGCCGCCGCTAGCGTGAGCAGCGAATTTTGACCCGCAAGGAAGGCAACCCATATTCCAGGGAACGCAAGCGCTGGGACTAGCCAACTGACCCCAGGCAATCGCACTGCGGACCTCAGTACTGTCAAATAAAGCACTGTTCCACACGCGGAGAAAGCGAGAAGGGCTGCGTTGAAAGACAGCCTGGCGATCGGGTAAATCAGCGCCAGGAAAGTTGGAGGGTAAGCGAACGGCCCGAACACGCCTGCCGGAAGTATCGATGCCTCGGTTGATCGAAGGAGATCCCAGTCATAGGCCGCCGCCGCGCCGTGCGACATTGCCACACTTGATGCGCTCCAGTACACGGCAAAGTCCCACCCGAACATCGGCGCGCCAGGATTGCCCAATACGAAGCGCTCCCACCAACAGATGGAAACTAGGATGCATTCGCAGAGGAGTAAGGCACCACAATACAACAGTGCCCGCTGTGAGGATCCCCCCCCCGGTACGAGCGCGACCGGCTCAGGTAGTTTGCTCCCTGATTTACCGTGGATGATGGACAACGCAGTCCTTTGTTGCGCGCGAGGCGCTTTGGATACTATGAACCGGTACACGTCGAAGACCGCCCCCTACCCGCGCGGACTATCGCCAGTTTTTGGAGAGCCGACGCGCGCTCGGAAGCTCAATGACCCGCCTTGCGTTAGAAAGCGGTCCAAGCTGGCGCCTTTCCTGATAGCGCCGCCTAACAAGATAAATCGGTCTCCCCTTGGTCTCGTCGTAAATCCGCCCGACATACTCTCCCACAACGCCAATGCCGACCAATTGGACACCACCGAAGAAAAGCAGGACGGACAATAACGAGGCATAGCCTGGCACATCAATGCCAAGTACCAACGTCCGCACAATTATGAAAACGCCATAGCAAAAGGCGAAAAAGGCGGTTAGAAGCCCCATATACATCCAGCTTCGCAATGGCACCGTGCTGAAGCTGGTGATACCTTCCAGCGCGAAGTTCCACAAACGCCAGCCTGAGAACTTTGAAGCGCCAGCAACGCGGGGCTTTCGCTCATACGGAACAATGACCGTCTTAAAGCCCACCCAAGCGAACAACCCCTTCATGAAGCGACGGCGTTCCGGCAGTTGCTTGAGCGCGTTAATGACTGCGCGATCCATCAAGCGAAAGTCGCCAACGTTCTCGGGCAACCTCAGATCCGACAAACGGTTATGCACGCGATAGTAGGCCGCAGCGGTAGTCCGCTTGAGCAGCGAGTCGCACGTCCGGCTCACCCGCTGAGCTAATACCACCTCGGCACCCTCCCGCCAACGGGCAATCAAGGTCGGAATCAGTTCCGGCGGATCCTGCAAGTCGGCGTCGATGGGGACAACGGCGTCGCCCAAGGCCTCGTCGATACCAGCTGTCAATGCCGCCTCTTTACCGAAATTTCTGGTTAGATCTATGACGCGAACACGCGAATCCCGGCCCGAAATGTCGACGAGTGTGTCCAGCGTCCCGTCTGTACTGCCATCGTTCACGCACACGATCTCGAAACGGATTCCTTCGTCCGACTCGAGTATCGGAATCACCGTCTGGAAGAATTTCCCGATAACCTCGCACTCGTTGTAGCACGGCACCACGAGCGAAAGGAGCCTAACATCATTTTGACCCGACATGGCTTCCCCCTCAGATCCTCTCATCGACGCGCCACTCAAGCAGCAACTGCCGGGACTCTCATGCGACGCAATATCATTAGCATCATCAGCACCAGAATGATCGGCCCGATCTGCGGCAGATCGAGCCCTCGGTTAATTCCCAGATAGAGTGGCAACAACCATGCCGCGACGAGCAATTCGCGCTCGCCCCGCAACCAACCGCGGCGGACTCCATCCGACACCAAGCCTGCTATAGCGATGCCGAGCCAGGTCAGTTCGTAGTACCAGACGTACGGACTCACCAAAAGCGTGGCCACTGCAAGGACTGCCGCACGAAGACCCGGTGAACTGTTCTTTCGCCATACCTGAAAGGCGGCACAGATTGCCAGCGCGGCGACAACGCCGTGCAGCAGGTAGGCCACGCCAACTGAGCCGCCAGCGAGGAGCGTTGCCGCCAGAACCGTTGGTGCTGCCGACCATACGTCCTTTCCATGATCAAGCAATCTCTCCCTGATCAGGGTCGCGTTGGTGAAAAATGCTTGCACTGTTTCCCATCCGAACAGGAAAACGCTTGCAAGTAGTATTAGCAGAGCCGTAAGCCCGGCAATCCAGAGCGTCTTCCATGCTCTTGCGGCGACCAGGGCAACCGGAAAGACCATGGCCAACTGCGGCTTGATGCACAGCAATCCAACAAGCATTCCCGACAGTACGGGCCGCTTTTCCATGTGCAGAATGGACCATGCCGCAATGCCTGCCGTAAGGAAAGAGTTCTGCCCGATCATCGCGACCAGAAAAACGCCGGGAGATGCGATGATCGGAAGCCAGATCGCTGACCGGCGCCTGGCACGCAACCCCAGAAGCGTGACGAGAGATGCCGCATATGTGAAACCGGTCACACTAATGAAGAGCAGATAGCTCAATGCATGTGGCAACAGCGACAGCGGGAGCACAAAGAGCAGGAATGTCGACGGGTAAAGCCATGGCAGAAAGAACTCGTCGCCCGCCGGCATAGATCCGAACGCGGCAATGATCGGGCGAAGCGAGGCGAAGTCATAGACTTTGATCGGGCTATCCCGCAATGAAAGGTGCGATGCGCTCCAGAACACGGAAAAGTCGGCGCCCGGACGCATCAACTTGTCCGAAGTGAAGCCGTTGGTCACCCATGCCCAGATCACCAGGATCGCCACATAGATAATCAGCATTGCTACGGAATACACCTGGAGCCGCGCGAGATCGAGCCAATGTGCAGAGGACTCGCGCCCGGCTTGTCGGGATGTTCCCTCATTCGCAATCATGGCTCCCTCCCTCAAATTGTCGTCTGGACCCGGATCACAACGCTTGCGTGCAGACACGCGAGGCATGTTCGCTATCAAGGTCGGTGGGGCATGCCGCAATGGATCGTCTCAGTGATTCCCCGTTTCCCGTTTTAACAGATCCCGGAAGATAAACAAGTTGAGCAAAGTCGCGAATTAAGACAGTGAAAATTGCGACGTTTCTTTTTTGAATCATGCGCATCATTTCCCTGCAGGTCGCTACCGCTCTGACATGAACTCCACTTCGTTCGCAGTTACTGCCAGCCAGTCACGGTTTTCGTGTTTCTAAAGTGAAACATGACCTCCAGAAATTGGCTCAGCCGGCGGTCATCCACACTCTCATCCTTTTTTCTCGTTAGCGTAGTAGTCGCGCATTTCCGATCTGGCCGCGCCTCCGGAGATCATCCTTTTGGGCGGTAGGGAGACCGCTCCATGCCTCCCCTCGTCCTATCCCGGTCTGGCGTGAAGAAAGAAGCATGATTCCAGCCAGAAACGGTACCCGCACATGCCAACCCGCAACCCCGATAGCAGTCGAAGCAGAATCCACAAATTCCCGTGAAATCAATGCGTTGCATTGGGGTGGCCCATCTCTTGCCTTATCCCGGCATAGACGACGCAGCATGAAGCCTCACGATGGCTGCGAAGTGAGCAGTGAGAAGTGAGAAGTGAGAAGTGAGAAGCCTGCCGGGGTACCACAATGCAGAGCAGTTCCCGGTGCGTTACTGACACGAACGAGATAACTCATCTGACGCCATGTCCCATGTTCCACGACATCTGATGCCGTCCTTGCACAGTGAAACGGACCAGCGGATCGCCCGCCTTCGCTGCGCGGAACCCCGCGATTGCCGGGCGCGCATCGGGGAACCCTGGGCGTCGATGGCTCCCGTAGTTCCACTGCTTCCCGGCAACGGAACAGCCCTCAGCACCGCCCACCAGAACAAGGACGGTCAGTGGCCATTCCACGCATGCGCAACGTGCGGTCCGCCCTCCAAGTTTTCCTTGTTAGTCGTTGCTAGTCGTTGCTTTTTTTAAACCGAAGGAGATTGTCATGCAAAACCTCATCGCAAAGACCACGCAGTTCATCCGTGACGAAGACGGCGTGACCGCCATCGAGTATGGCCTGATCGCCGCCCTGATCGCGGTAGTCATCATCGCTTCGGTCAGGTTGGTCGGAACCAACCTGAACCTGGTGTTCAGCGACGTTGCAGCTGCTCTGTAGTTCCAAACGGCTGCGTAGACGGGAATCCGCCTCACGAATCCCGTCTGCGCCTGCCGCTCCGGAATCCGAAGCACCTCGAGCCTAGTGCAGCAGCAATGCAGCAGACTTCATGCCAATTTTGAGTTGCCACCCCACGCGAAAGAAGGAGATAGGTTATGCAAAGCCTCATTGCCAAAGTCAAACAGTGCATCGGCGACGAAAGCGGCGTCACCGCGATCGAGTATGGCCTGATCGCGGCGCTGATCGCGATCGTCATCATTGCCTCTGTTCAACTGATTGGAACAAACCTGAACCTGGTGTTCAGCGACGTTGCAGCAGCCCTGTAGTCAGCACGGGCCTGCGCGAGCGCGGCACCAATACTGCAGGCCCCGTCTACAGCCGTCAAACATGTGATCGAAAGCGCCGGCAACTTTAGCCGTGCGGGGCCGAGAAGCTGAACAACCAGGCTGCCCTCGCTACCGAAGGAGAAATGTCATGCAAAACCAGATCAGCCCGCTGAAGTCCTTTCGCCAAGACGAAGACGGCGTCACTTCCATTGAGTACGCGCTGATCGCAGTCCTGATTGCGATGGTCATCATCCTCTCCGTGACTTCGGTCGGAACTACCCTCAGGACCATTTTTACAAACGTCGCCGCCGCCTTTGCCTAGGCACATCGCGCTCATACACGGACCAGATCATGTCTACAGCATCCCTACTGCTCAGCCTGACCGGCCCCAGTACCATCGTACTGGTTCTGACCGCGGCGGCACTGGACCTGAGGCATCGCCGCATTCCGAACTGGCTGACCTTCAGCGCCTGGCTGCTGGCCTTACCGGTGCAACTCAGCATCCACGGACTTTCCGGCGGCGCGCTCGCATGGGCGGGCGGCTGGCTCACCGGCTTCGCCATCTTCCTGCCGTTCTATTTGCTGCGTGGCATGGCTGCCGGCGACGTCAAGCTGATGGCGGCGGTCGGCGCCTGGCTGGGCGTGACCATGGCGTTCCATATAGCGCTCGCCACGTTTGTTATCGGGGGCATCTGGGCACTGGTGTTCACGATCTCGCACGGACGCCTGGGCCGACTACGCAGGAACTTGAAACTGATGCTCCTAGGTTTGGGGAATACGGCCCCTGAAGCCGCGCATCACATCGGCTGCATTGACTCATCGCGGTCGGTTGGAACGCTGCCCTATGGAGTCGCCATTGCAGCAGGGACGATAGGAATGCTGTTCGCATCCGTTTGACCGGCAACAAAGAGCACGCACTCGACACTAGCAAGCATGACAAGTCAGAAACGGGGGAAATGATGACTGAGCACACCTCGGTGAGTCCGGCTCACCGGATTCTCACGCCGGTCGCGGGGCCTGGCAAAGACGATGCGCAAGAGCGCAGTTCGACTCTTGCCTGGCACGCCGCCCCCAGGACCGTGGCCGACACCGGCGTCGACACATCGATGCTGGTCGCGCTGACCATGAAGGCCGCGTACCTGCATCGCAATGTCACGCTCGTGCAACTGGCCGAGACCCTCAGGCTGCCCGCCTCGGTGCTGAACGAGATCGCGGCGCTCGCAGTGCGAGAGCGCATGATGGAAGTGGCCCATCGCGGCGCCAACGACCTGGACGTGCGCTTCCGCCTCACCGACGGCGGCTATGCGCGCGCCGCGGAGTTCGCAGCGCGCTGCAGCTATGTGGGGCCCGCCCCGGTCACACTTGAAGCCTATATCGACGCGGTGCAGCAGCATTCGATCAGCCGCGCCAGCGTCTCCAAGGCCGACGTCACCGCAGCGCTGGGCGACCTGACGATTCCCCCGCACCTGCTCGACGAAGCAGGCGTAGCCCTCAATGCACACAGGGCGTTGATGATGTATGGCCCCGCCGGCAGCGGCAAGACCTACCTCGCGCAGCGGCTCGGCTCCTTGTTGCCGGGCGCGGTTCCCGTTCCGCACGCCATCACGGTCGCCGGTGAAATCATCCAGGTCTTCGACCCGCTGGTGCATGTCCCTTTCGACGGCGAAGCGCAGATGGCAAGGCGCCCGCTTGATCGTCGCTGGACGATTTGCCACAGACCGGCGGTGCTCTCCGGCGGCGAGCTGACCTTGTCCATGCTGGATATGCGCTTCGACCCGGCATCGGGCTTCTACCAGGCCCCGCCCCAAATGAAGGCGAACAACGGCATCTACATCATCGACGACCTCGGCCGTCAACTGGTCGGCGTCACCGAACTGCTGAACCGCTGGATCGTGCCACTCGATCGGCAGATCGACGTATTTACGCTACAGACCGGCGTGCGCTTCACGGTGCCGTTCGACGTGTGGCCCGTGTTCTCGACCAACCTCGACCCCGGCCAGCTGTGCGATGCAGCCTTCCTCCGCCGGCTGGGAAGCAAATTGCATGTGGGGCCATTGTCGCCGGAGGACTATCGCGAGATATACGCCCGCGCGTGCCGGGATCTGGGCTTGCATACGCCAGCCCCGGTAACCGACTTTCTGGTCGACAGCCTTCACCCCGACGGCAACATGCCCTTGCTTGCCTGTATCCCGCGCGACCTTCTCCGGCTCGTGGCATCGCAGGTGCACTACCACGGCGAGGTGCCGGTTGTCACCGAAGCAGCATTGCGCCACGCCTGGCACAGCTACTTCGGCAGCCATCCGGACTCAAGCCCGGAGGTCTCCACCACCGCCGCAATGGGGTGGCAGGGAAACAAGTTGGCAACCCGTTGAGCGCATCAAGGCGCATCGATAGACAACCGTTGGAGGTTTCATCATGAAAAACATGCGTGCTGTTCTGATGTTGGTGGTGGCCCTCGCCGCCGGCATTGCGGCCGTGGCTTCCGCATCCAGGTGGTTGATGCAGCAGTCCTCCGGCTCACTCAAGCAGGTTGCCGTGGCGACGAACGACCTGAACCTCGGCCAGCCGCTGACCGCCGACCAGATTCGTCTGGTGAGCTGGCCGGCCGCAAGCGTGCCGCCAGGGACCTTCGAGGATTCCAAGGCGCTCGAGGGACGGGTCGTACGTACCAGCCTGCTGCGCGGCGAGCCAATCCTGGACGCCAAGCTGGCCCCTCTCGGCACCAAGGGCGGCCTTTCCGCGGTCATCGGCGAGGGCAAGCGGGCCATCACGGTCCGGGTCAACGACGTCGTTGGCGTGGCCGGGTTCGCCTTGCCGGGCAATCTCGTCGACGTCATCGTCAACACCAACGAGCCAGGCGCGAAAGACGCAGCCACCGGCAGCATCTCGAAGATCGTGCTTGAAAAGATCCTTGTGCTGGCCGTTGCCCAACAAGTCAGCCGGGACGATACACAACCCAAGGTCGTCAACGCGGTCACGCTCGAGGTCACGCCCGACCAGGCCGAGAAGCTGGACGTGGCGCGCAGCGTGGGCACGCTCTCCCTGGTGCTGCGCAATCAGGTCGACGTGGCACAGGTCTCGACCGGCGGCGCCACCAAGATCACGCTGCTGGGCAAGACGGCGCCAGACCAGCCGGCCAAAGTGGAGCCTGTGCAAAGCACGCCACGCGTGCAGCCACGGGTCAGGACAATGGCTGCCGCTCCGGCCAGGCAAGGCGATTGCGTAGGCGTGCTGGCCGGCATCCGTGGCAGCGTCGAGTGCTTCTGACAACCCGCAGCAAAACGATGAGCCACCAATACCTCTAAGCCTTGAATGATCCGTCTCATCTTGAAAAGTCGTGAAGATTCTCCCGGGGGGAAGAAATGAAAACGATAGACAAAGCAACCGAGCTGCGCGTCAACGCGCGTGCCATCATCCTGGCCGGCATGACCGGGGCACTAATCTGCGCGCCGATCGCTGCCGCAGCCCAGGCAATGGTAGAAGGCGGAGCCATCGCCAATGCCACCACCGGCCCGGCGACGGCACCGCGCACGACGACCGCTCCCGCCGGTAGTCCGGTGCAGATGACCATCAGCATGACGCCGGTTCCTGCGGGTGCCGCGGCCGCCGCGGCCGCCGCGAACCGCGGGCCGAATTGCACCGGCGCGATCACCGGCGAGAGCAATGTGGTGGTGGCACTGGGCAAGTCATCCCTGATCCCGCTGCATGAACCGGTTCGCAACCGGACGCTTGGCAACCCTGCGGTGGCTCAGGCCACGATGGTATCGCCGCAGACGCTCTACGTGGTCGGCCTGAGCATCGGCTCGACCAACATGATCGTGCAGGGGCGCAGCGGGGCTTGCAGCATCATCAATGTCGTTGTGAATGCGGATGCCGGCGGACTGCAAACCTCACTCGCGCAATTGATGCCCGGCGAACGCCAGATCCGCGTGACGACGGCAGCCGACAATCTCGTTCTGACCGGCAATGTATCGAATCCGCAGGCGGCACAGCAAGCGATGGAGATCGCGCGTGCCTATGCCGGGAGCGTCCAGGGCGACCCGAACAAGAAGGGGGGCAACGTGATGAACATGCTGACGGTGGACGCACCGCAGCAAGTGATGCTCGAGGTCAAAGTCGCCGAAGTCTCCAAGACCCTCCTCAACCAACTCGGCGCCGCGTTCAATCTTCAAGGAGGATTCGGTTCCTGGACCGGCGCCCTGGTCGGCAACCTGTTATCCGGCGGAGCCAGCAACCTGTTCGTTAACAAGGCGAACAATCTGCCCTTCAAGTTCCAGATCGATGCCCAGGCCAATGACTCGCTGGTGAAGATCCTCGCCGAGCCCAATCTCGTCACGCTCAGCGGACAAGAGGCAAGCTTCCTCGCTGGCGGGAAGATCTTTATCCCGGTCGCGCAAAGCAGCGTGGGCGGCATAGCCACCATCACCTTGCAGCAAGAGGAATTCGGCGTGGGTCTGAAGTTCACGCCGACGGTCATGGCCAACGGCCGGATCAACCTGAAGGTCATGCCGGAAGTCTCCGAGCTGTCCCCAACGGGTGCAACGGTGAGCAGCACCGGCCAGGTTGGCTCGACCGTCCTGCCGCTGATCACAACCCGCCGTGCCTCGACCACGGTGCAGATGCGCGACGGCGAAAGCTTCGCCATCGGCGGACTGATGCGGGACAACGTACTGGGGTCACTCAAGGCACTGCCTGGCGTGGGGGAATTGCCAGTGCTTGGCTCGCTCTTCCGCAGCACGTCGTTCCAGCATGACCTGACCGAACTGGTGTTCATCATCACGCCGCGCCTGGTCCAGCCGTTGCCATCGGGTCCGTATCCGCTGCCCACCGACAGCTTCTCGACGCCGAACCCGGCGCTGGTCTATCTGAACGGCAATATGGAAGGCTCCGGCAAACCGGCCACGGCCGCCCCTGCCGCAACACCGGCTGCCGCACCGACTGCACCGACCGCGCCGACTTCACCTGCCGCACCCGGGCAGCCCGCCGCCATGGCACCGGCTGCACCTGAAGCGCCGGCCAAGCGTGCCCCGGCCGAACGCACCAGCGCGCTGGCACCCATCCCGCCGGCCACGCCTGCGCGACCGGCAAGCACTGGCACCAAGCCGGCCGAGGACGTTTCGCTGCCCCTCGCCGAAGCGGCCCCGGCGGCTGCGGCGAAGCCGACAGGGGACGCGCCGGCTGCGCCGCCGGCCAACGATACCGCCGCCCGCATCGCGCGCATCGAAGCCACAGCCGCACGCCTGGCGCGGGCCAGGACCGAGCGGGCGCCGGCCAGTGTGGCGGCGACCGGCGCCCCGGCCGAGCCGGCCACTGTCCCTGCCGCAAACTGAACGGTCCGATCTCTAGTGGAGAACAGTCATGAAGACGAATCTGAAGCACTTGCGCCGCCCCGCAATAGCGTGCCTTGGCGCACTGGCTTGCATCATGTTGACGGCCTGCATATCAACCACGCCGGTCTGGGACAAGCACGCTGGTGAAGCTGTGAGCGCCGTCACCCGCGCGCAGATCATCAATCCGCAGGCGCCTGCCGGCCTGCCGCCCATGCAGGGCGGAGACGGCAAGTCAGCCGTGGCCGCCATGAACAAATACGACCGCTCGCTAATCCTCCTGCCCGCCGGCGGTACCGGTGGCTACGGCGCCGGCGACGTAGGATTCGGCAGCGTCGGAGGACTTGGCGGCATGGGCGGTATCGGCCTCAACGGAGGCGGCATGCGCTGACGTGCCCTGAGCCGCGAAGCAACATTAGCAAGGTGTCGTGCCATCGGCCAATATCGTGCACTGCGCTGGCATGACATGGACGCCGCGCCTTTGGCGCGGTGCCCTTGCCCTTACCACACTGCTCTTTTGCCGCGATACCGCCGCGCCTGCCCGCACTCGCGGGCAGGCGCAAGTTGCACAGATAGACGACTGAATTCGGAGACATTGCCATGCTCAAGATCCTGATCGCGTCCGAAGACGCAGAACGACTGGCGGAGATCTCGCGTCTGACTGCTGCTTGCGGTCACGTTCAGCTTTTGCGCCACCAGGAATCGCCGGCCAGCCTGGTCATGCAGGCTAACCGGCTCCGTGGCGCCAATGCCCTGATCATCGACCAGGGGAGCAGCGGGGCAGCCCAAATGCATGGCATCGAGAGCCTGCGCGAGCAGCACCCCGACCTGCCCTGCATCCTTGTCACGTCCGTGTCGCATCCCGACCTGCTGCTCCGGGCGCTGCGCACCGGCGTGCGCGATGTGCTGGCCTGGCCGCTGGACAAGGTGCAACTCCACAGCGCACTGTCGCGCCTGGAAGCCAATCACGTGCTGCAGGCGGAGAATGCCACGCGCATCATTTCCTTCATATCGTGCAAAGGCGGCACGGGCACGAGTTTCGTTGCCAGCAACCTGGGCTACGCCCTGAGCGCCCACGAGGGAAAGCGCGTCTTGCTGATCGACCTGAACAATCAGTTCAGCGACACCAGCTACCTCGTCAGCGACAAGACGCCGCCGTCCACCTTACCCGAGGTGTGCTCACAGATCGAACGGATGGACGACGCCTTCCTCGAAGCCTGTCTCACACGCGTGCACGACGGCTTCGATATCCTTGCCGGCGCCAGCGATCCGATCAAGGCCGGCGAGATCCGCAAGGAACAGCTCGAGTACATCCTGTCGGTCGCCTCGCCACGCTACGACTTCATCCTCTTCGACATCGGGCAATCGGTCAACCCGCTGTCGATCGCCGCACTTGACCGCAGCGACCGCATCTGCGTGCTGGTGCAGCCAAGCATCGCCTATGCCCGAACTGGCCGGCGCCTGCTCGACATCCTCCACGCCCTTCACTACGGCAACGAAAAGATTCGCGTCGTGGTCAATCGCCACGGGCGCCGGGACGAACTGCCGCGCGCCACGCTTGAGAACGTGTTCGGCATGAAGATCTTCCACATGTTGCCCGACGACCCCTCGGTAACCGACCTGGCAATCAGCCACGGCGTCCCGGTTACCAAGGAGCATAAGCGCAGCGCGATCGCGCGCGCCTTGCTCTCGCTGGGGACGGCCCTCATGGCCGCGCCTGGCGACCGCAAGACACAAGCAGCCGACACCTCGCCGCTACGCAGACTGTTCCTGCGGGCAAAGCCAACGCCCGCCAACATTGCCTGACTTGCCTACCGAATTGGAGTCCATCATGTCGATCCGCGAACAACTGTCACTGCCGGCACACCCGCCCGTCACCATGAACGGCCACGCGGCATTGCATGCCGTGTCCAGCCAGGCCGCCTATCGGGACGTAAAGAAGAGCGTCCATGAAATGGTGCTGGACAGGGTTGAACTGGAACGGCTCACCAGGTATCCCCAGGAGCAGGTTCGACGCGAGATCGGCACACTGGTCAACTGCATTGTCGACGAGGAACGCATCCTGCTGAACGATAACGAACGCCGCCAGCTGATCGGCGACATCTTCGATGAGATGTTTGGCTTCGGCCCGCTAGAGCCCTTGCTGAACGACCCGACGGTATCGGACATCCTGGTGAACACCGCCAGGCAGACCTATGTCGAGCGCCGCGGCAAGCTCGAGCTGACCGACATCGCCTTCTACGATGACGTCCACCTGATGAAGGTGATCGAAAAGATCGTCTCCCGCGTCGGCCGGCGTATCGACGAACTGAGTCCGATGGTGGACGCCCGGCTGCCCGACGGCTCGCGCGTCAACGCCATCATTCCGCCTTCCGCAATCGACGGCCCGCTGCTGTCGATCCGGCGATTCGCGGTCACGCCGCTACAGGTGTCCGACCTGGTCGCACTCAAGAGCCTGACCGGCCCGATGGCGCAACTGCTGCAGGCGCTGGCGCATGCGAAAGTCAATGTCCTGGTGTCAGGCGGCACCGGCAGCGGCAAGACCACTTTGCTGAATGTCCTGTCGGGCTTCATTCCAGAGACCGAGCGTGTCGTCACCATCGAGGACGCTGCCGAACTCCAGCTGCGCCAGCCACATGTGCTGCGCCTGGAGACACGTCCGCCGAACATCGAGGGAAAAGGGGAAATCACGCAGCGCGCGCTGGTGCGCAATGCGCTGCGGATGCGGCCGGATCGCATCATCCTGGGCGAAGTGCGCGGCGGCGAGGCACTTGACATGCTCAATGCGATGAATACCGGCCATGAAGGGTCGCTGACGACCATCCACGCCAATACGCCGCGCGACGCACTGACCCGCCTGGAGAACATGGTCAGCATGGCTGGCCTCAACCTGCCCCCGAAAGCGATACGGCAACAGATCTCGTCGGCGATCACCGTCATCGTCCAGGCAGCGCGCATGACCGATGGCCGCAGGAAGATCATCAGTATCCAGGAAATCACCGGCATGGAAGGGGAGATCATCAATATGCAGGAAATCTTCACCTTCCAGCGCACCGGCGTCGCGCAGGACGGCACCGTCAGCGGCCATTTCCGCGCGACCGGCGTGTACCCGAAGTTCGCCGAGCGCTTGCGCGTGTTCGGAGTCGGGCTGCCGGACGAAACGTTTGATCCGGCCAGGCGTTTCGAAGCCTGAACATGCGTGAGCACATTGGTGAGCATGCAAGGGTCCTGGCTTGCCTTGCAAGACTGGCCGGTGGCGCGGCAGCACTGCGCCGCCACGCCAGGACTCCCATGGCGCCACCACGCCATGCCCGGCTGCAATATTGCCATTTCGGGGAGCGGAAAAAATGAACTACGTCTTCTATGCTTTCGCCATCTTGGTTTTCGCTGCGGTCGTCCTCAGCATCGAAGGCATCTATCTGTGGTGGAACAACTACCACGGGCCCGCCGCCAAGCGGATCGAGGCGCGGATACGCTCACTGTCTGCGGGCGGGCAGCTGCGGCCGGAACAGCTCTCGATCCTCAAGGAGCGCATGCTCAGCAATTCCCCGCTGTTCCAGCGCTGGCTGATGAAACTGCCACGCATTGGCGCGCTGGACCGCTGGCTCGAGCAATCCGGTACAAC
Organism: Burkholderiaceae bacterium 16; assembly: GCA_000955785.1. Taxonomy (GTDB): domain Bacteria; phylum Pseudomonadota; class Gammaproteobacteria; order Burkholderiales; family Burkholderiaceae; genus Cupriavidus. The sequence goes on from JYOD01000057.1 coordinate 41,636, forward strand.
CTGGTCGGTTGGACAATTGTTCGGGTACTGCGGCTTTGCCGCCCTATGCACGCTCTCCCTGGGCCCGTTTGTCCCGCTGCCGTTCACGTTGGTGATGTTGATCGCATTGCTCGCCGCGCTGCTGCCACTCTGGCGGGTGGCATCGCTGCGCAGCACGCGCTTGAAGCGACTGGAGTCGCAGTTGCCGGATGCGGTCGACATGCTAAGCCGCGCGCTGCGAGCCGGACACTCCTTCTCCGGTGCGATCGGCACGGTGGGACATGAGCTGAAAGAGCCGATGGGGCCGGAATTCCGCACGACGTTCGACGAAATCAACTACGGCGTCGGCCTTGATGAAGCATTGACCAATCTGGCCATGCGCGTTCCCATCGGCGACCTTCGTTACTTTGTGATCGCGGTGCTGATCCAGCGCGAGAGCGGCGGCAACCTTGCGGAAATCCTCGACACCATCAGCTCGCTGGTGCGCGAGCGTCTCAAGCTGTTCGACAAGATCCGAGTGTTGTCGGCTGAGGGCCGCCTTTCGGCATGGATCCTGGGACTGCTGCCATTCGGCACCGCCGCCCTGATCCTTGTCGTGAATCCGGGCTTTATGGAGGTGCTTTGGACAGACCCGATCGGCCTGAAGATGATCGGTACGGCGCTTACTTCGATGGTCCTCGGCGTGATCTGGATGCGCAAGATCATCCGGATCCGGGTCTGAGGGCGAACCGCGCAACACACAAGAGCGGCAATTCTTACTGGGGGAAATGATCATGCAAGGCATCAATCACGGGGAGCTCCTGCTGCTGGCCCTTATCTTCGTGGCGGCATTCGGCGCGGCGCTGGGCCTGCTATTGCTGTTTTCGCCTAGCCGGGCGCATGGCCGTGTCGGCCAGATCGCCGGCGCGGCAGGCACGGCGCCAGGCGCCGGGGAGCCTAACGCCTGGGTGGAGAAGCTGGAGCAATGGGCAAAGCCGGTCTCGCGCCTCTCTCTGCCGAAGGAAGGCTGGGAAAATTCGCAACTGCGCGTGCGCTTCATGAATGCGGGCTGGCGTGCTGCCTCCGCTGGCACGGTGTACTTCGCCGCCAAGACCGTGCTGGCGATCGTCCTGCCCCTGCTGGCGCTGAGCCTGCTTGGCAGCACCCAGTTGATCAAGGGACAATATGAGATGGTGGCAACGCTGGCGGTTGTGTGCGCAATCGGCTATTACCTGCCCAACGCGTTCCTGGCGCGAAAGGCCGAAATTCGCAAGCGGACAGTGTTCGAGGAGTTTCCCGACGCGATCGATCTTCTGACGGTCTGCGTCGAAGCCGGGCTCGGCCTCGATGCAGCGCTGATGCGCGTGGCTGACGAACTCCAGCTGCGCTGCCCGGTGATGGCAGACGAGCTCCAGCTCATGTTGCTCGAACTGCGGTCCGGCTTTGCCAAAGACAAGGCCCTGGCCAATCTCGCACTGCGGACCGGCGTCGAAGATGTCGACAAATTTGCGTCCATGTTGATCCAGGCGGACCGCTATGGCACCAGCCTCGGCGAATCGCTGCGGGTACTGTCGGATACGTTACGCACCAAGCGCCGCATGCGCGCAGAGGAACAGGCGGCGAAGATCGCGCTGAAGCTCCTGTTTCCGCTGATCTTCCTGATCTTTCCGACGCTGTTGCTGGTTCTGCTTGGACCAGCATTCATCCAGATCTACCGCGTGCTGCTGCCAACCATGGCGGGCCAGGGAGGCTGAGGTGCGCAGCGCGATGCCACCCGTGGGATAACCAGACCCCCGGGATGTCGCCCGGCTCCGGCCGGAGCACAGCCCGTTACCCGGCCGCGTCCCGGGTTTTTTTCGTGCATGCCAGGATCGCGGCGGAAGGAGGCGCGATGGTGTGAGGTTGCAGTCGAGGTCTCGATTGGTGGCACAGCTTCATGCGCGAGGCGGAAGGCAAGAAATAAAATCCCGCGCACTGCCAGGCGGCATGATCCGAAGCTGCGTCGCCGATGTTGCTACAGACAAATTGCATGGGGGAGTCAAGCAATGGGCACGAAAGCCACAAGTAGCAAAATAGAAGCTGCGATTACCCGTATCCTAGAGGGCAAGCCGGTGCGCATCCCGGCAGATCGGGAACTCAGCATTGCCGCGGTTGCGGAAGAAGCGGCACTATCCAATTCCACCATTCACAATCGTTACCCGGAACTTGCGGAGCGGATCCGCGCACTGGTCAAATGCGGTCTGGAAGGCCAGAGAAAGGAGCAAGAACAGCTTGCCTATCTACAACGGCGCCTGACACAGGCACAGCAGGTGCTAAGACGACGCGACGATGAGATCCGCCGCCTCAAGACCGTGAGGCTCGTCCTGGCCCGGGAACTCGATGCGTTGCGTGAAGAGCTGGCGCATGCGTCCCGCAAGGACAGCGATCCGGCACCGGTCGCGCAGGCTGGCGAGCACAGCGGCTGACGGCACTGGCAAAGCGCCACGGCTGCAAACCTGGCATCTTGGCAAGGTGCCCCCGGCTCTGGCCTGCGGCATCAGCGGGCACGGCCAGTGCCTGCCTTGCCGCCCGGCCCTCCCGGTTGCGACTGGGCAGCCGTGTTGCCTGAGTGCGCTCAGGCAGCGCCGCCTGGCGCCCTGGCTCTTGACCGGACGCTGGCTTTTCTGAAGAATCGCTAGGCATCTGCTCGCGGCAACCATGTCCGGCGGCCTGGAGTTCCCATGAGAATCCGTATCCTCAGCGATCTGCATCTCGAACATGACCTGCCCGACGTCATTCCGGCCTGCCCGGCCGATCTGGTGGTGCTGGCGGGCGACATCGCCAATGGCCGCGCCGGCATAGACTGGGCTGCGCGCACGTTCAGCGATCCGGTGGTTTATGTGCCCGGCAATCACGAATACTACGAAAGCGCCTTCGAGCAGGTCGATACGGAGATGGCCCAGGCCGCAAGCGAAGCGCCGCATGTTCGCTTGCTGAACGGCGCCACCGCAGATTTTGGCAGCCCCGGGGGCGAACGCGTACGCGTGATCGGCATCACCTGGTGGACCGATTACACGCTGTTTGGCATCGACCGACGCGACGATTCGATGCTTGCCTGCGCCGGCGCCATGCTGGATCATCGTCTGATCGAGATCACCGGTACTGACGGCCGGCGGCGCCACTTCACCCCGGCCGACGCCCTGGAGCGTCATCAGGCTGCCAGTGCCTGGCTGGGCGCGCGGCTGGCCGAGCCCTTTGCGGGAAAGACAGTGGTCGTCACCCACCACGCTCCCGATCTCGGCAGCCTGGACCCCCGCTTCTCACATGACCTGGTTTCAGGCGGCTTCATTTCGCGACGCCCGGACCTGGTGGCGCAAGCCGATCTGTGGATCCACGGCCATACCCATACCGGCTTCGATTACTGCCTGGACAACGCGCGCGTGGTTTGTAACCCTCGCGGCTACGTGCGGCGCAAGACCTGCGCCCCTGAGAATCCTGCATTCGACTGGTGCTTCACCGTCGAGATCTGAGCCCCTCGACCTGTCACAATCTGCCCAGCGTGCCGCAAGCAGTCCGCGAGCGAGGACGCTGTGCCGCCGATCAGCACTCCCAAGGCAACGGACTAGGCACCGCAAACGCTGCTGCTTCCCGCGTCCTGCCCCATGATTTCCCGCGGAAGGTAGGTCGAGAAGCCAGGCACCGCCAGGTTCGTGAAGCCAATCCAGGCTACCGGTGATATTGGTGAAATCGTCAGGCCGTTAACGCTGACTGCCACACCGGTACAGTTGCTGCTGTCACAGGTTGTACTGACGGTCCCGCCAGGTCCATACCAGTTCACCGACACGTTCGAGGCAGTAAGGCCCGGCATGATCGCCTGCATCTTGCTCAGCACCGACGACGAGCCAGCATTGCAGACCACTGCCTGCCTGGCGCCCCAGCGTGTTGCCTCGGCAACGGCGTTCCAGTTGTAGAGCACGCGTCCGAATTCCAGTATCCCCAATATCACGGTGAAGAAGAGTGCCGCGCAAATGGCAAATTCCACCGCTGTCGTGCCGCTTTGTCGCCTATTCATAGGACTGCCTCATAGTCACGGAGATATTCCCGAAGGAGATCGAGGCAATGGATGACTTGCCACCGGTATAGAAGCGGGTAAAGCCCAGCAGATCCAGGATGGGCGAGAACGTATAGCCAGTGATCGAGACTGTCACCGTGTTGATCGCCGGATTGCTGCCCTGGAATTTATTGGAGGTACACGCCGACATGGAAGCGTCGCAGATGGAAACCATGCTGGGTGTCAGGCCAGACACCAGGGGCGTTGGTGATCCGCTGATCGTAGGCTTGCCGTACACGGCGAGGTTCGTCGCCGTGGTCCGTGCCGACGCGTTACCCGCGGCTTGCGTACTCAGATAGCGCGCCGCATCGCGCGTGCTCTTGGCCAGGGTGTTGTAAGTGTAGATTGCGCGGCCGAACTCGGTGATCGCAAACGTGATCGCCAGCAGCAACGAGAGCGTGATGGCGAGTTCGACCAGCGCCACGCCTTTTTGTCGGGTCTTCATTATCCGCTCCTACTGGACAAGAACAGGAATCAAGGGTCCCGCGCTCCCCCCCGCCAGTCCATTGCTTGTGCAGGGACTGTTCAGGTTGCCCGCGTTACCCAGATATTCAAACTGGACCGAATCGGTCGGCCCGCTGATTGGCTGCAGCATCAGCATGCAGGAAAAATCCTGGATTGTGGAAGCGGCGGAGATCACGGGCACCAATACGAGGCGGCGGCTCATTCCATGCGTCTGGAGCTCACCGCCCGACCCATTCGTGGCCAGCGTCTTGTAGCCCCCTTTCATATTCAGTCCAGTGATATTGTCTCCCGCATTGACCTGGGTGCCCGTATCCGCATAGTTGGCATATGCCAGCCGCTTCGCTTTGAAATTGGCGGCAGTGGGATCCGAGCCTGCCGCTTTCGTGCCACTGAATGCGTTCTGCGGAACGGCATTTTTCCAGTTTGCCGAGGTATAAGCGTAGCCGGTAAAGTCCGGGGGCATGGCGCTCATATCCCCGTTGTTCTTGTAGATGCCAAAGCGCGCATTCCATTGATCGTCAACGGCTACTTTTGCTCCTGGGGTGCCAACCTTATCGTTGAGACTGGAGCCGCAGTAACCCACACTCATCTCCGTCTTGGTCTCGTTGGCGTTCGTCGAGCCGTCGAGGTTGTACCATCCCATCTCTCCCGGGCTTGCGGTCTTGTTGCCGTCGTACAGCACAGTCACCCATTCGCCAACCTGGAAGCCGTAATCCGGCGCTGTGCCTCCAGCCTTGGGCCGCAAACCAACGGGGATCGGGCACGAGCTTTGCGCATGGGAACGCGTCGCCACGGCCACTGCGGCTACCGCATTGCTGGAAGCGCCACCAATCAGTTGGATAAGATAGGCCACGATGCCGCTTGTCGTGTGGCTGCATTTGGCATAGCGGGCATTGGCTGCTGGCGAGAATCCGGCGCTGAAGGCGCCAGTCAGCGTGTCACTAAAGGCGATTTCCGACGACGCGATGGATGCGGATGCTTTTTGGTATCTCACGCGGTTGGCGTTTCCCGCAGTGATCCCCGCACTGGCGGCTCGCGCCAGCGCATCGGACGCGCCGTCCAACTCCTCTGCCGCAGCGAGTGCACAACTGTCTAGAGCCGACTGCAACTCGGTTTTCGCCACGAACAGCCCGCCAAGGTCGATAACCAGTCCAGCCATGCCAAGCAGAACTGCAAGGGTCAGGCCGACCATGGGGAGAATGACGCCGCGTACTTTCTGTTTTCTGGATTTGGACATAGGACATCGACCACTGGTTGAAATCACATGACAGTCGACTCTCACGCATCAGAGAATCAGGCAAAACGGCCACAATCCGGACCAGCTTCCCTGTGGACTACAGTCGCCTGGCTTGCTACCCTTGCCGGCAAGGAGCCCCACGCGGGCACCACGCTCTCGCGCGCTGCCGGCTGGTTTCTTACTTGCATTTTTAGTCTTGCCGGCGCCAAACAGAAATCCCCCGGAGGGATGATTCGTCACTGAAACATCGAGGGATCCCAGCTGGCTACCGCGATGTGGAAATCAGTCCAGGGCATGCGCCGGGCATATCTGAATATTCGGGCACGAGGCGCCGCCACAAGCAAAAACCCCCGCCGGCTCACGCCAGCGGGGGTTTTTGTTACTACGGGTAATGCGGGTAAAGCAGGCTGCCAGGTTGGCAGGCCGGCAGATTTACATCATGCCGTCCATGCCGCCCATGCCACCCATGCCGCCCGGCATTGCCGGAGCCGAGTCGTCCTTCGGCAGTTCTGCCACGGCGCAATCCGTGGTCAGCATCAGCGAAGCGACCGAAGCAGCGTTCTGCAGCGCGGTGCGGGTCACCTTGGTCGGGTCCAGCACGCCCATTTCCACCAGGTCACCGTACTCGCCGGTGGCGGCGTTATAGCCGTAGTTGCCCTTGCCTTCGATGACCTTGGCCACGACGACCGAAGCTTCTTCACCAGCGTTCAGCACGATCTGGCGCAGCGGCTCTTCCATAGCGCGCAGCACGATCTTGATGCCGGCGTTCTGGTCAGCGTTGTCGCCGGTCAGGTTGGCGATGGCAGCGCGAGCGCGCAGCAGGGCCACACCGCCGCCGGGGACAATGCCTTCTTCCACGGCTGCACGGGTTGCGTGCAGTGCATCTTCCACGCGTGCCTTCTTTTCCTTCATTTCGACTTCGGTGGCTGCGCCGACCTTGATCACCGCAACGCCGCCGGCCAGCTTGGCCACGCGTTCTTGCAGCTTTTCACGGTCGTAGTCCGAGGTCGCTTCTTCGATCTGGGCACGGATTTGCTTCACGCGTGCTTCGATCGAGCCTGCGTCGCCGGCGCCGTCGATGATGATGGTGTTTTCCTTGCCGATTTCGATGCGCTTGGCTTGACCCAGTTCTTGCAGGGTTGCCTTTTCCAGCGTCAGGCCGATTTCCTCGGCGATCACTGCGCCGCCGGTCAGGATGGCGATGTCTTCCAGCATGGCCTTGCGGCGGTCGCCGAAGCCCGGAGCCTTGACAGCAGCGGTCTTCAGGATGCCACGGATGTTGTTCACCACCAGGGTCGCCAGGGCTTCGCCTTCGACGTCTTCAGCGATGATCAGCAGCGGGCGGCCCGACTTGGCCACTTGCTCCAGCACCGGCAGCAGGTCGCGGATGTTCGAGATCTTCTTGTCGAACAGCAGCACGAACGGGTTGTCCAGGGCGACAACTTGCTTTTCCGGGTTGTTGATGAAGTACGGCGACAGGTAGCCGCGGTCGAACTGCATGCCTTCCACGACTTCCAGCTCGTCGGCCAGCGACTTGCCGTCTTCCACGGTGATCACGCCTTCCTTGCCGACCTTGTCCATCGCTTCAGCGATCAGCTTGCCGATCACTTCGTCGCTGTTGGCGGAGATCGAGCCAACCTGGGCGATTTCCTTGCTGGTGGTGGTGGTCTTGGTCAGCTTCTTCAGCTCTTCGACCGCGTTCACCACAGCCTTGTCGATGCCGCGCTTCAGGTCCATCGGGTTCATGCCGGCGGCAACGTACTTCATGCCTTCGCGCACGATCGACTGGGCCAGCACGGTTGCGGTAGTGGTACCGTCACCGGCGTTGTCGCTGGTCTTGGAAGCCACTTCCTTGACCATTTGCGCGCCCATGTTCTGCAGCTTGTCCTTCAGCTCGATTTCCTTGGCCACGGACACGCCGTCCTTGGTCACGGTCGGGCCGCCGAAGCTGCGCTCCAGCACAACGTTACGACCCTTCGGGCCCAGGGTAACCTTGACTGCGTTGGCGAGAATGTTCACGCCTTCGACCATCTTGGCACGGGCGGCGTCGCCGAATACTACGTCTTTAGCTGCCATGTTCTGAATCTCCTAAATCTGTACGAATGGGGTGCGTGGATTACTTGTTCACCACAGCCATGATGTCTTCTTCGCGCATGACCAGCAGTTCCTGGCCATCCACCTTCACGGCCTGGCCGGCATACTTGCCGAACAGCACGCGGTCACCCACCTTGACGTCGAGAGCGATCGAAGCGCCCTTGTCATCCTTCTTGCCGGGGCCCACGGCCAGCACTTCACCTTGATCAGGCTTTTCGGCAGCATTGTCGGGAATCACGATGCCGGAAGCGGTCTTGGTTTCATTGTCCAGACGCTTGACGATCACGCGGTCGTGCAAAGGACGCAGATTCATACGGACTCCTTGGTACAAAAAGTGATTTAAGGTTCACAAAATTGGCCGCCAGCACTAACGGCCAGCAGAATTGGTGCGCCGGACGAGGCCTGTTAGCACTCATGCCCGACGAGTGCTAATTATAGGGACGGGGGTTTACGTTTTCAAGTCAGCGACTTGATACGTGTTTACCCTTCCTCCGGCTGTCGAGATTCACTCAACCTTGAACTTTGTCCGCTTGACTTCGAACTCCCGCAAGCCACGGGCGCGGCCAAATTTTCAGGATTCCCTATGAAATACATGGACTTATACGAAAGGAAGCACAGTCCTGCCTGTTGATCGGCAACTGATGTTCGCCCACGTATAGAACAAGACTCCCACACTAGAACGGGCGGAAGAAAAGAGTGATTCAGGCTCCATAATGCAGGGCACTCGACGCCGGCATCCGCGCAATCGGATTTCACTGCGCGAGATCGCCAGACACCGCGATCGCAAGAAGATCTGGCAACACGGCTCGGCTGGTTGCTGAACGCAGCCCAGCTTTTTGTGGCGAAACCCAGTTCGCTCTACGAGTTGGCCCCTTCGGACAGCACAACCAGATCGACCGGCGGCACCACGCCGCCGATCGCGCGACCACACCGCACCGGTTTTTGCCCCTTGTAGCCCTGCTCCAGAGCCCGTTCGTACATGCTGCGCGTGGTCAATCCCCGCGTGCCCTCGGCTTTGTTTTGCTTCTCCAGCTTGGCGGCAAGATTCACCGCATCTCCAATCACCGTATATTCGAGCCGCGTGCCGTGGCCGATGATGCCAAACAAAACCTGGCCGCTGGCCGTACCTGCCCCGACATCCGGCGCGATCTGCCCCCGGGCTTGCCGGCGTGCGCGCCACTCGCCCACCGCCGCCATGATGGCGTCAATCGCGCGCAGCGCGTTGGCGGCGTAATGCTCGTCCTGGCTGACGGCGCCGAAGCTCGCCAGGATCCCGTCGCCCATGAATTTGTCTATGCTGCCGTGGTGCGCCTTGACGATCGGCACCAGCAAGCCCTGGTACTCGCCGAGCAGCCTGATCAGTTCGGCCGGGGTCAGCATGGAAGATGCTCGGGTAAAGCCTCGCATATCCAGGAACAGGATGGCCGCCTCGCGCAGTTCGCCGTGACCGGCCATCACAGCCGACTCCGAATCCGTGATGCGATGCGCGACGGAGTCATCGAAGAACAGCGACAGGTCCGCAACGGCTTGCTGCCCTCTCAGCGATTTCACGACAAAGCTGCGGGCGCGTGCCAGCGCAAGGGCCAGTACCGCCGTGACCATCGTGATCGAGAGCAGCCTGTCAAACTCGCCGCCGTAGTGGATCTGGCTTGAACGCAGGGACGTCACATAGTCCCAGGTAACGGGGTTGCCGGTTGCATGCGCCAGCGCGTAGTGCAGCAGTAGCAGCCAGCCCAATGCAGCCGTCAACCCGGACAGCGCCACCCAGGCAGGCTCGAAACGCAAGGCACGCAGGGCAATCAGGATGAAGATGTACGCAAACTCCGTGCTCTTCAAAAAGATCTGGGGAGGCTGCTCATACTGGAGATGGTAGGCCCAGATGACGAAGATCAGCACCGCCATTTCCGCAACGATGGTAAGCCCCACCATCCAGCGGGCGAGTTGCCCGGTCACGGCAAGATAGAGTCGGGCCAGCGCCAGCACCACGAACGACGTCAAGCCAAGGGGCACTGCCCGGATTGGCGCATCCGGCGAGAATCCCGCTGGCGTACCAACGTAAAGAAAGGCAAGCAGCGCCGCGATCAGGAGCTGGACGGATGTCACAAGCAGCTCGCTGTGATATTGCTCGCGCTCCAGTTCCAGCCGCACTCGCGGCGGAAACTGCATGCCTTTGCGGCCCGTACCAAGCCACGCCGCCATCCGTTGCCCATACGTAGCCATCGCGCTCCTCACGCGTGCGGCAAGTGGGCGCCGGGCCGCCACTGAGCGCTGCGCCTGGGCGCGCGTCACAATGCAACCGGCTTCAACTCGCCGCCGGAAATCTTCACGCACGTGCCAGCCGGCAACATGAGCCATTCGGCGCCCGCCGCATCCCGGCGCGCCTGGCCGGCGCAGGCATGCGTCGCGGTGCCGCAATCGTTCTTTCCGGCACGCACCACGCCGAAGCAGCGCTCCCTGTCGAGGGCAAAAGCCCCCCTCGAACCCGGCAGCAGGTGCGTGTTCTGCTGGATCGCAATCAGCACCGCACCGATCACGGTGCAGACGACCGTTGCGTTTCCCGCCTTGTGGCCCATACGGCCTCCTTTAGCTGTGTTGCACATACGGCTGCCGGCTGGATTGGCGTCACCCGCCATCGCCTCGGGTAGCCGGTTCGCCCAGCAGGCGCCGGATTAGCAGGCCGCTGCCAATGGCAAGGCACATTGCCGCGAACGCCAGCCACGCATAAGGCCACAGCAGCGGCATCCCCACCAGCAGGAGACCGTCATTACCGCCGGGAATCAGCAGGCTGCCCCACCCCATCATGGCACCGCCCAGAAAGCACCGGGCCATCTGCCCGAGCGACACCGAGGTAGCGCGGAGGCCGCCCGACGTCATGCCGCCCAACATAGCCCCACCGAGCAATGCCAGCCCCAACACGCCGCGCGGGATGATGCCACTGGCCATCCCCCGGGCCAACTCGGCAAGCACGTCCGTGTATGACCACGCACCTGCCAGCAACATCATGAGCAGGAAAGTGATGCCGATCACCGTGGTCGCGGTATGCGGTTGCCAGATGCGGGTGGCCAGCCCCGCCACAGCCCCGGCCGAGCGCCCAGGCAGGAACGGGCGAATCACCCGCCAGGCAACAAACAGTACGAATAGCGCAGCAACCCCCGAAGACGCACGCAATACCGGTGAGCCAGTCTCCAGCGCCCGGTACGCGGGTGATGGCCACCATGCGGCGAAGCCGAGGCAGCCTGCATAGAAGCCGAGCGGCGTCGCAAGATAGGCCCATTGCCCCGAGCCCAGGCGCGCGATCGCACCGAAAACGCAGGCGCCGTTGATCAGCGCGCCCAACCCCAGCAAGGCACCTCCGGCCACTGTCAGGCTATCGGCACGGTACCCGCCCGGCATGATGGGCAGCAGATCGAGCACTTGCGCGACCAGCAGTCCGCCACAGACCCAGACCGATGCCTCGATCATGGCGAGCAGCCGGCTGAAACCGCGCGTATCGATGATTTCGTTCATCGCCGCCACAGTGCAGGTGCCCCCGCGCTGGATGGCGAATCCCATCACGCCGGCACAGAGGAAGGCAATGCCATAAGCAAGGCTGAGCAGCATGGCGTTCATGATCGGATCACTCCAGCGCACCAGGGCAGGTGAATGTCGGAGGGCATCAGTACACTAACTACATCATGTGCGCATCCGACTTGGTTTCTACCGGAAACAGGTCCGAAGACAGCAGCACGACCGGCGCACTGCTTTCGTTCTTCCACCAATGCGACGTGCCGTTCCTCTCGGTGGTTGCTTCGCCCGCCTTGTGAACGATCGGTACCGCGCAGTTGCTGGCGTACTCGACAATATCCCCGGAGACGATGTAGATGATCGCAGGCCGGTTGTTATGGCTATGCCATGGCACGATCCCGCCCGGCTTGACGTCCAACTGGCGCAGGCGAAGCAGCCGCCCCGGCAAGGCCACCGGCTCCTTCGACAGGTCGGTCGAAGCGCGGACGGTATCGCTTACGTCCTTGGGAGCCATGGGGCCGGGCTTTTGGCCCTGGCCGTCGGCGACTCTCTGGCCACCGGGGCACTCGCCCGCCTGCACGGCAAATGCCGTGAGCGACAGTGCGACAACGAACATGCCCCCGGCGGCGGCACGCTGCCACGCGGCGCGTTGATACTGGTGCTGGATCTTCATGATGATCTCCTTGGGTTCAGAATGGCCAGGCGGGGCCGTCATGCGTGCATGGCGCTCCTGCCTAGAGAAACTCCTTGTGAATATCCATGCTTGAACGCTGGCCGATCGATTCGTAGTGCCTGCCGAGCCAGGCGTCCGCCTCTGCCCGGCCCTTGTCGCGCAGGAAGCAAAGGAAGCCCCAGTCCGCATTCAGCTTGCTGGACACACCGAGCTCTCCCATCGTCTTGTCGGAGCAGATGGAGTGAATCAGCATCTCCTTCATATCGGCACGGTCGATCTTGCCGTCCTGGATCAGCGTGGTGACAAAGGCGATGGCGCGAAGCTCGCGGATCAGCGATGAGTTGAAGCTCACCTCGTTGATGCGGTTCAAGATCTCGGCCGCCGTAGTCGGTACGCCCTTGCGCTCGATCGGGTTGATATGCACGATCACCACGTCCCGCGTGCCGCAGTTGTAGATCAGCGGGAAAATGGCCGGGTTGCCGACATACCCGCCGTCCCAGAAATGCTCCCCGTCGATCTCGACCGCCTGGAACAGGAATGGCAGGCAGGCCGAGGCCAGTACCGCCTTGATGCATATGTCCTCCCGGGAGAAGACTCGGACCTTGCCAGTCTCGACGTTGGTAGCGCAAAGGTAGAGTTGGATCGGGCAGTGCTTGTTCAATGCCCCGAAGTCGACATGTCTGTCGAGCACGTCGCGCAGCGGGTTGAGATTCAACGGATTGAACTGGTATGGGGACAGGACGCGCAACATCATGTCCGTCATCAGGTACATGGGCGAATGATCGAGCCCGAACCCTTTATGCATCAGCTTCTCCCACGGCAGCAGGCGAAATGGGCTGCTCATTTCAGCCACGCTGGCGATATCGCGCCAGAAGTCGTGCAGCGCCAGCCGCGCGCGCTCCGGCCCTCCTTCCAGCAGGCCATAGGCAAGTACCGCCGCATTCATCGCGCCCGCGCTGGTGGCGCTGACACCTTCCACCGCCAGGCGGCCGTCCTCCAGCAGGCGATCGAGCACGCCCCACGCAAAGGCGCCGTGGGCGCCTCCGCCCTGCAAGGCCAGCGCAACGGATTTTTGCGCCCCGCTCGGCGATCTCTTTGGTTTCGCAGACATGTCCCGCCCCTTAGTGTTGCGTCCAGCCACCGTCCATCGCGAGCGCGGCGGCCGTCATCGATGCCGCGTTGTCCGAGGCAAGAAAGACCGCGAGCGCGGCGAGCTCTTCGATGCAGACAAAGGCCTTGCGCGCCTGGTGCACCAGCATGACGTCACGCACCACGTCCGCCGGGGTAATCTTGCGCGCCCGAGCCTGGTCGGTTATCTGCTGTTCGACCAGTGGCGTCTTGACATAGCCCGGGCAGATCGTGTTGCTGGTGATACCGTGCTCCGCAACCTCTAGCGCGACCGTTTTCGATAGGCCGATCAGCCCATGCCTGGCGGCACCATATCGCGTCTTGAACGGCGAGGCGGCCAGGCCGTGAGCGGCGCCCTGGGCGGCAAACGCCCGGGCAATACCCAGCCCGATGCCGCTGCTTGAACCGGTGACGATGGTTGATTTTCCTTTCTGCATGGTTTTCTCCTGTCAGCGTTCGTCGGCGTTCGTCAAAGCTCGATAGCAGCGTTCCGCACGCCGGTGTCAAGCGTGGGGCGGTGCTGGGACGTGGCGGCGGCAGCGTGGCGCGGGCCGGAATCAGCTTGCGGGGCTTCCCGTGCGACGCTGGCCGGACCCGTTGGCGCTTCGTCCGCGTCACCGGTACGGGTAAAGCGCAGGTGCGTGATGTCGGTGTGGAAAAACATCGCCCACGTCCACTCGACCAGGATCCGCACCTTGCGGCCAAACGTAGGCATCCGCATCAGATACAGCGCGCGCCACATGAGCCAGGCAGGCAAGCCGGTCAGATTGACGCCATAGACGCAGGCGACCCCTTTCATGTGCCCGATGGTCGCCATCGACCCCTTGCTCTGGTATGAGAACGGTTCACTGCCCCGCTGCCCGATCTGTCCGGCCACGTTGGCAGCCAGCTGGCGCGCTTGCGCGACGGCAAACTGGGCAGTCGGTGGCGAATACTGTCCGGTCGCGGCATTTCGTACCAGCGCGCAATCGCCGATGGCCCACAGTCCCGGCATGCCGCACACCGACATATCGGCGTTGGTCTCGATGCGGCCGCGCTGGGTTGCAACCCCGAGATGGCGAGCCAGCGTCTCGGAAAGCGGATTCGCTTTGGTACCAATGGTGCAGACTACCGTCGCCCCATCGATCCTTTCGCCGGAACCCAGGGTGACCCCGTCCGCATCCACTCCCGCCGCGCGCGTTGCCAGCCTGACCTTGATGCCGCGCCTGGACATCAGCCGCGCCGCGGCCACACCGAGCGATTCGGGTAGTTCCGGCAGGAGCCGGCCGGTATCGTGGAGGATGCTGACCTCCACTTCGTCATCCCTGACCCGCTTGTAGAAGCGCCGCACGCTGCGGATGTAATCGGCAAGTTCGCCCGCCACCTCAACGCCGGAGAAGCCGCCGCCGATCACGATGAAGTGGCCGAGCCGCCGGCGCAGGACAGGATCCGATTCCAGCTCGATCCTGGCCAGCTGGCGCAGTACACGATTGCGGATAAACAGCGCGTCGCCGACCAGCTTCAGGGGCAGCGCGTGTTCGGCCATGCCCGGCACAAGCGCGAGACTCGCGCGGGTGCCGAAGGCAAATACCAGATGGTCGAACGGTATCTCGCGCGGTCCCGCAAGCGTCGTGCAGGAGACCTTTCCCTGGGCGTAGTTGACGTCCTGGACGCTGCCCATGATGAACCTCACGCGCTTGACCATCTGGCGGATCGGGACGATCACCTGTTCGGGGAACACCGATGCCCCTACCACCTCGGCCAGCATCGGATTGAACGTGGTGTAGCTCTCCTCGCTCAGCAGTGTTATGCAGGTGGAGGGCTCCACGAACTTCTCGAGCGACCGGGCCAGGGTGGTACCCGCGAATCCACCCCCGATGATCACAATATTCTGTTCGGCGCGCATGGCGGCTCCTTGCTATGGAATAGGGTCAGTGGCGCTCAGTGACGGTCAGTGACGCCACGCTAGCTCCGGGGCATCGAGCGGAACACATAGCGCCCGATGAGGTAGTCCAACGAGAGCCGGCCGGGTCCATGGAAGAGCGTCACCAGCAATAGCAGGCCCCAGTACTGGTGATCCTTCAAGCCAACCTCGCCGAGGCCCGGATAGGAAATCACCGCGATTGCGTTGAAGACGAACAGCGCCAGCGCGGATGCCCGCGTGCCAAGACCCAGCACCAGCAGCACGGGCAGGCAGAGTTCCGCCGCGGTACCGAGGTACGCCGCCAGTTCCGGTGGCAGCAGTGGCACGGCATACTCGCTCTCGAACAGCGCCAGCGTGGTGGACCAACTGGCGATCTTGGTCAGGCCCGACTGGAAGAACACCAGGCCCACGAAAATGCGGATGCCCAGATCAAGCACGGGGCTCACGAATTCCAGCGCGTGAATGGCCGTAGTGCCGGCGGCAATCGCCCTGCCCTGCAAGCCGCTGCCGGCGCCCCATGGCTTCGAGCACGGGTTGGATGACGTTTTCATTTGAGCTACCTCGACTGGTTGCATGCCATGCAGGCTGGATCCAGCGCCGCCGCGCTCATGGTCACGGCGGCTCCGGCCTTGGATCAGGCGGCGCCCGCTGCCTTGGCGGCCGGGCTGAGCACGCCGCTCTTGCCGCCGGGCTTGGCAAACTCGGACATCTGCAAGTGACCGCCGGCGATCTTCTCGCAGGTCCCCTTGGGCACCAGGACCCACGCCTCGGCGTCGCGGTCGGTCTTCACCGTAGCGGCGCAAGAGCTCTTGCTGGTTCCGCAGTCGTTCTTGCCGGCCTTGGCAATGCCCGCGCATTTTTCGTTGTCGCCGGCGGCGGCCATGGCGTGGGTGCTGGTTCCGACCACACCCAGTGCCAGCAGGCTGGCGATCGCGCCGCGGATGATCCGTTCGTTTTTCATGATGCACACTCCGTATTCAGGTTGGGAATCGGACAGGAGTCATGCCTGTCTCTGAGCTGCAGTATGCAAAGCGGACCTCACGCAGCTCTCGCCAAATTCTCAAATTTTCTTCACGACGAAGATGGGCACGCATGGGTTCGCGATGCACCGCTGGCATGGTTGGATAGCCGGGCGCGGCGCACTAGAATGATTGAGTCCAACGGGAGTGGCTGACACTGCATCCAGGTGCTTCCCGCACGATGAGGAGAAACCATGTCGCGCCATGTGCTGGTGATCGAGGATGACGCCGATATCGCCCAGCTGGTCAAGCTGCAACTGGCCGGGTTGTCATGCGAGGTGAAGGTTGCCAGCCAAGGCCGGACCGGCCTGGAAGAGGCGCTTCGCCAACCTTACGACCTCGTTATCCTGGACCTGATGCTGCCGGGCATGGATGGGCTGGAGATATGCCGCCGCCTGCGCAGCGAGCAGCGCTATACGCCGATCCTGATGCTCACCGCGCGCTCCACTGAGCTGGACCGGGTGCTCGGGCTGGAGATGGGTGCGGACGATTACCTGACCAAGCCCTTCAGCGTGCTGGAACTGGTCGCGCGGGTGAAGGCCATCTTCCGCCTGGTCGAAACGCTGGTAAACCCGGCGGTGGATGGCCAGACCATGATCGAGGCAATGGATTTACGCATCGACATTGAAAAGCGCGAAGTGGCTGTACGCGGACAGCCCATCACGCTGACTGCGAAGGAATTCCAACTGCTGCTGCATTTCGCGCAGAACCCGGGACGCGTCTTCAGCCGCAGCCAGTTGCTCGACCAGGTCTGGGGCTATACCCATAGCGGCTACGAGCACACCGTGAGCTCGCACATCAACCGCCTGCGCGCCAAAATCGAGATCAATCCCAATGAGCCCGAATACATACAGACGGTGTGGGGCGTGGGCTACAAGTTCCGCAGCGCGTCGAAAGCGCTGCCCTGACCATGTTCCGCACGCTGTATGGCAAGCTGGCGGCCGTGCTGATGGTGGTGTTCATCACCATCGGCGCGATGATGATTCTTGCCTCGCAAAAGATGCTCGAGACGCAACGGCTGCTCGAGCTGGCCACCGACCTGATCATCGGCACCGTCGCGTTCAGCCTGCTGGCCGCATTGATCGTGTTCCGGCTCCTGACAATCCGCCTGCGCGTTCTGTCCGAGTCCATCGACACCTTTCGCGCGGGAGGCTTCTCGCAACCGGTCCGACTGGTGTCGTCGGAACAGCCGGTCGATGAAATCGATCGGCTCAGCGCCGCCTTCCAGGAGATGTCGGAGCGCATTGTGACGCTACTGGCACAGCTATCCCAGGTAGACCAGCAGCGGCGCGAGCTGCTCGCCAATGTGTCCCACGATCTGCGTACGCCGCTCGCCTCGATGCAAGGCTACCTCGAGATGCTGCTGATCCGGTCGGACGAGTTGTCGGCCGAGGAGAGAGACCGCTACCTACAGGTGGCAGCCAAGCACTGCGAGCGGCTCGGAAAGCTGGTGCAGGACCTGTTCGACCTGAGCAAGCTGGAGGCGCGCGAAGTCCAGCCGCAGATCGAAACCTTCCCGCTCGCGGAACTGGCCCAGGACGTGGTGCAAAAATTCGCGCTGGCGGCGCAGAAGCGCGAGCTTGCACTGATCGCGCGATGCCGGGCGGATTGCCCTCCCGTGAGGGCAGATATCGGCATGATCGAGCGGGTACTGGAGAACCTGATCGAGAATGCCATGCGCTATACCCCGGCAGGGGGTGAGATCAGCGTCGACGTTGCGCCCGTCGGGGAACGCGTGGAACTGAAGGTGCGCGATACCGGCAAAGGGATCGGTGACGACGAGTTGCACGACATCTTCAATCGCTACTTCCGCGTGGATCGCGGCGAGTTTGGCAACACCGGCAACGCCGGCCTCGGGCTGGCCATCAGCCGCCGCATCGTGGAGTTGCACGGCGGAGAGATACGCGTCGAGAGCGAGTTGGGGCGCGGCACTACCTTCACTGTGGATCTGGCGCCGGCCTGACTCGCCGCCCCATCGTTCGCACCCGGATACCAATACCAGGTCTCAGAATGCAAGAACCTGCCTTCGCGACAGCATGCGCAATGGACGATCGGCCGGCAGATCGGGCAGGAGGCGGCCGATCTCGGCCACGGTGGCCGCGCTGTCGTGCGGCTTCAGGTGGGTGATGAAAATCTCGGCTGGCAACCGCAGCCTGGCCAGTTCTCCGGCGAGCAGGCTTGGGCACAGGTGCTGCGAAGCCTTGGCAATATGGCAATCCTGTTCGGCGAAGGAAGTTTCGATAATCAGATAACGCAGGTTGTCGATCGCGTTGACTGCCTCCCACAGCGCATCGCAGGGTCCCGTGTCGCCGGTGAAGACAAGGCTGGCGACGCCACTGTCCATCCAATACCCGACAGTTGGCACAGTATGGCTGGCCGGCAGCGGCGTGATGCGCCGCTTTCCGATCTGCACGGTCACGCCAGGCTTAACCACTTGGTAGCGCAGGTAGGGAGCGTCCACGCTCGGCAGCACGCTGAAGTCGGGCCAAAGGCAATTGTTGAAGAGATGGATACGCAAGGCATCGATTGTCGCCTCGAGCGCATAGATCGTGACAGGTGCCTGGCGGCGCCCACCCACCGCATCCGCAAGCAACGGCAGCGAGCAGATATGGTCCACGTGGCTATGCGTCAGAAACACGGCATCGATGCGGGCCATTTCGTCCTGGGTCAGGTCGCCCACGCCCGTCCCGGCGTCGATGAGCACGTCATCGTCGAGCAGCATGGCAGTCGTACGCAGGCCAGCACCGATGCCGCCGCTGCAGCCGAGAATAGTCAGCTTCATGATCTTTGCATTCCGGGTGATTTCGCCACGCTAGCCGATGCGCTCCACGCCAGGCGATTCCGTCTCAAAGCCGATGATGGTGGCATCCATGATGTGCTGCCGGATGAAGTCCGCCAGTGCGAAGGCGGGATCGACCCGCAACGCGCATTCATAAGCCTGTTCGACCGTCTGGCCGCCGGCAAGCGCTTGCAGCATCGCGAACTCCGCCGCGTCAAGCGGCAGCAGCTCCACTGTATAGCCACTGCGCCGGACCAGCAACTGGACGCCGCCGCTGCCGGCGTCGATATCCTGGCTGTCTTGCGCGCCTGGCTGGTTGGCTTGCCAGATCCGCGAGACTGGAAACGCAGACGCCAGCAAGCGGCTGGCCGGATTCAGGATAAAGCGCAGCGTCGTGCAATCGGCTTGCGCGACGGCCGCCAGGCGTTCGATGGCAAGTGGTCCGTGGTCGGCGGCATGGAACACTTGATGCACCAGCCATTCGAGCCTCGCCACATCGGGCAAGTAGCGCAGTGAAGCCGCCGGACCAAATTGCGCAAGGAATGTTGCCAGGCTGCCGCCATATTGCTGGATGTCCCCGCTTGTTGACGGGTAAGCGAGCAGGTATTGGTCCGCCGCGTAGTTAAAGAACGCCTCGCCCACCAGTTGCTCTACCACCGGATACACCGCGCGCAAGGCTTCGCGAGCATTGTGGTACAAGTTGTTGACGTAGATATCGATCCGCTCGTGCGCCGCGGCGCCGCCCGCGACGAGATCCGCACTGAGCCGCGCTGGGTCCCGTGACAGGAGCGCGCCGGCGAAGTTGCGCTGAAGTTCATGCAGCGAAGGCATTGGCCGTCTCCATGATGCTGGCGGCGATGTCGGCTTCATCAAGCAGGACCGCAAGCTGGGGAATCCCGGTATCCCATTCGATCAAGGCGGGCACCGCACCAAAGCGCTCCACTGCGTACTGGTACAGCGCCCACACCGGGTCAGCGACCCGCTGGCCATGGGTATCGATCAGCAGTTGGCCCACACGGTCATGGCCGGCCAGGTGGATTTCCTTCACCGCCGCCACTGGAATGGCGTCGAGAAAGGCCAGCGGATCGATGCCATTGTTGACCGCATTCACGTAGACGTTATTGACATCGAGCAGGATGCCGCAGCCCGTGCTGTGGGCGAGCGCGGCAATGAATTCCGCTTCGGGCATGGTCGAATGCGCAAACTGCAGATAGCTCGAGATATTCTCCACCAGCAGCTGCCGGCGCAGGCAATCCTGGGTCTCATGTACGTGCTCACGCACCACCGCAAGCGCTTCCTCCGTGTACGGCAGGGGCAGCAGATCATTCAGGGCCCGGCCCGGGACGCGGCCCCAACTCAGGTGCTCGGATACCAGGCCGGGTTCCAAGCGATCGGCGAGTGCGCGCAAGCGCCGCAGGTGAGCCCAGTCCAACGACTCGGTCGACCCTAGGCCGAGGCCGACGCCATGCAGGCTCAGAGGATAGGCTTCCCGTATCCGCTGCAGGTAGTACAGCGGCTGGCCGCCATCGCCGAAGTAATTCTCGCTATGGACTTCAAACCACCCGACGGCAGGCCGCTCCGCCAGGACCTGCCTGTAATGCGGCGCGCGAAGCCCCAATCCGACCCGCGCCGGGTCATTGGTCGCCGTCGAGAAAGGAACCTTTTTCATCTCACCTTGCATCACGAAACACCTCCGCTACCGCCGCCTTGTGGTTCTTGCTACTTTGGTCGAAAAAGATCACGAAACCCTCACGCGGAGTTAATGGATTTCGCCTGGTGGATTTCAACCGGGAGTTCACCCGGGGTGTACACCTGATTGGTGCGGCTTGCCCGTCATCAAGGCCGTACTGGTTGCGTATGGGCGCATGCGCTATGTTAGGAATGGCCCGTGCGGCATCGCCGATCGCTTGGCGGCACGCCGTTCGCATAACCCTCTTGACATGATGCTTAGTGCACTTACATCGACAACCGCCAGGCGGACCACACCTGGCTCGATCGCGCAGGAAAATCCGCCATGGGACTGAGATGGAAGCTACACCTGCCGGCAGCGCTGACCGGCCTGCTGCTGACTATCTGGCTGGCCTTCGGTTGGGCGCCTGGTACGCGTGCTGAACTGGCATTGGTCGCCGCCGGCGGCGTGGCTCTGATGCTAGCCTCCGCAGCAGCGGCTTTACACCTCTTCCTGTGGCGTCCGCTTGGCACCCTGCTGCATACCGGCACGCAGGGGTCGGCAAAATCGCCCGTGCCGTCCTCTCCCCTTGCCACGGATGAAATCGGGCAATTGAAGGATGCATTCGCCCAGCTCCAGGTACGTGTCCAGACACTGCAACAAGCGCTCGACTTGGCCACGGAAAAACGCACCCAGATCGAGGTGGCGCTGCGCTCCAGCGAGGAGCGCTACGCGCTGGCGATGCGCACGGCCGACGACGGCATGTGGGAATGGAATATCCAGACGGGCGACGTTCGCTTGTCGCAGCGCTGGAAGAGCATGCTTGGTTTCGACGAGGACGAGTTGCCGGACACCATGCAAGCCTGGCGGCAACGCGTGCATCCGGACGACCTGCCCGTCGTGGAAGCCGCGATTGCACAACACCTGGAGGGAGCGACACCACGCTACCAGCAGCAGATCAGGCTATTGCACAAGGATGGCCGCTACCGCTCGGTGGATTCACTAGCCAGTGCCATTCGCCACGCCAACGGCAAGCCCGGCCGGCTGGTCGGGTTAGACACCGATGTGACACGCATCAGGCGGGTCGAGGACATTCTCAAGCACATCGTGGAGGGCACTACTGGAACCTGCGGGGACGACTTCTTCCGGGCACTGGTACGCCACTTTGCCGCGGCGCTGGACGTGCCGTGTGCCTTCGTGACCGAATGCACGGGATGGCCGCCGCGGCGGGTCCATACGCTGGCGTTCTGGTTCGTGAATGGCTTTCGCGACAACTTCGAGTATGAATTGGCGGGGACCCCCTGCGAAGCCGTGTTCAACGAAGGCCTGCCCACCTTTCACCCCGAGGGCCTGGGCCGGCAGTTTCCCCGCGAGAAGGATTTCGAAAGCTACTACGGCGTACCGATCCTGAACAGCGAACGCCGCGTGATCGGACATATGGCATTTCTCGACACCCGGAAAATGCATGAGGAAGAGGTCTTGATTGGCTACGTCTACCAGATCTTCACCGCACGCGCGGCGGCCGAAATCGAGCGCAAGACGGTGTTGGACCGCCTGACCCGGTCAGGCGTCCCGCGCAATGTGGGAGGGCCCGCGCCCAATCCGGATTCAGCTGCCGGATCCATTGCGACCGGACCACACTGATGCGGCCCAGGGGCAAGACGAAGACCCGTTGAATCAACGCAAGGGACCTTGCAACGACATCC
Organism: Burkholderiaceae bacterium 16; assembly: GCA_000955785.1. GTDB lineage: Bacteria > Pseudomonadota > Gammaproteobacteria > Burkholderiales > Burkholderiaceae > Cupriavidus. The sequence goes on from JYOD01000057.1 coordinate 63,861, forward strand.
TTTTTGGCGCCAGACCAACCGTCGGCTGCCTTTGTGCGCGAGCTCGAGCCGCTTGGCGCCTGCTCTGTCATGGTAGTGAATTTCCCCACCATCCTCACACTGCCCCTGTTGAAGGGTCGATACGCCAACCTGTCGCGCCTTCCGAAAGCAGCCGAGCTTTCGAGAATTCATGTCCGTCAGCCCCGTGATGAAAATTTGAGATTTGAGCGAAGCAGGCGTGAAGCCCGTTTCTCATAGTGCACCTCAGAGGCAGTTACCCCTCCTGCCAGCATCCGATCCTGATTTCTGAGTGTGCGTCATGAAGAGCGAGAACATCATCCGAAGTGCCATTGCAAGCCGGCAGGCACCGCCGCGACGGCTCGCAGAGGACGGCGAGCCGCCCCTTGGCGCGCACCTGGTTACGCAGCGCCGTGGCTACAGTCACCATGGCATCTATGTGGGCGGTGGCCGCGTGGTGCACTACGCAGGCCTTTGCAGCGGCGCGCACGCCGGGCCGGTGGAAGAGCTAAGCCTGGAGCACTTTGCTGCCGGCCACGGCTTCGAGGTAAGAGCCGAGCCTCGGTCGCGCTATGGTGGCATCGAGGCGATCAGAAGGGCGCGCTCGCGCTTGGGCGAAAGCCGTTATCGCCTGCTCAGCAATAACTGCGAGCACTTCTGTACCTGGTGCCTGTACGGCGAAGCCCGCAGCGAGCAGGTGCGGCAATGTGCCGTTCATCCCATGTGCGCACTGCGCGCGCTGGGTGGCCTTCTGTCGGTGTGGTGGAGCCTCCGCCCGGCCCGTGTGCTGCCTCCCGCCCAGGTGTGAGCAGCGGCCCGCCAGGTCAGGCGCTGAAAGCCGCTGAAGCGGCGCATGCCGTCGGAACTGACTGTGGCTTCAATCTCTAGGGATGGTGTCCAAGTGCGACACGTGTCGCACTTGGACACCATCCCTAGGGCTTCGTCGTCCTTGCATCCTTGTCAGTGAAATCGTAGAGGTGCGTGTTGTCCGGCGTTTCCCCGATCCTTGTACCGCTCTGGCTGAACGGGATGTGGCGGCGGAAATTCTCGCTGTCCGACCTGGCGCTCTGGGTGGCAAGTCTGGCTGCCTCCGGGTAGGCCATTGAACGCTTGTCCTTCTCAATTTCAAGCAGCATCGTCTGCTCGTTCACGCGCACGCTGTACTTGCCCAGGTTGTAGAGGAGATACATGGCGAAGAGGTTGTCGAAGTCCTCGTAGGCGCCTTGCTCCCTGCGGAAATCCATGGACAGGACCGAGGGGAAACGATTGGGCAGGTCCTTGAAGGCCACCTTTTCGTCCTCGTGCGGATCCACATAGGTCGAGCCGCCGTATTTCTTGTACAGCACCACGTCCATGCCATACCCGCGCTTGCCCCACTCCTTGATGAGCTTCATCGCCATCTCGGTGGGGAGGTTGGCCGTGGCGGCCGCCACCACCCGCCGTCCGGACAGAACCTTGGCGCTGGTGACCTCCAGGTCCTTGTAGCCCGCCCCAAACTTGAATGCAGCGCCGACGGTTTTGGCGCAGTTGAGGCGCATGTAGTCGTATTTGATCTCGCCGCGGTGATACTCGGTATTCCTGGCGCGCTGGTGATAGTCGGCATTGATGCGCCTGAAGTAAGCCACCAAGGCCCCCTTGTCGCTGGCCGGTATGCCACGGACGCGCACGCCGATGACCGAGCGCTTGTAGATCTCGCCGAAGTCCAGTCCAAACGATGCCGTTTCCGCGATTGAGGAGACAGTCATGAACAAGTACTCTTTCTTCGGGATGCCAACCATCAGATCCGAGGTGTAGAAGCCGCTCTGGTGCTTACGTGTACGGTCGGCATAGAAGTTGGCCGAGTAGACCAGATCGTCGCCAGGCGCATCGTCCCGGATCGCCAAGGCGAGATGGCCGGCCGACCCGCCCTTGGAGGTGCCGAAGCTGATCAGCAACTCCAGATCATAGGGATCCTCGCGAAGGAGATCGGTCATTTGGTCGATGTTGGCAGGCTCAGGCCCGCCCTTGCTGCCGAAGTCGGCGGCGACGGCACCCTCCGGCAACAGAACGGCTATCACGACGAGCCAAATCGCTAACCTCATCCTCATTGCACTCATTGCACTCATTGCACTCATTGCTCCATTCACGCCCCCGGATACTGTAATGCGAATAAGCAGACCCCGAAACACCGCGGGCAACGCGGAAATGACGCGCCGCAAGGTAACAGTAGGTGGCAGCACGCGGGACAGGTTGATTGGGATCAACAGAATGAAAGGACGTACGCGGGTGATGCATCAGCCATGCCTGTGCAGTCCGATTGATTGCCTCCGCACGCAAGGCTATGCCCGGAGACGTGAGATTGAGCGGCAATGCCCGGATTCAGCCCCGAGCCGCACCCACGGTCATTCAGATACGTATGAAACATGTGCAAATTAGTTGATTTACGAAAATTTGCGCATAACCAAGAATGGTGACACCAACCCACGACATTCCTTCCGGGAGTTCACCATGTCACAAGCCTCCATGCAGGCCCTCGCCGTCGAAGCCGCCGGCTCGCCGTTCTCGACCGTCCGGCTGCCCTGGCCGGAGGCCGGCCCCGGCCAGGTACTGGTGCGCATCCTGGCCAGCGGCGTCAACCCGCTCGACACCAAGATCCGCGCCGGCAATGCGGCGCATGCCCGCCACCCCTTGCCCGCCGTGCTGGGGCTGGATATGGCTGGCGTGGTCGAAGCCGTCGGCCCGGGTGTGACGGCCTTTGCCCCCGGCGACGAGGTCTATGGCATGACCGGCGGCGTGGGCGGCCTGCAAGGCTCGCTCGCGCAGTACGCGGCGGTGGACGCCGACCTGCTGGCGGCCAAGCCATTCCATTTATCGATGCGCGAAGCCGCCGCGCTGCCGCTGGTGTTCATCACCGCGTGGGAAGGCCTGGTCGACCGGGCGCGCGTGCAGGCCGGGCAGAAGGTGCTGGTGCATGGCGGCGCGGGCGGCGTCGGGCACATCGCGGTACAGATCGCCCGCGCGCTCGGCGCGCAGGTCTATGCCACCGGATCGGCCCGCCATCGGGAGATCATCGAAGGCTACGGCGCCACGGCGATCGACTTCGCGGCGACATCGGTCGAGCAGTATGTCAATCAGCATACGGGCGGCGAAGGCTTCGACGTGGTCTACGACACCGTGGGCGGCGCGGTGCTGGACAGTGCTTTCCGGGCCGCTCGCACCTATGGCGGCCATGTGGTGAGTTGCCTGGGCTGGGGCACGCACTCGCTGGCGCCGCTGTCGTTCCGCGCCGCCACGTATTCGGGGGTGTTCACGCTGATGCCTTTGCTGACCGGCAAGGGCCGCGCCCATCATGGCGAAATCCTGCGCGAAGCCACCCGGCTGGCCGAAGCCGGCAAGCTCACCGTGCGGCTCGACCCGCGCCAGTTCCATCTCGGCAACGCGATCGAAGCGCACCAGGCCATCGAAAACGGTACGGCCAGCGGCAAGCTGGTGGTGGAAATTGCGAAGGACTGAGCGCGCGCCGCCCTAACCACCGCCGAGGCGCTCGATGGTGGCATCGAGGAAGGCACGCAGCCTTCCGAGCCGGCGCAGGTCGCGGTGATAGCCGACCCACACATCGCGCCGCGGGGGCGGCTCGCCCATGTCGATGGCCTGCAGGCCGCCGAGGCGCTCGGCCAGCAGGCAGGGCAATACCGCCAGCCCGGCGCCGGCCGCGCACATCTTTGCCTGCGCCTCGCGGCTGTTGCTGCCGAACGCGACCCTGGCCCTGGGCAGGAGCTTGCGCATCCAGGCCACGTCGGGCAGGTCGGCCAGGCCGGTATCCAGCGTCAGCAGGGCATGGCCTTCGCCATCGCCGGGGCGCGGCGGCGCCACGCCGGGCGCCGAGTAGAGCGCGTAGTCCATCTGCATCAGCTTGCGCTGCACGACATCGGGTTCATCGAACGCGCGGATGCGGAACACCAGGTCGGCCTCGCGGCGTGCCAGGCTGAGCAGGCGCGCATCGGTCACCAGTTCCACCGCGACACGCGGATGGGCGCGGATAAAGTCCGCGATCACTGGCGTCAGCATGTGCACGCCAAACCAGTCCGACGACGAAATCCGCAACATGCCATCGAGTTCCCGCGCCTGGCCCGACAACTGGCGCTCGAAGGCAATGGCCTCCTCCTCGATGCGCTCCGCGTGGGCGAGCACGGCAGCGCCCTCGTCGGTCAGCACGAAACCCTCGCTGGTGCGCTGGAACAAGGCGTGCCCGACGGCTTCCTCCAGCGCCTTGAGCCTGCGCCCCATGGTCGGCTGGGTCTGCCCGGTCATGCGCGCGGCACCGCCGAGGGTGCCGGCCCGGGCAATCGCCAGGAAGACTTTGATATCGCTCCAATCCATCTGCGGAATTTGCGGGCCTTGAAGTTGAGAGGCAGTTGAATGCAGCGCGGCAAGGACATCGCCCGCGGCTGCGCGATGATGGCACGGCGCCGCAGCGCCAACAACAGGATGAGCGGCGGCCCTGCTGACAGGCGCTCAGGCGGAGCGCGCCTCGTCGCCGCCCAGCGCCCAATAGTCCGGCACTTCCGGGCTGGGGCTGCGCAGCACCATGGTATGGCCGCACTGGCGGCATCGATAGACATAGGCCGCGCCACCCACCGCCGGCGCGTCTGTCCGCGCGGCCTCCAGGTCCGGGTGGGGCGGCAGGTGTCCTGGCCTGCCGGCCTGGCGCTCGCATCGCTCACACGGCAACATTGCACACCTCTTGCTGATTGTTGATCGCTAATTGCTGATGGACGGCCAAGGTCCGGATGGTCGGCCACGGCCGCGGAACGGGTCTTGTGGAGACCGGCAGGCGTCACATTGCGGCGATGGGAAATGGAAACCCGCACACGCAGGACGCCGGCACTGCCATGGCGCGTAGTGGCCATGCGCTCATGCATGAACAAGCCGGGCGGACGGAAAGCCAGTGGCTTCGTGCCGCGGTCCATCCTGGCTTCCGAGGGTCGCACGCGAACTGCTGCGACGCACAATAATTATAGGCGCTGGATGCCGTCTCGCGTTATATAAAGGCCTATGGGATTCATCTTGCGGTGCAATAAAACAACCGTCAGAAAACGCAACAATCCCGGGACCGCGGACGATCAACATAGGCCGGCGCGCAATTCCCATCTTCGAAATAGCGCGCAGCCGCAAGGAGGGCGGGGCCAGGCAGACACGGATTTCGTCAAAAAACCTGCCATCCCCGTGAGGGAGAAGTATCTGCTGGCCCCGCCGGATCTTAGCCACCGGTTATTTCAATGTTGCGACGAAGCGCGACGCCGGTTGCGAATGCGCACCGCACATGCCGCGCACGCCTATGGTGCCGGCGCGGCCTCGCAGCCGATGGCCTGCAGCGCTGCTTTGTCGCACAGGATCAGGCGTCCATATTCCAGGCGCAGTACCCCCTGCTTCTCCCAGTCCTTGAGTTGCCGGTTGACGCTCTGGCGAGACACGCCGAGCATGTGGCTCAGTTCCTCCTGGGACAGCTTCAGCGCGGGGCGCCCGCCCTGCGTTTGCATGCCTTGCGCCGAAAGCGCATGCGCGTGCTCGACGGCAAGCAGGCGCCGCGCCAGGCGCACCGGGAACGGCATCAGGATCACCTCATCGATCCATTCCAGCGCGCTACGGTAGCGCCGGCAGATCAGTTGCGTGAATTCCATCAGCAAGCGCGGTTCCCGGGCAATCAGCGCATGGAAGGTGGCTGCGGGAATCACCAGCACTTCGCTCGCCTCGGCGGCGCGGGTGTCGTACACGCGATGCGCATCGATAAACAGCGAGACCTCGCCGAACCACTGCCCCGCTTCGAGCAGGCTGAGGACAGCCTCGCGCCCGTTTTGCGCCGTGCTGCTGACCTTGATGGCGCCGCGCTCGACGCAGAAGAGCGCATCCGGGTTGGAGCCGTAGGTGAACAGCACCTCGCCCTTCACCAACTGGCGGCGCATGGCATGCGACCTGAGCAGGGCTTCCAGCCCGGCGGAAAACTGCCCGCTGGCGGCGGCATCGCCTTCGTGCGACTGCGGGGGTGTGCTCATGTGCATGGGCTCGGATTGGACACTTGCTGGCGGGACGGCAGCCCTTGGAACATAAGGCGCGCTCTACATAAGGCGCGCTCTACGCGGGATCGGTGCGAAACCAGCCGGTCAGCGCCCAGCGGGTCTTGTGGCAGGGCAGCACCTCATGCGGGACCAGGTCGCTGCGAAACACCACCAGCCGCGCGCATTTCGGCAGCACGCGGTGCAGTTCGGCGCCATCGCCGTCCTGGGCGTAGAGCGCGAGTTCGCCGCCGTCGTGCTTGTCCCATTGCGGATTGAGATACAGCACCAGCGAAATCTTGCGGTGCAGGGTCGCGCGATGCTGGTCGACGTGCTTCTTGTAGGCCGTGCCCACGGGATAGTGCGAGAAGTGAAATTCCTCGCGCTTCAAACCCAGGAAGTACCTGGCGTTCAAGCCCGCGCGAAAGGCCGCCGCCCACGCCTGGAAATCCTGCCTGGCCGTGCCGGCAGGCGCATCGTCGAGCCACAGGATCGAATCGCCGCGAATGCCGGCGTCGCGTGCCGTCTCGTCGCCTCGCCCGATCCGGGCCGGGTGGAACAGGCCGGCCTCCCACGCAGCGCGGCTCTCGTCATGCAGCCGCGCGGCCAGCGTGCTGTCGATAAGGTCGTCGGAAACAGCCCAGCCCCGCTCTTCGAGGGCGATAAACAGACTTTCCAGTGCGGACATAGATACCTGATTTCAATACGGAACAACACAAACAACGAGACAAAAAACCAAAGCGCGCCGCACGCGCTTGCCGGCGAGACGGCGCGGATCCGGCACGCAACCTGCACCGGACAGCTTGACCGGTGCCGGCTGAACAACTGGTGTGGGCCGGGAGGGACTAGAGTCCGCTACTGTCGAGATACTCCAGCGCCAGGCTCACCGCGCGCCGTGCCTTGAGGGCGTAGATCACCTGCCGGTCCCGGATGATGAGCGCCAGCACGTCGGCCTGCGTCAGTTCCTGGAAGTGATGGCTGGCGCGCGGCAGGCTCAGCCCGGCCACGACGGCCAGTTCGGAGGCCGGCATGCCAGCGTCACCCGCATCCAGCAGCGCGCGGCAGATGGCGGCGCGCGCCGGCACCGCCAGCAGCGCGTAGGTCAATGTGCTTTCTTGATCGGTCTCCATGGCCACGTCTTCCCGCTCGTCGTCCAGATATCGTTATTGTGCGTCGCCGTCCGTCGGGGTTGCTGCAACACGCCCGCCGCGACCGACTGACATCTACTTTCTACGCGGCAGGCGCGGCAAAAGCAACCAGCCAGGGCATGCCGGCGCACAATGACACAAGATTACAACAGGCCGCGGCACGCGCGTCCAGGCCGTGCCCGCTCGCACAAACCGCGGCCGAGGGACGAGCGCAGGCGATCCGGCGCGTGGTCGCGCAACGGTCATCACTGCCCTCATGGGACGAACTACCGCACCGCACAAATCGGCAAGATTGCGTAACTGGTCGGGTCCGCCAGGCCGCGTGTGGCCAACGGGCGCGGCGCTGGGCCGACACCATCTTCGGCGGCCGTGTGAAGCTCACCAGGCCGTTTTGGGGCGCATTCTTGACCGGCTTTCCTGGCAAGACGAGAAAACAGGGGGGGCAACTGCCTTTAGCTTCAGGTCTTTGACTTTATGCCTTTGACGTTGAGTCGCCCCCCTACGTCACCTCAATCACCCCATTCATCGTCTCGTGCCCCGACCCACAGAAGATGTCGCACAGGAACCCGAAAGTCCCGGCCGTCTTCGCCATCGCCGGAACCCGTACCACCTTGCCGGGAGGCAAGTCGGCACGAATACCGAAATCCGGCACGCTAAACCCCATCATCGCATCCTGCGCAGTCAACTCGAACACCACCGGCTCACCGGCGCGCAGCGCAATCCGGTCCGGCGTGAAGACAAACTTCCGCGCGTGCACCTTGATCACCCGCGGCTCGGCAGCCGCGCCATGCAATAGCGGCACGCTGCCCGCCAGGGCAAGCAGGCAGCACAGCGCCCGCCTGCGGCTGATTCCTTCCCGTAGTGTCAGTGTTGCTGGCATGATCCACTCCTGATTGTTTGCCCGGCACGATGGACGGACCAACGCGCCTCAGCCCATGACAGGCTTTTCCTCAATCCCGAGATCGCCCGACGCGCGGCGCGCCTCCACCTCTCGCCACCCCAGCCCGCGATAAGGCTGCGCCGGATCCCACGGCAGCGGCAAGCGCTGCGCCTGCGACCCCGCCACCGGCAGCGGGAACATCAGCGAACGCGCCGCGTGATGCGCGATATGCCCGGTCATATGGTGATGCTCCTGGTGGATGTGCCCATAGAACACCGTCACGTTGGGATGCGGCATCAACCGCTCGATCACCTGCGCGCCATCGCGCGTCGCCCAGTCCCATTGCGGATAGAGGTCGAACAAAGGCCGGTGGGTGAACACCACGATCCGGGCCGACTGCGGCTGCCGCGCAAGATCGGCGGCGAGCCAGTCGAGTTGTGCCGCGCCGACCCGGCCGGCGGGATCCGACACGTTGTCCAGCACGATGAAATGCACGCCCTTGTGGTCGAACACATAGTGCGTGGGCCCGAACAGTTCGCGGTAGGCGGCGCCCTCGTCCAGGCTGGCATCGTGCTCGCCCGGCATCAGGTGCACAACCGGTACCTTGAGCGCGGCGATGATGGACTGAAACTCGCGCATGCGCCGGCGGCGCTCGGCGGGATCGTCGGTGGTATGCGTGAGATCGCCAGTGAACATCAGGAAATCCGGCGGCTCCGCCAGCGCGTTGACCGCCGCGACCGCCTTGGGCAAGGTGCCGCGCGCATCCGGGTTGGGCGGCCCCTGGAAACCCCAGTGCGCGTCCGACAACTGGACAAAGTAAAAGGCTTCATCGCGCCCGGCTGCCCATCCGGGTAAGGCTGACGCAAATACCGCACCGCCGGCGCAGGCGGCAAGCCCGAGGAAATCGCGCCGTTTCCATGCTCGCTTCATGTTGGCTCCATCCGTGGCTTGGGGGATGTCTGTCATACCGAAGCGAAGCCGCGTTTATTCCCGCCGCCCGCATTATTTTTTTCCGCGGTGGCGCACGGCAATCGGGAATAAACTCGGGGCGTCCCAGGTAAACGCTGACAAGCAGGCACGCAGGACGAGTGGCACCGATGTGCCCGCCCGGCCGTCGGGCCGAAGGAGTGACGTGAACGCAGCCGACCGGCGCCGCCGATTCGACGATCTGGTGCTTCCGCATCTCGACGCCGCCTACAACCTGGCGCGCTGGCTGTCGGGCAATCCCGCCGAGGCGGATGACGTGGTGCAGGAAGCCTGCCTGCGTGCCTTCTGTTTTTTCGACAGTTTCCGGGGCGACCAGCCGCGCGCATGGTTGCTGGCAATCGTGCGCAATACTTGGTTCACCGCCTGGCGCAAGCGGCATCAGCCTGGCCAGGGCGACGGCGCGGGCTACGATGACGCGCATTACGATGGCACGCCCCTGCCCGGCTGGCAGGACGGCCACGGCGACGGCCCGGAGGAGTGGCTGTTGCGCGCCGAGGATGTCCGCCTGCTGCATCTCGCGCTGGAGCAACTCCCGCTGGCCTTCCGCGAAGTCCTGGTGCTGCGCGAACTGGAGGATCTGCCTTATCGCGACATCGCCACCATCGCGGATATCCCGCTGGGCACCGTGATGTCGCGACTGGCCCGTGCGCGCAAGCTGCTGGCGGTGACGGTGATCGCCTTGCGCGCGCAGGGGATGCGAACCGCCAGCGGCAACACCGGCGCGGCAAACACCCTGTCCGCCGCGCCGGCAACGGGCAGGACAGCCACGGCAACCGGCATGCACGGAACGCCGCCGCAATCTGCCGGGGAGACAGGCCATGAACTGCACTGACGCGCGCTTGCTGCTGCACGCCTGTGCCGACGGCGAACTCGGCGCGGGCGATGCCTTGCGTCTGGAACGGCACCTGGCGCAATGCGCGGGCTGTACCGCCGAACTAGCCCAACTGCGCGAACTGGGCACTGCCTTGCGCGCGCATGCGCCCTACCATCGCGCCGGCCCGGCACTGCGCGCGAGCCTTAACGCCGCGCTGGCCCAGGCGCAGGCCACCAGCCCCGCGGGGCCGGCGCCGCGTTTTGCCGGCAGCGGTGGCAGCACGGCATCCTCCGGCAATGCCAGCGCCTGGTGGCAACGGATACGGCGCTATTTCGAATGGAGCCCGGCCGCCAATGCCGCCATGGCAGCGCTCACGGTGGCGACGCTAGGCATCGGCATGGTTCAGTACGCACTAAACGTAAACGACGGGCCCGAGCAATCGGTGCAAGGCGAGACGGTCAGCAGCCATGTGCGCGCGCTGCTCTCGGGGCACACGATCGATGTCGCCTCGTCGGACCGGCACACGGTCAAGCCCTGGTTCAACGGCAGGATCGACTACGCGCCGACGGTGCGGGATCTGGCCGCGCAAGGCTTTCCGCTGGTCGGGGGGCGGCTTGACTACGTGCACGGAAGGGCGGTCGCCGTGCTGGTCTACCGCCGCAACCAGCACCCCATCGATGTCTTCGTGCTGCCTTTGCAGGCTGACGACAAACCGGACAGGACAAACACCGGCGCTCGCGGCAACCGCGTGCCGCCCGAGATGGCGGCACGCAACGGCTACCAGCTTGCCACCTGGGACGCGGACGGCATGCGTTACGCTGCCGTCACCGATGCCTCCGCCGACGACTTGCTGCGCTTCACGCAGGCCTGGCGCGCGGCCGGCGACAGCCACGCGCCCTGAGCCCGCGCCCGCTCAGCTCAGCACAAAAGGCAGCTGCCGCTGGCGCTTGCCGGTCAGCGTGAACAACGCGTTCGCCACTGCCGGCGCAATGGCCGGCACGCCCGGTTCGCCCAGCCCGGTGGGCGGATCCCCGGAGGGCACGAAGAACACATCGACCACCGGCGCATCGGTGATGCGCGGCGGCGGATAGTCGGGGAAATTGCTGTTCTTCACCGCGCCGTTTTCGATCTCGATGGCAAAGCCCGGCCGCGTCATCGCCAGTCCGAACACGCACGCGCCCTGCACCTGCGCCTCGGCGGACATGGGATTGACCACGCGGTTGGCATGCACCCCGGCCGTCACGCGATGCACGCGCGGCTCGTTCTTCACCAGCGACACTTCCACCACATAGGCCACCACCGTATTGAACGACTCGTGCACCGCCACGCCCCAGGCCTGGCCCTTGGGCAGCTTGCGCTTGCCGTAGCCGGATTTCTGCACCGCCAGCTCCAGCGCCGCGCGATGGCGCGCGTGCTTTGCCGCGTCCAGCCGGGAAAGGCGATACGCCACCGGATCCTGCCTGGCGTTCACCGCGATTTCGTCGACCAGCGTTTCCTTGACAAAGGCGGTATGCGTGTTGCCTACCGAGCGCCACCACAGCACCGGCACGTCCACCTGCGGATGGTGCACCGACAACTGCAGCGGGAAGCCGTAGTCGTTCTCGACCATGCCCTCGACCATGGTCGCGTCCACCCCGCCCTTGACCATGAAGGACTCGAACGGCGTGCCCGCGAGGATCGACTGGCCAACGACGGTGTGTTGCCAGCCGAGCACCTGCCCTTTCGCGTCCATGCCAATGCGCGCGCGATGCACATGCAGCGGCCGGTAGTAGCCGCCGCGGATATCGTCCTCGCGGCTCCACATCACCTTGAGCGGCTCGTCATGGCCGTTCTTGACCCAGGCCAGCAAGACGTTGGCGGCTTCGACCAGATAGTCGGAGGTGGGCACGGCGCGCCGGCCGAAGCCGCCACCCGCCATCATGGTATTGAGCGTGACCTTGGCCGGTGGCAGCCCGAGCACGCGCCCGATGGCGGCCTGGTCCACGGTCTGGAACTGCGACCCCACCCATACCTTGACGCTTTGCACTGTCTTGCCGGTCAGCTCCGCCTGCATGGTGCAGTTCAGCGGCTCCATCGGCGCATGCGCCAGGTAGGGGAACTCATAGTCCGCCTCGATGGTGCGCGCGGCGCCCGACATGGCGCCGGTATCGCCCCGCAGCGCGACCGTGCCGGGCGATGCGGCGAGCGTCTTGTATTGCGCGAACAGCGCCTTGGTGGAAGCGCGGGAGCCGGCGTCCTCCCATACGAGCTCCAGCGCATCGCGCCCCTGCTTGGCCGGCCAGTAGCCGTCCGCCACCACCGCCACGCCGGTGCCGCCGCGATCCACGGGCACCAGCATCACATCGGCCACGCCTTTGATCGCGCGCGCCTTGTCGGCATTAAAAGACTTCACCTTGCCGCCAAAGCGCGGCGGACGGGCCACTACGGCCACGACCATGTCCTTGAGGCGCACGTCGATGCCGAAGGCGGTGCTGGCATCCAGCTTGCCGCGCGCGTCCAGGCGCCGCGTGGGCTTGCCGATCAGCTTGAACTGCGCCGGATCCTTGAGCGTCACCTGCTGCGGCACCGGCAGCGCCATGGCCGCCTTTGCCAGTTCGCCGAAGGTGGCACGATGGCTGCCGGAGCTGACCACGCCCAGCGCCACCTGGCAGCTCGACGGATCGACCGCCCATTGCTTTGCCGCGGCGGATACCAGCATGGCGCGGGCGCGCGCGCCCAGTTCCCGGTATTGCTGGAAGGAGTGATTGAGCGCGGTGGAGCCGCCGGTTATCTGCATGCCGAAAGCGGGATCCTTGTAGGCGTCGCCGGCGGGCGCGAGCGTGGCGCGCACATTGCTCCAGTCCACGTCGAGTTCCTCGGCCAGCGCCATCGGCAGTGCGGTATGCACGCCCTGGCCGAATTCGAGCCGGTTGACCGCTACCGTGACCGTATTGTCCGGCGCGATCAGCAGGAAAGCCTGTGGCGGCGAAGGCGGCGCCTTGGGCGCCCCGCCTTCCTGCGCCAGCGCGGCCGGCACGGGCAGCACGCCCAGCGCCAGCCCGCCGCCGGCAAAGCCGGTCAGCTTGAGAAAGCTGCGGCGGTCCAGCGTGGCGGCGGCCCCGGCAGCTTCGGCGTCCCGGCGGTTGCCGCCGGCCAGCGCTTCGAGTTGTCTGATTCGCATGGTGTCGTCCCCTTGTCCCCTTAAGCCAGCGCGCGCGCCGCGTCCTTGATGGCCGCGCGGATGCGCTGGTAGGTGCCGCAGCGGCACAGGTTGCCGGCCATCGCCTGGTCGATGTCGGCGTCGCTCGGGTGCTTCTTGGTGCGCAACAGCCCTATCGCGCTCATGACCTGGCCGTTCTGGCAGTAGCCGCACTGGGCCACGTCATGCTTGATCCAGGCATCGAGCACCGCGCGGCCGACCTTGTCGCCGGAAACGCCTTCGATGGTAGTGATGCGCCCGCCCTGCGCGGCCGAGATGGGCGTCACGCAGCTGCGCGTGGCCTGGCCGTTCACGTGCACCGTGCATGCGCCGCACGCGGCCATGCCGCAACCGAACTTGGTGCCGGTCATGCCGAGGTTGTCGCGCAGCGCCCACAGCAGGGGCGTGGAAGGATCAACGTCTACCTGCACGGGCTTGCCGTTGATAACTAGCGTGGTCATGGGGGAAGCTCCTTGGGTCTGTTTGCCCTGGTCCGCCCCGGCATGGTGCACGGGTTGAATCCCGCCGCACCGAGCCGCCGGCGGCCGGTGAGCGGCGTCCGCCCATGCCTCGGTGCGGGCGCCATACAACTTTGTGAGAATAGTGCAAAAAGGGCGTACGCGTGCAGTACGGGGCACCGGCCCCAGGGACGCAGCGAACTTCGCTGCAAGGCCGGCAGTCTGCTTCTTATCGGCAGCCAGCCACACGGAAGCCCAGACTCGTGCCCGAATCATCCACCACCATGCCACCTTCCGGACCGCGCCCTCTTGAGCCCGCCCCGGCCGCAGCACTCCCGGCGTCCAGGCGCGCCAGCCGCCCGGTGGCGGATGCGGCGCCCGCCACGCTCGACAGCATCCAGGCATTGCGCGGTCTGGCCGCGGCCTACGTGCTGGTCTATCACTCGGGCCTGCGCCTGGGCGGCGAACAGTTCCCGCTGCTGGCGTGGCTCACCGAACATGTGATCAAGCGCGGCCATGTCGGCGTGGATGTGTTCTTCGTCATCAGCGGATTCATCATCGCCTGGGTGGCGGTGCTCGGGCGCACCGAGCCCGAACCGGCGCTGGTTTTCTCCATCCGCCGCGCCTGCCGGCTTGCGCCGCCGTACTGGATCATGTCGGCACTGCACGCGCTCACGCTCAATCCGGTGAGCCTGGCGGTGTTCGCCGGTTCGCTGGCCTTCCTGCCGGTCGCGCACGAGGACGCGCCTTATTTCGGCTATCCGGCGCTGTACGTGGGCTGGTCGCTCAACTACGAGATGGCCTTCTATGCGATCTTCGCGCTCGGCCTGCTGGTGGCGCGGCGCCGGGCGCTGCTGGTGGTGGCCGCGGTGCTGGGGTGCACCACGCTGTTGTTGCCCTGGTGGCGCTTCGGCGCGGTGGACCCCGACCCGGCGCATCTCTACCCATTCACCTCGACGTGGGTGGCCATGATCGCAAATCCGCTGGTGCTGGAATTCGCGCTCGGCTGCGCGCTGGCCTGGGTCTACGGGCGCGCGCGCCATCGATTCACGCGCCGCGTGGCCATCGCCTTGCTGGCAATCGGTGTGGGCAGCTTCGCCCTTTCGCTGTGGCTGGTGGAGCCGGAGTTCAGCCTGGCGGGACGCGGCTTGCCCGCGGGCGCGCTGCTGTTCGGCGCGGTGGCGGCCGAGCACGCGGGCCTGCTGCGCGTGCCGCGCTCGCTGGTATGGCTGGGCGAGCTATCGTACGCGCTCTACCTGACCCATCCCACGGTGATCGAAGCCGTGAAGCGGCTGATGCCGGAGCTGGCGCCGGAACAAATGGGCCTGCAACTCACGCGTTTCGCCATCGACGCGGCGCTGGCGCTCGGCCTTGCCATGCTGCTGCATCGCTGGGTGGAATTGCCGGCGATAGCAACAGGCAGGCGCCTCGCCGGCCGCTTCGCCACGCGCCGCCCGAGGGCAGGCGCGTGAGGGCGTGACAGACAGCGACAGCGCAGGCTGGCTCACGCCAGGCCTTCCGGCGCGCGATCGATAAAGCCGGTCATGCTCTGCAGCCGGCCATCGGCCGCCACCGTGGCAAAGTCGGTGCCGGCCACCACCGCGGCCGCCCCCGCCGGCGCCAGCTCCCACGTGAAACGCAGGTTGCCACCGTGCGCATCGACCGGCGTGACGCGCGTAAAGCGAAAGCCGGGAAAGCGCTGCTGCACGGCGGCGATCATGGCGTCTATGCCCGCGTGGCCATCGCCGCGCATCAGCGGGTCGACGTAGCTGGCGGACTCGGTCCACGTGCTGCCGATCAGCGCGCGCCGGCGCGCCGCATCGGTTTCGTTCCAGGCCGCGAGATAGCGGTCGGCCAGCGCGGCAAGGTCGGTGGCGGCGAAAGTGGCAGCAGCAGCGGTGCGATCCGATTCGGACATGGCGTTCTCCTTGGGTTGAGTGAGGAAGCTGTCCATATCATCGGCGCGCGCAGCGTCGTGCGCGATTACGCGCGAGGTAATCGTGGACGAAGTCTTCGCGATACCCCTCCACAGGGGGGGGCATTAACCTAAATAGCCGCAGGACGTGGACGATACGGTCAATGCATCACGGCGCCAACCTGGCCGCCGGCGCCGTTCGGGAGCCACTGCGCCGGCTTGCTTACCGCAAAACCGCGCGGCGCGCTAGTGCGAACAGCGGGAACACACCTGGGCTTATCGCCTCGTGCTCCCGGCATATCGCCGCTATATTGGTCGATTAGGCTGGGCCGCGCGTGCACTTGCCGCAACACCCCGCCATCGCCCCCCTTTTCAGAACGCAGCTGCAGGCTGACGCGACATGACGCCAGATTTGGAAGTCCGCCCCTTGCCCACTCACTGCCCGCGCTGGCAGCGTGTGTTGCTGGCCGCCCTCGGCTTCTTCCTGCTGGCCCTGGCCGGCCTTGCCGTGTCTCGGTATCCGGGCAATGTGGCCATGCTCTGGCTGGCCAATGCGTTCGGCCTCGGCGTCTTGCTGCATCAGCGGCACGGCGATGCGCCCTGGCTGCTGGCCGGCATGCTGGTGGCCGGCGTGCTGGCCAATGCGACCATGGGCGACTCCCCCGCCATTGCGGTGGCGCTGGCGCTGGGCAACGTGGCCGAAATCGCCTTCTCGGCCTGGCTGGTGCGCGCCATGACCAGCGGGGCCACGCTATCCCGGCCAGGTCCGCTGGCGCGCTTCGGGCTGACCCTCGGCGCCGCCGGCACGCTGGGGCCGGCGATAGGCGCCACGATCGGCGCCGCCACCATCAGCACCGCCTACCGCAGCGGCTTCGCCTCGGTGTGGTGGACCTGGTGGACGGCGGACTCGATGGGCATCGTGATGCTGTTGCCGCTGATGGTGTCGGTCACGCGCGAGCGCGTCGGCGATACCTTCCGCCGCGCGCGGTTGCCCCGCTTCGCCGCGCTGCTGGCGCTGTGCCTGGCGGTCGGCACCGTGGCGCTATACAAGAGCAACGAGCCCTTCGTGGTGATGGCGCTGCCGCTGGTGCTGGCGGCGCTGCTGACCAATCCCTTCGCTACCGCGCTGCTCACGCTGCTGGCAATCTGCGCCACGGTGGCGCTGGGGCTGGTGACGGCCTCGCTGGGGCAGGGCCCGAACGAGCCCTTCCTGTTGCAGTCGGTGCAACTGTCGACCGCGCTGATCATGGTGTTCCCGGTCTGCATCGCCTTCTTGCTGGAGCAGAACCGGCGCGACCGCAGCGAGCTGCGCGGCAGCGAACGGCGCTTTCGCCAGGCCATGGAGCACTCGGCCATCGGCATGGCGCTGGTCGGGCTGGACGGCCGCTGGCTGCAGGTCAACCGCGCCATCTGCGACCTGTTCGGCTACGAGGCCGGCGAACTCGCCGAACTGCCCTTCCCGATGATCACCCACCCGGACGACCTCGCCCCCGACATGCACCAGGTCGAGCGGCTGCTGGCCGGCGAGATCGAGTCCTACCGGATAGAAAAGCGCTTCCGCCACAAGGACGGCAGCTACCGCTGGACCTTGCTGGCGGTGTCCCTGGTGCATGATGAGGTCAGCGGCAAGCCGCTGCATTTCATCTCGCAGGTGGAGGACATCGACGAACGCAAGACCGCGCAGGAAAAGCTCGAGGCGCTGTCGCGCCGGACCCAGCTGGCCGTGGAAGCGGGCGGCGTGGGGATCTGGGAGTGGGACATCGCCAGCGGCGCCATCGAGTGGGATGTGCGCATGCATGCGTTGCACGGCGTCGATCCCGCGCGCGGCGCGCCGGACATCAAGCGCTGGATCGCCATGGTGCACCCGGAGGACGTCGAGCAGGCGCGCAGCGAAATGCGCGACGCCGTGCGTGGCGTGCGCTCCTTCGATACCGAATACCGCATCCTGCTCCCCGACGGCGAGGTGCGGCATATCCGCGCCATGGCGATGGTATTGCGCGAGGACGATGGCACGGCACTGACCATGATCGGCACCAACTGGGACATCACCGAACAGCACCGGCTCACCGACGCGCTGTTCGAGGAGAAGGAGCGCCTGCATATCACGCTGCGCTCGATCGGCGACGCGGTGATCTGCACCGACGCCGCCATGGGCGTGACGTTCATGAACCCCATCGCCGAGCAGCTTACCGGCTGGACCATGCAGTCCGCCGCCGGCCAGCCCCTCGAATCCATCTTCCGCATCGTCGACGAGCACAGCAACCTGCCGATCCCGAGCCCGGTAGCGCAGTGCCTGCAGACCTTGCGCCCGGTCTACCTGCAGGACGGCGCGGTGCTGCAAAGCCTGACCGGCGACCGCCACGACGTGCAGGACTCGGCCGCGCCCGTGCGCACCGCGTCCGGCGAGGTCATCGGCGCGGTGCTGGTGTTCCAGGACATCACCAGCGCCCGCGCGCTGCAGCGCGAGCTGGCCCATTCGGCCTCTCACGATGCGCTGACCGGCCTGCCCAACCGCATCTGGTTCGAGAAGCGGCTGCGCGAGGCCTGCGAAGTCGCGCGCATGCAGCAACGCCATCACGCGCTGTGCTTTATCGACCTGGACCGTTTCAAGATCGTCAACGACACCGCCGGCCACGCCGCCGGCGACGTGCTGCTGCGCGAGCTCGGCCATGTGATCCGCCACCATGTGCGGCCCGACGACCTGCTCGCGCGCCTGGGCGGCGACGAATTCGCGCTGCTGCTCAAGGACTGCACCGTGGACCAGGCCGAGCACGTGTGCCAGAAGATCATCGATGCCATCCGCGGCCAGCGCTTCCCCTGGGAAGGGCGCGTCTACGATGTGGGGGCCAGCATCGGCATCACCGCCATCGACGACGAGACGCCACCGATGGGCGAACTGATGAGCCGCGCCGACGTCGCCTGCTACGCCGCCAAGGCGGCCGGGCGCAGCCGCGTCTCGGTGTACCGCCGCGACGAAAGCGATGCCCAGCGCCACCACCAGGAACTGCAGGTCGCGGCCGGCATCCACTCCGCGCTGGACGCCAACCGTTTCCGCCTGTTCGCGCAGGAGATCCGCGCACTGCAGGATGAGGGCGCGCCAGGCGGCCATATCGAGATACTGGTGCGGATGGTCGACGAACAGGGCAAGCTGGTCATGCCGGGGGCGTTCATTCCCGCCGCCGAGCGCTACGACCTGATGGGCCACGTGGACCGCTGGGTGATCCACCACGTGCTATGCGAATTCGGCGAGCGCCTGGCCGCGGTGCCCTCGCTCACGGTGGCCATCAACCTGTCCGCCAACTCGCTGGGCGAGCCCTTCCTGCTGCCGTTCCTGCATGCGGAGCTGCGCGAATCGGTACTGCCGGCCACCCGGATCCAGCTGGAGATCACCGAGACCGCGCTGATCAACAACATGGCGGCGGCCAATCGCCTGGTGACCGAAATGCGCACCGCCGGCTGCACCGTCGCGCTGGACGACTTCGGCGCAGGCCTGTCCTCGTTCTCCTATCTCAAGCAGTTCCCAGTCGACTACCTCAAGATCGACGGCAGCTTCATCCGGCATCTCGCCGGCAGCGCGGTGGACCGCGAGATCGTCAGCTCCATCAACGACATCGGCCATCGCCTGGGCATGCTCACCGTGGCCGAATCCGTGGAAGACGAACTGACCCTGCAGGCTTTGCGCGCCATCGGCGTGGACTACGCCCAGGGCTACGTGATCGGGCGGCCGATGCCGCTGGAACAGTTCCTGGAAAGCTGCCCGACCCAGCCGGTGGATAACGGCTAGATCACTCGTGCGGATGGGTTGCCGGCGGCTCACACGCCGCCACATGCGCCCTGCACCACTTATCCCCCGTGACCGCGTTCGGATTTCCGAACGCGATTTGCGCCAGCACGCACGGAAAACCGAACCGTGCGCCGGGATCACATTAATTTTCCCTTGTTTTTCAGTGGCTTAGCCGGTGCCGGCAGCACCGCCGGCCTGGCACGCCTCGTGCGATGTATGCGTCCGCCCCAAGCGGCGATACAGGTTGACGGACGGCTCCCCCGCGCCGCCCCAAGCCAAAAACAATGGAGGAAACAATGTCAGACCCCGCCTTGCCAATCTTGCCCGCCCTCGCGGCGGGCACCGAGCACGCACTGCCCCGCTGATCGGGTGGCCCCCGGATGCCAGGCTTGCCTGGATTCCCGGACGCCTCGATTCGCTGATTTTCCCGGCTGAGGCCGTATGGCGCCCCCCCCAGGGACCGCGGCGCCATGCCAGAAGGCTGCCAGCCACCCCCCGCAAAATAGCCGTCCGGCCACTGGCTGGACGCATCGGCCTGAATTCTGATGAAACTGAACCGACTGCCCACCCTGATTTTCATTGCGATGCTGCTCGGCGTGCTGGCCGGCACGGCGGCCCACAACCTGGCGCCGGACCCTGCCGCGGCCAAATCCATCGCCAACCACCTGTCCATCCTCACCGATGTATTCCTGCGCATGATCAAGATGATCATCGGGCCGCTGGTGTTCGCCACCCTGGTCAGCGGCATCGCCAGCATGGGCGACGGCAGGGCTGTCGGACGCATCGGCATGAAGGCGATGGCGTGGTTTATCGCCGCCTCCATCACCTCGCTGCTGCTGGGCCTGGTGATGGCCAATTTGCTGCGCCCGGGCGACGGGATGAACCTGGCGCTGCCGGCGGCCGATGCCGCCTCCAACCTGAAGACCGGGGCGCTCAACCTGCGCGATTTCATCTCGCACATGTTCCCCAAGAGCTTCGTCGAGGCCATGGCCACCAATGAGATCCTGCAGATCGTGGTGTTCTCGCTGTTCTTTGGCTTTGCGCTCGGCACGCTCAAGGACGGCGTGGGCAAGCCCGTGCTGGCCGGCATCGAGGGCCTCTCGCACGTGATGCTGAAGATCACCAACTACGTGATGGCCTTCGCCCCGGTCGGCGTGTTCGGCGCGGTCGCGGCGGTGATCACCGCCGAAGGCCTGGGCGTGCTGGTCGTGTACGCCAAGCTGCTGGGCGCGGTCTACCTGTCGCTGGCGCTCCTGTGGGTGGCGCTGATCGCCGGGGGCTACTACTTCCTCGGCCGCGATGTGTTCCGCCTGCTCAAGATGGTGCGCGCGCCGCTGATGATCGGTTTCGCCACCGCCAGCAGCGAATCGGCCTACCCGAAGGTGATCGAGCAACTGGGCCGCTTTGGCGTCAAGGAGCGCATCACCGGCTTCGTGCTGCCGCTGGGCTACTCGTTCAACCTGGACGGCTCGATCATGTACACCTCCTTCGCCGCGCTGTTCGTGGCGCAGGTGTACGGCATCCACCTGTCGCTCTCGCAGCAAATCACCATGCTGCTGGTGCTGCTGGTCACCAGCAAGGGCATCGCCGGCGTGCCGCGCGCCTCGCTGGTGGTAGTCGCCGCCGTGCTGCCGATGTTCGGCCTGCCTGAAGCGGGCATCCTGCTGGTGCTGGGCATCGACCATGTGCTGGACATGGGCCGCACCGTTACCAATGTGCTTGGCAATGCCATTGCCACAACCGTCGTCGCCAAAAGCGAAGGCGCCATCGGCGCGCCGGTGCCCGAAGAAGCGGATGAACCCGCTGCCGACGGCAACCGCGGCCTGACACCCGTTCAGGTCCTGGCCGGCAAGTAACACTGTCAGCGCGCCAAGGCCCGGCCACCGATCAGGTGGCCGGGCCTTTTTGCTTTCAGGCGCCCGGATTGCGCGGTGTGGTAAAAGACGGGGTTGCCGCGGGCGCCGCCACTGCACTTTTGCACGCGTGCGCTTTTTCCCGTGCCTCCAGTCTTAACCCGTCGGATTCATTGCCCGCGATTCATCGCCCGCTTATCCGCACCCGAGATTCTTCGCCTTCGCTTTGCGCATTCCGCCCGCCCCATGACCGGCCCACTCCCCTCGCACGCACCACCGCAAGGTGCCCAGCAAGCCACCCCGCCCCGCGCCGGCCGCCTGCGTCAGTGGATACCGCTGCTGGCAATGCTGGCCCTGGCGGCGCTGGTCGGGCTGGCCGGCTCGCTGGGCTAC
This sequence comes from Burkholderiaceae bacterium 16, assembly GCA_000955785.1. Classification (GTDB taxonomy): domain Bacteria; phylum Pseudomonadota; class Gammaproteobacteria; order Burkholderiales; family Burkholderiaceae; genus Cupriavidus. The sequence continues at coordinate 85,300 of JYOD01000057.1, forward strand.
CGCTACAGCTATGGCAACGCGCTGGCTCGCCAGAGCGAACGCGGCCAGGTGCAGTTGCGCCTGTATGGCCAGGCCTTGACAAGCGAGCTGGCACGCTACGACTACGTGCCCAGCCTGCTCTCGCTGGACGACAAGATCGACGCCCTGCTGGCCCGCCCCGGCGACGCGGCGCGGGTCGATGCCGCCAACCATTACCTGGCCGCCATCAATGCCCGCGCCGGCACCCGCGCGGTGTTCGTGCTCGATGCGCGCGGCCGCGTGCTCGCCACCAGTAACTGGCAGCGTCCCGACAGCTACCTCGGCGAAGACCTGAGCTTCCGGCCCTACTTCCGCGACGCTGTCGACGGCCAGCTCGGCCGTTTCTACGGGGTTGGCACCACCCGCAGCGAGTCCGGCTACTACCTGTCCGCGCCACTGGGAGACCGCAGCCGCCCGATCGGCGTGGCGGTGGTCAAGGTCGGCCTGGAGCCCCTGGAGAACCGCTGGCAAGGCGCCGATACCCAGATGCTGCTGACCGATGAGAACGGCGTGGTGATCCTGGCTTCCGACCCCTCCCTGAAACTAACCACGATCAAACCGCTCGCGGCCGAACTGCGCGAGCGGCTGCTGCGCAACCTGCAATACAACCGCGCCACACTGCCCCCGCTGGAGCTGACGCCGGTGCGCAAGCTGTCCGACAGCGACGCCCTGGTGCGCCTGCGGCGCGGCCCGCCCATGCTCTCGCAGGAGGCCGAACTGGTCGGCACCGACTGGCACCTGACGCTGCTATCGAATACCTCCCAGGCGCGCGTTGCCGCGCTCAACACGGCCGCGCTGGCGGGCGTGCTGACTGCCTTCGTGCTGCTGCTGGGCGCGGCGTGGAATGTGCGCCGGCGCATCGCCGGCGAGCGGCTGGCCGCACGCGCCGCGCTGGAGGCCGCCAACGGCGAACTCGAACGCAAGGTGGCGGAACGCACCGCCGACCTGTCCGCCGCCAACCAGCAGTTGCAGGCGGAAGTCGGCGAGCGCATCCGCGCCGAGGCAACCCTGCGCCAGGCCCAGGACGGGCTGCTGCAGGCCGGCAAGTTAGCCGCCGTGGGGCAGATGTCGACCGGCATCGCCCACGAACTCAACCAGCCGCTGGCAGCCCTGCGCACACTGTCGGGCAATACCCAGAAATTCCTGGAGCGCGGCGACACCGCCACCGCGCAGGCCAACCTCGGCACCATCATCGGCCTGGTGGAGCGCATGGGGCGCATCACCGGCGCGCTCAAGTCGTTCGCGCGCAAGCCCGGCAACGGCGGGCGCGCGGCGCAGCTGGACGACGCCGTCGACAACGCCCTGTTCCTGCTCGATACGCGCCTGCAGGCGGTGCATCCCGAGCTGGTCCGGCAGATCGAGCCGGGCCTGGTGGTGGCGTGCGACCCCAACCGGCTGGAGCAGGTGCTGGTCAACCTGATCGGCAATGCGCTCGATGCGCTTGCCGGCAACGCCGGTCCGCGCCTGGAACTGCGCAGCCACCTGGCCGGCGGCAAGCTGCGCCTGACCATTCGCGACAACGGCCCCGGGCTGTCCGAGGAAGCCTTCGCACGCCTGTTCGAGCCCTTCTTCACCACCAAGCCGGCAGGACAGGGACTGGGCCTGGGCCTGACGCTGTCGGCCGGCATCCTGGACGAGTCCGGCGGCAGCCTCGACGCCAGCAATCACCCCGACGGCGGCGCCTGCTTCACGCTGGTGCTGCCGCTGGCCAGGCCGCAAATGTCGCAGACGCCGCATACGAACAAGGAGAGTAGCCATGGCGGCTAGCCCGACGGGCCTGACCGTACTGATCGTCGAGGACGATCCCGATGTGCGCCTGGGCTGCGAGCAGGCCCTGCGCCTTGAAGGCATCCCCACGCGCGCCGTGGCCAGCGCCGAAGCCGCGCTGCGCGAAGTCGGCGACGGTTTTCCCGGCGTGGTGATCAGCGATATCCGCCTGCCCGGCATCGACGGCATGGCGCTGCTCAACGCGCTCCGGGCGCGCGACGACGAGTTGCCGGTGGTCATGGTGACGGGCCACGGCGATGTGAACCTGGCCGTGCAGGCGATGAAGGCGGGCGCCTACCATTTTCTCGAGAAACCGTTTTCGCCGGAGCGGCTGGTCGAAGTCGCGCAGCGTGCCCTGGAAAAGCGCCGGCTGGTGCTGGAAGTTGCCGAACTGCGCCGCAAGCTGGCCGGGCGCGACACGCTGGACGCGCGCCTGATCGGGCATTCGCCATCCATCGAACGCCTGCGCAAGCTGATCGCCGACCTGGCCGATACCGCCGCCAACGTGCTGATCCACGGCGAAACCGGCACCGGCAAGGAACTGGTGGCGCGTTGCCTGCATGAAGCCAGCTCGCGCCGCGCGCGCCACTTCGTCGCCATCAATTGCGGCGGGCTGCCCGAGCAGTTGTTCGAGAGCGAGATCTTCGGCCACGAAGCCGGGTCGTTTACGGGCGCGGCGCGGCGCCGCATCGGCAAGATCGAACACGCCGAAGGCGGCACGCTCTTCCTCGACGAGATCGAGAGCATGCCGATGCAGATGCAGATCAAGCTGCTGCGCGTACTGCAGGAGCGCGTGGTGGAGCGGCTCGGGTCCAACACGCCGGTGCCGGTCAATACCCGCGTGGTGGCGGCCACCAAGGCGGACCTGAAGGCGCTGTCCCAGGCCGGGCAGTTTCGCGCCGACCTTTATTACCGCCTCAACGTGGTAACGCTGGAACTGCCGCCGCTGCGCGAGCGGCGCGAGGATGTGCCGCCGCTGTTCGAGCATTTCGTCGCACAGGCGGCGCTGCGGTTCGAGCGCGAGGCCCTGCCCGCCACACCGACGGAGCTAGCCGCGCTGATGGCTTATCCGTGGCCGGGCAATGTGCGGGAACTGCGCAACCTGGCCGAGCGGCATGTGCTGGGGCTGGGATGCAACCCAAACCAGGGGACGGCGGAACCTGCGGCGCTGCCGCTGGCGCAAGCGGTGGAGCAGTTCGAGCGGGCCATGATTGCCGAGGCCATGCGCCGGCACGAGGGGAATCTGAGCCGGGCCAGCGATGCGCTGGGGATTGCCAAGACCACCTTGTTCGATAAGGTGCGAAAGTACAAGCTCTGAAGGCTGGCCAGCCTCGGGGCTGACTGCATCGGCATCTGCACCTGCAATTGCATCGCCCTTGGCCTCTCTGCTCTTCGCCGCCCTCCCTCGGCGTCCCCGTCACTCCGCTATGTGATTTGCCGCACCGAAGCGGCGCGTGCGCCGCGCCAACATGGGCTCACCCCTTCCCGCGCGCCTTCTTGTCTTCGCGATGGCTGGCGCAGGCGGTGCGGGGCAACGCCTGGCTTGCTGCCGCGCGCCGCTGGCGGTCCTGTCTGTCTTGCTGTTGCGCTTCGGATGTCTGCAATGTTTGCGATAAATTCCGCGGCGCACGTGTCTGCCAAAACGCGGCGATATGCGTTTAAAGCCAGAAGTGGGAGCGTTCGAGGCGATTTCGAAATATTTGCCAAGCCGTCTGGCAGCTTATGTTCGTTAGCGCATATGATTGGAACCCGGCATCTTCCGTTGGGAGAAGATGGCACCTGTGACATAGATCACGCCATTGCAAGGTCGGGGAGCGCCTCCGCTTCCGCCGCCCGATTTATCGGGGCAAGCCATGCTAGAGGCTGAATGGTGCCGGCAGACAAACGTCGTCGTTGCATGCGTTGTCTCATAGCCAGGGGCCAAACCGGCGCGGCAGGTTCGCGCCGTCGCTGCGCGTTTATCTTGCAGTGCGGTGTTATTAGTTAACGGGTGAACGGATGAAACTGGATTCAGAACTGGCTGAAAAGCCTTACTACAGCACGCGTACCGCCGCGAAGCTGCTCAATGTCTCATTGGGCACGGTGCAGAAGATGGTGGAACGCGGCGAACTCGGGGCCTGGAAGACCAACGGCGGCCACCGCCGCATACACAAGGAGACGGTGCATCGCCTGCTGGCCACGCGCGTGGGGCAGGAACTGCCATCGGTGCATGAACTCGACCTGGTGGTGTTCCACCCGAATCACCAGGAAGCGCAGCGCATCCATGCGCAACTCGGCAAATGGGGTTTGCCCCTCAAAAGCGTGGTGGTGGAGGACGTGGTGGATACCATCATTACTTCGGTCAGCCAGCATCCGCGCGTGGTGCTGTACTACGTGGAAGAACTCAGCGATGCCGAGTCGGCCACCATCGAGAAGCTGCAGAATTTCTTTGCCCGCCAGAATGTCATCTTTGCCGTGATCACCAACCGGCAAGCCTATGACGGCGTGGCCGACGCACTGCAGCAATGGGGCATCATGGTTTTCCTGAAGACGCCCTCGCTGGAAGAAGTCAAAGGTTTCCTGCGCGCCCAGCTGATGATGACCCGCGGCGCCGCGGGCTGATCCTCCCAGGCATCGCACAGGCCGCTGCCCCGGCGCAGTGGCCCGGCCATCATCCGGCCGCCCGGCTTGCCTGGCCCGCTACCCGCGGGCGTGGCCCCGCCCCATGCCGCACGCCTTTACGCCGCAGTTTCGTGACCGGACGACTGCGGCGTTTTTGCGTGTGCGCTCTCAGGCCAGCGCCGCGAGCGGTTCCCGTTCGGCTTGCCGTACCGCCGCATCCATCATCCAGCCGTAGAGATTACGCGGGTCCGGCGGCGTCGCCACCAGTTCCACGTGGCCACCCCGGTGATGTGCGTGCGCCGCGGCGTATAACCAGCGCAGCGCGGAGTAATCCTCCAGCGCAAACCCCACCGAGTCGAACACCGTCACCTGCCCCGTTTCGGTGCGCCCCGGCGCGCGGCCCGACAGGATCTCCCATAGCTCCGTCACCGGCGTATCCGGCGGAAGCTGCTGGATCTCGCCTTCGATGCGGGTCTGCGGCGCGTACTCCACCACGATGCGCGCCTGGCGCAGGATGTCCGGGTGCAGTTCGGTCTTGCCCGGGCAATCGCCGCCCACCGCATTGATATGCGCGCCTGCCGGGACAAGGTCGGGCGTGAGGATGGTGGCGCGCGTCTTGTCGGCGGTCACCGTGCTGACGATATCCGCGCCCTGCACCGCCGCACGCACGGAGTCCACCGGCACTACCTTCAGCCCGTGCACGCCGGCCAGGTTGCGCGCCAGCCGTGCTGTCGCGGCAGGGTCGATGTCGTAGGCGCGAATCTCGCGGATGCCCACCATGCCGTGGAAGGCGAGTGCCTGGAACTCCGCCTGCGCGCCATTGCCGATCAGCGCCAGCGTGGCGGCGCCCGGCCGCGCCATCGCCTGCGCTGCCAGCGCGGAGGTGGCGGCGGTGCGCAGCGCGGTCGCCAGGGTCATGTCGCACAACAGCAAGGGAAAGCCGCTCGCCACCTCGGCCAGCACGCCGAAGGCCATTACCGTTGGCATGGCATTCTGCGCGTTGCGCGGATGGCCGTTGACGTACTTGAACGCATACTGCACGCCGTCGCTCACCGGCATCAGCTCGATCACGCCGTCGACCGAGTGCGATGCCAGGCGCGCGGATTTATCGAATGCGTCCCAGCGCGCGAAGTCCTGGCGGATATGGTGCGCCATCTGCGCGATGGCGTTGGCGACGCCCGTCTCGCGCACCAGCGCCGCGACATCGGCGGCGTCCAGAAAGCGGGTCATGGCGATCTCCTTCATGGTGTTCTCCCTGTGTGGTTCGGATCTGTTCCATTCTTCTTGCCGGGCGCCAGGCCTCATGCCTCATGCGGCGACCGCGGCCTGCGCGGCGCCGTCGGCGACACCGCTCGCCTGGACCGCCGTACTGGTGCGATCGAGTCGCAGCGTCATGCAGTAGGCGCCGCCGCCGGAGAGCATGTACGGCGACAGGTCCACCTCGCGCAACTGATAGCCGCGCTGCCCCAGCTCGGCGCGCAGGTGCGGTGTGGTGCGCGTCATCACTACCTGGTCGTGCAGGTTGACCGCATTGACGCTGAAGTGGCGCAGGTCGTCCTCGCTCGCCTCGATGCGCAGGCTGGCCGGCACGCGCTCGCGGAGCGTGCGCAGCGCATCCTGGGTAAAGGCAGGCGGATAGTAGAGGATCTCCCCGCCGGACAGCGGGCAGAAACACACGTCGAGGTGATAGCTTTGCTCGGTGGCCAGCTCCAGCGCCACCACTTCGCGCCCGAATTCCCTGCCCATCACATCGGCCGCAGCGCGCGACGAGCGCGGGCCGAAGCCGGCCCAGAAGTGGCCACGCACCGCATCCCAGATACAGTCGCCGGCGCCTTCCTGGTAGCAGCCCTCGGGCAGCAGGCTGATGGAGTCGATCAGGCCGCGCTCGCGCAGGCCTTCGAAGATGCGGGCAAAGGGCGCTTCCTCGCCGGCGCGTTGCGGATAGCGAAAGCGCGCCAGCACGGCGTGGCCATCCAGCACCACGGCCGCATTGGCGGGAAAAACCATGTCGGGCAGGCCGGGCGCGCCGGGCGCGGTCTCCACCGCGAAGCCAGCCGCCTGCAGGGCCGCGTGCAAGGACGCGAAGGAGCGCACCGCGTCGCGGTGCATGCCACGCGGGTCGCGCGCCCAGAGGCCGGGGTCCATCCACGGGTTGATGCTGTAGGACACATCGTAGTAGGTGGGCTCGACAAGCAGGATGGTGGGCTGGTTGGTCACGCTGGCTCCTTTGGGATGGTTGGTTGCGGGGTCGGTGAATGACTGCATTCTGGTGCAGTGCGGTGCTAACTAAAAGCCAGCAAATTGTGCAATTTGCTTGCCGCACTTCTCAAATCGCCAGCTAAAATTAGCGAATCGCCAAATCCGAAGCGTGCCTCGTCAAAGCGACGCACAGGAACCCCATGGACGACACCGACCGCCAGTTGCTCGCCCTGCTGCGCGACAACGCCCGCATGCCGGCTACCGCGCTCGCCAAGGCGCTGCGCGTCTCGCGCGCCACCGTGCAGAACCGCATCGACAAGCTGGAAAAGGAAGGGCTGATCGTTGGCTATACGGTGCGGCTGAAGCCGGAAGCTGAGGCGCACCGCATCCGCGCCTGGATGACCATCGCCGTGGAAGGCAACAAAGCCCGCGCGGTGCTGCAGGCGCTGCGCGGCGAACCGAACGTGCAGACCATGCACACCACCAACGGGCGCTGGGACATCATTGCCGAGTTGCGCGCGGATTCGCTGGAAGCGTTCGACCGCACGCTGGACCGCATCCGCCTGATTGACGGCATCGCCGCGACGGAGACCAGCATCCTGCTGTCCAGCTACAAGCTGTGAAGGCGCGCCTTCAGCGTCTTCAGCGCCTTCATGCTGCGGCGCCACGCAGGCGCTCGCGCCGGGTCTCCTCATGCAGCACCTGGCCGCTGGGGCGCAGCAGGTCGCGCAGCGAGACCACGCCGACCAGCCGCATGGACTCCGGGTCCGCCACCACAGGCAGGCGGCTGACGCCGAGTTCAGCCATGCGCCCGGCCGCAATGCGCCCGGTCTGCGCCGGCAGCAGCACCTGGTGCGGCTGCAGCGGCGCCATCAGCGCGCGGCCTGTCTGCATGGATGCTTCGCGCCCGCGCAGGGCATTGCGCTCCAGCATGCCGACCACACGCCCCCCGCACACCACGGGATAGCCGCGATGCGGCGCGTGCTCGCCGAAGTGCTGCCGCCACAGCGCGCTGGCCGGCTGCTCGCCATCCACGCTCAGCACAGCAGTGGTCATCAGGTCGGCAACGTGCTGGCGCTCCAGCGGATCGACGCCGTACTCGCGGTAGATATGCAAGCCGCGGCGCGCGATCTTTTCCGTCATGATCGAGCGCTTCATGGTCAGCACCGTGAATCCGTGCGCCACGGCCGTGGTCAGCAACAGCGGCAGCAAGGCATTGCTGTCATAGGTCAGGCCAAAGGCAAAGACGATGGCGGTCAGCGGCGCGCCAAGCACGCTGCCCAGCACGCCCGCCATGCACACCAGCGCCCATAGCTCGGGCGAGCCGCCGGGCAGCAGCGGCGCCAGCGCCACACCGAGGCCCGCGCCTAGCATCAGCAGCGGCGCCAGCACGCCGCCGGAGGTGCCCGAGCCCAGCGCGGCAACCCAGATAATCGCCTTGACCGTCAGCAACGCCACCACCACGCCGATCGCCATCCTGTTATGCAGCAGATCGGCAATCACGTCATAGCCCACGCCCAGCGCGCGCGGCTCGAAAAAGCCGCCGATGCCTACCGCCAGCCCGCCGATCGCCGGCCACCACATCCAGTGCAGCCTGAGCTTCGAGAACTGGTCCTCGGTGCGGTACAGCGCCAGCGTCAGCAAGGCGCCCAGCACGCCGCAAAGCAGACCCGCAATCACGCATGAGCCCAGCGCCGCCGTTGTGGCCAGCTGGGTATGCAGGGCGAACAAGGGGCCGGGTTCGAACACCCACGGGCGCAGGAAGCCCGCCACCGCGCACGCCAGTGCGACCGGCAGCAGGCTGCGCGGGCGCAGTTCGAACAGCAACAACTCCACCGCCAGCAGCACCGCCGCCACCGGCGTGCCGAAGATCGCCGTCATCCCTGCGCACGCGCCCGCCACCAGCAGCGTCTTGCGCTCGGCCGCCGTGAGATGGAGATACTGCGCCAGCAGCGAAGCGATCGAGCCGCCGGTCATGATGATCGGCCCTTCCGCGCCGAACGGCCCGCCGCTGCCGATCACGATGCCCGAGGACAGCGGCTTGAGCACGGCCACCCGCGGCGACATCTTGCTCTTGCCGAACAGCACCGCCTCGATGGCCTCCGGAATGCCATGGCCGCGGATCTTGTCGCTGCCGTAGCGTGCCATCAGCCCGACCAGCAAACCGCCGATCACCGGCACCGCGATCACCCACGGCCCCAGCGCATGCCGCGCCGGCGAGCGGTCCGCCAGCGACAGCGTCTGGTAGAAAAACAGATTGGTGAAGAACCGGATCAGGTTCGGCAGGAGCACCGCCGCCGCCGTGCTGATGGCGCCGATGACGGGTGCCAGCGCAGCCAGCAAGAGCAGACGGCGGCTGACCGAATAATCGCGTTTTTCAAAGTGCATGGTGAGGCTCGTGCAAAGGGCGGGGGCATAGCGCGGATCGGCTGTGGACCTATTTCCGTGGGAAACGAAATGTATCACGTCATGATATATTTGCGCGCTGGATGACGGGATGTGATCGCAAGGCGGGAAGGCTGCACTTTTGCTTCTTTTTCCTCTTTTGCCCTTCTCCGCTTTCCGCCCTTTCGCCTTTTCGCCCCCACCAACACCAGGCCCAGAACCGATGCCCCCATCCCAGGCCCCTTCCCTAGCCGAGTTCCCGCCGGAGCGCACACGCGCGTGGCTGCGCGCGTTTGTTCCAACGCCGATCGCCGCCGGCAAGCGCGAGCGCGTCAAAAGCTGTCTTGGCGCCCTGCTTGGCCTGCTGATGACGGAATGGATCAGCCATCACCTGCTTGGCGGCTTCAACCCCTGGTTCGTCGCACCGATGGGCGCCTCCGCCGTGCTCCTGTTCGCGGTGCCGGCGAGCCCGCTGGCGCAGCCGTGGTCCATCATCGGCGGCAACCTGGTGGCGGCGCTGATCGGCGTAGCCTGCGCCCGCTGGATTCCCGGACAGGGACTGGCCGCCGCGGTGGCGGTAGCACTGGCCATCGTCGTCATGTTCCAGCTGCATTGCGTGCACCCGCCCAGCGGCGCGGTGGCGATCACCGCGGTGTTCGGCGGCCCCGCGGTGACGCAGCTTGGCTTTGGCTTCGTGGTGGTGCCGGTGGCGGTCAACTCGATGCTGTTGCTGCTGGTGGCACTGCTGTTCAACAACCTGCTGCGGCGGCGCTATCCGCACCGGCCGGCCGAGCACGCCAACCCGCACCGCACCGCCGATCCGCTGCCGAGCGAGCGCGTGGGTTTCAACCGGAGCGACCTTGACGAAGTACTGAAGGCACGCGGCGAATTTCTCGACATCGAGGAAGACGATCTGGAGGAAATCCTGGTGGCCGCGCAATTACGGGCGTATCGGCGGCGGTTTGGCGACGTGCGTTGCGCGGATATCATGTCGCGCGACATGGTGACCGTGCTGCCGGGACAGAGTGGGAGCGAAGCGCGGGCCTTGCTGCTCAGGCACGGCATCCAGGCATTGCCGGTGGTGGATGGGCAGCGACGCTTGCTCGGGATGCTCGGCCTGGCGGATCTGCTGGCCGCGCGCGCCGGGGCGGCGGGCAAGTTGCGCGCCGGCACCGCCGACGACCTGATGCACACCGGCATGGCTACGGCCCGGCCCGAGCAGCCCATGGTGGAGCTGGCGCGAGCGTTTTCGGATGGCGGGCTGCATCAGATGCCGGTGGTGGATGCGCAGCAGCGGCTGTTGGGCATCGTCACGCAATCGGACCTGATCGCTGCGTTGCTGGCGCGTGGACCGGAGCAGGTAGCGGGGTAAGCTGGCACGCGGCATCGTGGCCGATGGGCTGGAGGGATCCGCGCTTCGGCATCATCGATTCCATGATGTTCGGCCCCCCTGCCCCCCGCACCATGCGGCTGTTCCGGACCCGTAACCCGGCGGTGCAATGGAACGGTGCTGAGCCTGGTCGGTGCGGACGTGGGCGTTGAGCGCACTGCCGCGGCCACGGCCTGCCGGCGCCGGACCGCTTTCTGGCACCGCTGGAAAATGTCTCCGTGGCATGGCATCGTGAGGCGTTCGGCGAGGTCCCGCGGCCACGGTAGCGGCCGCTTGCGTGCCGCAACGCAACATTTTCCCGCCCTGCCTGGCTGCCCGCCTCCGGCACCCCGTGCGTTTTCCTATATATTGTCGGCGTTCAAGTCACACCGGCAGTCCAGGAGATGCACCCAATGAATTCCGGCAAACTGATTGAGAAACTCGCTGCGATTTTCGCGCTGATCGTCCTGATCGGTGGCTCGCTGCTGGTGCTCGCGCCCTTCACCACCGCGCTGCTGTGGAGCTCCATCCTGGCCTTCAGCTCGTGGTACCCCTATACCGTGCTGACGCGCTGGCTGGGCAACCGGCGCAGCCTGGCCGCCGTGATCTGCGTGCTGCTGGCCGCGGTGATCGTGCTGGGCCCCTTTGTCTATGCCGGCACCAGCATCTCCGCGCATATCGACGAGCTGTCCGGCCTGGCCGACCGCATCATGGATCATGGCCTGCCGCCGTTGCCGGAATGGATCACCGGCCTGCCTTATGTGGGCAGCTACCTGCAGAGCTCCTGGGACAAGCTGATCCACGCCGACTCGGAAATGCTGGCCAACCTGCGCAAGCTGATCGCGCCCGTGGGCCATGTGGTGCTGGGCGCGGGCCTGTCGATCGGCGCCGGGCTGGGCCAGCTGGCGCTGTCCATCGTGCTGGCGTTCTTCTTCTATACCGGCGGCGAATTCGCGGTGGCCTGGCTGCGCGCCGGCATGCGCCGCATTGCGGGAGAGCGCGCCGACTACCTGCTGGCGCTGGCCGGCAACACGGTCAAGGGCGTGGTCTACGGCGTGCTTGGCACGGCCTTCGTGCAGGCCGTGCTGGCCGGCATCGGCTTCTGGATCGCCGGCGTGCCCGGCGCCGCCATCCTCGGCTTCGTCACCTTCTTCCTGTCCGTGATCCCGGTGGGGCCGCCGCTGGTGTGGATTCCCGCCGCACTGTGGCTGTATCACACCGGCTCGCTGGGTTGGGCCATCTTCATGGTGGTGTGGGGCGTGGGCGTGGTCAGCATGGCCGACAACGTCATCAAGCCCCTGCTGATCAGCAAGGGCACCGACATGCCATTGATCTGGGTGATGCTGGGCGTGTTCGGCGGTGCGCTGGCGTTTGGCTTCCTCGGTGTATTTATCGGCCCGACCCTGCTGGCGGTGGCCTACGCGCTGCTGCGCGACTGGACCATCGGCTCGGAGAACCTGCTCAACCCGCCGCCCGCGCTGGCCCAGGGCAAGCCCCTCACTACCGCCGAAGACGTGGCGGGTTCCGGCAAGGCATGAGCGACGCCTGCCGTTCCGCCCCGCACCACGCAGAGCCCGCCCCGCCGGCCGACCTCAGCCGGCTGGTGGCCTGCGAATATTGCGATGCGGTCTACCAGCGTGCAGAGCTCGATCCGGGCGAGCGCGCGCTGTGCCTGCGCTGCGGCGGCCAGCTCTACCGCGAAAACTCGCGCGCCTATACCTGGCTGCTGCCGCTGGTGATAACCGCGCTGATCCTGTTCCTGGTGTCCAACGCCTATCCCATCGTCGAGATGGATCTCAAGGGCGTGCGCACCCAAACCACGCTTTGGGGCGCGGTGCAGGCGCTCTACGCGGATCATATGACGTTGGTGGCGATCCTGGTGTTCGCCACCACCATCCTGTTTCCCCTGTCCGAGATGGTGATGATGCTTTACCTGTTGGTGCCGATGGCGTGGCGCCGCATGCCACCCGGCTTCGAGCGCATCGTGCGCGGTATCCGGCAAACCCGGCCATGGGGCATGATCGAAGTCTTCATGATCGGCGTGCTGGTGACGCTGGTGAAGCTCTCGACCATGGCCCAGGTGCTGCCTGGCGTCGCGCTGTGGTCGTTCGCCGCGCTGGTCGTCGTACTGGCCGCGATGCTGTCGTTCGACCCGCGCGACCTCTGGCAGTACCTGGACGAGGAGCCGCCCAGATGAGCGTCCCGCCGAATGACAAGAGCGCCGGCCTCAGGGACTCCCGCCTGGCCCGCTCGCGGCGGCTCGCGGCCAACGTGGTGGCGGAACTGACCGACGACGACGAAAGCAAGCCGCTGGCGCAGGTGCCCACGGCCACATCGATGGGCCTGCTGTCGTGCCACGCCTGCGATGCGCTCAGCCCGCGCACGCTGGAGGGCGAGCCCTGCCCGCGCTGCGGCGCCACCCTGCATCATCGCAAGCCGCAAAGCCTGACCCGCACCTGGGCCTTCCTGCTGGCAGCCTACATCCTGTATATCCCCGCCAACCTGCTGCCGGTGATGGTGACGCAGTCCATCCTCGGCACGCAGCGGGACACCATCCTGTCCGGCGTGATCTACCTCTGGCTGTCCGGCTCCAACCTGCTGGCCATCGTGGTCCTGATCGCCAGCATCGTGGTGCCGCTGCTGAAGATGATGATCCTCACCATGCTGCTGCTCTCGGTGCACTTCCGCTCGACCTGGCGGATCCGCCAGCAGACCAAGCTGTACGGACTGGTGGAAGTGATCGGCCGCTGGTCGATGCTCGATATTTTCGTGGTGGCGCTGCTGGCTTCGCTGGTGCGGGCCGGGGCGCTCGCCACCATCATCCCCGGAGCCGGCGCCGTCGCCTTCGGCTCCGTGGTGGTGCTCACCATGATGGCCTCGCTAAGTTTCGACCCCCGCCTGCTGTGGGATTCGCTGGATACAAAAGATGCCCGACCTTGATCAGTCCTCCCCCTCCTCCCCACCGCCCGCGCCCGAACGGCGCCGCCGCGCGCGCTGGCTGCCCTCGCTGGTATGGCTGATTCCGATCGTGGCCGCGGTGGTTGGCCTGTCGCTGCTGATCCGCACGCTCTCCGAGCGCGGCCCCGAAATCACGGTCACATTCCGCACCGCCGAGGGCCTGGTCCCGGGCAAGACGCCCGTGCGCTACAAGGACGTGGACATCGGCCTGGTGAAGTCGGTCCGGCTGGCGTCGGACCGCTCGCATGTGATCGCCAAGATCGACCTGACCCAGGATGCGGAGAGCTTCTCCACCAAGGACACGCGCTTCTGGGTGGTACGCCCGCGCTTTGCCACCAGCGGCATCTCCGGGCTGGAAACGCTGCTGTCCGGCGCCTACATCGGCGTTGACGCCGGCAAGTCGGAAGAGCGTGTGCGCGTGTTCACGGGCCTGGAAGTACCGCCCGCGGTCACTACCGATGCCTCCGGCAAGCAGTTCGTGCTGCGCGCCGCCGATCTCGGCTCGCTCGATATCGGCTCGCCGGTCTACTACCGCCGCGTGCAGGTGGGCCAGGTGGTGGCCTACCAGCTTGAACCCAACGGGCGCGATCTCTCGCTGCGCGTGTTCATCAACAAGCCTTACGACAAGCTGGTCACCGCCGACTCCCGCTTCTGGCATGCCAGCGGCGTGGACATCAAGCTCGATGCCGGCGGCCTCAAGATCAATACGCAATCGATGGTCACGGTGATGCTGGGGGGGGTTGCCTTCCAGGCGCCGGACGATTCCAAGGCGACCGACGCCGCCAACGAGAACACCCAGTTCCTGCTGGCCAGCGACCAGACCGAGGCCATGAAGGAGCCCGAGGAACTCGTGCCCTCGCTCGCCGTGCTCAACTTCGATCAGTCGGTGCGAGGCTTGTCGCCCGGCGCGCCGGTGGACTTCCGCGGGGTGGTGGTGGGCCAGGTGCGCTCGATCGGCATCGAATACCAGAGTGCGAAGAAAGCATTCCGCCTGCCGGTCGTGGTGGAGCTGTATCCCTCGCGCATGGGCTTCCGCCCGCAGGACATAGAGGACATCAACCGGGCCCGCAACATCGTCCAGACCCTGATCAAGCGCGGCATGCGGGCGCAGTTGCGCACCGGCAACCTGCTGACGGGCCAGCTCTACGTGGCGCTCGACTTCTTCCCCAAGGCGCCGCCGGCCAGCGTCAACCTGGATGGCGCGCTGCCTGAACTGGCCACCACGCCAGGCGCCTTCGACGAACTTCAGGCCAAGCTTGGCGACATCGTCAACAAGATCGACAAGGTGCCGTTCGAACAGATCGGCCAGGACCTGCGCACGTCGATGGCGACCCTCAACGCCATGATGACCAGCGCCGACAAGCTGGTGACGCAGCTCAATGGCGACGTGGCGCCGCAGGTGCTGGCCGCGCTGCAGGACGCGCGCAAGACGCTGGGCGCCGCCAACGGCACGCTCGCCTCCGATGCGCCGCTGCAGCAAGACACGCGCCGCATGATGCAGGAGCTGACACGCACCGCGGTGTCGCTGCGCACACTGACCGAATACCTTGAACGCCATCCCGAAGCGCTGGTGCGCGGCAAGCCGGAGAAATAATCATGACCCGCTCAAACCTGATGCTGCCCCTGTTGCCGCCGCTCGCCCTGGCCGCCGCGCTGCTGGCCGGCTGCGCCTCGCCCGATCCGCGCTACTACACGCTGGCCCAGGGGCCCGACGCCACCGTGCCCGCTGCCGGACAGGCCGCCACGCCGGCGCGTGCGGCCCAGGCGCAACCGGTGTGGATCGAGGTCGCGCCAGTGCGTGTGCCCGAGCGCCTGAACCGCCCGCAACTGGTCGTGCGCGACGGCAAGGACGGCGGCGAACTGAAGCTGCTGGACCTGTCGCGCTGGTCCGCGCCCCTCCCCGACGAACTGCGCGACGCACTGTCGCAGCAACTGCAAGCCAGGCTGGGCGCGGTCGATATCTACCAGCAAGGCCTGTCGGAAGTGGAGCCCGTGTACCGCATCACCACCGAAGTGGTCCGTCTGGACGCCGAAGTCGGCCAGCGCGCCGGCGCCGTCATCAACTGGACCGTGCGCCGCCTGCCTGACGGCAGGGTCAACGCCGGCCGCACGCAGGCCGAGTTGCCCGCGCCGGGCGCGGTCGACGGCGTCGTGGCGGCTTATCGCCAGATCGTGGCAAACACGGCGGGGGACATCGCCGCCGGCGTGGAATCGCTGCGCCGCTGAACGGCCGCAAGGCGATGCGGCGGGACGCCAGTCCCGCCCTCGCCGCCCTCAGTCCTCGGCCGGCGCGCCGTTCCCCCTGCAACTGCGCCGCCGCTCCGCTTCCGCCATTACCGCCAGGCAAGCCTCGGCATCGCCTGCCACCAGCTTCACCGAACAGGCCAGCATCAGGTTCTTGCCCAGGCCAAAATCCTCCACCACGAAACCGCGCGCATCGAGCCGCTCGCCCTTGTCGCCTGTCGCCACGGCGGCACGGTCGAGCAAGGTACCGGGATCGCTGCTGTAGCCCCAGACCGGCTTTTGCAGCGCGATAGCAAATCCCACTTCAAACGCCGTGCCGGAATCCGGCTCACCCGGCCCGCGGAAATCGTCGAGGTTAGCCATCACCATGTCGGCGCGGCGGATCAGGTTGATGTTGGCTTCGTAGATCCAGCGGGCAGTGTCGGGGCCGGACAAGCCGGCCGGAGCCGATTTGTCGAGGGGATACAAACCGTGGAAGCCGTGCCGCGTGCAAAGCGCCTTCAGCGTCTCGCCATAGGCGATGGCATCCTTGCGAAACACGTCGAAACCGGCGAGGTAAATGGTTTTCATTTTCAGGCGGAGATTGGTGGCTGGCGGCGCATAGCTTATCCGTTCGAGGTTAAGGTTTGAGGTTAAGTCGAAGATTCGGGATCAATGTGAACGGCTTGAGCAACGATTAGCCGTAGCCGTGTGGAACTGACATCGCCCTGCTGGGGTGGTCGCTGTTTTTTTTGAGCGGCGATGGTTATTGCACCCAACAGCCATACGACATCGCCATGCTGGGGTGGTCGCTGTTTTTTTGAGCGGTGGTGGTATGTTGCACCCAAAGGGGGGGTGTCAGGATTTTTGTGT
>JYOD01000058.1 GCA_000955785.1 Burkholderiaceae bacterium 16
GCGCCATGTGGCAGAACAGTTGTCCGGCGCGATTGCGATGGCGGCTTTGCTGCGAGCGGCGCTTGCCACTCTGGTGCGCGCCGGGCGCCAGTCCCGCCCAGGCGGCAAAGTGCTTCTCACTGGGCCATCGGGTGAGGTCGGTGCCAACTTCGCCGATCAACATCAACAACGAGTAGTCGGAGACCCCGGGCAACTGCGTGGGGTCCTGGCCACCGCACAGTTGCAGCAGCATGCGGTGCAAGCCGTCGATCTGGGGCGTGTTGGTGCCGCCGGGCTTGGCCGGGGAAGCCGGTTCATCGTCTTCGGGCGGCTCGTCCTTGGGAGGCCGGCTCAGTTCGCACAGGACCTGTTCGATGGCATGGTCGCACTCCGCGATCTGGTCCCGGTAGAAGTGCCAAGCCTCGAAGGCCTGGCGCAGCGCGAAGAGGTGTTCGGCCTTCCAGATGCCGCGCAGCGATTCCTTGACGCGATCGGCCTTGTTCTTGCGGATTTGCACATCGCACAGCGCCAGCAGGCGGGCCGGATCGCGTTGTCCGGCCAGGATGGCGCGAATCACTTTCTGCCCGCTTACGCCCGTGAGATCGCTGATCACGTCATGGAACTTGATGTTCATGCGTTCGAGCGCCTTTTGCATATGCTGTACATGGCTGGCGCCCATGGCAATGTGATCCTGGCGCAGGCGCAGATAGTCCTGCAGGCGCCGGACTTCAGCCACCGGTACGAAGCCTGAGCGCAGCAGTCCGTGCACGTGCAGGGTGGCCAGCCATTGGCAATCGGCCATGTCGGTCTTGCGGCCCGGCAGATTGCGTACGTGCCGGCCATTGACCACCAGCACTTCGAGTCCGGCCGCCTCCAGCGCCCCATACAGATAGAGCCAGTACACGCCGGTGGCTTCCATCGCCACCGACTTGACCTGCTCGGCGCGCAGCCATTCCGTCAGCGCGTCCAAGTCCCGCGTCAGGGTGCCGAACACGCGCGGTGTCATCCCCGCGATGGAAACGTGCAGATGCTCGCTCCCTACGTCAATGCCCGTCGCCCGCTCGTCCAACCTCGGCAAACTCTCCATCTTCGCCTCCTGTCAGAAAGATCGGCGCCGACGTGCCCGGCAGACTCTCAAGGGAACAAACCTACCCAGCGGGAAGCAAAGCTCACCAATCAAGCCCAATGTTGTCTGCCGGAGCCAGTCTCTCCCACGGGTAGCACGCAGGCACACCAGAGGGGACGCGGCCACGCTGCGCGTCAACGTCGAGAGCCTACTACTCTACTACTGG
>JYOD01000059.1:0-28801 GCA_000955785.1 Burkholderiaceae bacterium 16
CAGAGAAACGAGATTATGAAGACCAATCAGCGTTTCGTCAACAGGTTTTTTTATTTCAGTTCGCTGCGCCTTTCGCGCCGCCAACCACCCCTGCCAACCCCGCAACCCTTCTTGCCCCGCCTGCTTTGCAGCGCGGTAGTTGTGTTGCGAGGGGGCGAATCTTAAGGGAGCCCCTCGGCCATGGCAAGCGTTTTCTGAAATGTTTTTCGCACGATCCATAAAGAGCCTCACAGGCAACAAATGGACGCGAGAAGCGAGTTGGTAACGGGACTGGTCAAGGGCCATACGGCCCAGGCAATATACAACCGCCATTGGAAGGCATCGAGGACGCGAGCCGGCGCACCATCCGCTACCGACTCTCTATATAGAAGGAGATCTGCATGACCATCCGCATCGTGAGGCTGGGCTCACCCAGGTTGCCCGACGAAGGGATCCGCATCGGGACCGTGCGCCGGCCACCGCGGGGCGTACCAAAGGCCGAATTCGCCACGCGGGACTTCTACGATGTGTGGTTCCCGAACCTGTCGCCGTCAGCCGAACTGGTCTCGGAAGCCCTTGCCATACAAGGAGGCGAGGGGAGCGAGAAAGCCTGGCGGGCATTCGAGCGTCAGTTCCGGGCGGAGATGGCCCGTCCCGATGCAAGCCGGACCCTGGACCTGTTAGCTGCCATGTCGCAGCAAACCAACTTTTCGCTTGGCTGCTATTGCGAGCACGAGGAACGCTGCCACCGCTCTATCTTGCGCGCCCTTCTGGCGACGCGTGGAGCCGCCCTAGCTTAGGCCAGCCCAAGACAGCAGTGAGGCGGTCACACCACCCTATGGTCGTTCGCGCACTGGCGGCGAAATAGCGCACGCAGGCTGGGCCAGCGGATAGGAAGGAGTGGCGTGCAGTGGCGCACAGCATCACGCTGCGCATAGTGCGCCATCAGTTGTTCGCCAATCGACTGCCGGAAATAGGAGGGCGCCGGGTAGCTCATGCTCAATCCCTATTGTGGTTCGTCAGGATTGATAGTATACCAAATTTTGGTGCAGTGCGTCATGTCGGGGCACGCGACCGCCCTACAATGGGGCGGTCGCGCCAGCACATATCCCGGTTTTGTCCTTTGGAATCAACCGCAGACAGGCACCGCACCCCAGTAGAACGGACACGGGATCACAAAGGTGTTTTGTATACCAAATACCGTAGGACCGTAGGCCATCCTCCAGAATTGGCGGCCATCCCTTGTGCCCTTAGCCTGCACCCGCGATGCTGCCATCACGCTTGGCGGTACCGTCACGGCCGCTGGTCTCGCTGACGGCCATCTCTTCGGCTGCCTTGGCAGCACTATATACATGGCGGGTCGCCAGCAGCGCGGCCAGGTCGGCATCGCCGGCGATGACTGCCTGCAGAATCTGGGCATGTTCCTCCCAGTTCTGCCTGGCGCGCGCCACATTCGCCGGCGCGAACAGCAGTCCCGTGCGCTCCCGCAGCGTACGCACCATATCCTGCAGCACGCTGTTGGCGGCGATATTGCCCAGGACTTCGTGGAAGTGGGAATTCAGTTCCACGAAGCGCTCCGAGCGGCCGCTGGCGGCAGCTTCAGTGCCCTGGCGCAGGACCTCGTTGAGCTCCGCAATCAGGGCTGGATCACGGCGCTGGGCAGCCAGCTTGGCGTTAAGTCCCTCCAGCGTGGCGCGCACTTCGACCATTTCCTTGGCGATATTCGGCGACAACGTCGCTACCGAGGCACCACGTCGCGGCTCGATGCGCACCAGGCCTTCCGCCGCCAGCGCGCGAAGCGCTTCCCGCACAGGAATGCGCGAAACGCCCAGTTCGGTGGAAAGCTTGTTCTCGACCAGGCGTTCGCCCTGGCTATATTGCCCACCGAGGATGCGCTCGCGCAATGTATCGGTAACCAAGGCAAACAAAGGGGAATGCTGGGCGCCAAGGCTGGCGCCGGCGGAATCCGAACCGGGAAGAGCGTGTTCGGTACCAGGGGCGTCGGACATAGATTCTGGCTTGGGTCAGCAAGACACCGTCCTCGGCTAAAGCCGCAGGCGGTCCGTCGCGGACGGTTGTCAAAGGGGTCAAGAACCGCGGCACCATCCCGGAACGTTCACGGATAGGGCAGCCGCAGTGGCAATGTCCGCATTGTATACCGGCAGATCAAGGTTTTTGCGCAACGAAAAGCACCTGCGCCGTCATCGTCTCACATGGCTTCGCCGCCGGGCCGTACTTCCGGCCCGCCAGGCTATGATGCGGTGGCCTCACTCCTCCCAAACCCCGCGTGTATTTCGCCGATGGCTCTGAACCTGGTCTGGCTCTCCTTCTTCCTGCTTGCTTTCGTCGTTGCCTGCATCCGTCTGGCGGCAGGCGATACCGCTGTGTTCCCGGCGATGCTGGCGAGCCTGTTCGACAATGCGCGTACGGCCTTTGAGATTTCCCTTGGCCTTGCGGGCGTCATGAGCCTGTGGCTGGGCATTATGCGCATTGGGGAGCGTGCCGGCGTAGTCGACGTTTTCGCGCGGGCCGTCAACCCGTTGCTGCGCCATTTCTTCCCCGGCATCCCACAGGGCCACCCGGCCCAGGGCGCGATGATGATGAATGTGTCGGCCAATATGCTCGGACTGGACAATGCGGCGACACCGCTCGGCCTCAACGCCATGCGCGAGTTGCAATCGCTCAACCCGCGCCCGGACACCGCCAGTAACGCGCAGATCATGTTTATCGTGCTCAACACGGCCGGGTTGACGTTGATCCCTACCTCGGTAATCGCCATGCGGCAGGCGATCGCCGTCAAGCAGGGTCTTACCGGATTCAATGCGGCCGACATCTTCCTGCCCACTTTGCTGGCCACTTGCGTCTCTTGTGTGGCAGGGCTGCTGGCGGTGGCTTGGGCGCAACGGCTCAATCTGCTCAAGCCAGTTGTGCTGGCCGCCTTCGGGCTGTTGGCAGCGGGTGTCTGCGGACTATTCCTCTGGCTGCGGCACGCGCCCCCGGAGCAGGTCAGCACCGCCACAGCGCTGGCCGGTAGCGGCTTCATCCTGACGCTAATCGTAGTGTTCCTGGTTTGCGGGGCGATAAGGGGCATCAACGTCTACGACGCGTTCATCGACGGCGCCAAGGAGGGCTTTGGCGTGGCTGTGCAGATCATTCCTTACCTGATCGCTATCCTGGTGGCGATCGGGCTGTTCCGGGTGACTGGGTGCATGGACGTCCTGATGAAAGGCCTAACCGCCTCGTTTGCCTGGCTTGGCCTGGACACCGCCTTCGTGCCGGCCTTACCGGTTGGGCTGATGAAGATCCTGTCGGGCGCGGGCGCCCGCGGCCTGATGATCGATGTCATGACCACTTATGGCGTCGATTCATTCCAAGGCAAGCTTGCCGCCATCATCCAGGGCTCGACGGAAACCACCTTCTATGTGCTGGCGGTGTACTTTGGCAGCGTCAATATCCGCAACACCCGACACGCACTGGCCTGCGCCTTGTTCGCGGACCTCATCGGACTATGTGCTGCCGTAGGCATTGCGTATCTGTTTTTCCGCTGAAACGGGAACAGTGCATAGCCATAAGGCCCATGACATATCGTCAAATACTCAATGAAAAGAGAGCAAAAAGACAAGAGAACGGTCTTGGCAATGTATTAAGCCACTACTTTGTTGCTCACAAGCAACATGTTTGTGAAGCCAGACACGCTTGCCACCCGCACCGCTTGGTGCGTCGCAACAAATCGTATATAGTGGAATCTGTCTCCTCCACCACCTCGGTGGATTCCAGCCCGCGCACGAAACTGCGCGGGTTTTTTTTGCCCTCGATCTGCCGATGATCTTGGTTAGCCCTTGCTATAACGCGTCATCGCTTGGCCGGCGAGCCTTTTCGAAGGGCGCACCAAAGCAGTTCCGCACGCGCACCATGATGGGATCGGATTGCACCGGCACAGCGTAAAACACGGATTCCGCGGCGTGATGTTGCGACGCAGCATTCCATGCAGTAGAGTCGATCTGTCACTCACGCTTGGCGCGACGGATCCCCGCTTTCCAGCGCCCTCCCGTCTTACCAACATGCTTTCCGCGTTGCGCCCGCCCCGCCCCGATGCCTGGATGCTGCAAAGAGGCCTGGTCTACGCCTTCTCATTTCTCGCGCTCGCCGGATTGGGATGGCTTACCGGGCAGGCGGGGTATCTGTGGGCGGCAACAGCTTCGATCTGGACCTGCCTTGCTGACCGCCGCGGTACTGCGGGCGAGCGTCTGATCGCGCTTGGCTCCGTCGGGATCGGTGGCGCCGTTGCATGCGCCCTGGGGATGGCCACGGCCGTGACGCCATGGACAGCGCTAGCCTTGGTGCTGATAGCAGGGCTAGCTGCTGGCCTGGCCGAAACCAAGGGTGCCGTTCCCGCGCTGTCCGCCAAGCTGCTCTATGTGGTGCTGATCGCCTCCTGTCTGCAGCCAGCCGGAGACGCAGAGCTGGCCGCGCGCGTCATTGCCGGCAGCCAGGAGTTCCTGCTCGGCGGCATTTTCGCCTGCCTGGCCTGCCTGTTCCTGATTCCTTCAGAACGCGACAACCGACCGCGCAATGAGATCCTGGCGGTGTTCGACGCCTTGCTGCGCTTTGCCAGCGCACTGGCGGGCGACAACCCCGTGGGCGATACGGCCGCCAGCAAGCGCGAGATCCGCGAGCGTATCGAGGCGGCACGCCTGGCAGTCAATGCGAGACGCAGCCTGCGGGATCCCCTTGGCCTGATGCACTATGCCTATGTGGTGAGCCTGGCCGATGCCATGTTTGCGCTGCTGATCGTTGCCGCCGAATTGCACAGCCGCAGGGATGATGCAAGCGGCCCCGGCGATGGCGGCGTCGAGCGCCTGCCGCTCCTGCACCTGATGCGTTGCGTCGCCGATGTCCGGGAGCAAGTCCGCGAGGCACTGGCACATCAGGCGCCAGACCTGCCATCGCTATGCGCGGCACTGGCGCGCGAATTGCGGCGCCTGCACGCGCCGCTGGCCAATGCCGGCGCTCCGCCACCGTACCAGGCCGCCCTGGGTGCATTGGCACGGTATCCGGCGTTTGCCGAATGGCGCAGCGAGTACCGCTGGCCGCGACGCGCCTACCGGCGAACGTGGCAACGCTGGCGGGCCGCCCTTGCCGAGCATACTGCCCGCGACGCCCGCGTGGCCCGCCATGCGGTGCGGCTGGCGATGGCCGGCAGCATGAGCCTGATGCCGGCACAGTTCTGGAAGGTGGATCACGGTTACTGGGTTGCGGTCACTGTCATCATGGTGCTCAGCCCTCAACTGCAGACCACGCGAAGGATCTCGTTCCAGCGTTTTGCTGGTTCCCTGGCCGGCGCACTGCTGGCCTGCGCCATCGGGCTGGCCCACCCGCCGGCGCCGCTTGCGCTGGCGATCAGCGCAGCATTCCTGGCTGCTGCCTATACCAGTCGGCTGGCCGGCAGTCCGGGCGCCTTCGCCCTGGGCCTGACGCCGGCGGTGATCCTGTTCTCATGGGTGGGGGCGCCTGCGGCGGACAGCAGCCACTTTGCCGCCCTGCGCGGTATCGACACGGCGCTCGGCTGCCTCATCGCTCTGGCCAGCTACTATGTACTGGCGCCGCGCGCCGAATTGTCGCGGGTGTATCGCCATAGCATCGATGCCCTCGTGGCAAACACTGCCTACCTGCGTGCGGCATTTGCCGGCGCCAGCGCGTTTACAAGCTCGCCCACCCGCTCGCCGGCTCCCACGCAAACCCGTCTGGAAACGTTGCGTGTAACGGCCGGACGCACCTCCAGCCGGGCCGATCACACCTTGCAGCAAGCCGCAGCGGAACTCACGCCGGAACTGACCTGGGAATATGCCAAGTTGCATATGGCCTTGAGGCGCATGGCGGCACTGGCAGGACTGGTGCGAGCCGGGCTAGAAGCTGAAGCCGGCGCCAGCCTGCCGGAGCCGGCCACGCTGGCAATGCTGCATGGCCTCGCGGCGCAGCTTTCAGAGGTGGCTGCACACCCCGGCTCCGGCGCGACGTCCGTCACGTCCGTCACGTCCGGAGCCATGCCCGATGCCACCGCCCCCCTCGACGGGTTCCTGATCGAACAGGCCGTGCTCGCCTCATCCCAGGCCAGCGCGGCGCACACAGCCATGGCCGCAATACACCAGCTGGCCGGCGGCCTGAGCAAGCGCACCGATCAGCACTTGGCGCAACCGGGTTGATTGCGGTCAAGCTGCCGGCGCGGGCCTGCGTCACGGATCGCCACGATCACCTAGAATGGTGTCATCCCTCAGTGACCGATGTGAGGCACGCCATGCCCGAAATTTCCTTTCCCCGCAGCGTTCCCACTTACTGTGCGGCCAGTCTGACGCTCTCCTGCCCCGCGACGGTGAACGGCAAGCCAACGCTCTATTCCATCACGGCCGAGGCACTCGAAACACACTTTGGCGCGCGCTCCCCGCGCGAGGAAGATCTGGTGCGGGCGTTCACCAGCCACCGGCAGCGTATCGAGCGCATTGCCGAAGGGCTGTTCGAGCTAACCCAGGCACGTGAGATCCTGTTGCGCAGCGGGCATATCCGTTTCTCCGGCTGAGAATCCGAGGACTGGCAGGCAAAGCGCCCCGTTCCGGCTGCATGCCAGCCGGTGCCCGACCGGCCGCATCCATCTATCGCGCCCGGTCGTGCTCAGCCTTCCGCCGCTTGGCCACGCACCAGCAGCACCGGCACGTTGGCCTGGCGCATGACCGACTCGGCCACGCTACCCAGGACCAGCCGGCGCACGCCGCGCCTGCCGTGGGTCCCAATCACGATCAGGTCAGCACCCCAGTTGCTGGCAGCCTCATTCACGGATCCGGCGATATCGCCGCCCACCGCCTGTTCGGTGACCAGGCGCGTCTCGTAACTCACGCCTTGCGCTGCGAGCCGCTGGGCCGCAGCCGCCAACGCGCGCTCGCCGCTCTCGGCCAAGGCATGCATTACCGGCGTCGGGTCGTAGTAGGCGACATCGAACATTAGCTGGCCGTTGTCCACGATATACAGGGCAAGCACCTCCGCGTCGCCGGCACCTGCGAGCCGGATTGCCTCGTTCAGGGCCAGGTCGGAAGTTGCGCTACCGTCCACAGCCACCACGATCTTCTTATATGCTGCATTCGTCATTGCCATTTGCTCCAGGAACATCACGGATAGTGGCGAAAGCGCCATCGCGCTCCGCCGGAATTTATACTAGTCCCCTATTGCGTCAGGTAGCCGGTATGGCACATTGTTGCCCGTACCCGGATCAGCGTCACTGGGAGGAAACCGGGCTCGCACCGGAATCGACTATCACGAGATAGCGGCCCGGCCGCGCCACCGGCGTGCGGTCCGGCGCAAGGACCCAAAGTGAGTCACCGCGCTCGACCGCTGCCACGTAATCAGCATCGATCAGCCCGAAGCGATCGATCAGGCGATTGAGTCCGGCAGGAATCCGCACGCATCCCTTGGACCCCGGACGACCGAGGCGGGACTCCAGCCGGTCTGGGTCGGTCGCGTGCATTTGCAGCCGCATCTGGCTCTCGCCGCCCTTGCCCCAGCCGCGTTCGGCATCGACCCAGCCAAAGTCATAGACGCGCATGCCGCGCACGCCGTATCCGCGGATCCCGTTCTCGTTGTAAGTACCCTCGGCCCGAAAATCCATGTTCTCCAGGCTGTGGTCGAACACACCGACGGGCGTAATGAAGTGATCGAATTCACCCGGCTTGCCTGTCGATGTGGATGTCGCGCCAACCCATCGCCAGGAGGCGCCATCGCCGGCTCGCGCGAACACCATGGCGGCCTGGACGCGGGGATTGCGGTCGACCAGCACGACCCAGTCGCCGGCCCCGGCGTCCAGCCCGTCAGCCTGGAGCGCGGATGCCAGCAGGCCGGCATATCGTGTGACGGTGGCGGCCGGCAAGTTGAGATGGCGCGGCACCTGCTGCGTGAACGCTTGCCGCACCGTGCTGAATTCGCTGCTGGCAGTAGCCAGCGGCGCCTGGATTGAAAACAGCCCCAACAGCGCCAGCAGTGCGCACCGCTGTCGGAAAGTGAGGACGCCGGCCCTCCGGGGGCGAGTACGTTGCATAGTTGCCTCCTTGCGCAAGGTCGCAGCCAGATACCGGGCCGGCGCTACCCGGAAACGCGCTGATCGAAGCGCTATGCTTGATGATTCACGTTTGTTCAGCCCCCTGCCTTGCTCAAGATCAAGATATTGGGTGAGCGCCGGGTGAGCGCCGGGTGAGCGCCGTTAACGCCGCCGACGCTACCAGGCACCGCGTGCATAGTGCCTCTTACCCTTATATAGACCGATGGGGCGGCTACGATTTCCCGACGCGACGCTCGATGCCTCTCGCGAGGACATGTTCGATGCGCTGCACGCGGGACGCGCCGTGAACCGTCCGCAAGGAAGAATCCTTCCACCAGCGCCAGGGCGCGTGCCGCAGGCCCGCGCCGTCAGCGCAGGGGATGACAATGGAAGCGCAGCCAAGCGCACGCGGGAGGGATAAGGTGCCCGGAACGATCCGGCAAGGCCCTTGCGTTTCATGCCTGAGTCTGGGCGCATCCATATACAATCACGGCCATGCAATACATCCATGTCGTCAACGGCGACGTAGCGGGCAACACGCTACGGCAAGCCCTCGCCCAGGCCGCCCGGCCCGACCCGGTCGTCGTGCTTCGCGACGACCTCGCCGTCGGTCCACTTGCCGACGTCGACAGCAGCGGACTCATCCGCTCCGGTTTCTGGCAGCGCGTGGCGCCCTATAGCGACATCGACTTCGCCGCAGAAATGCACCAGGCGCTCGACCAGTTGCACAATTTGCGCAAGGATGAGCTGGAAGTCGCCATCTGGCACGGCCAGAGCGCATCGGACCAGCTGATGCTGCGCCGTGTGGTGTTCCATCTCTACCAGTCGCCGCAGCGCATCAATGAAGTGGCCATGGACCTGCGCGAACTGGAAGTGCCAGCGCGCGGCAACCTGGCCGCTATCGGCATGTACCCCGCGGCCCGCCTGGCGCGGCGCTTCTCCACCATTGCGCCGGTCTCGGTACTGCGCCTGGGCCGCCTGGGCTACGAGTGGCAGCAGAACGTCAAGGAAAACGCCGACGTGCGCCTGTGGAAAGGCAATACGCTGGTGCCCGCGGCTTATCACACGGTCGATGAAGTGATCCTGGAGCGCGCCCCGCTGGAATGGGCGCCGGCCGCCCAGGTGGTGGGCGGCGTGATGGGCGCCATCGAAGGCCTTTTGGCCAGCGACTGGTTTGTGTTCTGGCGCTGCCGCGAACTGATCGGTGCCGGCCAGCTCGTGCTGCGCGGCAACGCCGAGTCGCTGCAGACCTGCGAGCTCCGCCGCAATCTGTCCGCCGGCGGCGATTAAGAAGAAGAAAAGCAAACGTCTCCATGGCCCGTACCAAGGCACCCGATTTCGAGGCGCAGCGCGAACAGATCCTGGAACTGGCCGCCGCCGCCTTTGCCGCCAGCAGCTACCCCAGCACCTCGATGGCCGATCTGGCCGCCGCCTGTGGTACTTCCAAGGCGCGGCTCTATCACTATTACGAGAGCAAGGAAGCGATCCTGTTCGACCTGCTTGACCGCTACACGCGCCGGCTTATGCTGATCGTGACCGAGGTCGAAGCCGAGGCCGAGCGCCAGGGGCGCAGCGAGCGGGAAAGCTTCGCCAACCTGATCCGGGCCTTCCTGGCCGAGTACGAAACCTCGCAAACCCGGCACGTCGCCCTGATCAACGACGTCAAGTTCCTCGCCGAAGAGCAGCGCGACCAGATCCTCAAGCGCGAGCGCGACGTGGTAGCCGCCTTCTCGCGGCAGTTGCGCCGGGCCTACCCGGAACGCGTCAACCGCGACAACCAGGCGGCGCTGACGATGACGGTGTTCGGCATGATCAACTGGACCTTCACCTGGCTCAAGCCTGGCGGCAAGCTGTCGTACGCGGAATTCGCCGAGATGGTGATCGACCTGCTCGCGGGCGGGCTGCCGGGCACCCACGCCACCGGAACGTCGACCAGGCAGATCGGAAGTGCCGCGTAAGGCATATTGATACAACGAGCGCCAGCGGGGCGCCCGTTGTATCAGGACCAGTCTTCCTCTTCCTTGCGGCGGCGCTGGTCGCGATCCTGCCGGAACATTTCCTCCAGTTCGTCGCGCGCCTGGCGCGCCAGCGATACGAGCTTTTTCTGGTCGGTGTAATGCGGGTAGAAACGATCGATCGCCGCAATATTGTGGCGCCGGAACCTGAGCGCGAGCGAGCGCGCATGAGTGGGATCGTAGCCCAGTCCCTCCAGCACGCGGCGTCCCAGCATCAGCGACCCCTCGAACAGTTCGCGCTCGAATAAAATCACCCCGCGGTCCTTTAGCTGGTAGACGTGCGACACATGACGCGCCCGCGCATAGATTTCCAGGTGCGGGAATCGCGCCCGCACACTGTCGATCAGCGCCAGGCTGTCCTCCATCCCGTCGATAGCCACCACCAGGATGCGCGCCCGCTCGGCGCCGGCGGATTCGAGCAGCTCCATGCGGGTGGCATCGCCGTAAAAGACTTTGAAGTCGTACTGGCGCAGGAACTCGATCTGGTCGGGATCGTGGTCCAGCACGGTCACGCCGATCCCCTGGGCATAAAGCAGCCGGCCGATGATCTGGCCAAAGCGGCCGAAGCCGGCGATCAGCACGGGGTTGTCCTGCGGCGAGATCACATCGTCCGGACGGCGCGCCAGGCGGGCCAGCCGGGGCGCCACAAGCCTGTCGTAGGCAAGCAGGAGCAGCGGCGTAGCCACCATCGACAGCGCCACGACCAGCACCAGCAGTGCCTCGGTGCGCGCCGGCAGCAGCCCCGCGCCTCCCGCCACGCCAAACACCACGAAGGCAAACTCACCGCCTTGCGAAATCAACAGCGCAAACAGCAGCCACTGGCCCCGCGCGATGCCGAAGCGCGGCGCCAGCAGGGCCAGCACCACCGTCTTGAGCAGCACGAAGCCAATCACCAGGGCAGCCACCTGGCCCGGCGCCTGCATCAGCACGCCGAAGTCGATCGACATGCCGACCGCCATGAAGAACAGGCCCAGCAGCAAGCCCTTGAACGGCTCCAGGTCGGCCTCCAGCGCATGGCGATATTCCGAGTCCGCCAGCAGCACGCCGGCCAGGAAGGTGCCCAGCGCCATCGACAATCCCACCGCGTCCATCATCAGGGCAATGCCGACCACCAGCAGCAGTGCGAAGGCGGTGAACATCTCACGCATATCGGTTCGCGCAATAAAACGCAGCGCCGGCCGCACCAGGTAGCGCCCGCCCGCCACCACGGTGCCGATCACCCCGACCGCCTTCGCCGCCCCGAGCCATCCTGCCGCCCCGGACGTCCCGGCCACGCCGGCTTCGGCGCCCCCGGCCGCCAGCAGCGGCAACAGCGCGATCATCGGGATCGCGGCGATGTCCTGGAACAGCAGGATGCCGAAGCTGGCCGCACCCGCGGGCGTACCGAACAGGTTGCGCTCCGTCAGCGTGGCGAACGCGATCGCGGTGGACGACAACGCCAGCCCCAGGCCCGCCACCAGCGCCACCTGCCACGGCGCCCCGACAAGCGCCGCGACGCCGCCGACCAGGAGGGCGCAGGCGGCCATCTGGGCGCCGCCGTAGCCGAAGATGACGCGGCGCAACGCCCACAGCTTCCTGGGCTCCAGTTCCAGGCCGATCACGAACATCATCAGCACCACGCCGAACTCGGAGAAATGCAGGATGGATTCGACGTTGGTGACTAGCCGCAGGGCCCACGGGCCGATCGCCACGCCCGCCAGCAGGTAGCCGAGCACCGCGCCCAGGCCGAACCGCCGCGCCACCGGCACGGCCACCACGGCGGCGATCAGGAAGACCACCAGCGCCACCAGGAAATCGTGTTGTTCCATGGCGCGCTCCTCAGCCTGCGGCAACGCGCGCGGCGCCGCCCAATACGCCGGACACCCGGCCGATGTGATCGGCCAGCGTCCGGGCATCGGCCTGGTTGGCGTCATGCAGGACCAGCGGCGCCAGCCAGTTCATGCCGCACAGCACGGCGGTCTGCTCCAGCGGCAGCATGTATTCCTCGATACTGTGGCCGTGCGCGCCATCGGTGCCGTACGAGTCGGCATGGCCACCGGTACTGGCCACCACCAGCACCGACTTGCCCCGCAACGCCGTCCCGCCGGGACCGTAGGCCCAGCCGCTCTCCAGGACTTCGTCCAGCCACAGTTTGAGCAAGGCCGGAACGCTGTACCACTGCACCGGGAACTGGAACACCAGCGTGCCGGCGCGCGCAAGCGCGCGCTGCTCCGCGACCACATCGATGTCGTAGTCGGTGTAGCTGGAATAGAGATCGTGCACGGTGACGTCGGGCAGGCTTTTCAGCGCTGTCGCCAGGGGACGATTGACGCGAGACAGATGCGGCCGGGGATGGGCATAGATGACGAGAATCGGGGGCTCTGCCTTGGGGTCCACGAAAAATCCTGAAAAACGTACTGCAAAACGAAGGGCACGCAGCTAAAAATGCCGCATGAATCACAAACCAATGCGGACAGCCCGGCGCTGGCACGCGGGTTCAAGGTACAAACGGCGGCCGGTGGTGGAACAGAAAGGAATGCGGCGTTGCAGCAAACCCACAACGCGATGCCGGAATCACCCTCTCGATATCACCATAACCCACTGATTTACATAGATTTATACGAAATTTACAAAATCGCACAAGCTTCTCACGGGCCTAACCTTACGTCGAACTGACAATTCCACTACAATACTTTTTGCATTGCAGCAAGATAGTGTTTGCCCTCACCTCTCGCGCCAATTGTCGAAAGTGCATGGATAAACACCCGCTGAGTGCTATTTTTATACCTGAATACGTCGCAAGGAAAACAAAGTGAATCCGCTCGAACTGAGCAAGGCCGTCGGGGCCGTATCCGACGAAGATCTCCGCCGTGCAGCCGCAGCCGCAGCCGCGCAGGCCTCGCAGCGCCCCACCACCCTGGTGCGCGAGCTGGCAGCGCATCACCGCTCGCGCCTGCTCAAGCATTTCCTCGCCCTGGGTGAGGAGGATCGCCTGCTCCGTTTTGGCCAGTCGGTTGGCGATCATGTGATCGAAGCCTATGTCGACAGCATCGATTTCGACCACGACACTGTCTTCGGCGTCTACGACGAACACCTGGAGCTGATCGGCGTGGGCCACTTCGCCAACCTGCGCGACAACGCCCAGGGCCGCGTGGCCGAGTTCGGCGTCTCCGTGTCGCAAAGTGCCCGTGGCCGCGGCATCGGCAGCTCACTGTTCGAGCGTGCCGCCATGCATGGCCGCAACAGCAATGTGCGCACCTTGTACATGCACTGCCTGTCGCGCAATGCCGCCATGATGCACATCGCCAAAAAGGCCGGCATGAAAGTGCAATACGCCTATGGCGAGGCCGACGCCTACCTCGAACTGCCGCCCGCCGATACGGTCAGCCGCCTGACCGAAGCGCTTGACGAGCAGGTAGCCGACCTCGACTACATGCTGCGCCGCAATCTTCGCGATGCACGCCGTTTCGGCCTGCGCTTCTGGCGCTCGATGGTGCCTCAAAAGCGTCCCGCCTGAGGCAGCTCCAACCGGCCACGTTCAAATGGCGCGCCACCCGGCGCGCCATTTTCATTGGTGCCGGCGCCTGCGGCATGGATCAGCCGCCCGGTACCGGCAACGCCGTGGTGTCCTTGATGCATTCGAGCGCGAAGCTCGAGCGCACGTCGATCACCGCCGGATGGGCCAGCAAATCGTCCTTCATGAAGCGCGCGAAGTGCTCCATATCTTCTACATAGACCTTGAGCAGCAGATCCATCTCTCCCGTCATTGCATGACAGGCGGCCACCTCCGGCCAGATGGCGATGGAGGCGCGGAACAAGTCCAGCGGTGCCTTGCCCTTGGGCGCCCCGCCATGCTTCTCCAGCCGTACATTGATATAGGCCAGCAGCCCCAGCCCGATCCTGCCAGGCTCCAGCAGCGCGGCATACTGGCGAATCACCCCGATCTCCTCCAGCCGGCGAATGCGCCGCAGGCAGGGGCTGGGCGACAGGTTCACGCGCTCGGCCACTTCCAGGTTGGTCAACCTCCCGTTGGTCTGCAGCACCTCCAGGATCTTCCTGTCGATCTTGTCCAGCTCCACCTTGCTCACGATATTGTTGCTCCGCAATATGTTTGTCGGCAATTTTTTTGCGCAAATTTAGCAAATCGTGCACAAGTACGCAATTTTTTGTGGATGGGTGGCCGTCCCCCCGGCTTCATCGCCCCGCGCGATCGCCTTCCGGGTGCAAGATGCTGCCTCCGCCTGCCACCGTGCACTGGAACTGGGCGCCTGGGGCCAGGCGGCATTGAACATTCAGGCCGCCAGGAGTAGCTGCGATCCGCTGATCCACCTGGCCGAACGTTGGGAAGGCAAGGATGGTGCCAACACGGGCTTGGCCAACCGCGCCCTGGCGCGCGTCATCAGCAAGCGCGAAAAGAAAAGGCGCGGCCAGTCCGGCCGCGCCTTTTCTTTTTCACACGGCGCGTCGCGCCGTGCGTCCTGCCTTAGCCGCCGCGGCTCGACGGTGCCGTCGGATTGGGCTGACTATTGCGGGGCATCTGCTGCATCCGCTGGTCGTGCATCTTCTTCATGCCGGCGCGGATCTCGTCCAGCGTCACCTTGCCGTCATGGTTGGTGTCCAACTGATCGAAGTTCTTGGCCAGGCGAGGCATGCCGGCTTGCATTTCAGCCTTGGTCAGCGCGCCGTCACCATTTTTGTCGGCCGCCTTGAAGCGGGCCTCGAACTCAGCCTGCATCTCGGCCCGGCGCTGCTCCCAGTTCGCCTTGTGATAGGCCGCCAGTTCGTTCTTGTCGAGCTTGCCGTCGTGATTGGTGTCGATCTTGTTGAACAGCGCGTCGGCTTCGGCCTTGGAAATCGCCCCGTCGCCATCGGTATCGATCGATTTGAGCCACATGCCGCCACCATGGCCCATATGGTGATGCATGCCGCCGTCCATTCCGGGTGCCGGCGCAGGTGCGGGCGCTGCCGGGGCCGCGGCGGTCTGGGCGAAAGCCGTGCCGCCGATCGCCAGGAACACCGCCGAAGCGGCCATAAAATTCCGGATCGAACGCGTCTTGAGATTGCCTTGCATGTCTTTGCTCCTTTTTCGTCTCAGTGGACTGGTAAGGATTAGAACGCAGGGCAGGCCGGAAAGTTGGTCCATCTAATACGTTGTTACGCAGGTCACAGTTGGACGCCGCCCGCGTAAGCCATTGAAAGTTGCGGTAAGTAAGTCAGCACGCCGCCGTTACAAGTCAGTCTTTAACGCTAGTTGATTCATTGCCGCCACCCGGCTGGGATTGCGGCGGCGCAGCAACGGGCGTGGCCGGCATCGGCGTCGAAAGCGGCGCGGCGGCGCCGGAGGGCAGCCCCGGCTGCGCCGGGGCTGCCGGGCCATGCCTGACGATGGCCGGGACCGGCAGCGGGATCTCCTGGCGCACGCCGTTGCGCTCGATCACGACCGCGCGGTCGCGTACTTCCGTCAGCCGGATCTGCGGCGACAGCGCCGTGCCCGCGCGCACCGCCTTGGGAGGACCGCCATCGAGCGAGACGATGGCCGCGCCAGCACCGCTGCCGATATCGGCGACCACGCCGATCACCTGCACGTCGCGCACGCCGGACTGCGCGCTGCCGCCAAACAGCGTGCCGGCCGCGCCGGTCTCCACCGCCTCGGTCTGCGCCACGCGCGCCGCGCGCGGCACGGGAATGGTCTTCATCGCGCCGAAGGTGAGCGCCCAGCGGGTCGCAAGGGCGCACAGCGCGATGAACAGCACGAGCCCGGCCAGTCGCGGCAGCCAGAGGCCGGAGGGGTTGAAGCGAAGGGCGGGCCGCAGGGATAGTTGCACGGAGGTAGGTAAGCTGGGCGTGAAAGCACCAAGCCTACCAGAGCCGTATGACAGCTGTCTGCCCCACGCACGCCCGCGCCACACCGGCCCCGGGCGGCGGCCTGGCGCCAGCGGCTGCCGCCGCGGCCGTTTCGAGGTGGGTGAACATGCAAGCACTCGCTCACAATGTCGTCATGTTCTGGCGGTTATACTGTTCGACTAACCGGATCGCCGCCACGCGCAAGAAGAAAAGCAGGCGCTCCGCCAGAAATTCCATAAGGCTAACCATGATGCGTAGGATCGTTGCCAACTTCTCCGACTCTTCCCCCCGCCTCGGCCGTCGTCGCGCCCGCGGCTTCACCCTGATCGAAATCATGGTCGTGATCGTGATCCTTGGCGTGCTGGCCGCGCTGGTGGTCCCGAAGATCATGAGCCGCCCCGATGAAGCCCGTATCGTCGCAGCGCGCCAGGACATCTCCTCGATCATGCAGGCACTCAAGCTGTACCGCCTCGACAACAGCCGCTATCCCACCACCGAGCAAGGCCTTGCCGCACTGGTGGCCAAGCCCACCACCGAGCCGGTTCCCAACAACTGGAAAGGCGGCGGCTACCTGGAAAAGCTGCCCAAGGATCCCTGGGGCCATCCCTACCAGTACCTGAACCCCGGCGTGCGCGGCGAGATCGACGTGTTCAGCTTCGGCGCCGACGGCCAGGCTGGCGGCAGCGCCAACGACGCCGATATCGGCAACTGGGAATAAGGTAACAACGCCATGATCCGGGCCGGGCGCGCAGCCATGAGCACCTGGCCACAGGGACGGCGATCACACGGCGACCGCGGCTTCACCTTGCTGGAACTGCTGGTGGTGATGGTGATCGCCGGCATCGTGATCTCGCTGGTCGCCGTCAATGCCTCGCCCAATGAGCGCGGCCGTGTGCTGGACGACGGACAGCGCATTGCGCGGCTATTCGAACTGGCACAGGAAGAAGCCCAGCTGCGTGCCCGGCCGATCGCCTGGGAGGCCGATACCGGCGGCTGGCGTTTCCTGCAAGCCACGCCCGCCGGATGGATCCCTCTGACCGATGTATTCGCGCCCGCCAAGTGGCGCCTGCCGCTCGACGGCGTGGCAGTGACCGAAGGCGGCAGCGGCAACACCGGCGCCCGCCTGGTGTTCGGGCGGGAGCTGATCGACGGCCCCCAGCACGTAGTGCTGGTGCGCGGCGACATCCGCGTCGACGTGGCCGCCGACGGAACCGGGCGCTACTTCGCCAGCACACCATGATGTTCCGACCCCCGTCCTTCCGGTTCCCCCGCAAACACCGGTGTTTGCCCGCGCACGGCTTCACCCTGATCGAGGTACTGGTCGCCCTGACCATCCTGGCCGTGGCGCTGACCGCCGCCATGCGTGCGATGGGGTCGATGATCGAGGCCGGCTCCTCCTTGCAGACCCGCATGCTGGCCGAGTGGAGCGCCGAGAACCACCTCGCCAGCCTGCGCTTGTCCAAGACCTGGCCCGAACCCGGCACGCGCGGCTACGCTTGCCCGCAGGGCGGCGTCGAACTGTATTGCGAAGAAACTATCTCCGGCACGCCCAACCCGTCTTTCCGCCGCGTCGAGATTGCGGTCTACCCGTCCGGCGCCGACAAATCCGTGCGCCTTGCCTGGCTCGTCACCATCGTCCCCAATGAAACGCGCAACCTGCTTTAGGCGGCCATTCGGGCGGCCCGCCGCGCGCGGCTTCACGCTGCTGGAAATGCTGGTGGCCATCACCTTGCTCGCGGTGATCGCGGTGATCGCCTGGCGCGGGCTGGATGCGATGACGCGCGGCCGCGAACGGCTGACCGACCACGACAACCGCCTCAATACCCTCAAGCTGCTGTACGGCCAGTTCCAGTCAGACTGCGAGCATCTGGCCAGCCCGGCCCTGCTGCAGACCAGCCCGGTCGAATTTGGCAATGGCCAGGTGCTGATGGTGCGCGACCGCCGCGACGAGGGCCGCCCCGCGCAGTGGCAGGTGGTGGTCTACCGGCTCAACGGCAATACCGTGGTGCGGGTGGCCAGCCCGCCGGCGGACAGCCGCAACGCGGTGCGGGCCGCGATGATTACCCTGCGCCAGGCCAACGACGGCGGAAACCTCGCGCGGGCGTTGGTCAGCGATGCGGACAGCCTGTCGGCACGCGCCTGGATCGAGCCGGGCGGCTGGCAGACCGAGAACGGCCGCATTGCCGCGGCCCTGCTTGGCGGCAACGCCAGCGCCAGCGCGGTGGCTGCCTCGGGCGCAAGCGCCAGCCCGGGCGTGGCCACCACGGTGGTGCGCGCGATCGAACTCAACCTGACGGCGCGCATGGGCGACGGCGACACGCCGCGGCGCTTCCAGAAGATCTGCATGACCGGCCTATGAGCAAGCGCCCACGCCATCTCTTGGCCGCGCGGGCGGCAACCGCCCGCCGCCCCGCTCCCCTTGTGCTGACAAGGCGCCGCCAGCGCGGGGCCGCCGTGGTGACGGCGCTGCTGGTGGTCACGCTGGCGGTAGTGGTGGTATCCGGCATGTTATGGCGGCAGCAGGTACAGATCCGCTCGATCGAGAACCAGCGCCTGCTGGCCCAGGCGACCTGGATCGAACGCGCGGCCGTCGACTGGGCCCGCCTGATCTTGCGCGACGACCAGCGCCGCACCAACGTGGATCAGTTGGGCGAGCCCTGGGCGGTACCGATCGCCGAAACCCGCCTGTCGGACTTCCTGGGCGCCGCGCTGCGTACCGACCAGGAGGGCGAGACCTCGTTCCTCTCGGGCCGCATCCTTGACGCCCAGGCCCGCTTCAACCTCAGCAACCTGGTGCTATGGACAGCCAGCGAAGCGCAGGGCCGGGTCGCCACCATCGACGCCCCCAGCCTGGCGATCTATCGCCGCCTGCTGCAGACGCTGGGCCTGAGCGTGGCGCTGGCCGAGCCAACCGCGCGCTACCTGTTGAGTGCCGCCGGCGGCAGCAATGGCAACAGCAGCGACAGCCAGCGGGGACTGCGCTCACCCGATGACGTCAACGACCTGCTCGCCATCCCGGGCTACACGCCGGCTATCGTGGCCACGCTGACGCCCTTCGTCGATGTGCTGCCCGAGCGCACGCTGGTCAATGCCAACACCGCCGAGGCCGAAGTACTGACTGCGGTAATCGACAAGCTGCCGCTGGACCGCGCCCGCGAACTGGTGCGCCAGCGCGACCGCGCCTTCTTCAACAATATCGGCGACCTGCAGACGCAATTGCGCACGCTGGCGCCGCAGGCCGACCCGAACGCCGCCACCAGCACGCTGGACGTGCGCACCCACTATTTCCTCGTCTACGGGCTGATTCGTCATGAGCGCGCCAGCCGCATGCAGGTCTCGCTGGTCTACCGCGGCGAAGTGCTGGGCAACGCCAACACCACCCGGGTGGTCTGGGTGCGCGATATCGACCGCATGCCCGAGCAGCGTTGAGGCGCCCCCGCCGCGGCCACGGGTGCGGTTCCGGGCACGAGGCAACGCCTCTGTCCGTGTCGTGACGAAGCGTCCAAGCGTCCCCGGCGACGCCTGCCGGCGCGCTTTTCGAGCGTTTGCCAACTGAAGTCTGACAGATACGTATTGACGCCAATTCGTCACACAGGCAAGGTATGCTCCGGCCCGGCGGAACCGTGGTCCGATGGACCTGGCGCTCCGCCGGTACGGTGCCGCCGGCAGCCAGGCTGGGCGTCTGTCATGCATGCGGCGCGGTCCTCTGCAGGGTCACCAGCCCCCGCTATCGTTCAATGACGCCGTGATTGGCGCAGTAGCAAGGAAATCTTGAGCACCACCCTGTACGTCCGCCTGCCGCATCGGCCGCACGACCAGCCGCAACCCTGGCACTTCGGTGCCCTGCCGTTTGCCCTGGTGCGCACGGCAGTCGCCGAGCGCGACCGCCGGCATGGCCCGCAAACGGCCGGGCAGCTGTTGCGCGAAGGCCACGCTGCCATCGCCGAACTGCCTGCCGCCGACCATCTGGTCCTGATCATGGCAGCCAGCGACGTTCTGCTGACCGGCGCCATGGTGCCGCCACTGGCGCCGGCGCGCCTCAAGCTGGCGCTGCCGAACCTGGTCGAGGAAGTGCTGGCCACCGACGCCCACCCTTGCCATATCGCCGTTGGCCCCGTCCTCGATGCGGTGACGGGCAAGGCCGCCAGCGGCTCGCGCCGTCGCTTGCTGATGGTGACCGACCGCGCTTGGCTGCGCGCCGTGCTGGACGCCTTTGCCGAGCAACGCTACCGCCGCCGCCATGTGCTGCCGGCACAGTTGTGCCTGCCGCTGGCGGTAGTGGCCGCTCCCGCTGAAGCAGCGGCTGGCGCCGCTGCCGATGCCCCGGCCCCCGCGGTCATGGCGGCACTGGCGCTTGAAGCCGCCACCCTGACCAGCGCGTCCCCCCTGTTCGAAACGGAGGGTTTCGCACCGGTCGATATCTCGCGCTACTGGCAACTGACTGTGCGCAGCGGTGAGTACGCAGGCTACGGCCTGCTGCTTGGTTCCGATGCGCTGGGTGCCTGGCAGGGACTCGCCCCGGCCGGTGAATGGTACGCATCGCCGGAAGCCATGGCGCAGGTGGCGCCCCAGGGCGCGCACCCGCTGGACTGGCAGGCATGGATCGAAGGGGCGCAGGCCAGCCTGCGCGAGCCCTCTCTCGACCTGGCCCAGTTCGAGTTCGCCCAGGGCCGCGCCGATCGCTGGAACCTCAAGGCCTGGCGCCTGCCGCTGGCGCTGGCTGCGGGCCTGATGGTAGTACAGCTGATCGGCATGAACGCCCACTGGCTACTGCTGCGCCAGGAAGAGCAACGGCTGGTGGCCGGGCAGGAACAGGCATTGCGCAGCGCCTTCCCGCAAATTCCGGTGGTGATTGACCCGCCGCTGCAGATGCGCCGCCAGGTCGAACAGCTCCGCCTGGCCAGCGGCCGCAGCACGCCTGACGATTTCCTGCCGCTGGCCGACCGCTTCAGCCAGGCCGCAAGCCAGCTCGCGCCGGACGCGCTGCTGGCGCTCGAATACCGCGGGCATGCCCTGTTCGCCACGCTCAAGCCCGGCACCGACACCGACGCTCTGCGCAGCGCGGCACGCCAGTCCGGCCTGGCCATGGAAGCCGACAACAGCCCACCCGACCCCTCGCGCGGCAACGCACCGGCCGGTACGCGCTGGTCGATCAAGCCCAGCCTGTGAGCGCGGACCGCCAAGTGAACCTGATGAAAGACACCGCATCGAAACCCGGCCCTGGCGCCGCCAAGCGCGGCCCGGGCGCCCGGGCGCGCACCGCGGAGCGCCTGGCGCGCCTGCGCCCGCGCGTGCCGCAGCGCTGGCAGGAGCGTTTCGACGCATTCTGGTCGGCGCGCAATCCGCGTGAACAGGCCATCCTGGCTGGCGGCAGCGCCGTGCTGGCACTGGTGATCGGCTATACCGTCCTGTGGGAGCCCGCCGCCGAAGGGCGCGCCAAGCTGCAGCGCAGCCTGCCGCAGTTGCGCAGCGACCTCGCCGAGATGGAAACGCTGGCGCAGGAAGCGCGCGGCCTGGCGGCCAGCCCGGCGCCGTCGCTGCGCGGCGAGGCGCTGAACCAGGCGCTGCAGGAGAGCCTCGCCCAGCATGGACTCAAGGCCACCCGCCTGGCCGGCACCGGCGACAACAGCGTGCAGGTCCAGCTCGACAAGGTGCCCTTCGGCTCGGTCGCGAGCTGGCTGCAGGACGTGCGCCAGCAGCAGCGCCTCAAGGTGATCGATACCCGTATCGTTTACGTTGGCGCCACTGCCGTGGTCAATGTCACCGCGACCCTGCAAGGCCCCACCGGCAACCCGGGCGGGCGCGGCTGATGGCGCGCCTGGAAGCCCTCAGGCTGTCCCGCCACCGCGTCCGCAGCCCTCGCGGCTGGCGGCGCGTGGGCTGGCTGGCGCTCGGCTGCGTGACCGTGGCGCTGACCGTGCTAGCGGCATTCCCCGCGGCATGGATCGCCGACAGCATCGCCAGCCGCAGCCAGCGCCGCGTGCTGCTGGCCGATGCCGATGGCTCGATCTGGAAAGGCAGCGCCACCCTGGCGCTGTCAGCGGGCGCCGGCAGCGAGACCGCCACCGTGCTGCCCGGCCGCCTGCAATGGTCGGTGGCGTTCTTGCCGTTGCTGACCGGCACCCTGCGCGTGGTGGTGACCCACTCGGAGGCCATGAGCGGCCCGGTCGGCGTGACGGTCACGCCATTCGGCTGGACCGCGCAAACCGGCGCCATCCGCCTGCCAGCATCGCTGCTCGAAGGCGTCGGCGCGCCGTTCAACACGCTGCGCCCGGACGGACTGATGCGCATCAACTGGTCCACGCTGCAAGGCCGCTTCTTTGGCCAGCCCGGCAAGCCGGGCGGCGCTGCCGGCTTAACAGGGCACGTGACCCTGCGGCTCGACCAAGTATCATCGGCTGTCAGCCGCCTGCGCCCCCTCGGCAGCTACCGCGCCGAGATCGACTGGGCCGGCGCCGACGGCAAGCTGCAACTGACTACCCTCGCCGGGCCGCTGCACCTGCAAGGCAACGGCACCCTGGGCCGCCACGCGCGTTTCGAGGGCACGGCCCGTGCCGACCCCGACGCCGCGAAGCAATTGGTAGGCCTGTTGAGCCTGCTGGGACGACGTGAGGACAATGTGACACGGCTGCGCTTCTGACCCCGGCGGCGGCGCGAAACCTTCGCGCCGCCGCCCGCAGCCCGGAACCGAATATGAAAACCCAAGCCCTTCGACCTTCGCTCAAGACCCGCTGCGCCCGCGCCACCGCGCTGCTATGCGGCCTCTCCCTGCTGGCACCCGCGCCGCTGTGGGCCCAGCAACCGAGCCAGCCTGCCGCCCAGCCTGGCCAGCCGCCGGACCTGACCCCGCGCAACCGCGACCAGGTCGTGCTCAACTTCGTCAACGCCGACCTGGAGTCGGTGGTGAAGGCGGTGGGACAGGCCACCGGCAAGAACTTTGTCATCGACCCGCGGGTCAAGGGCTCCGTGAACCTGGTGACCGAGCAACCCGTGTCGCGCTCGCAGGCGCTCGAAACGCTGGGCTCAGTGCTGCGCATGCAGGGCTACGCGATGGTCGAGAGCAATGGCTTCACCAAGGTGGTGCCGGAAGCCGACGCCAAGCTGCAGGGCTCGCCGATCGTGGTCGGCGGCGGCAGGTCGCGCGGCGACCAGGTCGTGACCCAGGTGTTCCGCCTCAACTATGAGTCGGCCAACAACCTGGTGCCGGTGCTGCGGCCGATGATCGCGCCCAACAACA
Organism: Burkholderiaceae bacterium 16; assembly: GCA_000955785.1. Taxonomy (GTDB): domain Bacteria; phylum Pseudomonadota; class Gammaproteobacteria; order Burkholderiales; family Burkholderiaceae; genus Cupriavidus. The sequence continues at coordinate 23,135 of JYOD01000059.1, forward strand.
CCATCACTGCCTACCCGGCCAACAACACGCTGGTCATTACCGACTACGCGGAAAACCTGCAGCGCCTGGCCCGCATCATTGCCGCCATCGACGCGCCGGCCTCTGGCGAGGTCGAGCTGGTGCCGCTCAGGAATGCCATTGCCAGCGATACTGCGCTGGTGCTGCAAAAGCTGCTTGACCCGGGCGCCGCCGGTGCCGCTGGCGGCGCCGCGGCCGCCGCGGATGCCAGCCTGCGCACTTCGGTGGTAGCGGAGCCGCGCAGCAATTCGCTCATGATCCGCGCCTCGAGCCGGGCACGCTTGCAGCAAGCGCGCCAGCTCATAGAGAAGCTCGACCAGCCCTACGCGCGTCCGGGCAATATCTGGGTGGTGCCGCTGAAAAACGCCGAAGCCACCAAGCTGGCGCTGACGCTGCGGGCCATCGTGGCAGCCGACGGTTCCTTCAACACCAGTCAGTCCGGCACGCCTGGCGCGGCCGGCACGGGCGCCACCGGCGGCACCGGGCTGCTCAACACCTCGACGCCGGCCAGCGGCCAGTACACCGGCGGCACCACAGGCACGTCGCGCAGCGGCTCCGGATCTGGCTTCGGCTCCGGCAGTTCGGCATTCGCCAACTCGTTCGCCACCAACACATTGCCGACCACCGGGGGCATCATCCAGGCCGACCCGGCCACCAACTCGCTCATCATCACGGCCAGCGAACCGGTCTACCGCAACCTGCGCACAGTGATCGAAGACCTGGACGCCCGGCGCGCGCAGGTCTATATCGAGTCGATGATCGTGGAGGTGTCGTCCACCCAGACCGGCCAGCTCGGCATCCAGTGGCAAGGCCTGATCAACTCGCGCGGCAGCAATACCAACGTCTTTGCCGGCACCAACTTCGGCACCGGCGGCCAGAACATCATCAACCTGACCGGCGCCGCCGCTGCCATCAACGCAGGCGGCGTGGCAGCCATTCCTGCGGTCTCGGGCCTGATACCGGACCTGGCCGGCCTGAACCTCGGCCTCGTCAACAAGGCGATGGGCCTGGGCGCCCTGCTGCACGCGCTTGGCGCCGACGGCAGTGTCAACCTGCTGTCCACCCCGAACCTGATCACGCTGGAGAACGAGGAAGCCAAGATCCTGATCGGCCAGAACATCCCGATCACCACCGGCTCCTACGCGCAGACCGGCGGCGCCGCATCGGTCACGCCGTTCCAGACCTTCGACCGCAAGGACGTCGGCATCACGCTGCGGGTCAAGCCGCAGATCACCGACGGCGGGCTGGTAAAGATGCAGATCTACCAGGAGTCGTCGTCCGTGGTGCAAGGCACCGCCGCCCTCACCCAGGGCCCGACCACCAATGTGCGCTCGATCGAAACCAACGTGCTGGTCGACGACGGCCAGATCATCGTGCTGGGCGGCCTGATCGAAGACACGTACGGCGACGGCGTGCAGAAAGTGCCGGGCCTGGGCGACCTGCCGCTGATCGGCGGGCTGTTCCGCTACGAGAACAAGAACCGCGGCAAGACCAACCTGCTGGTGTTCCTGCGGCCGTACGTGATGCGCACCGCCGGCGCCACCGACCGCCTGACGCAGGACCGCTACGACTACATGCGCACCCTGCAGCAAGGCTTTGTGTCGCCCAACATCATGGTGCGTGACGGCAATACGCCGGTGTTGCCGCCGGCGGATGCGCCGATGTCGCCCTTCGTCGACCCGCGCTCGCGCGGGCCGGTGCCGGGTCCGCTGCCGCTGGAACAGACGCTGCCGCAATCGCAGCAGCAACCGCAACAGCAACCCCGCACGCAGAACCCGTCGGGCAATGGCACGCCGCTGCCGGGCGTCAACCTTGGCAACGCGACGGTGGATTCCACCCGCACGGTGAACTGAGACAAGCCATGGCAACAAGCATCGCCCCCGCCGCAGCGTCCGACGACGTGCTGGAGCCACCGTCGACCATCGCCGCGCGGCTGGTCTCGTACGGCTTCGCGCGCGAGGCGCGCCTGCTGATCGCGCACCAGCGTGCCGATGGCCTGGAGGTGTGGGTGAGCCGCGCCACTTCGCCCGCGGCGCTGGCCGAAGTGGCGCGCGTGCACGGGCCGTTGCGCCTGCGCGTGCTGGAACCCGAGGCGCTCGAACTTGCCATGTCCGAGGCGTACAACCGCCAGGACAGCGGCAGCGCCGCCCAGGTGGTTGGCGAGGTGGAAGGCGAGGTCGACCTGTCGCGGCTGATGCAGGACATTCCCGCGGTGGAAGACCTGCTTGAATCCGAGGACGACGCGCCCATCATCCGCATGATCAACGCGCTGCTCACCCAGGCCGCGCGCGAAGGCGCCTCCGATATCCATATCGAGCCATTCGAGTCTTCCTCGGTGGTGCGCTTTCGCGTGGACGGCACGCTGCGCGACGTGGTGCGCCCGAAAAAGGCGCTGCATGGTGCGCTGATCTCGCGCATCAAGATCATGGCGCAACTCGACATCGCGGAAAAACGCCTGCCGCAGGACGGCCGCATCACGCTGCGCGTGGGCGGACGTCCCGTGGACGTGCGCGTCTCCACCCTGCCCACCGGCCACGGCGAACGCGCGGTGTTGCGTCTGCTGGACAAGGAAGCCGGCCGCCTCGACCTGGCCAAGCTCGGCATGGCGCCGGGCACGCTGGCCGGCTTCGATCACCAGATCCGCCAGCCGCACGGCATCGTGCTGGTGACGGGGCCGACCGGCTCGGGCAAGACCACCACGCTGTACGCCGCGCTGTCGCGGCTCGATTCGCGCACCACCAACATCATGACGGTGGAGGACCCGATCGAGTACGACCTGGACGGCATCGGCCAGACCCAGGTCAACCCGCGCATCGACATGACCTTCGGCAAGGCGCTGCGGGCGATCCTGCGCCAGGACCCGGACGTGGTGATGATCGGTGAAATCCGCGACCTGGAAACCGCGCAGATCGCGGTGCAGGCGTCGCTGACCGGCCACCTGGTGCTGGCCACGCTGCACACCAACGATTCCGCCTCGGCGGTGACGCGCCTGGTCGACATGGGCATCGAGCCGTTCCTGCTGTCGTCGTCGCTGCTCGGTGTGCTGGCGCAGCGGCTGGTACGCCGGCTCTGCCAGCACTGCAAGCGCGAGGAGGTGGTCGAGGTCACGCCCGAGGCAGCCGAAGTGCTGCTTGCGCAAGGTAAGCCGCTGCAACGCATCTGGCATGCAGTGGGCTGCGACAAATGCGGCCACTCCGGCTATCAGGGCCGCATGGGCGTGTACGAGCTGCTGAGCGTCGATGACGAGATCCGCACCATGATTCACCGCCAGGCGGCCGAATCGGAAATCAAGAAAGTGGCTTTGGAGCGTGGCATGCACACCATGCGCCACGATGCGCAGCGCTGGATCGATTCCGGCGCCACCGCGCTGGAAGAAGTGCTGCGCGTGACGCGCGACTAAGGGACGGGCCGCATCCATGCCAGCCTATCGTTACGAGGCAGTCGACGCCGCCGGCAAGACCGACCGCGGGGTGATCGAAGCCGACAGCCCCAAGCAGGCCCGCGTCCACTTGCGCGCACGCGGCCTGACGCCGCTCAACGTCGATCCGCTGGCGGGCGTCGGCGGCGTGCAGAAGAGCAGCACCGCCGCCTTCGTGCGGCGGCTCTCCACGCAGGAACAGGCGCTGTTCACGCGCCAGCTCGCCAGCCTGATCGTGGCCGGGCTGCCGCTGGACGAAGCGCTGGCGGCGCTGGCCGACCAGGCCGAGCGCAGCTACGTGCACGAACTGCTGGCCGGCATCCGCGCCGACGTGGTCGGCGGCAGTTCGCTCTCGGCGGCATTGCTACACCATCCGCGCGATTTTCCGGATATCTACCGCGCGCTGGTCTCCGCCGGCGAGCACTCGGGCCACCTCGGGCTGGTGCTGGAAAAGCTGGCCGACTATATCGAGACGCGCAACACGCTGACCTCCAAGATCCGGCTGGCCTTCACCTATCCCGCCATCGTTACCGTGGTGGCCTTCGCCATCGTGATCTTCCTGCTGTCCTACGTGGTGCCGCAGGTGGTGAGCGTATTCGCCAACACCAAGCAGAAGTTGCCGACGCTGACCATCATCATGCTGGCGCTGTCGGATTTCGTACGCAACTGGTGGTGGGCCGCGCTGGCGTTCATTGTGGCCGTAAGCCTGGGGATACGCAGTCTGCTGCGGCAGCCCGGTGTGCGCCTGGAGTGGCACCGCTGGCTGCTGACCGCGCCGCTCGTCGGCAAGCTGATCCGCGGCTACAACACCGCGCGCTTCGCCAGCACGCTGGCGATTCTCGTGTCGGCCGGCGTGCCCATCCTGCGCAGCTTGCAGGCAGCCGGCGAAACACTGACCAACGAGGCACTCAAGGCCAACGTGGACGATGCCACCATGCGCGTGCGCGAAGGCGCCTCGCTGGCGCGCGCGCTGGCGGCGCAGAACCAGTTTCCCTCGGTGCTGGTGCATCTGATCCGCTCCGGCGAAGCCACCGGCAACCTGCCGATCATGCTGGAGCGCGCGGCGCAGGGCGAAGGCGCGGAGCTGGAGCGCCGCACGCTGTTCCTCACCAGCCTGCTGGAGCCGCTGCTGATCCTCAGCATGGGCGTGGTGGTGCTGCTGATCGTGCTGGCGGTGCTGATGCCGATTATCGAGATCAATCAGTTGGTGCGGTAGGGCCAGGCTTTGCCGCGCAAGCGGCTGAAATGCAAAACGGCGCCCGAAGGCGCCGTTTTGCATTTCTTGTTTCTACTGAGGCTTGCGAGCCGAAGTCACCCGCAAAGGCGTACTTCGGCTTCACCGCCCATAGCCTATTCGGCAGCCTTGGCGGCCTTCTTCGGCGCGCGCTTGGCAGGTGCCGCGGCGGCGGCCTTCTTGGCTGCCGGCGCCTTCTTGGCTGCCGGTGCTTTCTTCGCGGGCGCAGCTGCCTTCTTGGCGGGAGCCGCAGCCTTCTTGACTGCTACCTTTTTGGCAGGCGCGGCAGCCTTCTTGGCCCGGGCCGGCGCCTTGGCTTTTGCCTTGGTCTCTGGCTCGCTCGCTTCGACGGCTTCAGCCGTTTCCACCTCTTCCACCTCTTCCACCTCTTCCACGGCTTCCACGGCTTCGCTCGGCTCAACGGCTTCGATTACCTCGGCAGCTTCGATCGGCTCGAATGCCTCTGGCACTTCGACAAACTCGACCACCTCGGCGACTTCGATTGCCTCCACGACCGGCGCTACCACCGTCGCGGACGGCGCCACGAAGATCGAGCGGTCGATCGGCCACGGGATCTCGCTCAGCGTGACCTCGGGCTTGGGCGGCCGGCGGCGGCGCGCACCGTTCGAGTCGCCGGACTCGATTTCCGTCTGTTCATCTGCCTGCTGCTCATCGCCATTGAGGGCCAGCGCTTCGCGCTCCAGGGCATCCATCGGATCGACCACGAAGGTGGCGACAGGCTGGCTCACGGGCGCGGGAGCAGCGAGTTCAGGCAGCGGTGCGGGCTGGACAGGCAGCGCCGGCTGCTGCGCAGGCGCCGGGCGCGATCCATACTGTTGCTGGGAAGCCTGGCGATCATCGCCTTGACGACCATCGCCGCGACGGTTGTCGTTACGGCGACCGCGCTTTTCGCGCCGCTCGCGGTTCTCACCCTGGCGGTTCTCCTCCTGGCGGTTCTCGCCCTGGCGGTTTTCACCCTGGCGGTTCTCGCCCTGGC
>JYOD01000059.1:28855-90861 GCA_000955785.1 Burkholderiaceae bacterium 16
TCTCGCCCTGACGGTTCTCGCCTTGCCGGCTCTCGTTTTGACGACCCTCTCCCTGACGGTCTTCACCTTGACGAGCCTCGCCCTCACCCGGCTTCGAACGGCGCTTCAGCCGCACCCACAGCGTCTTGTTGTTGCCGCCGTTGCGAGTCTCGACTTCGAACAGGCCGGTGGCGGCCACCAGCTCGGAGAGCTTGCCATAGCCATAGTTGCGCGAATCGAACTCGGGTGCCTGCTTGGCGATATGGTTGCCCATGCCGCCGAGCGTGGCCCAGCCCTCTTCGTCCGAAACCGCTTGCGAGGCGCTTTGCAGCAGGCGGACCAGGCGCGAATCCTGGCGCAGCTCACCGCTGTTGCGCTTGCGCGCGGGCGCGGCGGCACCGTCGGATTCCGTATCGGTGTCGGCATCGCTGTCGCTGCGCAGCACGTCGGCAAAAATAAACTTGTCGCAGGCCGTGACGAATGGCTTGGGCGTCTTGCGTTCGCCGAAGCCGTACACGGTCAGCCCCTGCTCGCGGATACGCGAGGCCAGGCGGGTGAAATCGCTGTCGCTGGAAACGATGCAGAAGCCGTCGAAGCGGCCTGTGTACAGCAGATCCATCGCGTCGATGATCATCGCGCTGTCGGTGGCGTTCTTGCCTACCGTGTAGCGGAACTGCTGGATCGGCTGGATGGAGTGCGAGAGCAGGCGCTCCTTCCAGCCGGCCAGGTTGGGCTTGGTCCAGTCGCCGTAGATCCGCTTGACGGCGGCCACGCCGTACTTGGCGACTTCGGCCAGCAGGCCTTCGACGATGGCGGGCGCCGCATTGTCGGCGTCGATCAGCACGGCCAGGGTCGCAGTGCCCTGGCGGGAGGAAATAGTCATGTTGGGTCCTGGAGGCCGGTCGGCCTCGGATGGGGCGGGTTGCACCACGGCGTGATCCCTTGGGATATGACGCTCGGCTCGCATCTGCCCGTTTGTTGCGTAAACCTGTTTGCAACGCAGTGTACACGCGAAGCGTGTCCATACGGGAAACCACGCCCCGGGCAGCCGCACTTTTTGCTGCATCGCAAGGTGCCGCGCCCTCCGGCGCGGTGCTACCATGCGCCAAAGAGACACGGCCGTTTTCCGCCTTCACAAGAGGCGGCGCACGGTCGCCCACAACTGAAGTGAGTCGGCGATCCCGACTGCATGCCCCATAGAGGAGCACCTATGAATGCCCCACTGACCCCTCCGGTCAGCGACGCCATCCGCCGCGCGCTCGAAAACGTTTCCCTCGAAGATAAATACACGCTAGAACGCGGCCGCGTCTATATCAGCGGCACGCAGGCCCTGGTACGCCTGCCGATGTTGCAACGCGAGCGCGACCGCGCCGCCGGCCTGCACACCGCGGGCTTTATCTCCGGCTATCGCGGCTCGCCGCTGGGCGCGCTGGACCAGTCGCTGTGGAAGGCCAAGCAGCACCTGGCCGCGCACGACATCGTGTTCCAGGCGGGATTGAACGAGGATCTGGCCGCCACTTCCGTATGGGGCTCGCAGCAGGTCAATATGTACCCGGATGCCAGGTTCGAAGGCGTATTCGGCATGTGGTACGGCAAAGGTCCGGGCGTGGACCGCACCAGCGACGTCTTCAAGCACGCCAACTCCGCCGGCTCCTCGAAGCACGGAGGCGTGCTGGTGCTGGCGGGCGACGACCACGCGGCCAAATCGTCCACGCTGGCGCACCAGTCCGAGCACATCTTCAAGGCTTGCGGCCTGCCGGTGCTCTACCCCTCGAACGTGCAGGAATACCTCGACTACGGCCTGCACGCCTGGGCCATGAGCCGCTACTCCGGGCTGTGGGTGTCGATGAAATGCGTGACCGACGTGGTGGAATCGTCGGCCTCGGTGGAACTGGATCCGCACCGCGTGGAAATCGTGCTGCCGGAGGATTTCATCCTGCCGCCGGGCGGCCTCAATATCCGCTGGCCCGATCCTCCGCTGGAACAGGAAGCGCGCCTGCTGGACTACAAGTGGTACGCCGGCCTGGCCTATGTGCGCGCCAACAAGATCGACCGCATCGAGATCGATTCGCCGCATGCCCGCTTCGGCATCATGACGGGCGGCAAGGCCTATCTCGACACGCGCCAGGCGCTGGCCAACCTGGGCCTGGACGACGAGACCTGCGCGCGCATCGGCATCCGCCTGTACAAGGTGGGCTGCGTGTGGCCGCTGGAAGCGCACGGCGCGCGCGCCTTTGCCGAAGGCCTGCAGGAGATCCTGGTGGTTGAGGAGAAGCGCCAGATCATGGAGTACGCGCTCAAGGAAGAGCTGTACAACTGGCGCGACGATGTGCGCCCCAAGGTCTACGGCAAGTTTGACGAAAAGGACAACGCGGGCGGCGAATGGTCTATCCCGCAGAGCAACTGGCTGCTGCCGGCGCACTATGAACTGTCGCCCGCCATCATCGCCCGCGCCATCGCCACGCGGCTGGACAAGTTCGAGCTGCCCTCCGACGTGCGCGCCCGCATTGCCGCGCGCATCGCGGTGATCGAGGCCAAGGAAAAAGCCATGGCCGTGCCGCGCGTTGCGGCCGAGCGCAAGCCCTGGTTCTGCTCGGGCTGCCCGCACAATACGTCGACCAACGTACCCGAAGGTTCGCGCGCGCTGGCCGGCATCGGCTGCCATTACATGACGGTGTGGATGGACCGCAGCACCAGCACCTTCAGCCAGATGGGCGGCGAAGGCGTGGCATGGATCGGGCAGGCGCCCTTCGCCGGCGACAAGCACGTGTTCGCCAACCTGGGCGACGGCACCTACTTCCACTCCGGGCTGCTGGCGATCCGTGCGTCGATCGCTGCCAACGTCAACATCACCTACAAGATCCTCTACAACGACGCGGTGGCCATGACCGGCGGCCAGCCAGTCGACGGCAAGCTGTCGGTGCAGGATGTGGCCTTCCAGGTTGCGGCCGAAGGCGCGAAGAAAATTGTCGTCGTCACCGACGAGCCGGAGAAATACAGCGCCGCCATCAAGCTGCCGCAAGGCGTGGAAGTGCATCACCGCGACCAGCTCGACAGGATCCAGCGCGAACTGCGCGAGGTGCCCGGCGCCACCATCCTGATCTACGACCAGACCTGCGCCACCGAGAAGCGGCGCCGCCGCAAGCGCGGCACCTACCCCGATCCGGCAAAGCGCGCCTTCATCAACGACGCGGTCTGCGAAGGCTGTGGCGATTGCTCGGTAAAGTCCAACTGCCTGTCGGTGGAACCGCTGGAAACGGAGCTTGGCACCAAGCGCCAGATCAACCAGTCATCGTGCAACAAGGACTTCTCGTGCGTCAACGGCTTCTGCCCGAGCTTCGTCACGGCGGAAGGCGCTCAAGTGAAGAAGCCAGAGCGCCACGGCGTGTCGATGGACAGCCTGCCCGCATTGCCGGAACCCGCGCTGCCTGGGCTTGACCATCCCTTCGGCGTGCTGGTCACGGGCGTAGGCGGCACCGGCGTCGTCACCATCGGCGGCCTGCTGGGCATGGCGGCGCACCTGGAGAACAAGGGCGTGACCGTGCTCGACATGGCGGGCCTGGCGCAGAAAGGCGGTGCGGTGCTGTCGCACGTGCAGATCGCCGCGCATCCCGACCAGCTCCACGCCACCCGCATCGCCATGGGCGAGGCGGACCTGGTGATCGGCTGCGACGCCATCGTCAGCGCCATCGACGATGTCATCTCCAAGACCCAGGTCGGGCGCACGCGTGCCGTCATCAACACCGCGCAGACGCCCACCGCCGAGTTCATCAAGAACCCCAAGTGGCAGTTCCCCGGCCTGTCGGCAGAACAGGATGTGCGCAACGCGGTCGGCGAAGCTTGCGACTTCATCAACGCCAGCGGCCTGGCCGTGGCGCTGATCGGCGATGCCATCTTTACCAATCCGCTGGTGCTGGGCTACGCCTGGCAAAAGGGATGGCTGCCGCTATCGCTGGACGCCCTGGTGCGCGCCATCGAACTCAATGGCACGGCGGTGGAAAAGAACAAGGCAGCATTCGACTGGGGCCGCCACATGGCGTACGACCCTGAGCATGTGCTGTCGCTCACCGGCAAACTGCGCAGCACCGCCGAAGGCGCCGAGGTCGTCAAGCTGCCCACCTCCTCCGGCGCCATGCTGGAAAAGCTGATCGCGCACCGCGCCGAACACCTGACTGCCTATCAGGATGCGGCTTACGCGCAGACCTTCCGCGACGCGGTGAACCGTGTGCGCGCAGCGGAAAGCGCGCTGGTCGGCAGCGGCAAGCCGTTGCCGCTGACCGAAGCGGCGGCACGCAATCTCGCCAAGCTGATGGCCTACAAGGACGAGTACGAAGTCGCACGGCTCTATACCGACCCGGTCTTCCTCGACAAGCTGCGCAACCAGTTCGAAGGCGAGCCCGGCCGCGACTACCAGCTCAATTTCTGGCTGGCGCCACCGCTGATGGCCAAGCGCGATGAGAAGGGGCATCTGGTAAAACGCCGCTTCGGCCCGTCCACGATGAAGCTCTTCGGCGTGCTCGCCAGGCTGAAGGGCCTGCGCGGCGGCGTGTTCGATGTGTTCGGCAAGACCGCCGAGCGCCGCACCGAGCGCGCGCTGATCGGCGAGTATCGTGCCTTGCTGGACGAACTGACGAGCGGCCTGAGCGCAGCCAACCACGCAACCGCGATCACGCTGGCGAGCCTGCCGGACGACATTCGCGGCTTCGGGCATGTCAAGGACGACAACCTGGCGAAAGTGCGTACGCGCTGGACGGCGCTGCTGGAGCAGTTCCAGCATCCGGAGTCGGCGCAGCAGGTGGCTTGAGTTTCAGGTTGAATGGAGCGCTGCCGCGAGGGGGCGCTTCGGTTGCTGTCGGACCCCACATTTTTTGGAAATGTGGGGTCTTTTTGTTTCTGTCGCGATATGCCCGGCGTCACGATTTCGCCCCGGGCTGGCGGTTGAGCCCAACGAAATGGAGGCAGAAGATCTGTGTTCCGTTTACTTCTCCAGTGGCTGCGGCCCGGGGCAGCAGGGATGCGGACATCGCGGGATGATTGAAATCTCCGCAACATTGGTGAGCTGGCGCAGTTCCGGACCTGGCCTCAGGTCGTCGCTAAATCTAAGGACAGCTGATTCCTCAATGTCCACCTTGTCGACACCCATATTCGAAAGCGTAGACAACAGGTTCTTTCGCCTCTGCTCCGCCAGCTTGGCTGACACACCTACGCGCGCATTCTGGCGAACATAGACCAGATACTTCCCTCCACTCGGGAGCCACAGCCTAAGTTGCGCCCGCCAATTTGCCAGACGCATGACCTCACTTGCCGATAGATCAGATCGACCATTTGAAAACACGGGCTCGTAGTCAACATACCCCAAGGTGCACCCCATTGCGGGAAGTGGGAGCAAAAGCACAGTCGACGCCATGATCTCGATCTTCCACCGCAGCTTCATGGGACCGCAGGCTCCCACGGTGGCGGGCAACAGGCGTGCGGACAGCGTGGGTTGATCGTTCCTCGCATTGCCAAACCAAAGCCTGACCTTGTCCTGATCCGCCCGATTCCACCGCTCCAGCTCGACCAGTCGGTCACCCAGCAGCCGCACAGCCTTGTCGCGCAGCCGGTTCATCGTGGCGTGGAACTCCGCGTTGCTCATGTTCTGGCAGATCAGCGTGGGATCGACATCCGACGTTGACTGGGGCGCCCCCTCCACCAGTTTGTTCGATGCCTCCACCGGCGCGGCGGCAGCGCTATGCGTCGGCATAGGCGTGTGACCTCCATGGGTCACCTGAATCGTGAAGGTGTTCTGCGAAGCAATGACGAACGACCTGGCGGCACACTTGCAGTTGACGCGCGCGCCTTCCACCAGGATCTGCTTGTCCATCAGGCTAAAGGCCGGATAGCAATCGTTGGTGACAACGCCACCGCTCTTGCACACCGGGCAGGTGGCAAAGTCCCCCTCGACGCCGACCTGCACGCCGTCTTGCGTCATCTCCCCGGTGCCGATCACCACGCCGTTGTTACTGGTGCGGTCCCCATTGCGAAGCGCACATCGAATATCCATCATAGGAAGTCTCCACGTATCGTGTGTTCTTGCGGTGGCTTCGGTCATCAACCTGAAGCCGCCCGTTCAGGCATTCACCTTGCGGACCGGTTCTCCGAAGAACACCTCGATGGGCACGAAGTGCCATTGCGCGGCTTCGGGGTCGAAGAGGGCTACCTGGTTGATCTGCGCCCCCACGGGGACCATTCCCGGCATGCGCTGTATGGCCAGCGCCACGGCCCGATGCCGTTGCTGTTCCGTCCAGGTTTCCAGCAGGCAATGCGAATCCGCGTGCGCGAACAGCCCGGCGTGTTCGCACAGGCGTTCGTACTTGGCAATGCCGTCGTGGTCGATCTCGAGGTCGATGGCATCGCGCCGCGCTTCCGGGATCTCTTCGGTCTGCACTATGCAAACGCTGGCGAGCGCGCCTTTGCGCCGGACCACGATCCGGCCATCGCTCGCAGCCCAGCCACAGTGCAGGTTGATATGGAGCTTTCCGCCGCTATCCCGGATCAACGTCCGGGGATCGAAAGCCGCCGCATGCACGACGTGATACGGCTTGCCTGGGCCAGACACGAACGCCGCGTTCAGCAATGCATCAAAGGGCGAGATATGGACGGCCAGTGCCGAGCCGGCATCGGCGTTGCCCTCTTCCACGAATTCGCAAGAGGCATTGCACCAGTCCGGCTGGCCGTCCCCCGGCGCGTAGTTGACCAGCACGAACAGGGCTGGCCGGGTATGCAGAACGTGCCCGCATGAGCGAAAGGGCGTATTAGGGGCGTGTAAGGTAGCGCCATTTGAGTGCACCTCCTATGAGTGAAATTTGGAGTGCCTCAATCTTTACTCAATACGGCGCAAGCGTTGGTTGGGAAATTTCTGATTTTGCTCGGGGATTGAGCAAAGGCGGGACGACGAAGCGTCCGGCGTGCTTGAATTCAACAAGGCGCGGCATCGCCCTTTAGTGTCGGCGAAAGCATCCTGGATGCCGTCCGAGATGAGCTTTATAGCGATGGACTGCGTGATGCGGCCAGCTTGATTGAAAGCAAGCTAAGCGATGTCGTAGGGCAGATAGCACTACTGGAGGCGCATGAAACCAGAATTCAGCCTGTTGCAGATGAGAGATGTTTGGATTGATGCCTACAAATATGGCGACATCGATCAGTTGGATTTCGTGCAGAGCGCCCATTTCTTTGTGAAGCGAGGCGAGATGATCCTGACCAAGCAGCAGCAACTTGGACACATACGTACACGCGTGGCTGCAAACGCATGGCGCGCTGACGAATTGAACGCTCACGATGAAACAAAAGACGTGATGGAGCACGCCGAGTGGGCAACGATCTCCGGCACTGGTTCAATGAGACAGAACGGGAGGGTGCTCTCCCGATTCAGGTTTCTGGAACTCTGGCTGGTCAGTGACGGGCGATGGCAGGTCGCCGCATTGTGTTATGAGGATGCCGGCAACCGTGAGACATCGAGCTAGCCTTATTTCCCCAAGCCGAACGCATGCCGCTATACGACACGGCGCGGGAAACGGCTGCGTCAGCGTCTGGTAGCCGCCAGGCACGCCATGCGCGATGGAAGGGGTAAAGACATTGCTGACGCGGCAATATCAGCGATCCCGATACTTCAACGCGAACAGCGTCATCCCCCAGAACGGCACCCACCAGACCAGATCGCTGCACAGCACGAACAAGCCGCTGCGCCATTCGAAGACGCCAGTCAGCCCGCCATGCAGGAAGCCCAGCGGCCCCAGCGTCTTGCCCACCAGGCCCACCACCACCAGCGGCCAGTAGCGCAGCATGTCCTGCGCCGCGATCCAGTAGCCCAGCGCGTAGACGCCCACCATCATGCCGATGCAACGTATCATGGCGTCAGGCGTGACGGGCATGCCCAGCCAGTCAAAGATCTGCGACGGCCACAGGCTCAGCGCAATCGCATAGAGCAGGTTATAGAGCGCGGCCAGCCGCAATACCGCCGGCATCCACGCTGGTATGCGGGGCAGGCTGACGGACGCATTGCGCCCGATGGTCGAATCGGACTTCATTCCACACTCTCCAGGTGAGTATCAGGTTCGGGTTCAGGTTCGCGGATGGCGAGCACGCCGTCGTAGCGCAGCAGGTAGCCCAGGCGTGGCGCCCATATTCGCACGTCGCAGCGATAGCGGTCCGCATCCAGTGCGCGTTCGCTGGCCAGCACGTGCAGCCACGGCACGGTCAGGCCGAACAGGCTGACACCGCGGCTGGCCTGCCGCAGGCGCCCGGCGCCATCGACACGCGTTGCCAGCACGATGGCCAGCGGCCCCATGCGTTCCGTCACTTGCCCGGCCCGCGCGTGCCGCATGCGGCTCGCCACGGTGTGCCCGCCGATGCTGCGGTGCCAGCGCTCGCCGGCGGGCTCCGGCGAGATGGTCACAAGGCACGCCGCCGCCGCCGCGGGCCGGGGCAGCGCCGACAGCCGCATCAGCGCGCGCAGCCAGCCCCGCGCACTCCAGCGCACGCTCAGCGTGCCGCGCAAATGCACGCCCTCGGCACGATGCACGCGCCGCAGCACCGGCGGCAGGCTGGCAAGGGCGGTCCCCAGCATGGTCCCGTATAGGCTTTGCGGGCCAGCGTTCGTGCCATGCGTGGCGAGCGTGTTCATCCACGTGCCCGCCCGTTGCCGAGCAGGTCCTCCAGCGCCAGTTGCAGGGTCGGGAAGCGGAAGGCATAGCCTTCCTGCTGCAGGCGCGCCGGCGCCGCGCGCAGCCCGTCGAGCAGCAGCGTGGCCTGCTCGCCCAGCGCAAGACGCATGGGCCAGGCCGGCGTCGGCATCCAGGCCGGGCGGTGCAGCACAGCGGCGGCGCTGCGGACAAGGCCGGCCTGCGTGGGAGTCTCGGGCGCCACCAGGTTGTAGGTGGCGACGGCGCCTTCGCTTGCCGGCGCCGCTCGACGGCACAGCCACGCGATCACGCCAAGCACGTCGTCGATGTGGATCCAGCTCTGCGCCTGGCGGCCGCCGCCCATCGGGCCGCCAAAGCCCAGCCGCACCGGCATCAGCATGGCCGGCAACGCGCCCTGGTGGCCGTAGACCACACCCAGGCGCAGGATGGCCAGCGGAATGCCGAGCCCGGCCACGGCATGCGCCGCCTGCTCCCATTCCCGGCACAGTCGCGAGGCGAAGACATCCTGCGGCGCGCTGGCTTCGGTACGCTCGCGCAAATCGTCGTCGGCCTGGATGCCGTAGTAGCCCACCGCCGATCCGTTGATCAGCAGGCGCGGCCGGTGCGTGGCGGACGCGAGCCAGGCAGTCAGCGCGCGGGTGGTGCCCACGCGGCTCTCCACCAGGCTGCGCTTGCGCGCGGCGCTCCAGCGCGAGCCCAGGATAGGCGCGCCAGCGAGGTTCACCACGACATCGAAGCGCGTGGCAGGATCGAGTTCCGCGAGGGCGCCGACGCACGCCGCGCGGCCATCGAACAGCTGCGATGCCACGCGCGGGTTGCGCGCCCAGATCGTGACGCGGTGCCCGTCCGCCAGCAGCGCCCGCACCAGCGCCTGGCCAATGAAACCGGTGCCGCCGGTCAGCAGGAAGGATTGCGCGCGCCGCGCCGTATCGGCCCCGGCAAAATCGAGCGCCGGCACCGTGCCGGCACGGCCGGCAAGCGCGCGGCTCGCCAGCGCATCGCGCACCCCGGACGCCGCCACGCCCAGCGCGAACACGCTCAGCACCCAGCTTTGCCAGCCTTGCGGATTGACATGCAGGCCGGCCGGCAATTGCCACCATGCTTGCGAATGCCACGCCAGCAGGCCGAAGATCACCCCGCCGTTGATGGCCAGCACGGTGTGCGTCACCCGCTCGCTCGGCGGCAGGCTGCGGGTCTGGTCCTCCACCACGAAGTCGCGCAGCGTCAGCAGGATCTCGATGGCGATGATGGCCCACAGGGGAACCAGCCATGCGCCACCCCACGCAAACCACGCCAGGCCGGCGAACAGCACGCCGTACAGCACCGCCCGGATCGCGTGCAGGCGCAGCTCCGGCGCGGCGTTGTGCTGCTGCGGCAGTGCGCAGCGCATCTCATGGTGCCAGACGGTATCGAAGGCGCCCATCAATCCCTGCACGATCAGCAGGTTGAGGATGACGGTATGGAGCGTGTCGCTGGTCGGGTCCATCTCAAGCATCCTTAGTTACAATAATTTCTGTCAAAAGAGAAATATCGGGTCAAAAAAACGGCCACCACGGCGGCCGGTTTTCATGCCTGTGCTATTTGCCAGCTTCGCGGGCCCGCTGGTCGCCACGCACCAACTTCTGGATGCGCGCGCCCAGTTTCATCACCTTGACCAGGGTGTCGGGCGAGAGCCGCAGCATCTCGTCGCCCCAGCTGCCCAGCGTTTCCATCAGCTGCAGCGTGGCGATGATGCGCTTCTGCACTTCCTTGCTCTCCTTGGCGAAGGCGGGATTGTTCACGCATTCGTGCAAGGCATCGATGGTGGGATCGAACTCGCGCTGCTTGCGCTCGCGCACCACGGTGCGGAACAGGTCCCACACGTCGGTGACGGTCTCGAAGTGATCGCGCCGGTCGCCCATCGTGTGCACGGTGCGGATCAGCTTCCAGTTCTGCAGCTCTTTCAGGCTGTTGCTGACGTTGGAGCGCGCGACGTTCAGCGTGTCGGCGATTTCCTCGGCCGGCAGTGGGTGCTCGGCAAGGAATAGCAGGGCGTGAATCTGCGCGACGGTGCGATTGACGCCCCACTTCGAGCCCATTTCGCCCCAGTGCAGGACGAATCGTTGTGCGACCGGTTGAAGTTCCATTCCTGACAGTTTATCCGTTCGGAAATTTCCGTCAAGACAGAAATTCAATTTCAGGCAAGCAGGCTCAGGCTGGCTGCGCCAGCGTGCTTTCGTTTTCCTTCACGTACATCGAGTTGCGCGGACGCGCGAACACCCGCCGCACCATCGGCTCGAAGAAAGACAGCGGCAGCGTGTCGTAGTCCTGCATGAAAGCCGCGCCGTCGTACTTGGCGCAGAACTCGGCGGTGCGTTCAAACAGCTCGGGCTGGCCGCGGAATTGCTCGCGCAGGTTGCGGTCGAGACCGAGGTGGTGAAAAAAGTAGTAGCCCTGGAACACGCCGTGCTTCTCCACCATCCAGAGGTTTTCCGGGCTGACGAAAGGCTTGAGGATGGCGGCGGCGATGTCGGGATGGTTGAACGTGCCAAGCGTATCGCCGATATCGTGCAACAGCGCGCACACTACGTACTCTTCGTCGCGCCCGTCGCGGTGGGCCAGCGTGGCGGTCTGCAGGCAGTGGGTCAGGCGGTCGATGGGGAAGCCGCCGTAGTCGCCGTCGAGCAGCTTGAGGTGATCGAGCACGCGGTCGGCCAGCGCATGCGCGAACGGCATGAACTCCGCGGATATCGCGGCCCAGTCCTCGCGCGTGCCTTGCTCCATGTGGCTGAAGGTGGCACGGGCGTGCGCAGTCGTTTCGCTCATCGTGGGGTCTCCGTGCAGGGTGATCCTGCTTGTTTTGATGGTGATGAGCAACGATTCTGGCACAGGTTTCGCGGCTACACTGTCAAGGACTTAACAATGCAGCCGTGTGCCGCGGCGCATCAATCCGCATGCAGATCCGCCCTTACCTGGCTGCCGACGAAGCCGCCATCATCGACCTGTGGCACGCCTGCGGCCTGACCCGGCCGTGGAACGACCCGAAGAAAGACATCGCCCGCAAGCTGACTGAACAGCCGGAGCTGTTCCTGGTCGGGGAAGTGGATGGCCAGCCGGTGGCATCGGCCATGGTCGGCTTCGACGGCCATCGCGGCTGGGTCTACTACCTTGCCGTGCATCCCGACCACCAGCGCCGCGATCATGGCCGCCGCCTGATGGCGCATGCCGAGCAATTGCTGATCGAGCGCGGCTGCCCCAAGATCAACCTGCTGGTACGCACCGGCAACAGCAAAGTCATCGACTTCTACCGCAGCCTCGGGTACGCGCAGGACGAAGCGCTCAGCCTGGGCAAGCGGCTGATTCCGGATATCTGAGCGAGGTCAAGCGCCATGTTCCACATCCTCGGCATCGATCACCTGGTCCTGCGCACCGGCAACGTGACGGCGCTGATGCGCTTCTACGTGGACGTGCTTGGCTGCAGCCTGGAACGCGTGCAGCCGGACTTCGGCCTGATCCAGCTGCGGGCCGGCGGCGGCCTGATCGACCTGGTCGCGCTGGACGGCCCGCTCGGCCGCGCGGGCGGCGCCGGCCCCGGCAAGGAAGGCCGGAACCTCGACCACTTCTGCCTGCGCCTCGATCCCTTCGACGCGGATGCGCTTGGCGCCCACCTGCGCGCGCACGGGGTGGAGCCGGGGCCGGTGGAGATGCGTTTCGGCGCCGAGGGCAAAGGCCCGTCGATCTACGTGCAGGATCCCGATGGCAATGTCGTGGAGCTGAAAGGACCGCCCGCAAACATGTGACGCAACGTGAGCATTCCGCCCGGATGCCCGCTACAATTCCCGCTTGGCCCTCGCCGCCACTCGCGCCATCCGCCCCCCTCCACGGCGGTCCCCGGCAGGGCGGCAACGACCGCGTCCAGGCGCGCAATGACAAGACACGAAGCTTCTCCCGGCAGGTCCCCCATCTCGCCACGTCAGCTGGTCTGGACCCTCGGCATCACCGAGACCATTTCCTGGGGCACGATGTTTTTTGCCTTCACCGTCTTTATCGCCCCGATGAGCGCGACACTGGGCTACTCCAAGCCCTTCCTCGCCGGCGGCTATTCGCTGGGCCTGCTGGTCTGGGCCATGTGCTCGTTTGCCGTGGGCCGGCTGCTTGACCGCGTGCAGGCGCGCATCGTGATGTGCGCGGGATCGGTGCTGGCGGGCTGCGGTTTGCTGCTGTGGGCGTGGAGCCCGAACCAGGCGGCCTTCCTGCTGATGTGGATACCGCTCGGGCTGGCCATGGCGACCACCCTGTACGAGCCCGCCTTCGTGGTGCTGCGCCAGGCCTTTGGCGACGGCTACCAGAAGTCCATCGTCACCGTCACGCTGATGGCCGGCTTTGCCAGCACCATCTTCGTGCCGCTGGCGCAATGGCTGGTGCTGCATCTGGGCTGGCGCGAAACGCTGCTGTGCTTCGCCGGGCTCAACCTGCTGGTCTGCGCGCCCTTGCATGCGCGCCTACGCTACGTGGCGCATGCCTCCTATGCCGCCGCCCCGGCGCCGGCTCCGCTGGAGAACGCGGCGCAGCCCGGTATTGCGCAAATGGCCTTGCGACAGCCGGTGTTCTGGGCCGTGGTGCTGGCCTTCACCGCGCTGTCGGTGATCGCCTCTCTGCTTGGCGCACACCTGATCCCGATGCTGACCGAAAAAGGCCTGCCGCTGGGCGAACAACTGGTGGTGGCCGCACTGATCGGACCGGCCCAGGTGTTTGGCCGCCTGGTGATGATGCGCTTCCCGGTGCGCCACCCGCTGCGGCTGTCGCTGCCGGTGTACGTGGTGATGAGCGTGGGGCTGCTGTGCTTTGCCCTCGGCTACGGCAAGTGGCTGATGCTGGCCGCCGTGCTCTACGGCTGCGCCAACGGCGTCAACACCATGCTGCGCGCCATGGCCATGCCGGAGCTGATCTCGCGCCACCATTACGCCACGCTCAACGGGCTGATGATGACGCCGGTGCTGCTGATGCAGGCCGCCGCCCCATGGCTGGGCGCCTTGCTGTGGCGGGCCGCGGGTGGCTACTGGCTGATGCTGTGGGTGATGGTGGCGCTGGCGCTGACGGCGCTGGCTGCCTTCGGGTTCGCGCTGCACCGGCGCGGCCTGCTGCGTACATCCAGCCACGCCGCGGCGGCCTAGGAACGCAGCGGCGGGCAACGGGCCTGGGCGGTACGGTCATGCGCCCGACGCGCCGATATGCGACGATGCGGGGCTCGACTACCCTGCAGCGCCCGCCAGGACACCTCGGCGCCACCGCGCGTGGCCGGAGATGCCCGCCGCACTATGCCCGATTCCACTTCCAGCAATCTGACCCGGCCGCCTTCGCCCTCCTCCGCCGCTCCGGCCATTGCCCCGGTCGGCGCGCGCCGCGTGGAGCACGCCGCGCGCGCCACCATGGCGCTGTTTTTCGTCAACGGCGCCACCTTCGCCACCTGGGGCGTGCATATCCCCACCATCAAGGCCCGCTTCGGACTGTCGGATGCCGTGCTGTCCCTGGCCATGCTGGCGGTGGCCGGGGGCGCCATCGCCGCGATGGGGCCG
This sequence comes from Burkholderiaceae bacterium 16, assembly GCA_000955785.1. Lineage (GTDB taxonomy): Bacteria > Pseudomonadota > Gammaproteobacteria > Burkholderiales > Burkholderiaceae > Cupriavidus. The sequence goes on from JYOD01000059.1 coordinate 43,071, forward strand.
GTGGGGCGCTGGGTGGCGCGCGTGGGCAGCGCCAGCGCCTGCCGGCGCAGCGGCCTGGTCTATGCGATCGCCACCGCCGCCATTCTCGCCATGCCGCAGTTTGCCTTGCTGATCCCGGCGCTGATCGCCTTCGGCATGGCCAACGCGGCCTTCGACGTGGGCATGAACGCGCAGGCCGCCACGGTGGAGGCCAGCCGCGCGCGGCCCGTTATGTCGGCGCAGCACGGCATGTTCAGCCTGGGCGGCATGGCAGGCGCGGCCGTTGGCGGCGTACTGCTGGGCCTGGGCGTGCCGCCGCTGGCGCACGCCATCGGCATGGCGGCGCTGACGGCGGCGGTTAGCGCCGGCGTGGCACCGTGGCTGCTGGATGACCATCCGGTGCCGTCGCCTTCCGCGCACCACCGCGCGCATGCGGTTCGCGCGCTCTGGCTGCTGGGCCTGATGGCCTTCCTGGGGCTGGTTGGCGAAGGGGCGATGTACGACTGGTCCAGCGTCTATATGCGCGAGGTGACGCTGGCGCCCGACGCCTGGATCAGCGCCGGCTATGCCGCCTTTTCCGGCGGCATGGCTTGCGGCCGCTTTGGCGGCGACCGCCTGCGCGCGCGCTGGTCGGACGCGCGTACGCTCGGAGGCAGTGCCTGGGTGGCGTTCGTGGGCATCATGCTGGCGCTGCTGTGGCCCGGGCCGGTGGCGACCCTGACCGGCTTTGCGCTGATGGGCCTGGGCGCGGCCAACATGGTGCCGATCTTCTTCGTGGCGGCGTCGCGGCGGCCGGGCGTGGCGCCGGCCGAGGCGATCGCGCGCGTGGCGCGCTTTGCGTATGTCGGCTTGCTGCTGGGGCCGGTGATGATCGGTGGCGTGGCCCACGCGAGCAGCCTGCAATATGGGCTGGGCGTGGTCGCCCTCACCATGGGCTGGATCGCCCTGGCGGGCGCCCGGCTGGTGCGCCCTTACCTGTCCGCCCGCAAAGAGTAGCAGCGCCCCACGGGGTCAGGCCGCCGCGCTGGTCAAAGCGCTCTGTTCCGAGCCCACACCCTCGAACACGAAGGTATCCATCGCCAGCACGCCGTAGGTCACATCGTCGGCCACCCGTGCTACGCCCGCCGGCAGCTTCATCGGTGCCAGCGCTCCTTCATGCGGCCCCAGCGCCGCGCCCAGCGCCACGAAGAACGGCAGCAAGTGCTCGTCGGTGGGATGCGCGCGGCGGGCATACGGCGCCTGCGCGCGATAGTCCGCAATGCGCGTGGTGTCGCCGCTGGCGAGCGCTTCGTCCAGCGCCTCGATCATCCAGCCGCGGAAAGACTCCACATAGGGCTCGACAGGCGAGCCGTGCTGCTCGCGCCGGCCCCCGGTGCCGAAGACTTCCTGCAGGTTGTGGGTAAAGCTGCCGGAGCCCAGCACCAGCACACCTTCGTCGCGCAGGGGCGCAAGTGCACGCCCGATCCCGATCTGGGCCGCCGGCGGGAGATACGGATTCAATGCCAGTTGCACCACGGGGACGTCGGCGTCCGGGAAGAAGTGCCGCATCGGCATCCACGCGCCATGGTCCAGCGGGCGCTCGTCGTCCTGCAGCACCACCGCCGCGCCGGGAACCTGCGCAGCCTCCACCAGCGCCTTGACGCGGTCGGCCAGCGCCGGGGAGCCTGGTGCGTCGTAGCGCAATTCGTAGAGCGCGCGCGGGAAGCCGCCGAAATCGTGCCAGGCCTCCTGCCGCTGCCGGGTGCCGACCACCAGTGTGCTGTAGATCCAGTGCGCCGAGACGATCAGCACCGCGCGCGGCTTGCGCTGGCGCAGCACTTCGCCGAGGGCGTCGAACGCGGCGCCGCTCCGCCCCGGCTCGAGCGCGAGCATGGGGGAACCGTGTGAGATGTAGATGGCGGGGAGCATGATGTCGGCTCTCAATTCCTTTGGATAACGGTATTGAGTGTGACAAAACTTGCCGCCCCCGGCGGTAGGCGTTTGCGGATACCTCCATCAAAAAACTTGAAGCGAATTCGCTGCACCGCACTCGCCCGCCGCATTGCACCGCAACCCTGCCGCCGTCGGGTGTGGGGTGGCCCACACAACGCTTTAAAGATTCAGACACGCTGGGGGCAATCGGCTTATGATTCCAACACGAGGTGCTGTCCCGCTGCGTGATGCGAGTCGCGTTATCCGCGCGAGCCGGGGCCAAACCCCGCAACAAATGGATACGACGCGCCACGAAGCGCGTCAGGCTGGAGAACACCGTGGTCAAGCGCACAGCCCACAGGCCCTGGCTGCCCCATGCAAACTGGTGGCAGCCAGGCGTGTATGCAAGTGGACCGGCTGTGCTCCTCTGGATTGCAGCCCGCCTGCCCGCCACCTGGCTGGCTGACCTGTTCAATGCACCAGGCGCGGCCGTGCTGCTCAACCATTGCGGCGATACGGTTTTCGTGGCTGGCTGGATAGCCAGTGCGCTGTGGCTCTGGCTCACGCGAAACCGTCCCGAACCAGACGCCGCGCAACAGCAACCCACTGTGGACAGGCCAGCCAAAGCCGGCAGGCCACCGCGGCGGCACGTCAGCTAGCGCCCCTTCCCGCCGCAACGCGGCGCTGGCCTTTGACGCGGTCCGCGCCTCGGTACTTAGTTCTCGACGGCCCGTTCCACCACTGCCGCGTCCAGCGCCCATGCCGCCGGCACGTCGCCCGCGCGCAGTCCGGGCGCCCAGGCAATCGTCTCGTAGTCGGCCAGGCCTTCCCGATGGAAGGGGTCTTCGGCCAGCCAGCCCGCCACCTCCTCGCGGCTTGTCCCGCGTGCCAGGATGGCGCCGCCCACGCGCGGCTCCTGCCGGCCCGAGAGCAGGAAATGGCCGGCAGCATAGTGGCGGTGAAGGAAGTCGCGGTGTGCCGCCAGGTGGCGGTCGAGTTCTTCCAGGGGCGCGCGGTAGCGCAACAAGATCAGGTACAGCATGGAACGCTCCAAAGGTTGTCTAATCCCGGCCAGGCTTGGCGATGGCAATGCGGCGCGGGTCATGGCAGCAGCAACAGGGAGCCGGAAGTCTCGCCGGCTTCGAGCCGGAGATGCGCCTCGGCGGCCTCGGCCAGTGGCAGGCGAGCGCCGATCTCCACTTTCAGGCCGGCCTCCAGCCGCGTGAGCGTGGCCTGGGCGCCTTCGCGGTAGCGCGCCAGATCGGCCATAAAGTGGAACACGCCCGGCCGGGACAGCGCAATCGACCTGGCCGGGCCCAGCGCTGCCAGGTCCAGCGGCCCGCTGTCGCCACCCACCTGACCGATGCTGGCCACCATGCCATAAGGCCTTACCGCTGCCAGGGTGCGCGCCAGCGTGTCGGCGCCTATGCCATCGATGGCGAAGTCCACCCCGTCGCCGCCACCGAATTCGCGCGCGGCGGCAACGAAATCCGCCTCACGATAACGCACCGCGCGCTCCAGGCCGTGCGCCAGCGCCAGCGCCGCCTTGGCCTCGCTGCCGACGGTGCCGATCACGTGCGCACCCAGCGCACACGCCCACTGCACCAGCACCAGGCCCAGGCCACCCGCCGCCGCGTGCACCAGCACGCTGTCGCCAGCGCGCAGCGGGCGCACCTGGCTATAGAGCATGTGCGCCGTCATACCGCGCAGCAGGGCGCCCGCGGCGGCCTCGTCCGGCACGCTCTCGGGCAGCGCCACGGCGCGCTCGGCCGGCAAGTTGCGCACGCGGGCATAGGCACCCGCCGGAGGGCCGGCATAGGCTACTCGCTGGCCTTCCGACAGGCCGCTGACGCCAGGCCCCACCGATTCCACGATGCCCGCGCCCTCCACGCCCAGCGTGGCAGGGAGTGCCGGCAATGGATAGAGGCCGGTGCGATGGTAGACATCGACGAAGTTCACCCCGATGGCGGTGTGGATCAGCCGGATTTCACCCGGGCCGGGCGCAGGGACGGGTACGGTTTCCAGGCGTAATGCTTCACGCCCACCGGGGGCATGCAGGCGCACTTGAAGTGAAGGGATGGCAGTCATGGCGGACTCCGCGAGATGGCGTATCGAATCGTTGAACGTGCAGGTAGCGTCGAAAAGTCGACTCGCATCACGATAGCCCTGTGCAAAATAGATCGAAACTCCCAAACCATTCGCGTTTATTGTGCAAAATTCGACAGAACAAAGCGGCCTTCCCCTGGACTGGGACGACGTGCGGTACTTCCTCGCGCTGGCCCGCCAGCGCAGCCTGTCCGGCGCGGCCAGAGTGCTTCACGTGGAACACTCCACGGTAGCCCGACGCGTGCAAGGCCTTGAAACCAGGCTGGGCGTGCGGTTGTTCGACCGGCTGCCGCGCAGCTGGCCGCTGACCGCCGAAGGCGAGGCCTTGCTCGCCCACGCGGGCCGGATGGAGGAGGAGGCGCTTGCCTTTGGCCGGGCCGCACTGGGCGCCAGCACTCTGGAGGGCACCGTCAGGCTATCGGTACCTCCCGTTTTCGGGAGCCATTTCCTGGTACCCCGCCTGGCCGCGCTGCGCCCGCATTGGCAAGGGATCGTGCTTGACCTGACGGGCGAAGCGCGCGCCGCCGAGCTCCATCGCGGCGAGGCCGACCTGGCTGTGCGGCTGTCGCGGCCGCAGCAGCCGGGGCTGGCGGCGCGCAAGCTGGGGGAAATGGGCTACGGCCTTTATGGCGGCCACGGCTGGGTCGGGCTGCCCCAGGATGCCTGGGTTTTCCTCGGCTACGGCGAATCCTTGCGCGAGGTACCGCAGCAGCGCTGGCTGGAACGCCTGGCCGGCGAGCGGCCCTTTGTGATGCACGCCAACGATCTCGCCACCCTGCACCAAGGCTGCCGCGGCGGGCTGGGCCTGGCAGTACTGCCGCATTTCCTGGCGCGCGACGACCCTGCCCTGTTTGGCATGATGCCGCCGGATGCGGCCCCGCGGCGTGATATCTGGCTGGCGGTACACCCTGACGTGCGACGCTCGCCGCGCGTGCGGGCCGTGGCCGAGGCGCTGGCCAAAGCGGTACAGGAAGCGTCCGGCAGCCTGATCTGACCGCTTCCCGGAACAAGGCGGTGCATCCGCCGCCACACGCACGGGCGCGGCACAGGCCGGACACAAAGAACACCGGCGCCAGTCGCCGTTCCCGCTGTTAATTAAAGAATCGCTTACTATTCTGCCTTTCAGGGCACACGCGCCGTCCCGGGCCAAGCCCTCCGCCGATTTCTCATTGCATCAAACGGATCATGCAAGCCACCGCTGCAACACCTCAAGTTCACGAAATATCCAGATCCCAGCGACGGAAGGCGATTCTTGCCGCCACCATCGGCAACGGCCTCGAATGGTTCGACTTCACCGTCTACAGCTTCTTCGCGCTGATCATTGCCAAGTTGTTCTTCCCCACCGGCAATGACCTCACTTCCTTCCTGCTGACCGTCGCCACCTTCGGCGTAGGCTTCTTCATGCGCCCGGTCGGCGCCATCGTGCTAGGCGTCTATGCCGACCGCGTGGGCCGCAAGGCGGCACTGACCCTGACCATCCTGATGATGGCGCTCGGTACGGCCATCATCGGCCTGGCGCCCACCTATTCGTCGATCGGCCTGTGGGCGCCTGCGCTGATCGTGCTGGCCCGCCTGATCCAGGGCTTCTCGGCCGGCGGCGAGGTTGGCGGCGCCACCGCCTTCCTGATCGAGCACGCGCCCGACGAGGAGCGCGGCGTCTACGCCAGCTGGCAGCAGGCCAGCCAGGGCATTTCCTTCATGCTGGGCGCGGCCATGGGCGCGCTGGTGATCAATGGCCTGGAGCCGGAGCAGATCGATACCTGGGGCTGGCGCATCCCGTTCCTGTTCGGCCTGTTAATCGGCCCGGTCGGCATGTATATCCGTTCGCACCTGGAAGAGCCGCCCGCCTTCGAGGTGCGCCGCGCGGAGCGCAAGGCCAGCAACGTCAAGTTCTCCCCGCTGACGCAGGTGCTGCGCGACCATCCGCGCGAAGTGCTGGCCGGCCTGGGCGTGACCATCCTGTGGACGGTGTGCACCTATGTGCTAGTGTTCTACATGCCGTCCTACGCCAAGCAGCAACTCGGCCTTCCGCTGGGCGCGACCTTCCAGTCGACCGCCCTGTGCGGCGCCATCATCCTGGTGCTGTGCCCGCTGATGGGCATGCTGTCCGACCGCCTGGGCCGCAAGCGCATGCTGGGTACCGTGGCGCTGGTAATCGGCGTGCTGGCCTATCCGCTGTTCCACTGGCTCAACGTCTCGCCGACCACCCAGACCCTGCTGCTGGTCCAGGTGATCCTCGGCATCCTGCTGGCGGCCTTCACCGGCCCGGCGCCGGCGGTGCTGGCGGAGCAGTTCCCGACCGAGGTCCGCTCGACCGGGCTGTCGCTCGCCTACAACTTCGCCGTAACCATCTTCGGCGGCTTTGCCCCGCTGATCGTGACCTGGCTGATCGCGTCGACCGGCAGCAAGCTGGCGCCCGCGTACTACGTGATCGCCGCTGCCGTGGTGAGCTTTGTCGCGCTGCTGTTCATGCACGACCGTACCGGCAAGCCCTTGCAGTAACCCGGCCCCGCCGGCGGATTTGCTCCGGCCGGCGACGACGAAATGAAAAAGGCCAACCACCCGGTTGGCCTTTTTCATTGTCTGGCACGGGCACTCAGGACTCCGGCGGGTCCCGCTCCGGCGGCGGCGCGGCCGGCGCGCCCAGCGTCCGCAACAAGCGCCAGGCCATCGCGCCCAGTACGCCCACCGCCAGCAGCAGCGCGCCCCACAAGACAAGGCGCCGCTTGCGCTGGGCGTCGGTGGGCGCCGCGGCGGACCGCGGCGACGCGTTCATGCCGGCAATCCGCGCCTTGGCGATGACCGGTGCCGGACCGGCCAGCAACTCGGCACGCGCGACCGGCCCGGGCTCCCGCGGCTGCGCCGCGGGTTCGCCCACCGCCAGCGAGAACGGCGCCGCGCCACGCGCGACAAATGTCACCACGGCGGGACGCCAGCCCAGCGCCAGCAGCGGCATGCCGCTGCCAAGGCCGCCGGCACGCGCATCCACGCTCAGGCGCCACAGGCGATCGGCATTGCGCCCGATCGCCAGCGGCGCGCTCTCCTGCTCCGCACCGCCCGCACCGGCGAGGCGGTAGAGCTGCCCGCTGCTCACCATGCGCCAGGCCGACTCCGCGTCGGGCCGCGACCACAGCGTCGCCTGCACCACCGTATTGGGCTGCGGCAGGCGAATGCGCACCCGCTCGGCGGGGAAGCGCCCGCCGGTGTCGAACACGTAGTCGCCGCCAGACTGGGCCTGCGTGGCGGCGATGTTCTCGCGCCATTGCAGCGCCAGCGGCGGCGGCGTACCCGCCGCCACGGTCTCCACCTGCACGCGCGCCGGCGCCGGTGGCACGCCCTGCCACTGCAAGCGCAGGTAGCGCGCCCGCAAGCGCCCCAGCGCGACCCGGTCCTGGCTGAGCACGCTGCCCGCGCGGCTGACCCGCAGCAATTGCGCGCTGCCCACGGCCTGCCAGTGCTGCAGGTCGTCGCTGCTGGCGACGTCCACCGCGCCCTGGTATTCGCCGTCCGGCAGCCCGATCACCACCGCGGCGGCATCCTCGCGCAGCTTGCTCAGGTCCAGCAGCCATGCCCCGGCGCTGGCGGCGGCCGGTTGCGGACTGGCCGCCCGCAGCGCGCCGTCGGTGCCGATCACCACGCCCATGGGCGCAGCCTGGCGCTGCGCCAGCGCCGGCAGCGCGAACCAGGGCACGTCGCTCAGCGTGCGCATCTCGGCCGCCGGCTCGGGCGGCAAGTCCAGCGCATAGGGCAGCAATTCGCCGGCGCCGTTGCGCACCCGCAGGTCGGCCAGCCCCGGCCGCGCGCTATGGGTGTAGACATCGGCGTCCAGGGTCACGGCGTAGTAGGCCGCCACGCCCTCGGTGGCCAGCGTGAAGCGCTCGGCCCGGGCCAGTGGCGACAGCAGCAGCGCCGCCAGCAGGACCGGGAGCGCTGCCAGGTCGCGCGCGCCAGCCTTGGAGCAAACCGGCATCAAGTGGCCTCCTTGGCCTTCGGCGGCAAGGGCGAGAAGTAACCGATTAGCAACAGCAGCACGCCCACGCCGATAAACGAGATGATCCGCTCGATGCCCTTGATGAAGGACAGGTCGAACAGGAACAGCTTGACCACAGTCAGGCCCAGCAGCGCGCCGCCGATAAACCACAGCGCGCGCGCGCCGCGCCGGGTGGCCACCACCATGGCAATCAGCGCCAGCACGGTCCAGAACACCGACAGCGAAGCCTGCACCAGCGTCGAGCCGCCCAGGTCCTGCAGCGTGTACGGCACGCCGGTCCAGTGATGGAGCGTGCGCAGCAGCATCGCGTTGCACCACAGGAACACGGTGGCGGAGGCGGCATACTCGAGCACGCGCGGCCGCGTTGCCAGGCCCAGCGCGGCAAGCCGGTGTTGCCACAGCGCCACCGCCAGCATGGCCAGCAGTTGGGCGACGTCGAGCGGGTTGAGCAGCGGCAGGTAGAACAGCGGCGCGGCGTCGCCATCGCTGGCCACGCTGGCGAGGCTCCACAGCCACAGCAGCGCCGCCAGCGGCAGCGCGCCCCATAGCAGGTAGGCCCGCGCGAAGCGCGCCACCGGCCAGCGCAGGCGCCAGCCCCAGGCCGAGAGCAGCGCCAGCAGCCCGCCATAGCCATAGGCCCAGGCGCTCCAGCTCCACGCGCCCTCCGGCACGTAGGCGCGCAGCCGCCAGTAGGCTTCGGTGGAAAGCAGCGCGCACAGCGTCCAGAACAGCAGCGCATGCATGGGCGCCAGCGCGGCATCGCGTTCATCGCCCCGCTGCCGCCACAGCAACAGCAAGGCCGCGCCAAAGACCAGCGGCCAGGCCAGCGCGCCAATGCCGTGCAGGGGCGACGCCGACCAGATCGCGCAACTGAGCACGCCCAGGATAGCCAGCACCGGCGTCATGGCCAGCGCAGGCTTGCCGGCCAGCGGCCATGCCAGCACGCGCCGCGCCAGGTGCGCCAGCCACGCGCTCAACACCGCGAACAGCGCCAGCGTGGCGAGCAGCGCGCGCACGGCCCAGTCGAGCACGTCATGCCAGTGATGGATCTCGACCACGCCGCCACCCAGCCACCACAACAGGCCCCATGCTGCGGCGGCAAGGCCCAGCGGCGCGGATGGCGCGAACCAGGCGCGCGCCTCTGGCCGCCCATGCAGGCGCCAGCCGCTGAAAACACCGGACACCGCCAGCAGCAGCGTGCCCACGTAGCGGCCATTCAGCACTGGCCACGCCAGTGGCGTGGACTCGAACAGGCTGCCCGCCGCGAAAGCCACGCCGGCCGCCAGTTGCAGCAGCAGCCCGGACGCCAGCGCCAGGCTGCGCTGCTGGCGCACGCCCACCCACACCACGGCGGCGCCTTCCACCGCCCACACGGCGCTGGTGGTGCGCCCGTCGAAGGCCAGCGGCACGGCCAGCGTGGCAAAGATCGCGCCCAGTGCCAGCATGGCTTCGGACAACATGCCCAGGCGATCGCGGCGCGCCGACGGCCACGCGGCCAGGCCGAGATAGAACGCTGCGAGCGCCACCGCGCTCCATGCCATGGCGAAAGGAATATGACGCACCAGCGCGGCTTGCAGGCCCATCGCCAGCAGCGGCGTGCCGAACACCAGCGTGCCGTCGACGTAGTCCTTGAGGCTGACCTGCCGGCGCAACGCGTAAAGCAGCGCGATGCCCGTGTACATCAGGAAAAACAGGATCAGGAACGGCTCGGTGGTGGCCAGCAGTTCAGGCCGGTAGTTGAGCGCGCCCCACGCCGTGCCGATGCCGAAGGTAAACGCAAAGCCCAGCAGGTTGAGCTGGCGCCAGGCCCGGAACCAGGCAATGGCAAAGATGCCGGCATTGAGCAGCGCGTAGTAGCTGAACAGCATCACATGGCTGCCACCACCAGTGGAAATCAGTACCGGAGCGAGGAAGCCACCCGCGCTGCCGGTAAATGCGAGCACCGGAGCGTTCTGCAGCACCGCCAGGCCGCCGGCGAGCGCGCAGATGGCCACCATCAGCGGGAAGGCCGCCGCGGCCGGCAGCAGGCCGTAGAGCTTGGTGGCGGCGAACACGGTCAGATACAGCACGCCCACGCCTCCGCCCTGCAACACCAGCGCATAGGCAGCGCGCCGCTCGCGCAGCCGCCAGCCCGCCGCCAGCAGCGCGACCGCGCCGGCAGCCACCCCCGCCAGCCGGAATTCGACCGGCAGCATGGCATTGTCGGAGGCGTATTTGAGCAGGAAGGCCACGCCGAAGAAGAGGATCAGGATGCCGACCCGTACCACACTGTTGCCGCCTAGCAGCCAGGCGCGCGCGGCGGACGCCGCACGCTCGATGAAATCCGGCTCCTGCGGGGCGAATGCGGACGAGAGCGGGGGTTCCACGTGCGGCGCGGGCTGGTCCGCGGCGGCGACGAAGATCGGTGCGGATGCCGTGGGGGCAGGAACCGGGGCCTGCACGGAAGGGGATGGTGCCGGCAAGCTGGCCGCCGGGGCGAACGCCGGCTCGGGCATCTCCGTTGCGGCCGCCACCGGGCCTTCCGCCGATCCCGGTTCGAATGCCGGGAATCCGTGCGCCGCTGGCGTACCTTCCACTGCATCAGCCTGCTGCGGCATCGCCGAGGTCTCGCCGCGCAACTGCGCCATCGCGCGCTTGAGCGTGGCCAGCTCCTGCTCGAGGCGCGCCACGCGAGCCGCGAGCGAAGGCGCCTCCGGCGCGCCCTGTGTCTCGCCATCGGGGCGTGGCCGCGCGGGCCGGTCGCTGATCATCCAGCCAAAGCCGAAGCCCAGTATCGCGCCCGTCAGGGCACCGCCAAACCCGGCTGCCGCGGCCCCGAGCAGCAAGCCAATCACCGCGAATATCCAACGCATCAGATGAGATTTCGCCTAGAAAGGTTGGAGAAGACGGCGGCCGGTGGCGCCGATACTGCGTTTGCCGGCACGGGGAACCGCCTGAATCATGCGCGCCCAGTGTAGCGCGAGGTCGACATCGTCAGGCGATCTCAGCTATGCCGGCCGGCGGTCATTCTTCGTCGCTATGGATGTTGATCACGTGCCTCGGCTCGAACCACAGCGGCATGCCGGGTTCCATCTCCTCCGTGCAGTAGGGCTGGTTGTCGAGTTCCCCGCTGTAGAGATCCCCCTCGCGCCCGGTGACAACCACCCACATGCGCTCCACGTGCTGCTCGTCGCGGTCCTGCTCGTCGGTGGTGACGATGCGAAAGATCAGCTTCACCATCTGGCCGGGCTGCAGCGCCTGCCGGGCTTCCAGCGGCGGCACCCAGAAGGTCTCCGGGTGCGCCTCGCCGATGACTTCGCCGTCGTCGAGCTGCCAGCCGTCTTCTTCGATGGTCGCCAGTCGTTTGTCCATGTCAGTCCTCAAGAAAATCGTTCTTCACGGCCGGCATCGTAGCAAACGCATCGTGCGTCCGTGCGGGCGGGACATGCCGCGCGAGTCGCTTTAAGATGGAGGATCGAAGGAGAACGCACCCATGGCAGCAGACAACAGCGTGGCAAAAAAGGCAGCGAAAAAGGTGGCCGGGAAAGCCGTACAGGCGGAGCGCGTGCGCTGCGGCTGGTGCGGCACCCTTGAGGATTATTGCCACTACCACGACAGCGAGTGGGGCTTTCCGGTCGACGACGACCGCCGCCTGTTCGAGAAGCTATGCCTGGAAGGCTTCCAGGCGGGCTTGAGCTGGCTGACCATCCTGCGCAAGCGCGAGGCATTCCGCCGCGCCTTCGCCAACTTCGAGATCGACAAGGTGGCGCGTTTCGGCGAGCGCGATATCCAGCGCCTGCTCGGCGACGCCGGCATCGTGCGGCACCGGGGCAAGATCGAGGCGGCCATCAACAACGCGCAACGCGCCCGCGAACTGCTGGAGACGGAGCCGTCGCTGGCCGCCTACTTCTGGCGCTTCGAGCCGGATCCCGCCAGCCGGCCAGCGCTGCTGACGCCGGAAGTGCTGCGCACCATCGCCGTCTCGCCCGAATCGACGGCGCTGTCCAAGGACCTGAAGAAGCGCGGGTGGCGCTTTGTCGGTCCCACCACGATGTATGCGCTGATGCAGGCCATGGGCCTGGTTAACGATCATATGGAAAGCTGCTCGACTCGCGAGGAAGCTCTGCTGGCGAGAAAGGCATTCAAGGTGCCGCGCTGAGGGGACGGGTTAACGTCGGCGATGCGATACGCCGAAGGTATACGCGTGACGCTGCGAATCAAAAGCTCAAAAGCGAACCGCGTATACGCAACCCGCGACGGTTGCTTTCTGTCTTTCTATATTGTTTACGTATACCAATATAGTAGTAGTAGGTAAACGGCCCGATTTTCCGTGGATAAGCCTGTTTTCCCCTTTCTATTCAATGGCTTGAGAACAAGATAAGTCCTCGGGATTACCCTGAGTTCACGGGATATCTCGGTGACGTATACGTGGCGTGCAAAAACCGCCTCGAAGTTGTACGTATACGCCCCACAACCCGCCCCCAACCGGGGCACAGCTTTCCTGCCTGCTTATCCCCAGGGTTTTGCGCAGTTATCCACAGGCCGAGGGATTCGCCCACGCCTTGCGCAACGCATGTTGCGCGAGGCCCCACGTTGGCAGGCACGCCTGTCTGCATTCACCCAACACCCTGAGCGAGAAAGTGGCGGCGTATACGCTATTTCCGCCATTCAGGGGATGGCATGGTCCATGCGGTTAAAAGCTTCGAGCGCGGCGCCGAAGCTCGTCTTCCCACCCGGAGCATCCGCTCCTTCGGAGAACCGTCATGAAGATCCATTGCTATGAACCACGAGAGAGCCGCACCAACTCGCCAGTGCGGGGCGCCGTGCGCAAGCTGCGGCGAGGCGTCCTGCTGATTCGCGTGCTCGCGCTATGTGTCAACTGCGTGGCATACGCGCAGCCCGCCGCGCCGGTCAAGTCAGTGGCCACGCCCGAGCAAACGTTTATGCCAGGCTACCTCGAAGCCGTCTCCACCGGCTACGACAACGGCCAGGCGATGCACGAATCCGAAGGCATCGCGACCTTGCGTGTGCCGAGTACCATTGGCAGCCAGCTCCAGGCCTCTCCGGCGCCATCCGCGCCGGCACCTGTAGCCGCGGGACCATCGGTGATCCCGGTCTCGCAGAAGTCCAGAAGGCCGCAGGGGCAGTGAGGGAGTCTGGGCGCCCCTCGGGGCTACCGGCAGCATCCTGGCTCCGAACCTGGCGCACTCGGCGCGGCCGCATTGCTCCGGGCCATAGAGATCCGTTCCAGGATTTCAGGTTGCCGGCGCTTCAGAAGCGCCCGCTCGAACGGCACGCGATGCGCACGATATCTTCCAACCGCTGGGGCGTCTGCGTTGCCTGGTTTGTTGTCGGCAGAGCGCGCAGGGTAGTATCAGACTCTGACTCTTTTTTGCCTCCGGGCGATGAGTGTCTGGTCATGGTTTTGGTCCGTTCGATGTCACCGTCGGCGTGCCCCTTCGGAAAGATCGCGCGGTAGGCCGCGAAGCCGTTGGATGGGTGCGCAACCCACGAGCGACCGTCTGCCTCCGCCACGATTACGCGGCCGATCCAGGAAACAAAAAAGCCGGGAAGCCCTATCTACAATCTACATAGGGCTTCCCGGCTTTTTCCGGACTACTTTGGAAATGTTCCTGGTGGACCGAAGGAGGATCGAACTCCCGACCTCTGCATTGCGAACGCAGCGCTCTCCCAGCTGAGCTATCGGCCCGTGACGGCTGATTGTAGCCCAGTTTTCGCCAGCATATCAATCACGCCGCCATGCCTGCGTTACCGGTCATTCCGCGCACGGTCGGCACGTTCAGCGGGCGTGCCGTGACCTCGCCGGAGGTGCGCAGCCACTGCGCCATCAGGTCCCAGATCGGGGGGCTGCCGCTCTGGCGGGCGTCTTCCGACACGGGCGCCCAACCGGCTACCTTGTAGGTCTTGCCGGCGTCGATGGGCTGGCCCTTGAGCCGCATGTCGGTGATGCGCCGGCCCATCGCGGCGGTGGGGTCAATCGCGTATTGCAGCCCGCCCACGCGCACCATGTCGCCACCCTGCTGGTAGTAGGGATCCGGGTTGAACAGGTTGTCCGCCACGTCTTCAAGGATGGTCTTGATGGTCTCCCCGCTCATCGCCGTGACGGTGGTGTGCGGGTACGTGATGGCGGTCTGGTCCATCAGGTGTTCCATGGTGATGGCCTGGCCCGGCAACAGCGTGGTTCCCCAGCGGAAGCCGGGTGAGAACGCGATCTCGGCGCCCTGCACGTCCATCAGGCCGTCGAGGATCAGCTGGTCGAAGGTGCCGTTGAAATTGCCGCGGCGGTACAGCAGGCCGGTGTTGCGGGCGAGCACTTCGCCGAGCTGCTTTTCGTACGGCGCGCGTACCTTGGCGATCAGCGCATCCATGGCAGGATCGGCGGCGAGGTAGTTGGCGAAGACAGGCAGCAGTCGGTAGTGGAAGCCGCCGATCTTGCCGCCCTTGACGTCGAAGTCGAGCACGCCCAGGAACTTGCCGTTGGAGCCGGCATTGGTGACAAGCGTAGTGCCGCCGGCGTTCCTGACCGCCACCGGCGCGGGCATGCCGTCATGCGTATGGCCGCCGAGGATGGCGTCGAGACCGCGCACGCGCGAGGCGAGTTTGAGATCCACGTCCATGCCGTTGTGCGACAGCAGCACGACGACCTGCGCGCCCTTGCCGCGCGCCTGGTCAATGACTTGCTGCAGGTTTTCTTCCTGGATGCCGAAGGTCCAGTCGGGCGTGAAGTAGCGCGGGTTGGCAATCGGCGTGTAGGGAAAGGCCTGGCCGATGATGGCGACCGGCACGCCGTTCATCTCGCGGATCACGTAGGGGTCGAAGACGGGATCGCCGAAGTCGTTGGTCTTGATGTTCTGCGCGAGGAAGGCGACCTTGCCCTTGAAGTCGCGCTCTACGATCTCGGTCACGCGCTCGGCGCCGAGCGTCATCTCCCAGTGTGGGGTCATCACGTCCACGCCGAGGGCGAGCGCAGCGTCGACCATGTCCTGCCCGCGCGTCCACAGCGCGGTGGCCGAGCCCTGCCAGGTATCGCCGCCGTCGAGCAGCAGCGCGCCGGGCCGGCCGGCCTTGAGTTGCTTGATGAGCGTGGCGAGGTGGGCGAAGCCGCCGACCTTGCCGTAGCGGCGCGCGGTTTCCGTGAAATCGAGATAGGTGAAGGCATGCGCCTGCGCGCTGCCGGGCGCGATGCCGTAGTGGCGCAGGAAGGCCTGGCCGACGAGGTGCGGCGGCTTGCCCGCGTAGTCGCCCACGCCGAGGTTGACATTGGGCTCGCGGAAATACAGCGGCCGCAGCTGCGCATGGCAATCGGTGAAATGCAGCAGGTGCACATTGCCGAAGCGCGGCACGTCATAGAGCTTGCCGGCGGCCTGCGCGGCCTGTGCATCGGAGGCGGGAAAGGTCATGCCGCCGGCGCCGGCAATGGCCAGCACCTGCAGGAACTCACGTCGGTTCATCGTCTCTTCCAGTGGATTGCATGCGCCGGTATCGGGCAGCGGTGACCCGGCGTCTCGTGGCCGAATGCGGCTACTTCGGCGTTGGCCTGGCGTACTTCGCCAGTGCCGCGACTTCTTCTTCCAGCATCTCGCCGACCTCCTTCTGCACGACCTTGCCGTCGGCGTCGATCACGTACAGCTCGGGCAGGCCCTTGCGCTTGCCGAGCACGGCGCGCAGCGCGGGTGTGTCCATGGCGGCGGGGAAGGCGTAGCCGCGCTTCGCCATGTAGGCGGCGGCTTCCTTCGGATCGCGGTCGATGCTTACCGCCAGCACCCCCAGTCCGCCGCGCGCGCCGCCGGTGCTGTCATAGAGCTTCTGCAGGCGCGGGTTCTGCAGCGCGCAGAAGGGGCACCACGATGCCCAGATCTCCAGCACCAGTGGTTTGCCGGCCAGTTGGGCGGCAGTCATGGTGCGGCCGTCGAGCAGTTGCACCGCAGGCAGGCGCACGGTGTCGCCCACCTCCAGTGCCGCGGCCGCGCCGCTCCAGGCGAGCGCCGCGAGCAGCAGCGTCCTCCGGAAGTTGATGGCCATGCCGCCGGTTGCCATCGCGGTGCCTTACTGGTTGACCGGCGAGGCCGGGTCAAGCAGCAACGCCATCACGTCGCGGATCTGCTGCTCGGTGAGGATGCCCTTGTGGCCGAAGCGCGGCATGTTGGAGCAGGCGGCAAAGGCGCTGGAATCCCAGATCTTGCCCCAGGTGTACTTGAGCACCGCTTCCGAATCGCCGCGCAGCTTGCCGTACTGGTACAGCGAGGGACCGATATTGCCGAAGGATATCTCGGCCTTGGTCATCTGGTGGCAGGCGTAGCAGTTCGCGCCGTTGACGCCGCCGAGGGCGTCGGAGAACTGCATGCCGCGGCCGTTCTGGGCGGTCTTCTCGCCTTCCTTCCAGTCGCCCAGCCATTGCTTGTCGGCGGGGTACTTGATCTGCTTGAACTCGGCGGCTTCGATTTTCCTGGCCACCGCCGCCGGCACCTTGGAGCGGTCCGGGTAGTCGCTGCACGCCTTCTGCATGGCGTCGCGATCGAGCACGCCTTCGACCGTGGCGGGACCCTTGGACGTGAAGGAGCTTTCGATCAGCTTCTTCATGTCGGCGTCGCTGACGGCGGCGGCGGCGGCCTTGGCAGGCTTCGCGGCCCTGGCCGGCTTGTCCTCCGCGTGAGCCATGCCTACGCAGGCCAGCAGGGCAAACGTGACCGCGGCGAGCGTGCCTTGTGTGTATCTACGCGCTTGTTTCATCTTTGCTCTCCCTTGCTCAGCGCTTCATGGCCGGACCGTCATACGTGCCGCCGTTGGCATTCCTGGCGAGGAACAGGCTCAGCGCCGTGATCACGTCGGAACCATAGGCGGGCTCGGGAAAGCGCTGCTGGCGCAGGCAATCGTAGAGGCGGTGCTGCATCGAACGCACCTCGCCCTGCGAGACGCGGTAGGCCGGCCACGTGGTGTAGGCGGCCTGGGCGCCTTGCTGGGTCAACAGGTTGGGCAGCTCTTGCAGGCGGATGCGCTGGCCATCGACGGCGTGGCAGGTGGCGCAGGCGAAGTCGTAGGCGCCGCCGCGGTAGAAGAACATCTTCTGGCCCAGGGCATATACGCGCTTCTCTTCGGGATGGGCCAGTTGCACATTCATCTTCACGCCGCGCGACTCGCCGGTCAGGAAGGCCACCAGGCGCTCGATGTCGGACGGCTTGCCGGTGGAGGCGAAGGGGTTCTTCAGCGCTTCTTCCTGGGTCAAGCCCTGCAGCGTCACGCGGCAATAGGCCAGGCGTTGCTCCAGGTCCATCACGCGGCCGGTGTCCTTGAAGTAGCGCGGCAGTTCGGCGTAGGCGCCCTTGGTCACGCCGGGGCCCTTGCCCAGGTCGCATTGTTCGAGCGAGGTGTTCTTGGGGCCGGCGGACTTTTTCCAGAGTTCTTCGCCGGCGGCTTCCCACAGCTCGGCGGGATTGCCCTCGGCGAGCATCTGCCGGTACTTGGCGATTTCCTCGGCGGTGCTGCCCTGGGCGTGCACGGCGGCGGCGGCCAGCGCCACGGTGCCGGCCAGCGCCAGCTCGGCGCCCGTGTGGCGGCGTCTGATCGATTTCATGGGGCTTCTCCTCGGGGCCTCGGAAGCCTGCCGCCATGTGGCGCCAGGCCGTGCGGGCCGGTCTTATTGCTTGTCTTCCCGTTGCGCGGCACCCGGTTTGCGCCGGCTCCCGCGCGGATGCTATTTACGGCTTGATATAGGCATAGCCTTCATCAAACTGCAGCCTGGCCACTTCGACCACGCCCGCCTGTACGACCTTGGCTTCCATCAGCAGGCTGGACTCGGGGATCTTGCGCGCCGTCAGCGTGTTGCGGCAGACGCGGAACTCGACGCCGGAACTGGCCAGCGCGCCGACCGCCGCCTCGAACGTATTGCCGCGTGCGTCACGCGCGCCTTCCACGATGAAATCCACGCCATAGCCGAAGGCCACCACCACGATCCTGGTGTCCGGCGCGGCGTTCAGGTGGTTGCGCAGGTTGGCCATGGCGCGCACCGCCTGGTCCGCGCCTTCGGACAACTGGTAAACCACTTTGACGCGCCGGCCCTTGCCGGCGGCCGCCGGTGCCGCTTGCGCCGCAGCCTTGGCCGACAAGCCGATCGCGGCCAGGGCCGCCGTTGCTCGAATGAATGCTCGCCGCATGATTCCTATCCTTCCGGTCGCACCCCTGCGCGCAACATGCGCCAGCCCGGGTCCGACATTCGACCTGAACCATAGCAGAGGATTCGGCCGCCCGCTCGGCCAGGCCCGTACCTGCTCCGGTCAGGAAATGGTGGCTTCGTCGGTCCGCTTGTCGCCGTGGTTGTCGATCCAGGTCACAGTGACCTTGTCGCCCTTGGCGCCGCCCTTGAACTTGAAGTTCAGGAAGGGATCCTTGGACACGGCTGGGCCGAACTGGGCCTGGAATACGTCCTTGCCCTTGCACTGCGCCGTCACGCTCTGGATATGCCAGGCCGGAATGGTCTTGCCGGCCGCGTCCTTGCGCTGGCCGGTTTCCATGTCGTGTTTCATCAGGATCTTGACGTCGACCACGCCGCCATTCTCGGCGGCACGTACGCGCATCGGGTCTGCCATGTTCTTTCCTCTTTCAGGTAATGGTGGGGCGGGAAATCCGCGTGGGGGGATGGGAGCGTGGGCTCAGCCGCCGCAACCGCCCAGCGTCACCTTGATTTCCTTGGACGCCACATACCATTTGCCGCCGGCCTTGACGGCGGCGTACACCATCGAGGTCTGGCCCATCTTCACTCGCGTGGAGACGAAGGGCTCGGTGCCGGCGGGGATGGTGAAATCCGCTGCCAGCGTATTGGGATTCTTTTCCACCAGGACGGCGATCTGCTCGGTGCCAGGAATATTGCTGGTCACCGCGACCGGCACCACGGCGCCGTTCTCGGCGATGTCAGGGGCGGTAAAGACAATGGCGGTGCTCTTCTCGGTGCCGCTGCCGCCGAGCGCCTTGATGACGTCCGCCACGCTCTTGCCGTCGAAGGCGGTCTTGTTCCACTCCGCTGCCTGCGCTTTGCTGATCAGGCCGGTGGCGGCCATCAGCGCGAGCACGGAAGTGACCCGCAATACGTCTCGTCGTTTTGAATGCATTGTTTCCTCTTCTCCTGCGTTTTCCGTACCGGCCTGGTTTATTAGCCTGCCGCGCCTTCCGGCACGGCAGCGGGCGGTGCATTGCCGCCCTTCAGCGAGGGGCGCCACCGGCGCCCCCTGGGTCCCGAAGCCGTAACTCGGTCCGGGCAGGGCGTGCCCTGGGTGCCTTACTTGGCCGGGGCGCCTGCCAGCACCCACTCCACGACCGTCTTCAGGTCGGCATCGCTCAAGCCGGCATTGGCGGGCATCGGCACCGGGCCCCAGACGCCTGCGCCGCCGCTCTTGACCTTCTTGGTCAGCGTTGCCAGGGCATTCTTGTCGCCCTTGTACTTGGCCGCCACATCCTTGTAGGCGGGGCCGACCAGCTTCTTGTCGACCTGGTGGCAGCCCATGCAGGCGTTCTTGTTGGCGATTTCCTGGGCCTTGGCGGCATCGACTGCAGCGTTGGCCGAGGCGGCGCAAGCCAGCATCAGCGTTGCGATGACAAACTGCTTCATGGATATTGCTCCGAACTTTGAAGAGCCGTGGGGACGGCGATAGGCCGCTCGCTGCCCGCCATGCCGGATGGCTGGCCGGCGCGGCGGCGCGCTGGCCGCGCCACGGGGCATGGTGGCGGCCAGTCCGCTATTTTGCCTCAAGAATCCACCCCACCACGGTGCGCAGGTCGGAATCGGAAACCTGCGCCTGGGGCGGCATCGGCATGCTGCCCCAGGCGCCCTGCCCGCCCGCCCTGATCTTGTGAGCCAGCGTGTCCCGCACTTCCTGTCCCTTGTACTTGCGCGCGATGTCGGCAAAGCTCGGGCCAACCAGCTTGCGGTCCGTGGCGTGGCAGGCCATGCACTGGTACTGGCCGGCCAGCTTCGCGCCGGTCTTCTCGTCCGGCGCGGCCGCCGCGGGCGTGCTCGCGGCGGCCGCGCCGCGCGTGGGTCCCACCATGCGCTGCTGCGCGGCCAGGTCGCCGTGGGCATCGCGCGCGTAGGCCGGCATCGCCGACGCCACCTTCACTGTGCCCGCGCAATCCTTCATGCACGCCGTATTACGCGTATCCGGCTGGCCGCGCCCAGGCCACAGGCCGTGTTGCAGGGTCATGCCGTTGCGGTTCGGCATGGTCTGCTGCACCACGGCGATGTTGCGATCCGACAGCGTGAAATCCGCCGGCACGATATCGCCCAGGTTGAGCAGGTAGGCGGTGACCGCGTAGACCTCGTCGGCGGACAGGCTGCGCGGTGCGTTCCACGGCATCGCGCGGTGGATGTAGTCCCACAGCGTGCTGACGGTGCTGACTTTCATCAGCGTGGTGCGATACGGCTGGTTGCCGGTCAGCGAAGCCACCCGTCCGCGCTTAATGTCCGCGGCGGTGGTGCCGCCGACGATAGGCGAGAAGACCTCGTTGGATTCACCGAAATCGCCATGGCAGGAGGCGCATTTGCCATCCCAGATTTTCTGTCCCTGCGACACCGTGCCGCTGCCCTTGGGCAGGCCCTGGAAATCCGGACGCACATCGATGTCCCATGCCCCGACCTCGGCCGGCGTCGCGGTGCGGCCCAGCGCGGCGCGCGCGGCTTCGGCAGGCGTCGCGGCGATCGACGCCTGCCCGCCCAGCGCCACGGCGGCGGCAAACAGCGCGGCGCGGGCGGCCTTAATCAACGTGGACATTGGAGACCTCGCCGCTGCCGGCCACCTGCCAGCTCTGGATGGCGTTGTTGTGATAGATCGAGCGCGTGCCGCGCACCGCGCGCAGCTGCGCCATGCGGGGCTGCACATAGCCGGTCTCGTCGATGGCGCGGCTTTGCAGGATGGCGGGGGCGCCGTCCCACACCCAGTCCAGGTTGAAGCGCGTCAGGCATTTGGACAGCACCGGCGTTTCCAGCCGCGCGGTGCGCCAGTTGCGGCCGCCGTCGACGGAAACATCCACTCGCTTCACCCGCCCGCGGCCGGACCACGCCAGGCCGCTGATGTTGTAGAAGCCGCGGCCCACCATCTGCTGCCCGCCCGAAGGCGTGGTGATGACGGATTTGCATTCCTGGATCGAGGTGTACTGGCGTAGCATGCCGTCGGGCATCATGTCGACGTAGTGCACGGTCTCGTCCTTGGTGTTCCACGGCTGGTCGCCCAGCTCCAGCCGGCGCAGCCACTTGACCCACGACACGCCCTGCACGCCGGGCACCACCAGCCGCAGCGGATAGCCGTTCTCGGGACGCAGCATCTCGCCGTTCATGCCCCATGCGACGATGATCTCATCGGCCAGCGCCATCGGGATGGTGCGCGTCATGCCCGAGCCGTCGCCGCCTTCGGCAAGCAGGTAGTGCCCGCGCTTGAAGTCGGCACCGGCATCGTCGAGCAGGACCTTGAGCGGCACGCCGGTGAATTCGCAGCAGGACAGCATGCCGTGGGTGTATTGCACCGTGGGCACCGCCACGTTGCCCCACTCCATGCCGGTGTTGGCGCCGCACTCGATGAAATGCATGCGCGACACCGCCGGCAGGCGCATCAGATCGTCCATGGTGTAGACGCGCGGCGCTTTCACCAGGCCATTGATCATCAGGCGGTGGCGGGCCGGATCGATGTCCTGCCAGCCCTGGTGATGACGCTCGAAATGCAGCCCGTTGGGCGTGATGATGCCGAAGAAGCCTTGCAGAGGCGCGAAGGAAACAGAAGCGGCGGACACGCGGGTCAGCCCCGGCGACTCGCGCCGCACCAGGTTTTTCTCGTAGGCGGAGGGCTGGCCGTAGGGGTGTGCGGCAACCGGCTGGCCCAGCGTGGTGGCCCAGGGTTGCGGCGTGAGGATGGCGTCGTCGCCGGCGCTTTCCGCTGCGCGCGTCCTGCCGCCGGCACCGGCGGCCAGCGCGGCCGCGGCGCCCAGGAAGCTCTTGCGCAGGAAGTCGCGGCGCGGGCTGTCCGGCGTGCCCAGGCCATGTTGCGCGATGTCCTGCTGCAGCGATGCGCTGACGAAATGCTCCGGCGCTCGCACGATGCGCCCGGGGCGGATCTGTTCCGGCACTGCGGTCTCCTCCGGTCCGCTCGTCCGGCACGCAAGCGCCGTCGGCCAACCTGTTATCGGCCAGCGCCCGCGGATGCGGGCTGCCGCCGTACAACCTGCGTGCGAACGTGAATGCGGTTGCCCTGCGCCCTGGTACGCGCCTGGCCTCAGCGGCTACGGCGGCGCGGCGCCGGTGCGGCCTGCGGCATGAAGCGGTCGACCATGCCCGCGGGCAAGGCGCTGTCTTCCAACCGGCTGGCCACCTGCACGCAAACCGTGCGGCACAGCTCAATCACGCTCTCGTCCTCGATGGCGTAGAACACGAGGTTCGCTTCCTTGCGGCGCGACAGCACGCCCGCGCGGTACATCGCGGTGAGATGCCGCGAGACATTGGTCTGCGAAGAGCCCACCGTTTCCACCACGGTGCCAACCGGCTTCTCGCCATCGCACAGGGCGTGCAGGATCTTCAGCCTGGTGGGTTCCGCCAGCAGACTGAAATACCCCGACACTTTCTCGAACACGCGATCCATCTCGTCCATGCCGTCCAATATATTCGTATATGCGTGATTGCGCATATAGTGTTTACCCCTTTGTGCAGCGCTTCCGGATGCGGGGCTGGCTGCGATCTCGGGGACATATGCAACGCGCGCCGTCACCGGTGCGCGCCGTGGTTGTCCTGCCGGGCGTTCAGCCGAGCATGTCGGTCCAGATGGCATCCGCCCATGCCTGGGCATAGGTGCCTTCCAGCGCGTTCGGCGCAGCCGACAAGCCGCCCGCGCCCGGCACCGTGACCATGGTCTTCTGCGCCGCATCATAGCGATGCACGCTGGCGATGTGGATCGCTTCGCGCGCGGACGTGAAGCTGTAGCAAGTGTTGTTGTAAAGCGGCTCGGGATTCGGCGCCTGGCCGGCGAGCAGCGACACGATGGCCGCCGCCGCCACCTTGCCGTGCTGGTTGGCCATATGGCCCGACTTGGGCATCAGCGGCGCGATCTGGATGGCGTCGCCGAGCACGTGAATGTTGGGCACGGCGATCGATTCGAAGGTAAGGAAGTCGACCTCGCACCAGCGGCCGTTGGCGGTAGCCAGCCCGCTTGCCACGGCAATGGCGCCGGCGCGCTGCGGCGGCAGCACATTGAGCACATCGGCGCGCTCGTCGTCCTGCACCTCGAACTTGAGCGTGCGGGTGGCGGGGTCCACGTCGATGGTGTTGTACTGCGGCCGGTACTCGATCATGCCTTTGTAGCGCGTGGCCCAGACCTGCTTGAACAGCGCACCCTTGGAGGTGACGTCGGGATTGGCGTCGAGGATCAGCACCTTGCTGCGCGGCTTGGCCCGGCTGAAATAGTCCGCAACCAGGCAGGCGCGCTCGTAGGGCCCGGGCGGGCAGCGGTAGGGCGCGAGCGGAATGGTGATGGCGAAGGTGCCGCCATCGGGCATCGCTTCCAGCTGGCGGCGCAAATCCACCGTTTGCGGGCCGGCCTTCCAGGCGTGGAGGATCTGGTCGCCGCCTGGCTGGGCAAGGCCCGGAATCTCGCCAGAGAGCACATCCACGCCGGGCGACAGCACCAGCCGGTCGTAGGGCAGCGTGCCGCCGCCGGCCAGGCGCACCACCCTGCGCGCCGGGTCGATCGCGCTGACATGGTCGCGCACCACGTTCACGCCGTGGCGCTTCGCCAGCGCTTCGTAGGACAGGGTGATGTCACCGATGCGCTTGCTGCCGGCGAGCACGAGGTTGGACAGCGGGCAGGAGACCAGGCTGGCGTTGGGCTCGACCAGCGTGACCTCAATACCTTGGCCGCTCCATTCGCGCAAGTAACGCGCTGCGGTGGCACCGCCATAGCCGCCGCCCACCACCACCACCTTTGCCTTGCCGGTAGCGCTGGCCGCGTGCGCGCGGAATGCGCCAAAGGTGCCGAGCACGGCGGTGCCGGCGAGCGCGCCGAGGAATTCACGTCTTTGCATCTGAGAGTCTCCTTGCCGGGTTGCAAGCCGGCGCGCTTAGCGCACGGCGGCGAACCAGCCCGCGATGGCTTCGATCTGCTGGTCGCTGTAGCCCTTGGCGATCTGCTGCATCACCGTGGCTTCGCGCTTGCCTTGCCTGAAGTCCTGCATCTGCCGGACCAGCTCGGACTTGTCGCGGCCGGCGAGGCCAGGCACCGGGCTCCCCGCGGGCACGCGGCCCGCGGGGCCGTGGCAGCCGGCACACGCCGCGGCCCAGTTGCGCGCTTGCAGCGCGGTGGCGTCGGGCGCCTGCGCCTGCGCTTGCGCCCCGCCGGGCAACGCCAGCAACGCCAGCGCCGCCAAGGCGGCAAGTAAGGGGGTCTGGATCATCATGTTCGCTCCGAGATCGCGCCGCGAGGGCGTGCCAACCCTAACACACCGGGCGCGTGCATGTGATGCGAAAACCTCAGATCGAAGTGCGCCCGGTGATGCCCGGAGAGGGCGGCGAGCGGCGGGGAAGTGGCGCGTGAACCGGCCGCCGGAAACAGCGGCCGCAGCGCGAGGCGCTGTAACGGGTACGCCGCGCGGCAATGCACGCGGCGCACGGTCAGGCTGGCGCGGGAGCCAGGGCTGGCCTGACGCGCCGGCCGTTCAGGGCAGGTTGCGGCCGGGCGGCAACGCCACCGGCGCGGCCACCGGCGACGTGACCGGGGTGGCCGTGGCGCCAGGGGTGGCCTCTGGCGCGGGCGGCGCGGATTGCACCGGGGCGGGCGTGCCGGACGTGGTATCCGGCGGCGCGGTCCGCCCGGTGGCGGCAGCGTCGAGCCTGCCGCTCTCGGCTTCGGTCACATAGTCGAAGGCCTTTACCACCTTGGTGACGCCGCTGGCATTGCGGGCCACATCGGTGGCGCGTTCGCCTTCGGGCGGCGTGACGATGCCAAGCATGTAGACCACACCCTTCTCTGTGACGATCTTGATCGAGTTCGAGGGCACGCCTTCAGCGGTGATCAGCATGGTCTTGACCTTGCTGGTGATGTAGGTGTCCTCGCTCTGCGTGGCGAACGACGGCGACGGTACGATCTCGAGCTCGTCGATCACCTCGCGCGCATTGGGCAGGCCTCGCACGTATTTATCGATCTGCTGCTTGACCGAGGTGTCCTTGGCCTCGCCAGTCAGCAGTACCTTGCGGTTAAAGACCGACACGCTCACGCGGGCCTGGCCGTTGTAGCGCGAATTCAGCGTGCTCTCGGTCTCGAGCTGCAGGCCGCGGTCGATGGTCTGGGTGGCGGTGGGCCGGCGGTCGGTGGCCACGGTCACGCCACTGGCCACGCCGGCGGCGATGACCGGGAAGCAACCGGTGAGCTGCGTGGCCGCAACGGTCAGTGCCGCCACCATCGTCGCGGTGCGGGCCAGGCGTGGCAGGGTCCCGGCCGGCCGGGAGGTGCGGGATTCACGCGAGTTGGGCAGAGTCGTCATGCGGTCCTTGCTTGTAGCGGTGAGGCAAAAATGGGCTATGGTTGCTTCGGGAGCGAAATTCAGGGGCGAGTAAGCGAGGCGCTATCGGCGGCGGGCTCAGCCCTCGCCCAGCAGTGCCTCGTCGATGCCGTCGCACAGGCAATGCAGGGTCAGCAGGTGCACTTCCTGGATACGCGGGGCGCGCTCGCTGGGCACGCACAAGTTGACGTCGAATTCGTCCAGCAGGCCGGCGAGCTCGCCGCCCCCCATGCCGGTCAGGGCCACCACGCTCATGTCGCGCTGCTTGGCAGCGTGCACCGCGGCGAGCACGTTGGCGGCGTTGCCGGAGGTGGAAATCGCGAGCAGCACGTCGCCGGGCTGGCCGAGGGCTTCCACCTGCTTGGAGAACACCAGGCTGAAATCGTAGTCGTTGCCGATGGCGGTGAGGATCGAGCTGTCGGTCGTCAGGGCGATCGCGGCCAGCCCGGGGCGCTCGCGCTCGAAGCGGCCGATCAGGTCGGCGGCGAAATGCTGGGCATCGGAGGCCGAGCCGCCGTTGCCGCAGACCAGGATCTTGTTGCCGCTGGTGAGCGCGCCCACCAGGCGTTCGATCGCCGCGGCGATGTGGGGCGCCATCAGCGGCGCGGCCTGGCGCTTGGTCTCTGCGCTGTCGAAGAAATGCTGCTGGATGCTATCGATATGCATGGCTCGATCGGCCTTCTTGTTTTCAAACGCTTTTCAAATGCGGCACGCGCCGCAAGATATCGCGCATTATGACGCAGGCGCCCGGGCTCCCCGGCGCTTCATTGCGCCGCGCCGGCATCGAAGGCATCGCGAATCCATTCGAGCCGCCCCGGCTCCAGCGCCACCACATCGAGCCGGCAGCGCGGCGCGGCGCCTGGTTCCGCCTGCGCGGCGAGGTAATGCTCCGCGGCCAGCAGGATGCGCCGCTGCTTGGCCGGCGTGACGCTGGCAGCCGCGCCGCCGAAGGCGCGGCTGGCGCGCTGGCGCACTTCCACAAAAACCAGCGTACCGTCGGCCTCGCGCATGATCAGGTCGATCTCACCGCCTTTGCAGCGATAATTGCGAACCACGAGCGCCAGGCCCAGCCTTTCCAGGTAAGCCAGCGCGCGTCCCTCGGCCCGGGCGCCCCGCGCCTGCGCCGGGGACATCGTGGATTTGAATGATGGATTCAACGGAAGTTCTCAAGCATGACTGACTGGATCTCCCTGGCGGCCGGCCAGTCCTACCCGTCCGGCACCCTGTACGTGGTGGCTACCCCGATTGGCAACCTGGCCGATCTCTCCCTGCGGGCACTGCACGTGCTCGGCCTGGCCGACGCCATCGCCTGCGAGGACACCCGCAATACCGGCCAGCTGCTCACGCGCGTGGGCCTGCACCGCCCGCTGCTGGCGGTGCACGAACACAACGAACGCGAAGCGGCGGAGCGCCTCAACGCGCGGCTGGCCGCGGGCGAGCGCATTGCCTACGTGTCCGACGCCGGCACGCCCGGGATCTCCGATCCCGGCGCGCGGCTGGTGGAAGCGGCGCGCGCGGCCGGCCACGCGGTGGTGCCGCTGCCCGGCCCGAGCGCGGCCGTGGCGGCCTTGTCGGTGGCGGGCGAGATGCTCGACAGCGGCGACGGACGCTTCACCTTTGCCGGGTTCCTGCCCTCCAAGGCGCGCGCGCGCAGCGAAGCCATCGCTGGACTGGCTGCGCTCGACCACGCCTGGGTGGTCTATGAGGCGCCGCACCGCATTGCCGACACGCTGGCGGCGCTGGCCGCCGCGTTGCCGCCGGACAGGCGGCTGCTGATTGGCCGCGAACTGACCAAGCTGTTCGAGGAAATCAAGGTGCTGCCGGTGAGCGAGGCGCCCGCCTGGCTGGCCGCGGATGCATCGCGCGCCAAGGGCGAGTTCGTGCTGGTGGTGGAAGGCGCGGCGGCCACGGCAGCGGATGCCGGCCAGCCCGACGCCCGCGCGCAGCAGGTGCTGGGGCTGCTGCTGGCCGAGTTGCCGGCCAAGCGGGCCGCCAAGCTCGCCGCCGCCATTACCGGCGCGCCCACCGATGCGCTGTACCGGCTGGCGCTGGCCCGGCGCGCGGGGCACGGCGAGGACGACGGGGATGGCGAGGCGGCTACCGAGTGAATCGTCCGGGTGCCTGAAGACCGCATCGGCGCATAAGCCGACGGCGTCGCGGACCTGGCATGCCTGCATGGTCCGCATCCCGGCTCAGCGGCTCTTGCGCCGGGCCGCCGGCTTGCGCGTCTTGCGGGCCGCGCGCACGGGACTGGCCGGGTCGTCGGCCAGTTCGGAATCGGTCGTGGCATCGTCGCCGCTCTCGCCCGCATCGTCGCCGCTCGGCGCGATCTGCGGCCCCAGCGCCGCTACCTCGGAGCGCGACAGGCGCCGGATCTCCACCTGGGTGGAGCCGTGATCGATAAAGCCGAGGCGCTTGGCCGCGCCAAAAGAGACATCGAGCACGCGGTTGCTGTGATACGGCCCGCGATCGTTGATGCGGACCACTGCCACCTTGCCATTGCGCAGGTTGCGCACCAGCACCCAGCTATCGAGCGGCAGCGAGGGATGCGCGGCAGTCATCGCCCGCATATCGAAGCGCTCGCCATTGGCCGTCTTGCGGCCATGGAAACCCTTGCCATACCAGGACGCCATGCCGCGCTGCTCATAGGAGCCCAGGTCGGGCCGCAGGCCCTCGAACGATCCCACGCCATCCCCCTGCGCGTCGCCGCCCCAGCGATACAGGCCCCAGCCATTGCTGCTGTCCTTCTGGGCTTTGTCCGAGGCGCCGTTTTTCTCGCCCTTGGCAACTTTGGCAGGCTTGGCCGGCTTGGCAGTCCCCGGCGTGGCGGCGGTGGGCACGCCCTCCTGCGTTTGATCGCCCGGTGGGATCGCACAAGCGGCAAGCGCCAGCGCGCACGTGGCATGCACGCACAGGCGGACGATCCGCGCGGGGCGGGAAAGGGGGAGTTGTAACCAACGCATCGCGGGAGTCTAGCATCACGCAGTTACACCTATGGCCTTGATTTTGTTACGAATTGTCTGTAACGCGCGGCACAAACCGTACCCGATTCGGCGCTTGCCAGGCGCCAGGCCAGTCCTGACAAGGCTTTCGCGGTGTGCTTCGCGCATTGCTTCATGCCTTTCCGACGCTTTCGGGCGCGGCACGTTTTTACAGGCCCAACGCTACAATGCGACCACTGTTCCGATCGCGAGCCATCCTTCGCCCTCGATTTTTGTGATGCATGCGGCGCTCGCATCCGGCCCTGTCTCCCTGTCTCCCTGTCTCCCCTCCAACTTTCGCTCCATGCAAGTCCTACTGATTCCCGTGACGCCCTTCCAGCAGAACTGCACGCTGCTGATCGACGAGACCACTGGCCGCGCCGCGGTGACCGATCCCGGCGGCGACCTTGACCGCATCCATGCCGCAGTCAAGGAACACGGCGTGACACTGGAGAAGATCTTCCTCACGCACGGGCACGTGGACCACTGCGCCGGGGCGGCATCCCTGGCGCGCGAACTTGGGATCCCGATCGAAGGGCCGCACGAGGACGAGCGCTTCTGGATCGAGCAATTGCCGGAACAGACGCGCCGCTTTGGCTTTGGCCACGCCGAGATCTTCGAGCCGCAGCGCTGGCTGGACACGGGCGACACCGTGCAGTTCGGCAGCGAGACGCTGGAGGTCTACCATTGCCCCGGCCACACGCCCGGCCACGTGGTGTTTTTCTCGCGCGCGCACCGGCTCGCCATCGTGGGCGACGTACTGTTCGCGGGCTCGATCGGCCGTACCGACTTCCCGCGCGGCAACCATGCCGACCTGATCCGCTCGATCCGCACCTATTTGTGGCCGCTGGGCGGCGACGTTACCTTCGTGCCCGGCCACGGGCCTGTCTCCACGTTTGGCGAGGAACGCAAGAACAATCCCTATGTGGCGGACCATCTGATCGACGTCGGCTGAGCTCCCGCACGCCGCGCTTTCCGAATCCCTATTCCGAGGCACGCCATGGCCAAGCGACAGGCACCCGACACCCGCCCCGAAATCTATGTGAGCACCGACGTGGAAGCCGACGGCCCGATCCCCGGCCCGCACTCCATGTTGTCCTTCGCCTCCGCCGCGATGCTGGCGGACAAGACCGTGGTGAGCACCTTCTCGGCCAACCTGGAGACGCTGCCGGGTGCCGCCGGGCATCCAGCGCAGATGCAGTGGTGGCAAACCCAGCCGGAAGCCTGGGCAGCCTGCCGGCAGAACCCGGAGCCGCCCGAGCGGGCCATGGTGCGCTACGTGGAATGGGTGGAGAGCCTGCCCGGCAAGCCAGTCTTCGTAGCTTTCCCGGCTGGCTTCGATTTCACCTGGATGTTCTGGTACATGATGCGTTTCGCCGGCCGCTCGCCGTTTGGCTGGGCGGCGCTTGACATCAAGACGATGGCATTCGCCATGACCGGGCTGCCCTACCGCAAGACCGTCAAGCCGGCGCTGCCGGCCGAATGGAAAGATCCGCTGCCGCACACCCATGTGGCGCTGGACGATGCGCTGGAGCAGGGTGCGCTGTTTTGCAACATGCTCACCGAATTGAAGGCCCGGGAGGCCAGGCTCGCCGCTGCGCCGGCCGTGCCCGCAAGCGACGGCCCGCCCGCTCCCCCCGCGGCCTGAACCGGCTCACGCGCGGATTCCCGGCGCCGGCATGCGCCGGCCTCGCATCCTGTGGCGCGCCAGCTATAGTTAAGACGTATATGGCATCCAAACTGGCATTCGAACCCACCCAATCTCAGGGCGGCCGCGTCGCCAAGCCATATACGGCCTCGCGTGCCACGCCCAGGAGGTGTCGCCCATGCGTTTCCACCCCGACCTGCACCTCAGGCAGTTGGCCGGCCGGTTGCACTGGCCGCACGGGACGCCATCGACGCGCGAATCCACGCGCCCGCACTCTCTCGAAGACGACGCCGAAGTCGCCAAGGCCATTGTTTACGTCAGCGCGTTGACCCTGGTGATCCTGCTGGTGGTCCTCGCGGCAATCGCTTTCGGTCAGGAGGCCATGCACTGGCTGGGTGTTCCTTAGACGACCCGCCTGAAGCAGTACAGCCTTCCTGACCGGGCCGGCCCCCACCTTGCGTGGGGGCCGGTTTTATTCAGGGGCCGCGGTTTGCCGGGCCCGCAGCCGGAACAAGCCAGGCTCAGGCCAGCAAGGGCGCCACGTTCTCGGGCGGACGGCCGATCGCGGCGCGGCGGTTGCGCACCACCACCGGGCGCTGCAGCAGGATGGGATGGTCGGCCACCGCGCCCAGCACCTCGGCATCGGTCAGGCCCGGATCGGCCAGCCCCAGTTCTTTGTAGGGCGCCTCGTTGTCGCGCACCATCTCCCTCACCGGCACGCCCAGCATGGTGTGAAGCTGCTTGAGGGTGGACAGCGTGGGTGGCGTCTTCAGGTATTCCACGATCTCCACGGGCTCGCCCAGCCGGGTTGCGGCGGCTTCGACCAGCGCCAGGGTTTCGCGCGATTTCGAGCAACGGGGGTTGTGATAGATGGTGATCATGACGGTACTCCTGGTTCGGTGTCGGGGCGGCCCGGCGCGCGCTGGCATTGCGATGGCCGGCCGAGCGAGCCCGCGCCCCTGGGGCTGAAACCCGCACTATACAAGCGGCGCCGCCCGCCCGCATGCCCCGCTGCGGCGGGGCACGGCTGTTCAGTCCGCGCCCTGCTTTTCCGGCGCCAGCTGCAGCAAGGCCGCCACCGTGGCGCGCAGTCCGGCACGCAGCGGCTTATCGTGGCGCAGCACCAGCGCCAGCGTGCGCGCCAGCGGCGGCGCAAGCAGGCGCACGGCGATGCGGGCGCGCGGCTGGCCAGGGGGCAAGGCCATGCCGGGCAGCACCGAGTAACCCAGCCCGGCGCCGACCAGCTCCTTGATCGCTTCGACGCTGTCCAGCTCCATCACGGGGCGTGCGCTGATGCCGGCGCGCAGGAACCACTCATCCACCAGCCGGCGCGTATTGCCACCCGGCGAGAACAGCACCAGCGGCCGACCGACAAGATCGGCGGGCGCCACGATGGCTGGCAACGGATCGCCGTCGGCGGGCCCGATGGCGACGAACGGGTCTTCCAGCACGGGCGTGATGTCGAACATCCGGCCCGAGGCCGGCAGCGTGACGAAAGCCAGGTCGAGCGCGTTGTCTTCCACCGCCTTGAGCGCCTCGCCGGTGTTTTCCGTGCTGACCACGATTTCCAGCGCCGGCATGGCGCGGCGCAGGTCGCGCAAGACCGCCGGCAGCAGGTAGATGCAGGCGGTGGCGCCGGTGCCCAGCCGCACCCGCCCTACCGCTCCGCCGGCATGGCGCGCCATGCTGTCGTCGGCGGCGGCCAGCGCGCCCGCCACGCCACGCGCGTGCGCCAGCAGGTCCTCGCCGGCGGCGGTGGGCAGCACATGGCGTCCCACCCTTTCCAGCAGGCGCAGGCCGTAACGCTGTTCAAGCTGGCGGACCTGCAGGCTGACCGCCGGCTGGCTCAGGCCGAGGCGCTCGGCGGCTGCCGAGAAACTGCCCAGTTCGCAAACCAGGGCAAAGGCCTGCAGAAAGTCTGGATTGAGATGCCGCATGGCAAAGGAATTCTTATGCGCTGCATAAGTCAGCGAAGCTTCCTTTATAGCATCGGCGCACGGTAAGGTAGCGGCGTCGGGCCTCTCTGGTTGGCTCCGATAACCTCCGATAACGCGGCTTCCCTCCACGTTCCGCCATCAACCCGGATTCAATCTGCCTTCCGGCTCACCTGCCCAGACCGCGCGCCGCGCCAGCACCATGAAAGCCCCTCTCGCCACACTCAGCGCTGCTTCCGCCACGCCGTTGGCCGTGGCCAACGCCACTGCCGCCGTCCAGGCCTGCGCCAGCCCCTCGATCCGCGACGCCACCGCCGCGGACATCCCCGCCATCCAGGCGATCTATGCCCACCATGTGCGCCACGGGCGCGCTTCGTTCGAGGAAGTCGAGCCGGGCGTGGACGATATGCGGCTGCGCCACGCGGAGGTGAAGCGCCAGGGGCTGCCCTACCTGGTGGCCGAGCGCGGCGGCGAAGTGCTGGGCTATGCCTATGCTTCCGCCTACCGGACACGCAGCGCCTACCGTTTCGCCATCGAGGATTCGGTCTACATCGACGAGCGCTACCGTGGCCAGGGCCTAGGGCTGGCGTTGCTTGCCGCGCTGGTATCGCGCTGCGAAAGCGGCCCGTGGCGGCAGATGGTGGCAGTGGTGGCCTGCACTGCCAGCGGCGAGGGCGCGGGCTCGCTGGCATTGCACGAGCGGGTGGGTTTCCGCACCATCGGCCGGCTGCAATCGGTTGGCTTCAAGCACGGCCAGTGGATCGATACGGTGCTGATGCAGCGCTCGCTGGGCGATGGCGACGAGACGTTGCCGGTGGAGCGCGCGGCCAGACGGTAGGCACGGCGCCGGCTATGCGCCGGAGGATACCCGCGCCGCAGACGCGGCTCAGCCGGTTCGGGGCACTCGCCGATTGCTGTCGTCCGGACGGGCCGCTCCGCCACCGGCGCCATTTACCTGCTGCGCGAGGTGCCCGGCCCACGCATCGACGCGCGCCATGCCGCGTGCGACGTGTTCGCCGCCGCGTCGCATCTGGTCCAGCCGCAGCGCCTCGAAACGGGTCAGCCCGATGCAGGTCAGCACGTACTGCAGGTAAGGCGTGAGGAAATCGCGCTGGGCCGCGGGGCCTTCATCGAGCGGCCTGCCACAGGTGACGAGCAGCCATACCGGCCGGTCGGCGAGCAGCCCGGCCTTTCCAGCCGGCGTGCTACGAAACGTCCGGTTTGATCGATCCACGCCTTGAGTGCGGATGGCACGCTGAAGTTGTGCATCGGCGTGGAGATCAGCACGAACTCGGCGGCCTCCAGCTCCGCGATCAGCGTCTCCGAGTGCGCAAGCGCCGCAAGCTCGGCGGCGCCGCGGTCCGCCGCCGGCATCAGGCTGGCCTCGACGAGCGCCGCCGGCGGATGCGGGGGTGGCTCGCTGCCAAGGTCGCGCTCGCTTACCGCCAGGGCGGGATGGCGCTGCCTGATTTGCGCCAGCCGCCGCCGGGCGGCCTGCCGGCTCAGCGAGGACTCACCGCGTGCGCTGGCGCTGATATGCAGGAGCTTGGTCATGGTTCTCCGGTCACCGGGATTGGCCGTGTCAGGCAAGCGCAATATTAAAGCGCAACGCGGAGGCCAGCAGGCCGTTGCGGTAATAGAAGCGATGACCGAGCACATTGGTCAGCGGCGTATCCAGCACCAGCTTGGCGCAGCCCAGGGCGCGCGCCTCATCCTTGAGCCGGTTCATCAGCAGATGGCCGTACCCGCCGCTGCGCGCGGACTCGTTGGTGACGAGGTCGTCCACGTAGAAATGCACGCCGTGCACGAGGTTGTCCTGCAAGCGGAAGCCGGCCAGCGCCACCGGCCGCCCGCCCTGCCACAGCGCCAGCAGGCGATAGCCTGGCGGCGCCAGCGTGCCACGAATTCTTCGGGCGACGCAAGGTGCGGGCGGAGCTGATGCATCAGCGGGAAACACGCCAGCACCCCGGCTTCATCGTCCACGTAGCGGAGCGGCTCGCGATCGCCTGCCTGCGTGGCGTCTTGCGCGAGGGCGTTCATGCGGCGCTCCGGGGCTGCGCCGGTGCCTGCGGCGAGAAGCGCAAGCCCACCGCGATCCGGTTCCAGGCGTTGATGTTGGCGATGGCCGCGCTCAGGTGAGCGAGTCCGCCCGCAGGGAATTGCCCGGCGACCTGGGCGTAGACAGCGTCGGAAGCACTTTCCGCGCTCAGTTTCGTCAGCGTTTCCGTCCAGGCCAGCGCGGCCTGCTCACGGGCGCTGAAGATCCGGGCATCGCGCCATGCCGCCACCAGGTCCAGCTTGCGCTGGTCCACGCCCAGCCCCCGCGCCGCATTGAGGTGGAATTGCACGCAGAACGCACAGCCGTTGATTTGCGAGGCGCGCAGCTTGATGAGTTCGGTCAGGGACTTGTCCAGGCCGGCGTCGTCCACGGCCTTGGACAAGGCGCGCAGGGCGGCGGCTACGGCGGGGGCGGTGTTGGTGAAATCGGTGTACTCCATGCGGGCGTGGGTCGGCATGCGCATCTCTCCGTGGGACGTTGCGAGGATTCAATATATGTCAGAGCACGAACATAATATAAGAGCACTGATATTCGGCGCAAGTGGTCGGCACGGCAGGTGATGCGGAAGTTTTGCTGGGGAATGCGGAGGCGTTACCGGCTCAAGCGGATGGCAGGAGCGGAGGGAGAAGAAAATCGCGGCCGATCTTCTGATTTGAAAATGCTGTCAAGGAATTTAAATAGGATTACACGGAGCAAAATTATTCGTTGTGAGAATAATTTGTCTGCAAAGGTCGCGGGGATGCGGCATGGCAAGCGCCTGCCCCCATCCCCGCCCCCTCCCGCGGGCGGGAGGGGAAGCCAACCATCAGCCAATCAGGTCCGACAGCGCCAGCGCCACCACCTTGGTGGCACGGTTCAGGTCGTTCAGCCGCAGGTTTTCATCCGAGTTGTGGCCGCGCGCTTCCATCAGCGTGCGCGGGCCGGCGCCGTACAGCACGGTGGGGATGCCGTACTTGGTGTAGTGGCGGGCATCGGTGTAAAGCGGCACGCCCTGCACCGGGATTTCCACGCCGAACACTTCCTCGGCACGGCCCTTTAGGGCGCCGATCAGCTTTTCCACGCCGGGCAGTTCCGACAGCGGCTCGGCCAGGATGATGCGCTCGACCTTGACCTCAATGCCCGGACGGTCCTTGGCGGCCTTCTCGACCACGGCGCGGAGCTCGCCTTCGGCGTCGAAGCCGATTTCTTCGGGGATCATGCGGCGGTCGACGCGGAAGGTCACCAGGTCGGGCACCACGTTGGTGTTGATGCCGCCCTTGATCAGGCCGACGTTCAGCGTGGCGGTGTCGATGCCCAGCGTCTTCGACTTGCGCGTGGCGAGTTCGGCGCGCAGGCCATAGATGGCTTGCAGGATGTGGGTGGCCGCCTCGATGGCGTCCACGCCGGTGTGCGGCATGGCAGCGTGGCCCTGCTTGCCCTTCACCGTGACTTCCACGTGCAGGCAGCCGTTATGGGCCGAGGTGATGCCGTAGGAGAAGCCCGCCGAGATGGCGTAGTCGGGCTTACTCAGTCCCTGGTCGAGCAGGAACTTGGGACCGATGTCGCCGCCGGTTTCCTCGTCGTAGGTGAACTGCAGTTCCAGCGTGCCGTTGAGCTTGGCGCCTTGCTTCTCGGCTTCCATCAGCGCCAGCACGGCGTAGGTGTAGGTGGCGAAGTCCGACTTGGACACGGCCACGCCACGGCCGTACATGACCGGGCCGTGCTCGCTGTCGGCGATCTCGCCGCCGTACGGGTCCTTGGTCCAGCCCAGGCCGGGGGGCACCACGTCGCCGTGCGCGTTCATGGCGATGGTGGGACCGCCCCTGCCGAAAGTCTTGCGCACCAGCAGGTTGGTGGCGCTGATCATGCCGGCGGCCTTGACCAGTTCGTCGGGCACCTTGTGCGCTTCCACCTTGAAGCCCAGGCCTTCGAGCAGCACCTTGGCGCGGTTGCCGTGCGCATCGCAGTCGCCCGGCGGGTTGTCGGACGGCACCTTGACCAGTTCGGCCAGGAAGGCTTCCTGCGCGGGGCGCTGGGCGTCGATGAAGTTGGTGAGCGTGGTCTGCAGCGGGTTCACGTTGTCTCGTGCGGTCATGTTTTATCTCTGAATCAAAGGTTTCTCAGGATCGGGGACGCTGGCGCCTGGCCGCGCCGCTTATTGCTGCCGTGCGGAAGACTTGTCGAAATGTTCGACAAAATCGCTGAACACGGCGGCAGCACTGGCGGCGTCTTCAGCAGTCATGATCTCGGTGGGGTGGTGGCTGATGCCGCCGTTGCCGCAGCGCACAAACAGCATCGCCACATCGGCGATGGCGGCGATGGCCATGGCGTCATGCCCGGCGCCCGAGGGCAGGTGCCGCACCGGCAGTCCCTGGCGGGCAATGGCATCCGCCCATTGCGTCTGCAGCCAGGGCGCGCACGGCACGCTCACGGCTTCATGGGTCTTGCGGACCGTCACACGCACATTGCGGCGGGCGCACACGCGTTCGATCTCCGCCAGCACGTCGTTGACGGCAGCCTGGCGCACGGCGTCTTCGCCGGCGCGGATGTCGATGGAGATCACCGCGCGGCCTGGCACCACATTGGCGGCGCCGTTGGGCACGTTGAACTGGCCGATGGTGCCCACCAGGCCCGGCAGGCCGCCGCAGCGGCGCTCGATATACAGGCCGATCTCCGCGCCGGCCATGGCCGCATCGCGGCGCATGTCCATCGGCACGGTGCCGGCGTGGCCGGCCAGCCCTTCGAATTCGACGATGAAACGGGTGGCGCCGGAGATCGCGGTCACCACGCCCAGCGGCAACCCTTCATTTAGCAGCACCGGGCCTTGCTCGATATGGACTTCCACGAAGGCCAGCACCTGCTCGCGCTGATGCGCGGCGGCAGGCAGGCCGGCGGGGTCGAAACCGGCCGCGCGCATCACTTCGCGCATGGTCTTGCCGGAGTCGTCCGCATTGTCGAGCACGTTGGTGTCGAAGGTGCCGGCGATGGCG
This sequence comes from Burkholderiaceae bacterium 16, assembly GCA_000955785.1. GTDB lineage: Bacteria > Pseudomonadota > Gammaproteobacteria > Burkholderiales > Burkholderiaceae > Cupriavidus. The sequence goes on from JYOD01000059.1 coordinate 80,169, forward strand.
CGGCTGCCCAGCAGCGTGGCCTTGAAGCGCACGCCCTCTTCCTCGGCAAAGCCAACCACTTCGATGGCGAACGGGAAACGCTTGCCCTGGCGGTTCCACCCGGCCACGCAAGCGACCGGCAGGATCACGCCGAGGTTGCCGTCGTAGCGGCCGCCGTCGCGCACGGTGTCGAAGTGCGAACCGGTAAGCAGCGCCGGCGCGCCGGGCGTCGTGCCTTCATAGCGGCCGATCACGTTCCCGGCGGCATCGCGGCGCACCGTCATGCCGGCTTCGCGCATCCACTCAGCCAGTTGCGCGGCGGCGCCGTGGTGGGCGTCGGTGAGATAGGTGCGGGTGAGCATGCCGGGCTGCTCGGTATGGACGGCCAGGGTATCTGCCCAGGCCATGATGCGCGCCCCGGTTTCGGTAGCGGGCGTGAGGGTTGCTGCCATGCGTGTCTCCTGCTGGAAGTGCGCGAATGCGATGGCGCCGGATCATGCAAGCGCCGCGCCAGCGGTGCCTTGGTTGCCGGGCCGGCGTCGCCGGACCGTCCCGGTGCGCCTTGACTCTCGTCCGAGAGCTCTATTCTGTGCGATTCATGGTAGCACAGTGAATTCAAAAATTGCATACAAAAATGATATGCACTATATTGGCTTCCACGTTCCGACAATTCGCTGCGGACAATCCGATCCGGACAGCGAGTTGCGTGGATTCCGCTCCAACAGGAGGGCCAATCCACGAAGCGCCGCAGCCCTCACCCGGCCACGCGCCCGGCATGTCAGGCCGGTCGACCCGCCACGCGGGCAACCGGTAATTCCTGCAGCAATGACAGGACGCGCCAGCCAAAGTCTAGGACGCGTCCGCATGGAGACAACGATGCACCCAGCAGTCCAGCCGCGGTCCGCTTCCGCCCGCCCGCAGTCCGCTATCACCCGTTTCACCCGCTCCCTGTTTGGCCAGGTGCTGATCGCCCTGGTGCTTGGCACTGCACTCGGCCTGTTCTTCCCAGAGTTCGCCGCCAAGCTCAAGCCGCTCGGCGATGCCTTTATCAAGCTGATCAAGATGCTGATCGGGCCAATCGTCTTCTGCGTGGTGGTGGCCGGCATCTGCGGCGCCGGCGAACTGAAGAAGGTGGGCCGGGTCGGCATCAAGGCGGTGCTGTACTTCGAGGTGGTCACCACCATCGCGCTGGCGCTGGGCATCGCGCTGGCCTATATCTTCCATCCCGGCACCGGCATGAACGTGAACCCGGCCTCGCTCGACGCATCGGCGATGTCGGCCTACGTGGACTCCGCCGAAAAGGTCAAGAGCGCAGGCATGGTGGACTTCCTGCTCAAGCTGATTCCAAGCACGGTGATGGGCGCGTTCGCCAGCGGCGACGTGCTACAGGTGCTGCTGGTGTCGATCCTGTTCGGCTGCGCGCTGTCGCTGGTGGGCGAACGCGGCCGGCCGCTGGTGTTAATGATCGACACCTTCTCGCACACCTTGTTCAAGATGATGGGCTTCATCATCAAGCTGGCGCCGCTGGGCGTGCTGGGCGCGGTGGCCTTCACCGTGGGCAAGTATGGCATCGGCTCGCTCAAGCAACTCGGCTACCTGGTGATGGTGTTCTACGGGGCGGTGATGTTGTTCGTGCTGGTGGTGCTGGGCACGGTGATGCGCCTGTGCGGCTTCTCGGTGATCAAGCTGATCCGCTACCTGCGCGCCGAACTGCTGGTGGTGCTGGGCACCGCGTCGTCGGACAGCGTGCTGCCGCAGATCATGAAGAAACTCGAATTCATGGGCATCAAGAAATCGGTGGTGGGCCTGGTGATCCCCACGGGATACTCCTTCAACCTCGACGCCTTCTCCATCTACCTGACGCTGGCCGCTGTCTTCATCGCCCAGGCCACCAATACGCCGCTGGCGCTGGGTGACCTGCTGGGCATCCTGGCGGTGGCGCTGGTCACGTCCAAGGGCGCGCACGGCATTCCCGGCTCGGCCATCGTGATCCTGGCGGCCACGCTGTCGGCGCACCCGGCGATTCCCGCCATTGGCCTGGTGCTGGTGCTGTCGGTGGACTGGTTCATCGGCATCGCCCGCGCCGTGGGCAACCTGATCGGCAACTGCGTGGCGACCGTGGTGGTAGCCGCATGGGAGAAGGACATCGACCGGGCGCGCGCCCACGACGTGCTCAACGGCAAGATCGACGCCACCGACCTCGATGCGGGCCTTGCGCCAGCGCCGCATGAAGCTGCCCTGGCCACCCCCGGGGCATCCCCGCTGCCCGGCGCGGCCGTGGGGCGCTAGAATCTCGGCATTCCTCACTGAGACTCAGCGCAAGTGCGCAACCATGCCCGAGCATATCGATCCTGCCATGACCGCCGAAGCGATCGCCGAAGACATTGTCGCGGCCATCGTTTCGCACCGCCTGCCGCCTGGCACCAAGCTGCGCGAGGAGGCCCTGGCCAGCGTCTACCGCGTCAGCCGCACCAAGGTGCGCGCCGCGCTGCTGATGCTGTCCAAGGACAAGCTCATCCAGATCGTGCCGGACAAAGGTGCCTTCGTCGCCAAGCCCAGCGCCGAGGAAGCGCGCGAAGTGTTCGCGGTGCGCCGCATCCTGGAGGCCGCGCTGGCGCGTGAATTCGTGGCGCGCGCCAGCGCAGCCGACTATAAGCGCATCGACCGGCACCTCGCCGCCGAGAAAAAGGCGCTGGGCGGCGTCGATGCCCAGTTGCGCACCCGCCTGCTGAGCGATTTCCACATCATGCTGGCGGAAGTGGTTGGCAATGGCGTGCTGACCGGCATGCTGCAGGAACTGTCGATGCGCAGCGCGGTGATCACCATGCTCTACCAGTCCCGCCGCGATGCCGCCTGCTCTTCCGATGAGCATCGCGAGTTTATCGAGGCGGCTCGCGCCGGCGACACCGAACGCGCCGTGACGCTGATGGTGGAACACCTGGGCCACGTCGAGGCGGCACTGCATTTCGACCAGGTGCCGGCCACCCACGGCAAGGACCTGGTGACGGCGCTGCTGGCCTGAGGCCATCCTGAGGCCATCGTTTGCCGCGCCCGTGGCAAGCGCTTGACCTGGGTCAAGGCGGGCGCCGCGCCTTTGCACCATCATGGACCCCGTCATGAAGATGCGGGGGCGCGCTTCATGACACATGGCCCGTCCCTTGCGACGGCAGCCCGCACGCCGGCCTGGGTGCGGGCTTTTTCTTTTGTGCGGTGCCTCCCCGTGCGCTTCCCCGCCTGCCGCCCCCGCCTTGCTCCCACCCACCTTATTGCGTGCCCCGCACGCCTTCATTGCCGCATCCGTACGTGATCGAATCGCGGCATCGGAGTAGGATGTCGGAGGCCCAAGTCAGAGGCCGCTTAAAAGACAAGAAGACAAGAAGACAAGAAGACAGGAGACAGACATGACCCGTTCCATGCCGCTTTCCGCATTCCCGACCCGGCAGCGCCACGCCGCCGGGCGCACTTCGCCCTCGTCCGGCCCGCGCGGCCGCGACTGACCTTCCAGCCCGACTCCCGTGCCGGGCCATCCGCTTTCATCATCCAACCCAACCCAGGGAGGGAAACCCATGTCCAACGCGTTCCGAGACGACGTCCTGGCCGGCAAGGTCGTGTTTATCGCCGGCGCCTCGTCCGGCATCAACCTGGGCATCGCCCAGCACTTCGCGAAAGCCGGCGCGCGGCTGGCGCTGGTCAGCCGCGACCCCGAGCGCATCGCGGCGGCGGCTGCCATCATCAACCATGCCGGCGGCAGCGCGCTCGGCATGGCGGCCGATGTGCGCGACTACGCCGCGGTGGAAGCGGCGCTGGCACGCACGCGCGCTGAACTCGGGCCGATCGATATCGTGATTTCGGGCGCGGCCGGCAACTTTGTCGCGCCGGCGCTGGGCATGTCCGCCAACGGCTTCAAGACCGTGGTGGATATCGACCTGATCGGCACCTTCAATGTCTTCCGCGCCTGCTTTGCCTTCCTCAACGCCCCCGGCGCTTCGCTGATCGCCATCACCGCGCCGCAGGCGGTCAACGCGATGATGTTCCAGGCCCATGTGTGCGCCGCCAAGGCCGGCATCAATATGCTGGTGAAATGCCTGGCGATGGAATGGGGCCCGGCGGGCGTGCGCGTCAACGGCATCTCGCCCGGTCCCATCGCCGGGACCGAAGGCATGGCGCGGCTCGCGCCCACGCCGGAGATGGAGGCGCGTTTCAAGGCGCGCCTGGCGCTGCGCGACTACGGCGACAAGAGCGATATCGCCAATACCGCGCTGTTCCTGTCCACCGACAACGCCCGCTATATCACGGGCACCATCGTAGACTGCGACGGCGGCAGCAAGCTGGGCGACGCTTCGGCCGATGCGCTGCAACCGCCCAAGGCGCCCGGCAAGGCTGCCTGAACCCGCGCGCCGGTCCGTAGCGGCACCGGCGCATTAGCGCATCAAGACACCTGCATCAAGACACATCAATTAAGGAGACAACCAATGACATCGCCCGTGCTCTATCACGCCGCCGAAGGCGTGGCCACCATCACCCTGAACCGCCCCGACGTGCTCAACGCACTCAATGCGGAGCTGATGGCCGAACTGCGCGCCGCGGTCGAGCGTGCCGCGCAGGACGAAGCCGTACGCGCGGTAGTGCTCACCGCCAATGGCCGTGGCTTTTGCGCAGGCGCGGATCTCGCCGGGCGCCAGGCCGAACTCAAGGACTCCGGCACGCTGCTGCGCGAGCGCTATCACCCGATCATCCTGGCGTTGCGCAATATGCCCAAGCCTGTCATCACCTCGGTCAACGGCGTGGCGGCCGGTGCCGGCATGAGCCTGGCGCTGGCCGGCGACGTGGTGCTGGCCGGCCGCTCCGCGTCGTTCCTGCAGGCGTTCTCGAAGATCGGCCTGGTGCCCGATGCGGGAAGCACCTACTTCCTGCCGCGCTACGCGGGCGAGATGCGCGCGCGCGCGCTGGCCATCCTGGCCGAGAAGATCGACGCCGAGGAAGCCCACCGCATCGGCCTGGTGTGGAAGGTGCATGAAGACGAAGCCCTGCCCGCCGAGACCGCGAAGCTGGCGGCCCACCTCGCGCAGATGCCTACCTTTGCCTATGGCCTGATCAAGGAAGCACTCAACGCCAGCCTGGAGAGCGACCTGCCCACGCAGCTCGAACGCGAAGCCACGATGCAATCGCGCGCGTCGAAGAGCGAGGACTTCAAGGAGGGCGTGGCGGCGTTCCTGGAGAAGCGCAAGCCGGCATTCAAGGGGCGCTGAAACTCTCGCACGCCGGACGGTGATGCCACCGCCGTTATGTTGACTACGCATCGCACCACAATGCCGAAACCAGGAGACGCGCATCATGCTAGGCCTCATGCAAGACCGTCCGTTGCTGATTTCTTCGCTGATCGAGTACGCCGCGCTGTACCACCCGCTGCAGGAGATCGTGTCGCGCACGATCGAGGGCGGCACGGTGCGCACCGACTATGCCGAGGTACACAACCGCGCCAGGCGCATCGCCAGCTCGCTGGCCGGACTCGGCGTCGCGCAGGGCGATCGCGTCGGCACGCTGGCGTGGAATACGCACCGTCACCTGGAGCTGTACTTCGGCGTGTCGGGCGCGGGCGTGGTGCTGCATACCGTCAACCCGCGCCTGTTCCCCGAGCAGATCGACTACATCATCAACCACGCTGAAGACCGCGTGCTTTTCTTCGATCCGTGCTTCGCGCCGCTGGTGATGCAGCTTGCGCCGCGCCTGACGTCGGTCACGCACTACGTGGCGATGACCGACCGCGCCGGCACCGACGCGCTCGGCCTTGCCGGCAAACTGCCCAACCTGCTGTGCTATGAAGACCTGATCGACGCCGGCAACGAGAATTACGCGTGGCCGCAATTCGACGAGCGCACCGCGTCGTCCCTTTGCTATACCTCGGGCACCACCGGCAACCCCAAGGGCGTGCTGTATTCGCACCGCTCCACCGTGCTGCACAGCCTCAAGGCCTGTGCTTCCGACACCTTCGGCGTAGGCGTGGACAGCGCCATCCTGCTGGTCGTGCCGCTGTTCCATGCCAACGCCTGGGGCATGCCCTACGCCTGCGCCATGACCGGCGCCAAGATGGTGCTGCCGGCCCAGCATCTGGACGGCGAAAGCGTCTACCGCATGCTGCGCGACGAGCGCGTGACCTTCTCCACCGCGGTGCCCACCGTGTGGCTGATGCTGTTCCAGTATCTCGACGCGCACCCGGAGATCGACCCGCGCTCGCTCGGGCTGAAGCTCGCCGGCGTGGGCGGCTCGGCCGCGCCGGCGGCCATGATCGAGCGCTTCGAGCAGCAGTTCGGCGCGCGCTTCATCCAGGGCTGGGGCATGACGGAAACCAGCCCGATCGGCGTGATCAGCACCCTGCTGCCCAAGCACCGGGAACTCGGCGCGCAGGAGCAGTTGAAGGTCAAGCTCAAGCAGGGCCGCGCGCTGTGGGGCGTGGACCTGCGCATCGAGGACGACCAGGGCAACGCACTGCCGCACGACGGCCACGCTTTCGGCCGGCTGAAGGTGCGCGGGCCGTGGATCGCCGCAGCTTACTTCAAGGCGGAGCATGATGCGCTCGATGCCGATGGCTGGTTCGACACCGGCGACGTTGCCAATATCGATGCCGACGGCTATGTGCAACTGGTGGACCGCGCCAAGGACGTGATCAAGTCCGGCGGCGAATGGATTTCTTCCATCGACCTGGAGAACGCCACCATGGGCCATCCCGCCGTGGCCGAGGCGGCCGTGGTTGGCGTGCCGCATCCCAAGTGGCAGGAGCGGCCGCTGCTGGTGGTGGTGCGCCGCCCCGGCCAGGAAGTCAGCGCTGCCGAGCTGCTCGATTTTCTCGCCGCCAGGGTAGCGAAATGGTGGGTGCCCGACGACGTCGCCTTTGTCGATTCCCTGCCCCACACGGCCACCGGCAAGCTGCTCAAGGTGAAGTTGCGGGAGCAATTCAAAGACTATGTCCTGCCCACGGCGCAGGAACCCATTCAAGCAAGGAGTAACGCAACATGAGCACCAGCAGCGAACGCATCATCCTGACCATCGACGACGGCGTGGCCGAGGTCAGGCTCAACCGCCCCGACAAAATGAACGCGCTCGATCCCGCCATGTTCGATGCGCTGATCGAAACCGGCCAGCAGCTCGCGTGCGAGCCCGGCCTGCGCGCGGTGGTGCTGTCCGGCGAAGGGCGTGCCTTTTGCGCGGGCCTCGATATGCAAAGCATGGCCGGACTGGGTGGCGGCAGCGAAGGCATCGCCGCCGGGCGTCTTGCGGCGCGCACCCATGGCATCTCCAACCGGCCGCAGTTCGCCTGCATGGTGTGGCGCGAATTGCCGGTGCCCGTGATTGCCGCGGTGCACGGCGTCGCGTTCGGCGGCGGCCTGCAGGTGGCGCTCGGCGCTGACTTGCGTTACGTCAGCGCGGACACGCGCATGTCGGTGATGGAAATCAAGTGGGGCCTGGTGCCCGACATGGCCGGCATGCTGCTGTTGCGCGGGCTGGTGCGCCCGGACCGCCTGCGCGAGCTGATCTACAGCGGACGCATCGTCAACGCAGAAGAAGCCTGCGCGCTGGGCCTTGCCACGGCCGTGGTGGGCGATCCGCGCGCAACGGCGCTGGCCACGGCGCGCGACATCGCCAACCGCAGCCCGGACGCGATCCGCGCCGCCAAGCGCCTGATGCAGGTGAGCGAAGACGGCGATGGCGCCGCCATCCTGCTGGCCGAATCGGTGGAACAGGACCGCCTCATCGGCGGCGCCAATCAGCGGGAGGCGGTGATCGCCAATATGGAGAAGCGGGCGCCGGTGTTCCAGGCCGCGCCGTAGTCGCCGCGTGGCGCCGGCTCATCGTTCTTCGCCGGTGCCACGTCGGGCGGGCTTACGTGCGAGCGTCGGTGCGCCGGCGCCGCACGCGGCGGTAGAGCGCGAAGTAGACAGCCATGTTCAGCGCAAGCACCAGGGCGCCAAGCACCAACTGGATTTCGCGCGTGAGGTCGTCGGGATAGATCAGTTGCAGGACGTAGTGCTGGATGAAGTCGCCGCCGTAGGCTTGCAGGCCGGCGCGCTGGCGCAGCGCGTTTTCCAGCGGCGTGAGCGGGCAGATCCACCCGCTCCACTCCACCACCACGCCCCATGCCGCCGCCGGCAAGTGCAGCCATGCCAGGCGCGGCCAGCGCAGCACTAGCAAGCCGCCCAGCATCGCGAAGACGATAAAGGCAAGGTGCAGCAGGACGACCGCGTCCGCCAGCCACGCCGCCATCATCGCCCCTGCCGCCCCGTCCAGTAGCCCGGCACCGCGAACGCCGCCTTCAGGTGCTCGATAAAGAAACGGATCTTGGCCGGCACCGGACGCTGCTGCGGGTACACCGCAAGGATGTCGTAGTCGGGCAGCGCGTACTCGTCCAGCACGGTGATCAGTTCGCCGCTCTCCAGCTGCGACAGGATTTCCCACGTGGAACGCCAGCCCAGTCCGAGTCCCTCCCCGGTCCAGCGGTGCAGCAGTTCGCCGTCGTTGCAATCGAGGTTCCCGTTCACGCGCACGGTCACGGTCTTGCCGTCCTGCTGGAAATACCAGCCGCGCTGCTGGCCGCCCTGCAGGTTGAACGCCAGGCAGTTGTGCTGGGCCAGGTCGTCCAGCGTCTGCGGCACGCCGTAGCGCGCGAAGTAGGCGGGCGTGCCGCACACCACGCGCTTGTTGGTGGCCAGCTTGATGGCGACGAAATTCGGATCGATGGCGCCGCCGATGCGGATGCCCACGTCGTAACCCTCGCGCACCAGGTCCACCACGCGATCGGTCAGGTTGAAGGAAATCTGCACCTCCGGATTCGCTGCCAGGAACGCCGGCGCGTGCGGCGCCACGTGCTTGCGTCCGAACGCCGCCGGGGCCGACACGATCAGGTGCCCGGTTGCCTTGTGCTTGCCTTCCGCGATCAGCATCTCGGCACGGTCGAGATCGGCCAGCGCCTTCTTGCACTGTTCCATGAAGGCCGCGCCCTGCTCCGTCACCACGATGCGCCGCGTCGAGCGGTGCAGCAGCTTCACGCCGATGCGCGCCTCCAGCGCATTGATGCGGCGCCCGATCATCACCGGCGTCACGCCCTGCGTCAGGGCGGCGGCGGCCATGCTGCCGTGCTCGACGACTGCGATAAAGGCTTCGATTTGCTTTAGCTTGTCCATGCTGTGTGTCTCCTGAGCGTAATTGTGGCGCATGGGAGGCCGCCATGCATGCGTGCGGTGCTATGGGCACAATTCGCCGGGGTGCATGGGACCTGCGACAGCGGCGCTCAGGGGCGCCCGCGCACCGCCGGCCGCCCCCGAGGCATCCCTTGCGCCCGATGCCGTACCTCTTTGCTGAACTCCGCGCACGCATGTGTCATCAGGTCTTCGGACCGGTACACCAGGAACACCCGGAACTCCGGCAGTTCGTCGCTGATCGGCAGGCGCACCAGCGACTCGGGATCCAGCCGCAGCGGCCCGGTGCCGTCGAACACGAAGTCCGACCACATGCTGATCAGGTCGGTGCGCGTGGCGAGTTGCAGGCCGAGCAGGTTGGAAGCGCTCTGCACGATGCGCTTGGGCATGTCCAGCCGATGCAGGCGCATCAGGCTGGCCAGCGGGCTGCCGGGGTCGTCGAGCGGGTCGAGGACGAGCCAGTCGGCGTCGAGCAGCGGCCGCAGCCGGCGTACCCGCCGCAGCGGATGGCCGGCGCGCACCGCTAGCGACATGCCGGTGGAGAACAGTGGCTCCCACTGGAAGGCGCCAGTTCCGGGGCCGCTGTTGGTGGAGATCAGGCCAAGGTCGAGCCGGCCTTCGCGCAGGCCTTCGAGGATCTGCTGCGGGCGCAGCTCGAAGCCGCGCAGCGCGACATTGGGAAAGCGTTTGCGGAAGGCGGCCATGGCATCGGGCAGCGGCCCGCTGGAGGCCACGGCGGTCAGGCCGATATTGAGCTGCGCGTCGGCGTGGCCGCGGATCGCTTCTATGTCTTCCAGCGCGTGGCGCAGCTCCTGCTCGACCAGGCTGGCGCGCTTGACCAGCGCCACGCCGTAGGCGGTCAGGCTGACGCCGCGCACGGAACGCGACATCAGCGTGACGCCGAGTTCGCGTTCCAGTTCGGCGATGGCCTTGGACAGCGCCGGCTGCGATACATGCAGGCTGCGCGAGGCTTCGTGGATGCTGCCGTGCTGGGCTACCGCCAGCAGGATGCGCAGTTGCTGCAGCTTCATCTTTCCCTTTCCCCTGTTTTCCTGTTTTTCTCGGTGCCCCGCGCCGGTGCGCCGCGCCCCGCGGCCGTGCGCCTGGGTGCGCTTCAGGCACGCCCGTGCGTACCCGGCGCCGCGCCGCGATGCCGCGTGGCACAAGGCTTCTCCGTACTTCTACCGATAGCGGCGCAACCCTGGTTATGGCGGCGATGCCATTTGGTTATCAGGATGAAAATATATGATTTTTGGCTTGCCGTGTTTGCCTGAATACTTCATCGCCAGGGATTCCACATTCCCTACGCTGGACGCAGGCAACCGCCGGCCTCCACGGCCCGATCCCCCAACCAAGTTCGTGGAGAAATCGACATGAACGATGCCACCCTGCCTGGCGCGCCTTCGCTGGCGCCTGCCCAGGCGACACCCGCCACTCCGGCCCGCCAGAGCCAGTTCCGCCTGATCGCCGCCTGCTCGATCGGCAATGCGCTGGAAATGTACGACTTCACCGTCTACAGCTTC
>JYOD01000006.1:0-123255 GCA_000955785.1 Burkholderiaceae bacterium 16
TTCTCGGAGCAAATCTGATGAAGATTGCACTGCTCGCGGATCGGTCGCTTAATGCCAAGATCATGGCAGACGCCCTCTCCCGCGCCGGGGTGTATTGCCACACCTACCACGCAAGCCGCGAGTTCTTTCGTGGCATCGACCAGTCCGGTTACGATGTCCTGCTGGTCGACCACGAACTGGCCGACCTGCCCGCAGTTGAGGCTGTGTGCGCGCTGCGCGGCGCCGGGCGCTGCAAGGTGCCGGTGCTGGTAGTTTCCAACCGCCGTGACGAGGACTCGGTCGTCAATACCCTGCAAGCCGGGGCCGACGACTATATGATCCACCCCCTACGCTTGCGCGAACTGGTGGCCCGGCTGCACGCGCTGCAGCGCCGCGCAGCCTCACACCAGCAAGCCCCGAGCCCGGACATCACGGTCGGGCACTATTCACTGGATTGCCAGTCGCACCAGGCCGTGTTTCAGGGGCGTCGCATGCCCCTGACCCCCAAGGAGTTCGATCTTGCTTCGCTGCTGTTTTCCAGCGTCGGCCGCGTCTTGTCCCACGCCTACATCGAATGCGCGATCTGGGGCTATGCGCTGCCGCCGCGGTCGCGCGCGCTGGCCAGCCTGGTGTCGCGCCTGCGCGCGACCCTGGAGCTGCATCCCCGGAATGGCCCGGTCATCATGGTCGTGTATGGCCACGGCTATCGCCTGGATAAAACCGGTGCCCGGCGGCAACGGCCGAGCCCGCACATGATTGGCTGAGCGACGGCTGCCGCGCCGGCTTCGGTAACATCCCATCCGTGGCGCCTCAATCCCAAACCGGCGCCAACCCCTCCGGACTAGTCAGCCTCCCGCCCCTCTCCAACCCGGCAATCCCCACCATCTCTCCCTCCGACAATCGCACATCAACGGCCCCAAGATTACTCTCCAGGTTAGCCCGCTTGGTCGAAGACGGAATCACCGCATATCCAAGCCGCATGGCCCAGGCCAGCACCACCTGCGCAGGCGTAGCGCCGTGCCGCTGCGCGATCTCCCGGATCACCGGGTCCTGCAGCGCCTTGCCGTAGGCCAGCGTCATATACGACGTAATGTGAATGCCCTGGCTGCGCGCGAAGTCAGCGACCTTGCGGTTCTGCAGGAAGGGATGCAACTCGATCTGGTTGGTGGCGATCGCTCCGGCGCCAACGGCGCCGATCGCCTGCCGCATCAGGTCGACGGTGAAGTTGGATACACCGATCTGGCGGGTAAGTCCTTGCTCGCGAGCCTCGGCCAGCGCGGTCATGAATTCGGCGACCGGGACCGCGTTGTCCGGAGACGGCCAATGGATCAAGGTCAGGTCGACATGGTCGGTGCGCAGCCTGGCGAGACTCTCCTTGAGACTGGGCACCAGTTTGTCGCGTGAGAGATTCTCGATCCAGATCTTGGTCGTCACGAACAGGTCGGCACGGGCAACGCCGCTCTCGGCGATGGCCTGGCCGACTTCGGCCTCGTTGCCGTAGATCTGCGCGGTGTCGATCGCGCGGTAGCCAACGTCGAGGCCGTTGCGCACGGAATCGATGACAGTCTGGCCTTGCAGGCGGAAGGTACCGAGGCCAAGGGCGGGAATGGGCATTGTTGTTTCCTGATTCGGGGTTGTATCTGGCCGATGGGGCCACGGCTTGCCGCAACGCAAGCCCTGCTTGCCTTCACAGCGAACATGCCCCGAGTATCCGCGCTGCCCGCCGCGAGAAAAACCATGTCCCGCGCAGAAGATACTTGATTCCGGAGCAAGAATGGAGCGCGCGCTGCCTCCGCTATTGCCGCGCGGGCGGGAGATAGGGGTCCACCCGCGCCCCGTGCATGGCATAGCCGGCGTAGCCCATCATGGTGTCTGCCCGCTCGACCCGCATCGCGCCGCCGATCCACACGGTGTCCATGGTGCGCAGCCCCGGCAACGGTTTGTCCGTGCGGACGTGGATGACCTGGTTGGCGGGCGGCGGTGGCACATGGATGCACGCGCCGAAGTACGGCACCAGCAAGAACTCGCGAATCGCCTCGCCCTCTGCGTCGAGCGAAACCACAAAACCGGCAAGACGTACCGCCGCGCCATCCAGCGTGGGTTCAACGGGCGCGTTCTTCCAGTACTGCCGTGCCTTGTACAGGGCAATCTGCGCGCGGGGATCGGCGTCGTCAAGTTCGTCGAGCTTCAGGCCCTTGAACGGCGCCAGCGGGTCCCAGCCCTTTGGCAGCAAATCTCGCCACGCTATCTCGCGGAAGGCGGGGTCAGGCGTGGAAGGCGCGACGGCAGGGCGCAACGCCTCGCCTACTGCATAGGCGGATTCGTGCTTGGCGGCGCCCACAGTGGCGCCGGACTCCGGCGCGGACAGCGGCCGAAAGAAATACGCCGCGCCTCCGCCGGCCAGCGCGATGACCGTGAGCGCAAGCAACGTGCGCCGGAAGCGGGCAGTCATTGGCGTCTTCGTCTTCATGTCGTCGGCATCAGCCCGTCGGCCAGGCTCAGACGATAGGCGCGCCATCCAGGCAGCAGGCTCACGCAGAAGCCGGCGCCCACCGCGGCGGCCAGCAGCGGCCATTCGCCCGGCGTGGGCCAGGCTGCAGGCACCGTTACGCCGAAGGCGGATTGCAGATAAGGGCTGGACACCGCCGCCAGCAGCGTCACCAGCGCGAGGCCAAGGAGCGCGCCCGCCAGCATCACCACCAGCCCTTCCAGCGCCAGCATCGCCAACAGGTCGCCCGGCCGTGCGCCGACCGAGCGCAGGATGGCGAGTTCGCGCCGCCGCTCGCCCAGCGCGGCAATGATGGACGATGCCAGCCCCGCCAACCCGACCACCACCACCAGCCCCGACACCACCAGCAATGCGCGTTCGGCGACACCGGTCACGCGCCATAGCTCATCCAGCGCCACGCCGGGCAGCACCGCCATCAGCGGCTCATGCGGGTCTTCGGCAATCTCCCGCTGCACGGTGAAGACTTGCGACCTGAGCTTCAGTCCGACCAGCACGCCGGTCACGCTATGGGGCGTCAGGTCGAACTTGCGCACCTGCTCCGGGAGGATGGCAAGGCCCGGCAGCGGCATGCCGCCTTCCCAGCCAAGGTGGGTGGCCTGCATCGCTTCCAGCCCGATATGCACGGTGCGGTCCACCGGCGTGCCGGTGCGCGCCAGGATGCCGCTCACGACGAAGGGCCTGTCCTCATGCCCGGCATGGACTGCGTGCGCCGGCCCTTCTCCATCGCCATCCCCGTGGCTCAATACGATGCGGTCGCCCACGCGATAGCCCAGCCGGTTCGCCACCTCGGCGCCGAGCACGGCATCGAACAGCGCCGCGAACGGCTGGCCCTGCGCGAGCACCAGCGGTTGCCGGTCGCCGTAGCGGTAATGCGCGAAGTAGCCGGCGGTGGTCGCCAGCACCGGGAAGCCTCGGTGCGAGTCGCCCAGCGAAAGCGGAATGGTCCACGCCACGGCCGGATGGCCCGCCAGTCGCCGGACGCTGTCCCAACTCATATTGTTGGTCGTGCCGCCAAGGTGAAACACGGTGTAAAGCATCAGCTGGACCGGGCTGGTGCGCGCGCCCACCACCAGGTCGGTGCCGGACACCGATTGCGCAAAACTCGCCCGTACCTGGTGCCGGATGCGCTCCACGCCCAGCAGCATTGCGGTGGACATGCCAATTGCCAGCAGCATCAGCAGCAGGTTGAAGCGGCGGTTCCATGCGCTGCACGCGGCCATCGCGAGCATCACCATCCTGCCGCCTCCGCCACATCCGGCGCATCCGGCGCATCCGGCGCATCCGGCGCATAGGCCGCCGGCAGCGACACCCGCCTCTGGAAGCGCGTGGCCAGGCGTTCGTCATGGCTGACAAACACAAGGCTGGCGCCGGCGATTCCGCATTCCCGCTGCAGCAAGTCCATGAAGGCCTGCTGACGGGGCGCGTCCAGCGCGGAAGTGGGTTCGTCGGCAAGCACCAGGCGCGGGCGGCCGATCAGCGCGCGGGCCGCCGCCACGCGCTGCTGCTGGCCGACGGAAAGCCGGGTCACGGCACGCTGCCACAGCGCCCGCGGCAGGTCGAGCTGCGCAAGCAGCGCATGCGCGGCGGCTTGCGGCGTGGCCCCCTGCGCCGCGCTGCGCTCGCGACGGCTGCGCGAGAAGCGGCACGGCAGCAACACGTTGTCCACGACGGAAAGATAGGGCAGCAGGTTGAACTGCTGGAAGATGAGGCCGATATGGTCGGCCCGGAAGCGGTCGCGCCGCGGCGCGCTAAGCGCATCCGGCGCCGTGCCCAGCACGCGCAGGCTACCCTGCTGCGGCACCAGCACCCCGGCCAGCATCGACAGCAAGGTGCTCTTGCCGCTGCCGCTCGGGCCACAGACGAATACCTGCTCGCCCGCGTCCAGCCGGAACCGGTCGAGCCGCAGGCAAGGCGCGGCCTGCCCGGGCCATGTGAACGCGATGCCCCGCAGGTCGATGACGGGATCGCCGTTGGTGCTGTTCGCCGCGTTGATCAGGTCGATCCCGCTGGTACTGCTGGCCATCCGATACCCTCCTCGCGCCGCCAAGCATAATGCAACAAAGTTGCATTATGCTGTCAGCCGGAGAAGGAAGGCAATAGCGCACGTGACGCCGGGCGATCGAATGCTACGTTGGCGAGCCCTTGCGCGGCATCAAACGGAAGCCATCCTGTGAATCCGTTCGGTACACTTACAGTCCCGTCGAGACCGCCCGGATCAATGCGCCCGCTCAAATGATCCGCGCCTCCGGCCAACGAATGCAGATACATCACTCCATGCTCAAGGAAACAGCGGAAGCCCGCCCCACACGCCGTTATGTGGAGAAACGCGAAGCGATTCTCGACGCGGCTGCCCGCCTGTTCAACCGGAAGGGCTTGCGTGGCGCCACGCTCTCGGACGTCGCGCAGGAGGTCGGACTCAGCACCAACAGCATCACCTACTACTACCGCAAGAAGGAAGACCTTGTGGTGGCCTGCCTGATGCGCACGATCGACGAGATGGCGGGCATCGCCGACGCCACGGCCGACGAGCCCGGCCCGGAGGCACGGGTGCGCCGGTTTATCGCCCTGTTCTTCGAGCGGCTGGCCAGGACGGCAACGGGAGAGCGCCCGGAGCTGATGAGCTTTCGCGAGATCCGCTCACTGCCGGACACCCACGCGGACGTCGCCTTCGAGGCGTATACGGACATGTTCCGGCGCATCCGCAAGCTGCTGCGTGCGGATGCACCGCAGAGCCCCGCGCGACGCAGCGCGCTCAGCGCGGCAGCGCACTTGCTGCTGTCGCTAGCCAGCGGCGCGATGACATGGGTCGAGCGCTACGAACCGCAGGACTACCCGAAAGTCGCGGAAACGGTCGTGGATCTGCTGCTCAACGGCTTTGCCTCGCCTTCCTCGAAATGGGACAACGCCACACCCGCCACGCCACCGCTGCCGGTGATCGACACACCCGAGACAACTCAGGAAGCCTTCCTGCGCGCCGCCACCGAGTTACTCAACGAACTGGGCTATCGCGGCGCCTCCGCGGACCGCATTTCCGCGCGGCTGAATCTCACCAAGGGATCGTTCTATCACCACAACGAGAACAAGGACGACCTGATCTCCGCTTGCTTTGACCGCATGTTCGCGGTCATCCGGGATGCGCAGTCGAAGGTGGAGGATGGGCCGGGCACGGGCTGGGACAAGCTGTGCGCGATCTCGCGTGCGCTGGTGAGCTATCAGTTCTCAAGCAAGGGGCCGCTGCTGCGGCTGACCATCTATGGGGCGCTGCCGGAGGAAATGCGCAAGGAGAAGATGTTGACGATGAGCCGGCTGTCGGCACGGTTTACACGGTTTCTGGTGCAGGGGATGCAGGATGGGTCGATCCGGCCGATGGATCAGTCGATTGCTTCGTTGCAGGTGAATGGGATGATTAATGCGGCGGTGGAGTTGCAGCGGTGGGTGCCGGATGCTTCCGGGGGGAATGCTGGGGATTTGTTTATTCGGCCTTTATTTATGGGGTTGTTTTCGGGGGAGTGACGGTTTTTTGTATCGACCTTTAATTGGTTATGGCCTTTTTTTAAGCAGCGTTTGTTTTTGGACCCAAAAGCGTACCACATCCCCCTGCCGGGGATGTCGTACGCTTTTGGGTTAAATAACCAACACCGACAGAACACAACCAAATACAAATAAAAAACAACAACCAACTCATTCCAAATGGCAAGCCACCATCTGCCCACCCCCCCTATCCCTCAACACCGGATCCTCCCCCCTGCACCGCTCAGTAGCCTGCGCGCAGCGCGGATGAAACCGGCACCCCGCCGGCGGATTCAACGGACTCGGCACCTCCCCTTTCAGCACAATCCGCTGCCGCCGTTCCTCCGCCTCGACACTGGCCACCGGCACGGCAGACAGCAACGCCCTGGTATAGGGATGCCGCGGATTCGCATATAGCTCGTCGCGGCTGGCGATCTCCACAATGCGGCCGAGATACATCACCGCAATCCGGTCACTGATATGGCGCACCACCGCGAGATCGTGGGCAATAAAGACATAGGTCAGCCCAAGGCGCCGCTGCAACTCCATGAACACATTGACCACCTGCGCCTGAATCGACACGTCCAGCGCGGAGACCGGCTCGTCGCAGACAATCAGCCTGGGCTCCACGGCCAAAGCCCGGGCAATACCGATGCGCTGGCGCTGCCCCCCGGAAAACTCGTGCGGGTAGCGGTCCGCCATGTAGGGCAGCAGCCCCACCATCTGCAACAGCTCCGCGATACGCGCGTCATAACGCGCCTTGTCGCTCGCCATGCCATGCACCTCCAGCGGCTCACCGATGATGTCACGCACCTTCATGCGCGGATTCAGCGATCCGAACGGGTCCTGGTAGACCATCTGCACGCTGCGCCGGAAGTTCTTTTCCTGCGCCTTGCTGAAGGTGGAGAAGTCGTCCCCGTCAAAGGCGATCCGACCGCCGCTGGCGGCGAGCATCTTGATGATGGCCAGCCCGGTCGTGGATTTACCGCAGCCGCTTTCGCCGACCAGGCCAAGTGTCTCGCCACGCCTGAGCGTGAACGATACGCCGTCCACGGCCTTCACAGATCCCACTTGACGCTTGATGAAGACGCCCTTGGTCACGGGGAAATGAACCTTGATATTCTCGACGCGCAGGATCTCGTCGCCGATCTCGCCATACCGGGGCGCGGCAGACGCCGCCTGTGTCTCAGTCTGCATCATGGAGGAAGCATGCCTTGTAGTGGTTCGGGCGAACGGCACGCAGCGCCGGGCGCGACAGGCCGCATTGATCGGAGGCGAGCTTGCACCGCGGCATGAAGGCACAGCCTGGCGGCAGCGCGGTCAGGTCGGGCGGCTGGCCGTCGATCGGCACCAGCGGCTGACGGGTATCGCCGTCAATGCGCGGCACCGAGGCCATCAGGCCACGCGTGTACGGGTGCGACGGATGGCCATAGAGCTCCCGCGCGCTCGCGGTCTCGACTATGCGCCCGCCGTACATCACGGCCACGCGATCGGCATAGCGCGCCACCACGCCCAGGTCGTGCGTGATCAGGATCAGCGCCGTGTCCGACTTGCCGGCGAGATCCTTCAGCAAGTCGAGGATCTGGGCCTGCACCGTGACGTCGAGCGCAGTGGTCGGCTCGTCGGCGATGATCAGCTGCGGCTTGCAGGCCAGCGCCATGGCGATCATGGCGCGCTGGCGCATGCCGCCCGAGAACTGGTGCGGATAAGCGCCCAGCCGGCTTTCCGCTTCCGGGATCTGCACCTTGCCGAGCAATTCGCCGGCAATGCCGAGCGCGGTCTTCCACGGCATGCCCTGATGCAGGTTGATCGGCTCGGCGATCTGCTTGCCCACGGTCAGCGCCGGATTCATCGAGGACATCGGCTCCTGGAAGATCATGGCGATGCGGTTGCCCCGAATCGCGCGCATGCGCGCCGGACTGAGCTGCAGCAGGTCTTGTCCGTCGAACAGGATCTCGCCCGATTCGATCCGTCCGGCCGGACTCGGAATCAGCGCGAGGATCGACAGCGCGGTCACGCTTTTGCCCGAGCCGGATTCGCCGACAATGGCCAGCGTCTCTCCCGGCGCCACGTCGAACGAGACCTGGTCCACCGCCGTGACCACGCCACGGTCCGTACGGAACCGCGTAGTCAGCTTGTTCACCTGCAGAATGGGCTGCGTCATGCGCCTCCTCTGAGTGGCAAAGTGGCAAAGTGGCCAATTGCCTGAATGACGGTATTGCGCGGGGTCGGACGCTCCGGCCCGCGCGATCGCGTCACGGGTTCAGAATCCCATCTTCTTCTTCATGTCCTGGTCGATCCACATCCGCGCGTAGATCGGGCCGGGACGCACCGCACCCGCACGCAGTTCGGCGTCGTAGTTCCTCACCCAGGGCCACCATGCGGTGTACTGGTAAGGGATCGGCAACCAGATATACGGCGCATCCGCCAGCACGTCCCGCGTCAGCGCGCGCAATGCCTCCTGGCGGCGGCCGAGGTCGCGCATCTGGAAGGCTTCGTTCACGCGCTGCTCGTACTTCGGATCGCCCCACTGCGCGGCGTTCCACACCTGGCCCTTCACAAAGCTCTTGCGGATCGTGGTGGTCGGGTTGGTATGCCCGTTGCTCATCAGGTAGCCGGGCGCATTGGTCTTGGTGGTCATGGCCGACAGGAAGGCCCCATACTCCATCGGCTGGATCTCGATGCGCACGCCAACCTGTTCGAGATAGGCTCCGATCAGCGGCAGCAGCTCAAGGTGCTCGGGCTGGCACGCGCATACCTGCACCTTGAACGTGAAGCCTTTCGCATAGCCCGCCTCCGCCAGCAGCTTGCGTGCCTTGTCCGGGTTGTAGGTGAACAGCTCCTTCACCGGCTCCGGCATGGCGCTCAGCGGTTCGAAGTAGCCAGCGTAGTCCGGATGCTGCGGATAGGCGAACAGTTCGGCATTGCCGCCGTAGAACTGCTTGACGATCTCCTGCTTGTTGACCGCCATGTTCAGCGCGCGCCGCACCCGGACGTCGTTGAACGGCTTGGTGTCGACGCGCAGCGCCACGTACTGGCCATTGGTCGACAACCAGCGCGACCACTTGAGCGCCGGCGCGCTCTTCTTGAGTTCATCGACAGCGGTCCAGCGGACATACTCCAGCACGTCGAGCTTGCCGGTGCGCAGCATGGTGTTGCGGGTGGACTCGTCCTTGACCGTGCGCAGTACCACCTTGTCGACGAAGGGCAGCTTGTAGTCCTTGCCGCCGATCTTGTCGCTGTCCCAGTACTGCGCGTTCTTGGCATAGGTGCTGGAAGTGCCCTGCACAAAGTTGCTCAGCAGGAAGGGCCCGCTGCCGTTCACATTCTTCCAGTTGCCAGCGCCGGCGGCCGCCACTTCCTTGGGCATGATGCCGGAGTAGTAGCCCCAGCCGAAGCGGTAATCCCATTCGGCGTTGTATTCCTTGAAGCGGAATACCACGGTGTACTTGTCGGTCGCCTCGACTTTGGTGAGGTGGTCGTAGTAGGTCGGGATCTTCTTGGCGCTGCTGTTCATCCGTGTATAGCTGAAGACCACGTCGTCGGCCACCAGCTCGCGCTCTTCCATCACGCCGGCCTTGGCGGGAAACTTGACGCCCTTGCGCAGCCTGACTTCCAGCGTCAGCGGATCGACCCACTTCCAGCTCTCGGCAAGCTCGCCGCGGATCGCATCCTCCGGCAGCCAGGCGTCCGCCTGGAAGGCATATTTGCCGCCATTGCGCCTGGCCTTGGAAAGATCGGCCACGAAGAGTTGCTCGTAGACCTGCCCGGTATCGTAGTTCTGCTTCCAGTTCCAGTCCGCCAGGTCCCAGGACAAGGCGGAGATGGTCGGATACATCGAGCCGATTTCGAGATTGCCGCCGTATTTCGGCGCTTCGGCCTGCGCACTGGCCGCGCCGGCGGACAGCGCCAGTGCCACGCCCGTTGCCACCGAGACTATTGCTCTTTTCAAACCGCGTCCCTCCATCGTTGCCTCCTAGTTGCGCCCGTCAAGTCGCGACGCAAGCGATGCGCCCGCGCCCCTGGATCCTCCCGGGCCGGCGTCATGGCGCCAGCCCCTGGTATCTCGTTACCGCGTGCCGCGCATGCGCGGATCGAGCAGGTCGCGCAGTGCGTCGCCATAGACGTTGATGGCATAGACGACCACGGTGAGGCAGATGCCGGGGGCCAGCGCCAGCCAGGGCCCCTGGAACATGAAGGTGCGGCCGTTGCCGGAGAGCATGCCGCCCCAGGTCGGCGCCGGCGGCGGCACACCGAGCCCGAGGAAGGACAGTCCGGACTCGGCCAGGATGGCCGTGCCCACGCGCGTGGTGAACAGCACGATGATGGGCGGCAGCACGTTGGGCAGGATATGGCGCCACAGGATGCGGCCGGTGGAGGCGCCCATGGACTGCGCGGCGTGGACATACATGTTCTCGCGTACCGAGACCACCGCGCTGCGGATGATGCGCGATCCGCCGACGCCCAGCAGCAGGCCCAGCGTGCCGATGATCTGCCAGCTGCCCGGGCCGAGCACCGACACCACCACGATCAGGATCACCAGGTCCGGAAAACTCATCCACGCATCCACCATGCGCTGCACGATCAGGTCGAACTTGCCGCCAAGGTAGCCGGACAGGATGCCGATCACCACCGACACCGCGGTGGCCAGCGTGGCGGCCGACAGCCCGATGATCACGGAAAGCTGCGCTCCATACAGGCAGCGCGACAGCATGTCGCGCCCGAGGTTGTCGGTGCCGAAGGGATGCGCCCACGACGGTGGCTGCAGCCGCTTCATCATGCTGATCTCGTTGACGCCATATGGCGCCAGCCAGTCGGCGAAGACACCGCAGAACAGGAAGATCAGGCAGATCACCGCGCCGGCGGCGCCCAGCGGCTTCTCGCGGAAGAGGCGCTTCACCAGGGCAAGGGCAGCGACAGCCCAACCCGTGCCGGACATCGGCTGCGGCGGTTGCGCCGCCTGGATTGCGGGGGCGTTTGCGATTGGACGGGCCATCAGCGATGCCTCACTTTCGGGTCGAACAGCCCGTAGCTCAGGTCCACGAGCAGGTTGATGAGCATGACTGCCACGCCGACCACCAGGAACACGCCGGTGATGACGGGATAGTCCCGCTGGTTGACGGCGTCCAGCAACAGCAATCCCATGCCCGGCAGCGCGAAGATCTGCTCGATCACCACCGCGCCGCCGATCAGCAGCGGCGCTTGCAGGCCGATAAGCGTCACCACCGGGATCAGCGCGTTGCGCAGCGCATGGCGCAGGATCACCAGGCGTTCGTTCAGTCCCTTGGCCCATGCCGTGCGGATGTAGTCCTGCCGCAGCACCTCCAGCATCATCGTGCGCGTCATCCGCATGGTGATGGCGGACAGCGCCATGCCGAGGATGATGGCGGGCACCAGCATGTTGCTGATGTGCTGGAGCGGATCTTCGAGAAACGGGACGTAGCGCACCTCCGGCGACCAGCCCCACCACACCGAGGGAAACACCATGACCATCGTGCCCAGCCAGAAGCTCGGCACCGCCAGCATCAGGATGGAGAAGGAGCGCGCCACGTAGTCGGCCGCGGTGTCCTGCCGGATGGCCGACAGCACGCCGACGGGCAACGCTACCGACAACGCCACGAACAAGGCCATCGCGCCAAGCGAAAACGTCGCAGGCATGCGCGCCACCACCATCGTCAGCACCGGCTCGCCCTGCCACAGCGACTGGCCCAGGTCGCCGTGCAGCACGATGCTGCCGACCCAGTGCAGGTACTGGCGCCACATCGGCTGGTCCAGCCCGAGCGCGCGGATCAGGTCGTCGCGGCTTTTTGCATCGGCGCTGATGTCGTTCTGGCTCAGCATCAGGTCAACCACATCGCCCGGCACCATGCGCACGATCACGAAGACGATCAGGCTGGCGAACAGCAGCGTGGGCAGCAGC
Source organism: Burkholderiaceae bacterium 16 (assembly GCA_000955785.1). Classification (GTDB taxonomy): domain Bacteria; phylum Pseudomonadota; class Gammaproteobacteria; order Burkholderiales; family Burkholderiaceae; genus Cupriavidus. The sequence goes on from JYOD01000006.1 coordinate 11,919, forward strand.
GCCAGCAAGCGGCGCAGGATGTAGGCGCTCATAGCGTGGCGCCCGCCTCGAAGAAAGATACCGTAGATACGATAATTCTTGCCGCCCCGACCATATCGTCTCCTGTTCGGTGCTTCATGTGGCTGACCCGTGCAGCATGCCGGAATCGTTTGACGCTTAAATAGCGCGTACTACGACCAGAAATAAAGAACCCGCACGACGATTTTCCACCGGACTGCTGTTTATGCAGATAGCGTACTTAGCATACCCAGAGTTCTAATTCGTGACAACCGAACTCGCCCTTGAATGTCTAGTGGATTTACCTAGGGTCCGCGTTCGCGGCGCGCACGTTGTGCAATGCAAACCCGGCAGCGCAGCGCAGGAGCAAGGGCGAGCGCAGGCCCCGCGCCTGCGCGCGGAAGACCTGCGAACCGGTTTCAGGATGGTGCGCTGCGGCGCTCAGTAGCCGCGCAGCGTGGCCCAGCGATGCGCGTGGAAGTTGGTGTCGCCGAGCAGTGTTTGCGCAGCGCAAGCGCGCTTCATATAGAAGCCGATCTCGAACTCGTCAGTCATGCCGATGCCACCGTGCATCTGCACGCCTTCCTGCACCGCAAGCGTCGCCGTGCTGCCGGCCCGCGCCTTGGCGGCCGATACGAGGGCCACAGGCTGGGCGGGGCTTTCGTCAAGCAACTGCTGGCTGCGCAACACCGCCGCGCGCGTGATCTCGATTTCGCTGAACAGGTGGGCGGCGCGATGCTGCAGCGCCTGGAACTCCCCGATGATCTTGCCGAACTGCCTGCGCTCCTTCAGGTACTGCAAGGTGCGTTCGAACGCCTCGTCGGCAATGCCGACGAGTTCCGACGCCAGCGCGGCGCGCGCGATATCGAGGACCTGGCCGAGCATGGCCGCGCCGCCGCCCACCCGGCCGAGCACGGCGCTGGCGTCGACCCGGACATCCCGGAACCGCACCCGGGCCGCATTGCGGGCATCCGCCATCACGGTGCGCTCGATGTCGATGCCGTCGCTGCCGCGTGGAACCAGGAAGAGCGTAATGCCATCCGGGTCGGCCGTGTCGCCACTGGTGCGGCCCACTACGATCAGCGTATCCGCGATGTGCCCGTCGATGACGAACACCTTGGCGCCATTGAGCACGTAGCCACCGTCTTGCTGCGCCGCACGCAGCGCCTGCCGCTCCGGCCGGTGCGCCGCGCTCTCGTCGATCGCCAGTGCCGTCAGGTGCTTGCCGGCGGCGATAGCTGGCAACAGCTTCGCCTTTTGCGCTTCGCTGCCGCACCGTGAGATCAGCGATGCGCCAAGCAAGGCGGTGGAAAAGAATGGCGTGGGCGCCAGCGTGCGGCCAAGCGCTTCCATGAGGACGCCAGCCTCCACCACGCCAAGCTCGCTGCCGCCATACTGCTCGGGGATCAGCACGCCGGCAAAGCCCAGTCCGGCGAAGTCCGTCCAGAGTTGGGTCGAGAAGCCGGTCTCGTCGCGCGTATCGCGCAGCTTGCGCAACATCGCGACCGGCGCGCTTTCGCGCAGGAATGCCAGGGCGCTGTCCCGCAGCATCTCCTGGGTCTGGTTCAATACGATGGCCATGGTCGTTTTCGAAGCGTGGTGTTCAGGCGGGGTCAGGCGCCGGGCAGGCCAAGCAGGCGCTTGGCAACAATATTGAGCTGCACTTCGCTCGTTCCGCCCTCGATCGAGTTGGCTTTGCTGCGCAGCCAGCCGCGCGCGGTGGCGCCATCCTGGCTGCGCTCGCTCTCCCATTCCAGCGCTTCGCTGCCGCCGATCGACATCAGCAGTTCATGGCGCCGCTTGTTGAGTTCGGCCCCGTAGTACTTCAGCACCGAGGAGAACGCCGCAATGCCCTCGCCTTGCCTGGCAAGGTCCACCGCCCGCTCGCCCGCCAGCCCGAAGGCCACCTCGTCGATCTCGAAGGTGGCGATCTGCGCGCGCAGTATCTGCGCATCTACCTCCCCGCGTTCGTTCTGGCCCAGCGTGTCGCGCGCAAGCCTGCCCATCGGCGGGCGCTGCCCGCGGCTGCCGATGGCGCTGATCATTTCCCGCTCGTGCGTCAACAGGTACTTGGCGATGGTCCAGCCGCCGTTCGGCTCGCCGACCAGGTTGCCGCGCGGCACCACGACATCATCGAAAAAGGTCTCGCAGAATGGCGACTTGCCCGAGATCAGCACGATCGGACGCGTCGACACGCCCGGCGTCTCCATGTCGAACAACAGGAAGCTGATGCCGGTATGTTTCTGCGCCGCAAAATCGGTGCGCACCAGGCAGAAGATCCAGTCCGCCTTGTCGGCGTAGGAGGTCCAGACCTTCTGGCCATTGACGACAAAGTGATCGCCACGCTCGTCGGCGCGCGTCTGCAGCGAGGCCAGGTCCGAACCGGCGTTCGGTTCCGAATAGCCTTGGCACCAGCGGATTTCCCCACGCGCGATCCTGGGGAGGTGCTCCCGCTTTTGCTGCTCCGTACCGAACTTCAGCAACGCCGGGCCAAGCATCCAGATGCCGAAACTTTGCAGCGGCACCCGGCAACCAAGCGCCTGCATCTCCTGGCGCAGCACCTTGGCTTGCTCGCGGGACAGGCCACCGCCGCCGTACTCGCGCGGCCACTCCGGCACCGTCCAGCCCTTCTCGCCCATGCACGTGAGCCAGAGGCGCTGCGCTTCGGACTGGAAGCGGAACTTGCGCCCACCCCAGCAGATATCGTCTTCGTTGCGTACCGGCTGCCGCATCTCGGACGGGCATTGCGCTTCCAGCCAGGCACGTACCTCCTGCCGGAAGGTTTCCAGGTCATCCACTCTTGTCTCCCTTTTTAATTTTGGCTTGCCACGTCCTGCCTGGCGTTCCATGCATACCGGCTTAGCTGGTTATATAAGTCAATCCCGGCAACGTCAATACTCCATTTCCTAAAATGGAGGAAGTGTCCGGCCGCCCCTGCCGCGTGACGCAAAAAACGGCCTGGCTAGTATTCACAGACAGTGTGATAGGATTCCTAAAAAACATACCGCAAACACGAAACCGCCAAAAGCAACACACTGGCCTGTTCCCGTGGCGCGCAACGAGGAGACAACAATGGAGGGTGAAGCCATCGGCGCGGCGCGCTGTGCCGTCCCGGCCTTCCCTGGCACCCGCGCACCGGACCGCACGCGCGCCGTCACTGCCGACGGCATCCGCATCGCTGTCCATGAATGGGGCGGGCCCGGCGCCACGCCCATCCTGCTGGTGCATGGCGCCCTGGATTTCGCGCGAACCTTCGACGCCTTCGCGCCGCTGCTGGCCGATGGCGGCTACCGCGTGGTGTCCTACGACCAGCGTGGCCACGGAGATTCCGAGCATGCCGACCTGTACAGCTGGGTTGCCGACGAGCGCGACCTGCTTGCCGTGGCCGACTCGGTCACACGCGAGCCGCTGATTGCGATCGGACACAGCAAGGGCGGCTCCTTGCTGGTCCACGCGATCCAGGCGCTTCCGCATCGCTTCACCCGCTTCGTGGCCATCGACGGCCTGCCCTTCCGCAACCCGCACGCGGACAGCGCGGTGCGTGAGAAGAAGTCGATGACCGCCCCCATCATCACGCGCTGGCTCGATACGCGCAGGCAGAGCGCGAGCCTCCTGCGTAAGCCCGGCACGTTGGAGGAACTGGCGCAACGGCGTGCCCGGATGAATCCGCGGCTGAGTCTGGCATGGCTGCGCTACCTGGCATCGCTGGGCGCGCGGCAGGATGCGGACGGCTGGCGCTGGAAGCTCGACCCCGTGATCGGCGCCTCCGGCTTCGGCCCCATGCGGGCGCGCTGGATGACCGACCGCCTGCCCGGCTTCCCCATTCCCATGCTGGCCATATTCGGCACCGAACGCGAACCCATGGGATGGGATGCCACCGCCGCCGACCTGGCGCCGTATTTCCCGCCCACGACCCAGGTCCATGTGATGCGCGACACCGGGCACTTCATCCATATCGAGCAGCCGCGCGAGACCGCGGACCTCATCCTGCGCTTTCTACGTTCATGACCGTCTACCTGCGCCACAACCGCCTGCGCCTCGCCCTGCATCCGCTCAAGTCCGGCAGCGGTCCCGCGCTGCTGCTGCTGCACGGACTGGGCGAACGCGCACCGCAGGCTCTGCCGCCGGAGTACGCGGCATGGCCCGGCCCGGTACACGCGCTGGATTTCACTGGACACGGGCTGTCGGACATACCGCGTGGCGGCGGCTACAGTTGCGAGTTCCTGATGGCTGACGCGGATGTCGCACTGGCGCACCTGGGCCCGTCGACCGTGGCCGGACGCGGTCTCGGCGGCTACATCGCCTTGCTGCTTGCCGGCGCGCGGCCGGACCAGGTGCGCGGCGCCATCCTGCGCGACGGTCCTGGGCTTGCCGGTGGCGGCACCGCCGCGCGCAATCCGTATATCCCGGTGGTCGACACCACGCGAACCGGCCCGCCAGACCCTTACGCCATTGCCGACCTGGCTACCGACGTGCGCCCGCCCAGCTATGCCGCCAACTACGCGATGCTGGCGTCGCAGCACTCGGAGACGCCGCAGCCGATCTCGGTCTGTACCCGTGAGCGCCCGGACTGGCTGAAGGCGGTGACCGAGCTGCTTTCGCTGGAGCCGGTGGAACTGGACCAGGCGCTGCATCGATATGCATCGCTGGCGGCCGCGCGTGGAGGCCCGCCGGCATGAAAGCGGAATGGGCGTCAGAAGCCGCCGCGGTGGCGGTGGCCATGGGCGCCGGAGCGGCCCTGCATGAAACGCACGCCCCCGGCGCGCAGCACGAACTGGCGGAACACCATTTCCGTGCTCACGTGCAACAGCACCTGCCGCGCAACGCCCAGGCCTACCTGATCCACGGCATGCTGGGCATGACCGGATTCCGGCTGGTGACCGCCCCCACCTTCGTGCCGGCGTACATCTACCTGCTGTCCGGCTCCAAGCTGGTGGTGGGATGCGTGCTGTCCGCGCAGTACGCGGGCATGGCGATGTCCTCCATCTGGGGCGCGACGCAGATCGAGCATCGCCAGCGCGTGATGCCGCTGATCTACCTGGTGGGATGGCTGGTCCGCCTGCAGATCCTCGGCCTGGGCCTGTCCGCCTTCCTGCTGTCCGGTGACGGGGCGCTGACGGCCGCCGCCGTGTTCCTGCTGCTGTTCGGCCTGTTCAACGGCGTCCAGAACGTCACCTTCAATTACCTGACCTCGAAGATCATCCCGCTGGAGCGCCGGGGCATGCTGAGCGCGCTCCGCAATTTCCTCGGCGGCCTGATCGCGGCGGCGGCGGCTTATCTCGGCGGGCGCTTCCTCGTTGGCGGCAATGTGTTCGGCAATGGCTATGCCACCACCTTCCTGGCCGCGTTCGTCCTCACCAGCCTGGGCATCTCCGCGCTGACGCGGATGCGCGAGCCGGTATTGCACGATGTACCGTCGCAGTCCGGCTTTCGCCAGCGCATCCGCGAAGTTCCTGCCCTGCTGCGCGCGGACAAGCACTATGTGCGCTTCTTCGTCGCCCGGGCGCTGGTGGCGTTCAGCATGATGGCGGTGCCGTTCTACGCCATCTACGTCGGCAGCCATCTCCCGCTGTCCGGCGCCACGCTGGGCTACCTGAGCATTGCCTACCTGCTGGCGCAGACCACCAGCAACCTCGCCTGGGGCCGCATCGCCGACCGCTACGGCTATCGCCTGGTTTTCCTGGGCAGCATCGGCCTCTGGGCCGTGTCGACCGCCGCGCTGCTGCTCTGCGATGGGCTGGGCGCATTCCTGCTGGTCTTCTGCGGACTGGGCGCCGGCTTCGGCGGCTACTTCCTGTCCGCGGACAATTTCGCCCTGGAGTTCGGCAACCGGCGCGACCGCCCCATGCTGCTGGCCGTCTCCGACACCGCCACCTACACGATGATGGCGTGCGGCCCGGTCCTCGGCGGGCTGCTGGCACAGGGCGTGCGCTTCTCGCTGGTATTCATTGCCGCCATCGCGGTCATGGGCATTGCCTTCGCGCTTGCCCTGCGGGTGGAAGAGCCACGCCGCCGGCCGCGGGCGGTGCGCGAGGGGAGCGCGTAGCGGGACTTCGCATCAGGACCACCAGGATCGCAGAAATCGCCAGGAGACAAGATGGAATTCAGAACCTATCCGGAGTTCAGCACCCACTATCCGCTTCTGCTCACGACCATCATGAAGCGGCCGGTGCGGATGTACCCTAACGAAACCGGCGTTGTCTACCGCAACCCGGCCACCGGGGAGTACTTCCGCTTTACCTGGATGCAGTGGTACCGGCGCGTGGCGCAGCTTGCCAACGGACTGAGCGGCGAACTGAAGGCGCGGGCCGGCACGCCCGGCGAGCCTGGCGACCGCGTCGCAACGATGGCGCTCAACACGCATCGCCACCTGGAGCTGTACTACGGCGTGACGGGCATCGGTGCCACGCTGCATCCGATCAATGTCCGGCTCTCGCCGCAGCACATCGTCTACACGATCCGGCACGCGGGAGACAAGATCCTCTTTGTCGACGACACCCTGATGCCCTTGCTGGAGGGCATCTACGACCAGATCAGGGACGTGGTCGAGACGGTGGTCTATATGTCGGACAAGCCGGGGCTGCCGCAGACCCGGATCCCCGGCATCATCGAGTACGAGACGCTGCTCGCCCGTCAGGCCGGCACCTTCGACTGGCCCGCGCTGCACGAGGACGTCAACGCCACGCTGTGCTACACCACCGGCACCACCGGACAGCCGAAAGGCGCGACGTTTACGCACCGCCAGTTGTACCTGCTGACGATCCACATGATGGCGCAGCTCGCCATCGGCAACACGCCGGACCACGATATCGCCGATGGCCTGGGCACGCGCCTGGGCGAAGGCGCGGTGCCGCTGCTGAACACGCCTATGTTCCACATCCACGGCTGGGGCCAGCCGTTCGTCGCGGTCTACAGCGCGCAGAAGATCGTGCTGCACGGCACCTTCACCGTACAGGGCTTCTGCGAACTGGTGGAACGCGAGAAAGTGACTTCGGTCGGCATTGTCGCGACCATCGCGGCCATGCTGCTCGAATATCCGGACCTCGGCAAATATGACCTCAGCAGCCTGGTGCGCGTCAGCGTTGGCGGCGGCGCGCTGCCGCTCGGACTCAAGCGCAAGCTGGAAGCCCTGATCCCCACCTTCCGCATGACCTCCGGCTACGGCATGACGGAGACCGCGCCCACGATCGTCGGCTCGTTCATCAAGAAGACCATGGTACACCTGGACCGCGACGAGACCGATGCCGTGCTCGTCAAGTCCGGCCTGCCGATCCTCGGCGTGGAGGTGGAGGTCGTGGACGAACAAGGCAAGCCGGTGCCGCAGGACGACCAGACCGTCGGCGAGATCGTCGTGCGCGCGCCCTGGACGACCGAGCAGTACTACCGCAATCCCGAGAAGAGCGCCGAGCTCTGGCAGGACGGCTGGCTGCACACCGGCGACATCGCCAAGGTGGATGCCGAAGGCTATATCACCATCGCCGACCGCATGAAGGACGTGATCCGCAGCGGCGCGGAAATGGTGCCCACGGTGCTGCTGGAAAACCTGATCGCGATGGCGGACTTCGTCCACGAAGCCACGGTGGTCGGCGTGCCCGATCCGCTATGGGGCGAGAAGCCCATGGCGCTGGTCAGCGTGCGCGCGGGCTACGAGGCCACCGAGGACAACGTCATCGAGTTCCTGAAGGTGCATGGCGTGGCTACCGGCAAGATCACCAAGTGGATGTTGCCCAAGCTCGTGGCCATCACGCGGGACATCCCGAAGACCAGCGTAGGCAAATACAACAAGAAGCAGATCCGCGACGACCTGGAAAGATTCCTCGCCATCGCCAGGGATGTGTCCCATCGTCATGAATGAGCATTGAATAGTGCATTAAATAATGCATTCCCGGACCTCAACGCACAGGAGACTTCAAATGCGTGAAGCAGTCATCGTATCCACGGCGCGTACGCCGATCGGCAAAGCCCATCGCGGCGCATTCAACAACACCCAGGCGCAGGAGCTTGGCGCCCACGCCATCTCGCATGCCGTGCGGCGCGCCGGCATCGACCCGGCCGAGGTTGCCGACGTCATCCTGGGTTGTGCGGTCCAGCAAGGCTCGACGGGCGGCAACATCGCGCGCCAGGCGCTGTTGCGCGCCGGCCTTCCCGTCACCGTGCCGGGCATGTCGATGGACCGGCAGTGCGCATCCGGGCTGATGGCAATCGCCACCGCGGCCAAGCAAATCATCGTCGACGGCATGCAGGTGACGGTGGGCGGCGGGCTGGAATCGATCTCGCTGGTGCAGAACGACAAGATCAACCGCTACCGGGCGCAGGACCCGCAACTGGTCCAGACGCTGCCGCAGATCTACATGACGATGCTGGAAACCGCCGAGATCGTGGCGCAGCGCTACGGCGTAAGCCTGGAGGCCCAGGATGCCTATGCCCTGCAATCGCAGCAACGCACAGCCGCGGCCCAGGAAGCTGGCCGCTTCGACGCCGAGATCGTGCCGATGACGGCGACGATGCTGGTCACGGACAAGGCGACCGGCGCGGTCAGCGAGAAGCAGGTCACGCTCGCCAGGGATGAAGGCAATCGCCCAGGTACCACGCTGGCCGACCTGCAGGCGCTCAAGCCCGTGTTCAAGAACGGGCAGCGCGTCGCGGAAGGCGCATTTATCACCGCCGGCAACGCGTCGCAGCTGTCCGACGGCGCATCGGCCATGGTGCTGATGGAAGCGAAGGAAGCGGAACGCCGCGGCCTGCAGCCGCTGGGCGCCTATCGCGGCATGGCCGTGGCCGGCTGCGATCCGGACGAGATGGGCATTGGCCCGGTCTTCGCGATCCCCAAGCTGCTCAAACAGCACGGCCTGTCCATGGGCGACATCGGCATCTGGGAACTGAACGAAGCCTTTGCCAGCCAGGTGCTGCATATCCGCGACACGCTTGGCATCCCGGACGAGCACCTGAACGTATCGGGCGGCGCGATCTCCATCGGCCATCCCTATGGCATGTCCGGCGCGCGCATGAGCGGCCACCTGCTGCTGGAAGGCAAGCGCCGCGGCGCGAAGTTCGGCGTGGTGACGATGTGCATCGGCGGCGGCATGGGCGCCGCCGGCCTGTTCGAAATCTTCTAGGGACGGCGGAAGCCGCCGGTATCAAGTCACCTACGCAGACCTATTGGAGCCAACCCACATGACAGCCGTCAACGCCGTCGTCGATCTCACCATTGAAAGCGACATCGCCGTCCTTACGCTCAACTCCCCTCCGGTCAACGCCTTGTCGGCTGCCGTGCGCACCGGCATTCTGGAGGGCGTCGAGCTTGCCATCGCCGACAGCAAGGTCAAGGGCATTGTCCTGACCTGTGCCGGCAAGACCTTTATCGCCGGCGCGGACATCACCGAGTTCGGCAAGCCGCCGTCCGGCCCGTCGCTGGCCGACGTGCAGGCCGCGATCGAGAACTCGCCCAAGCCCGTGGTCGCGGCTATCCACGGCACCGCGCTCGGCGGCGGGCTGGAAGTCGCGCTGGTCTGCCACTACCGCGTGGCGGCCAGATCCGCCAAATGCGGCCTGCCCGAAGTCAATCTGGGGCTGCTGCCCGGCGCCGGCGGCACGCAGCGCCTGCCCCGCATCGTCGGACCCGCCAAGGCGCTGGAGATGGTGACGTCCGGCATGCACGTCGGGGCCGCCGCGGCTGCCGAGATGGGGCTGTTCGACCTGGTCACGGACGACGCCGCGCTGCGCGCCGACGCCATTGCCTTCGTCAGGCGCATCAACGCCGAGCAAAGGCCGCCGCGCAAAGTGCGCGACCTCAATGAGAAAGTGGAAGCCGCGCGCGGAAGGCCCGAGCTGTTCGCCGAGTTCCGCAAGGCCAACGCCCGCAAGTTCCGCGGGTTCGAAGCGCCCGAGTACAACATCCGCTGCATCGAGGCCGCGGTCAACCTGCCGTTCGACGAAGGCATGAAGGTGGAGCGCAAGCTCTTTCTCGAACTGATGAACGGCACGCAATCGGCTGCGCAGCGCTACTACTTCTTCGCCTCGCGCCAGGTCTGGAACCTGCCCGATATCCCCGCGGATACCTCCACCATCGACGTAAGGAAGGTCGGCATCATCGGCGCTGGCACCATGGGCGGCGGCATTGCCATGAACATGCTCAACGCCGGCATTCCCGTCGTCATCGTGGAAACCGCGCAGGAAGCGCTGGATCGCGGCGTGCGCACCATCCGCGCCAACTACGACAACACGGCAAAGAAGGGCCGCATCACGGCCGCCGATGTGGACAAGCGCATGGCGCTGCTGACCCCCACGCTGGATCTCGGCCAGCTGGCCGACGCCGACCTGGTGATCGAAGCCGTCTATGAAAACATGGACGTGAAGAAGGACATCTTCGGCAAGCTCGACAAGATCGCCAAACCCGGCGCGATCCTTGCCACCAACACGTCCGCGCTCGACGTCAACGAGATCGCCTCCGCCACGTCGCGCCCGGAATCCGTGATCGGCCTGCATTTCTTCTCGCCGGCCAACGTCATGAAGCTGCTGGAAGTGGTACGCGGGGACAAGACGTCCAGGCCCGTGATCCGTACTTCCATGGAACTGGCGCGCAAGATCGGCAAGATCGCCGCGCTGGTCGGCGTGTGCCCGGGCTTCGTCGGCAACCGCATGCTCGCGCAGCGTCAGCGCGAAGCGCAGAAGCTGGTGCTGGAAGGCGCGCTGCCATGGTATATCGACCGCGTGCTCTACAACTTCGGCTTCCCGATGGGGCCGTTCGCCATGAGCGACCTGGCCGGCCTGGACCTCGGCTGGATCCGTGAGAAGAGCAGCAGCTCGACGCTGCGTGAAATCCTGTGCGAGATGGACCGCCGCGGCCAGAAAACCGGCGCGGGCTATTACGACTACGACGAGAAGCGCAACGCGAAACCCTCGCCCGTGGTCGAGCAGATCATGCGCGACTTCGCCGCTAAACAGGGGAAGACGAGCCGGATCGTCCCGGAGCAGGAAATCCTCGAGCGCTGTGTCTACACGATGATCAACGAAGGCGCGAAGATCCTCGAGGAAGGCAAGGCCATCCGCGCGTCGGACATCGACGTGGTGTGGGTCAACGGATATGGCTGGCCAGTGTATCGCGGCGGTCCGATGTGCTATGCCGACACCATTGGCCTGGACAAGGTACTGGCCACGCTGAGGCGCTTCGAATCCACGCTTGGCCCGGATTTCAGGCCGGCGAAACTGTTGGTGGACCTGGTCGCGCAGGGGAAGAAATTCAGCGACCTGAAGTAAAAGCGGGCCAGCCGGGTGCTACCCGGTGATGTCATTGCCCGGCCAGCGCGGCACCGCCGTGCTGGCCGGGCAAAGTCATGTGCGCAGTTAGGCTACCAGCTTGCCAAGGCTTTCAACGGTCTTGACGCAGGCCTGGGCCGCTTCCTTGCCTTTCACCACGAAATGCTCGCTGAAGAAGCGGCGATGCTCTTCGTGCTCGTGGAAATCCTTCGGCGTGAGCACCGCCGACAGGACCGGCACTTCGGTGTCCAGCTGCACGCGCATCAGTCCGCTGATGACGGCATCGGCAACGAACTCATGGCGATAGATGCCGCCATCGACCACAAAGGCGCTCGCCACGATGGCAGCGTATCGCCCGGTAGCGGCCAGTTTGCTCGCGTGCAAGGGAATCTCGAATGCGCCGGGGACCTCGAACACATCGATCACATCGCGGGAAATGCCTTGCGCGGCCATTTCCGCGAGGAAGGCGTCGCGTGCGCGATGGACGATATCGGCATGCCACTGGGCATGGATAAACGCAAAGCGGGTAGCGGCGGGAGTGTGCTGCGGGTGAGACAGGCCGGCAGCGGATTGTTGAAACGAGGAGTAGGGCTGATTCATGGGTTGCCTTTTAGCAGGGGTTACCAGAATCAGGGCGCACGAGCCCGCGCCCCCGCCGGTTCCTGGCAGAGGCATGAACGTCGCGATTCTCTTTCATCCGGACTATGACCGTCGGCTTCGGAATCACACCGAATCTGCTGACCCCGGCCTTGGGAAAGCCGGGCGCTCGCGGGCTTATGCGAATCAATCGCCATCACCGCCGGTGGGGACTTTCACCCCGCCCTGAGAACGCTGCTGCGGGCCTTGGCCCGCAGCGCAGAGGATTATACGCCGGGAATGCGGAACGGGTTTTCGCCGGGTTTTCGCCGGAACGGACCAGTCCGGTCGCCGCAGAAGGTCTGGGCGCCAGTCGAACCAGGCGGCACTGCCGGGAAGAGACACCCGGCGCCGGGATGGCCGATAGCGCAAACGCTTCCTTGATCGCACCCTGCGCGGCAGCCGGACGGCCGGCGATCGTCATGATGGTGCATGCGCATAGGACGGATCCCGCACTCCCTTTACCGTGCCGGAATGTGCCTCAGCAGGCTCAGTTGCCATGCCGTGCGGCCAAAGATATCGACGGCCGACCGCCGCGCGAAACGTGTGGCACCGCACGTGCGACGGCCCTGAAGCTGTAGCACAATGCAAACCTCATCCAGGTTGAACCTCAGGGTCGAAGTCCCCACTTCCATGAGGAGACACGATGAACAGGATCATGGGCCGCCTGGCCATTCTCGTCGCATTGGGTCTTTGCTCCGCTCAAGGCGCAAAGGCGTCTGACATCGTTTGCAAGGCAGCCCACCGGGGCGCCTCGGCCAGCTGCGAAGACACGGTGGCAGGCGGGCAGCGATGCGCGAAGAAAACGAGCGATCGTCACCCACGAGCGGAGACCCTGATCTGCGATTATGCACTCCTCTCCATAGGATACGACCGCATCTACGCCGAGCAGCAGAGGCTGCTGCGCAATGGCGCAATTCGCCAGGCGGATATTGTTGCGTGGCGCAAAAAGCGCGACGCCTGCGATTCGGTGAACTGCATGGACGATGTCTTCGCGCAATGGCACAGGTACGCCGCGCAGAGGAAGTCCACGCGAGTCGCCGCTCAGCCGAAGGAGCGCGTCGCCATCCCGCTTCCGGCAAAGCCGCAGAATATTGAGGCGCGCAGCAAGCCAAGCCGTGGCGAAGTCGCGGCGTCCTTGCCGCCCAGGCAGAATCCGCAAGCGCCGGCTCCGCTGATCGTGACGCAACGCAGCACGGAACAGGCCGTGCGTGCCCCCACGACCGACACTTCGCTGCGGAATTTGCCAGCAAGGGCTCCGGTAACGCCAGTCGCAAGCAAGCCATCCCCTGTCACCAGGGGCTCGTTTGGCGCGCTGGCTTGCGCAGGCGTGATCGGCATGGGCCTGGCCTACCGGCGGACGCGCAAACGGCACAGCGGCTTCGCGAGAGAGCACGAACCGCACGCGCCCGTACCGGCGGCCAGACTCGTCGTGTATGCGCTGATCGCCCTCAATTTGCTGCTTCTGCTCTTGGCGCTGGCGCCGGCATAGAAAATCATGCGTGCCAGGGCTGGTTCATGACGCGCGCAGCCCCACAAGCGCGCGCCATTGGCACATACACTGGCCCTACGCGTCATCAGCCACTTCAGAACGGCAGCGGTTCTCCGTTGACGACCCATGGAGTGCCAAACTTGTCGGTCAGCATGCCCCAGCGCCTGGCCCAGAAGGCCGGTTGCATGGGCATGGTCACCTGGCCGCCGCTGGCAAGGGCAGCAAAAACCTGCTCCGCTTCCGCGGTGGTCGCGTAGTCGACGGCGATGGACACACCTTTGATGCCCTCATAGGGCAGGTGCCCCGGGCAGTCTCCCCCGAAAAGCGTGCCACCGCCAGGCAGCACGAGCCGTGCATGCAGGATGCGATGGGCGAACTCCTTCGGGATCTGGTCGGCCATGGGCGAATCGGCGCCATTCATCAGCACTTCGAGCTTGCCATGGAGGGCTTGCTCGTAAAAGCGCATGGCTTCGGCGCAATTGCCGTTGAAGGATAGGTATGCGATGGCTTGGGTCATGTGGATTCCTTTCGCTGTCAGCTTGGCGATCACAGGGCCGAACCGGCCGTCCCTGTACTGGCACGACGAGTGGACAGCCCGCGGATCGACAGGACTTGCCCTCTTGTTACAAATTTCCCGGACGCCGGACCGGTCACGCCACAGGGTCCGCGGCGGCCCGCCGCGTCAGAACGGCATGCATCGCCATCGGCGTTCCCACATGCTCGGTGCATTCGTAGCCCAGGCCTTTGAGATCGATACCGGTCAGCAGGGACTCTCCGGCACCCAGCACGGCCGGCACCATGGCCAGGTGCATCTCATCCACCAGACCGGCGCGCAGATACTGCCGCACGCTCGCTACGCCTCCGCCAAGCCGTACGTCTCGCCCGCCTGCCGCGTCCCGCGCCTGCTTCAGCGCATCATGGATACCTTCGGTGACGAAATGAAAGATTGTGCCGCCCTCCATCGAGACCGATTCGCGGGGATGGTGGGTCAACACGAAGACCTCGGTGTGGTAAGGCGGATTGGGTCCCCACCATCCTTTCCAGAGATCGTCGGACCATGGACCACGGACAGGACCGAACATATTGCGACCGATAATCCAGGCACCGACGTTGCTGAATCCGCGCGCCGCAAAATCGTCATCCACTCCCGTCGTACCGCCATCGCCGCCGAACATGTGCTGGAACGTGCGCGTGGCGATGGCCCATTCATGCAACGCAGTGCCTCCCACGCCAAGCGGATCCGCCAGGCTCTGGCTTGGGCCGGCGGCGTAGCCATCGATGGATACCGCAAAGCAGTGAACTCTCAACCTGGACATACCGTGCCTCTCCGTGAATGCCATGTCTTTTTGGCGGACCAGCGCTCCGGCCCGGCCTGCGGATCGCAACGCGCGCCGCTTCAAAGCTTAGACGACGGAGGGCACGCGGTATCGACAGGCGATATGAAAAATATCGTCTCCCTCCGTGTTCCTTATCACCCCTTGCATCGCACACCGGCATCGCCCCGCTTTCTGCAGATATAAGCGAAATCCAAAACGTATCGGCCGGGTGGCGCGCTTGCTGGCCCGATGATCCTGGTCGACGATGTTGTTTAGCTCCCGGCCTCCAATGTGAATTTGCGGCAGAAGGAATGCCACGCGGGGCTACTTGTTGAGTGGCGTGCTTTCTTCCAGCTTGGAGTAGCCATGCGCTTCGATTACTGCAGGCGCCACAACGATGTACCCCAGTGATCTCAGTAGCGTCACCGCTTCAATTTCAGCGTCGGTGTGAGGCGCTCGTTTCGAAGACGCTGCGAAGGTTGTGGCAGATCTCGGCGTCGCATCGACCGGGAGCTCGCGGGGATGGCCGTCCTGGTTGCTGGCAACGAGCTCGCAGCGCTGCACATTGGGTCTCCAGGTGACCTCCACCGCAGTACAGAATTTGCCGGTGAAAAGCCCCAATTGCATGCTTGCTTTCAGCCATGTCACGAAGGACTCACGAGATGCAGGCTGATATCCTTGCAGCACAGTTTCAAGATTCTTCTGCGGCAAGCCTTCCGTTTTGGGGGAAGACTCTTCCAGCAGTGAGAGCTGCAGCGCGACGCGCTCGCGGTCAGCCTCCTGGTAAATCAGGCATTCCGCGTCAACCACGCCTTCGCGCAGCAGTTCGCACAGCAATGCCCAGCCCCTGGGATTCTTCTCAATGCAGCCTTCCAGGCCAGGGTCCAGGCTCGCTAGAATGGCCGCCATCGATTCGTGCGTGCCAGACGTGACTTCCACTGCGAAGGAACCGGCATTGCGTGACGGGCTAGCCCGGCGGTGGAGAATCTGCAGGGACTCGTCCTTGTATTCCTCGATCTCGGCAAGGGTCTCGGCGGCTTGGATCCAGGCGTAGTTCTCGATATTTTCAGCAAGCTTTCGCGCGGCCCTGGCCATGTCATAGGCGAGAATGCCAACATAGCTCTTGCACGCGGCGCATTGGCACTGGAGACGCCCGTAATGCAGAAATCCGGCATACACCCGTTCCTGATGCCCGCAATGATCGCATTCGAGTGCAAAGCCGCCCTGGCGCGACGGGCGCTGACTGGCAAGTAGCCCATCAACCTGATATCGCGCCGGGTGATCGCAACACGGGCAGTCCCAGATGATTTTGTGCGACCCATCGCGCGCCGCCACCCTGCCAAACTGACGCTCCAGCGCACTGCGCGGAATGCCCTGCGCCCGTCCGAGCACGTCGGCTGAGTAGCGCCAGTAGAAGTAGGAGTGAGCGGCATCTGCCACCTCGGGTCCGTGCTCGCGCAACTCGTGCAGCACGCGTGGTGTGTGCCGAATCCGTTCGGAGAGGCTATCGACCATGAGGGATCTGCCAGGAACAAGCGCCTCCAGGGCCTGGCGGCTCTGCTCGACAAAGGCCGGCACATGAACGCGACGGATGGTGTCTTCGTCCTTGAGCCAGCGCGAATGTCCCGGCAGCGCGTTAAGCGCATCGATGGCTTCCTTGAGTTCCGCTATCGGTGGGCAGGCCAGGAAAGTAAACGGCTTGCTGAACAGCAATGCATCTATCATCGCATCGTCTCCGGCAGAACGGCGCCCCACCCGGGCGTGGGCGGGGTGCCGCGAAAGCGCCTACGGTCAGTTGGCTCGGCGCGTCTCAACTGGCCCCGCTGCCTCTACACGCCCGCCCGCCCATCGCTAAAATTGGGTGCCGGTGGGCGGGCCCGGAGGTTATCGCGCAGTACGCCGCCTTGGCGTCTGTCTGCGCGGAGCCCTGCGTGGGCTTCCCGTCGTCCGTAACCGCACAGTAGGCCGCCGTCGTCGGTCTCAAGCCAAATTCGCGCGCACCAAGCCGTGCGCTTGCCTCGGCGAGCGCGCGCAGGCGGGCTTCATCCGGTGGTCCATCAATACCGACGTAGGGGTCATGATGCAGTACATGGCCAAAGATGCGCTCACAGTCGCTTGCATAGCGCCTGGTATCGACGATATGGGCGTGCCAGAATGCGTCCACTTGTTCGCTGGGTACGACCGGTGCGCCGGGGTACTTTGCCGCGAGTTTGAGAAACCTGCGGTAACCGGCCTCGGCTTCGACCAGGCTTTCGGGGCTCCAATGGGCTGGCTTGCCATGTCGAAGCTTGGCTTTGATCCTCGAGAAATCGAGCGCATCGATTGCTTGCCATGACCGTTCAATCGATTGTTGCTGCACTGTCATGATGTGGTTCCTCCTATTGTTGACGCTGGAGCACGCGCCGGATTCCAGAATCAGGCGCGCATCGGCTGCGGTCCCTGCTCAGGCAGCAGACCGTGCACGGTATGGCCGGCGAGGAACGCGGTGACGTCCTCGGCCGGAATAGCGCGGCTAAAGTAGTAGCCCTGGACTTCGTCACAGCCCTCACGACGAAGAAAATCCAGTTGAGCCTCGTTCTCGACGCCTTCGGCCACGACCTCCAGCGCCATCTGATGTCCCAGCCCGATAATTGCGCTCGTGATTTGCGCATCGCTCCTGCTGTTGGGCAGAAAGCGTATGAACGAGCGGTCGATCTTCACCGTGTCAATCGGGAAACGACTCAGGTAGGCGAGTGAGGAGTAGCCGGTGCCGAAATCGTCAATGGCCAGCCGTACCCCGGTTCGCTTCAGCCGCGACAGCCAGCGCGCCGCTTGCTCTGCATCGCGCATTACCATGCTTTCTGTCAGTTCAAGTTCGAGCAGATATCCTGGCAAGCCGGCTTGCCTGAGGGCATCGAGAACGACCCTCCTCAGGTCCTTGTCGGCAAATTGCCGTGCGGACAGGTTGACCGAAACGCGTAGCGACGCAATGCCGTCGGCAAGCCATTGCGCATTCTGCCGGCAGGCCTCACGCAGTACCCACGCGCCAATCTGTACGATAGCGCCGCATTCCTCCGCAACCGGTATGAAGTCAGCTGGCATCACCAGGCCGAGTTTCGGATGGTGCCATCGAACCAGGGCTTCCACGCCCGTACAGGCATTGGTGTCCAGCGAGATGCGTGGCTGGTAGTGCAACACGAACTCATTGCGCTCGAGTGCGCCGCGCAGATGCGATTCCATGTCGATGCGATTCTGCAGGGACACGCTCATCTCGCGCACATAGTATTGGAAGCCGTTCTTACCGAGTTGCTTGGCGGCATACATGGCGAGATCAGCATGCTTTAGCAGAGTCTGCGCGTCATCGCCATCTTCGGGGAAGGAGCTGACGCCGATGCTCGCCGTCATCTGCAGTTCCTTGCCATTGACCACAAAGCCCGAGGCGAGTGCGGCCTGAATACGCTTGATGATGCGGTGCAGAAGGGAAAAGTCGTCGATTGGCTCGACCAGTACGACAAACTCGTCGCCACCGAGCCGGGCAATCAGGTTGGCTTCGCCAAGCGTGGCGCTAAAGCGATCTGCCACGGCACGCAGCAGGACATCGCCTGCGTTGTGGCCCATTGTGTCGTTGACCCTCTTGAACTGGTCCAGGTCGACAAAGAGAATGTCGATACGGTGTTGACGGGAGCGAGAACGAGCGAGGCTGCTCTCGAGATGATTCTTGAACATCAGCCGGTTTGGCAGACCGGTGAGCACATCGTGATTGGCAAAAAAGCGCAGGGTTTCCTCGGCCTGGCGACGCAGCAGGAAGTGCCCAGCGTGACTAGCTATCGCGCTAGCCATGGCAAGCGCATATGGATCGCGTGGACGCTTGGTGCGCGAATACAACTCCACCAGTCCAAGCGTGGTCGTGCCCTTGCGCAGTGGGAAAGCAAATACAGTTCGGACGCTCCCGTCGGCCAGCCAGCGATGCTGAGGCAAACGCGCAATGGCACTGCGGCTCGCATACCAATGCGGTTCCGTCAGTACGTCCCCCTGATCTGCCTGTGGGCCGACCGGCCGCCGTGCCAGCCAGGCTTCCAGTTCGTGCTCTCTGGCCTGGAGAACCGGCACAAGCGTCAGGCCACGTCCTGCCTCCGAAGGCCAGAACGCACCCGCCTCCCATTCCATTCCTGCGACCAGGGTACGAACGATCTTTTCCAGGACTTCGGCTTCACTGGACACGGTCGCGAGATGCAAGGCAACCAGATGCTCCTGCGCGCGAGCCTGCTCGATGAGCTTTCGCTGCGTGATGTCTTGCGCGGTGCCTCGCAGGACGGCGGCACCCGGTGGGCCATGCGCGTGGCCGATCAGATGAAGCCAACCCATGCGTCCACGTGACGAGCGGTAGGGACATTCGAATTCGAAAGGGACGCGCTCCCGCAAGGCGGTTTGCATCCTCTGCCACAACACGCCGCGGAAGCGAGGATCGGCTGCGCCTAGCAGTGTGTCTGGTGTGGGATCCGGCACTCGCGCACCGAGCAGCCTGGCCATCTCGCGGGAGAAATAGGCCGCGTTGCGCTCAAGGTCGAGACGCCAATCCCCCAGGTGCGCGATCCGCTGCGCCTGGGCAAGCCCCTCTTGACTCTCGCGCAGGCTGTGCGTCATGCCATCGGCCACCGCCAGGGCACGTGAACGGGAACTGGATAGCGCGTAGGCCAGCCCAGCCAACAGCGCGGTAATGATCAACCCGGCCCCAAGCACCACACTCTTCAGGTAGCGTTGCGGGCCCGCCATGGCCTGGGCGTCGGCGGAGAAAACAATGAGCCAACGCCGCCCTCCGAACGACTGTGTCGCCTCCTTGCGCAGGAAGGAGCGATCGTCCGATGCGCTCGCCTGCTGGAGTGCGGAATGCCGGTCGCTGGCGACAAGCCGTGCCGCGCTGGCACTGCTGGCAGCCTTGGCGCTGGCGGGGGTGGCGGTCAAGGCGACGGCGCTGTTGTACAGCAGAGTTGCTGGGGACGGCGGTACTGGCTCGCCATTGAGTCTCCCGGCGTCGTACAGTTCGAAACGGGTCCCGTACACGCGCCCGTTGCCGCCGATCTCCCCAAGCAGGCCGCTGATTCGTATCCCGGCTCCAACGGAACCGATATAGGCACGGCGGCGCTGCTCCACTGAATCGAGAGGCTGGCCCTTTCTGTAGACCGGAAGGCGCAAGGCAATGCCGACGTGAGGACCTTTGGCTTCGCTGAAGATCAGGCGCCCGCTGCTCACTGCCTGCCCACTGTCACGGGCTCTTTCCAGGGCGGCCAGGCGCCCCGGGTCAGCACCTATGTCGATGCCGACCGACGTCAAATTGTTGTGGAGCGGCTCGACATAAGTCAACACGAAATAGGCTGGCCGCTCCCCTGCAGGGTGGATGGAGAACGCCACGCCGGCGTCGCGCAGGACCGGGTCCTTGCGCTGGCTGGTGACGAAGCTTGCCAGCGCGGAGGCCGGCACATAAGGCGCGTAGTTCAGCGTCTGGAACCCGGGGTAGCGTTGCTCCAGGTTGAGGCCGTTGACGAAGTCGCGGAATTCCTCCCGCGAGATATCATCACTGGCGCCGAAGAGCGCCTGCATGGTTACCAGGACGTCGGTGTAGAGCCGGATACGCGTATCGATCTGCTGGACAATATCGTCGGTGTCGCTCTTGAATCGCAGGCGTGCATCCTTCTCCAGCAAGTCTGTGTAGAGCGAATGCACGACGATCGTACTAAGCAGGCCAAGCAGCAGCGCGCCGAGTGTAATGGCGGTCGTACTGACGCGTCCGAACGGACGCAGCAATTGCGTCAGTAGCTTGCGCACACGATATCCCCCCGGAACGTGACGTGTGAACTGCAGACCTGAGCGATCAAGCGGCGATGGTGTCAACAGGCGACTGCAGGGCCGCCGCCGCCGGGGCGCGCGGATTTGCGCAGCGTTGTTTTACCTGTCTCTACAACGTTATCCCAAATTGGAGCAGGGGCAAGACCGAATTCGGTTGCGGAGTCCCCACTGAAGTGGGGGGGGGCACCCTCTGTGCTTAGTCAAGCATGAGGGGCGGAAAGGATGCCGCCGCGCGGCGTGGCGAACAATTCGTCGGCTCGCGCTTTGCAGGAGGATGTCAGCTCCAGGCCGTGTGGATGCTGCATGGGCTGCGGCTCGCGAAGGCGAAGCCGATTGTCTCCCGGTTGGCGACGCTTTGACTCCATATCCAGCATTTATCGCCGCGCACGCGCTTAGTAGAGTTGCATCGTGACGCCGCAATCCAGAAGCCGCGGGGTCGAAGCACCACCTGACTAAACTCAAGGGATCTTCGTAAATGAAACTCTACATCGCACAAGCTACCTGCTCGCTCGCCGTGCAAGTGATCGCCAACGAACTCGGCCTGAATCCCGAACTGATTCACTACGATGTGTTCGACAAGAGCACAACATCCAGTGATGACTTCACCAAGGCAAACCCGCTGTCATACGTTCCAGTGCTCGTCCTGGACGATGAAGATCAGACTCACCTGACCGAAACTACAATCATCACCTCGTACCTCGCCGACCAGCATCTGGCTGCCGGCCTTATCCCGCCGCATGGCACGATGGAACGCGTGAAGTTCGACAAGCTCCTGACCTTCCTTGCCACCGAGATTGCGCAGAAGCATATCCCGCTGATGCGCAAGCTGCAGACCGAGTTCGGCACGCAGTGGACCCGCGATAAGCTTGTCGCTGCGTACACGCAGCTCGACGAGCAGTTGTCCGACGGACGTGCCTATCTGACGGGGGAAAAATTCACGGTGGCGGACGCTTACGTCTGGGCCACGCTGTGGCATGAGCGCTCGGGTGCGCCCATCACTCATCTTAGAAACTTCTTCGACTACATTGCCCGCATTGAAGCGCGCCCCTCGGTAAAGAAGGCGTTGAAGGACGAGGCCGGAATGGTGGCACAGCACAACGAATTGAAAGCCGCGGCCTGACATCGGCTGGTGGACGCGGAGCCGCGCTCCTCCGCCCCGCGTCCTCTCCTTCGTAGGCGACGGCAAGGTGCACGGTTCAATCCAATAAAACTTGCGAAGGCGCCCGTCGCCGCCGAGTCCCTGCGCGCCGAATATAGAGGCCCTATCATGACGCCCACGGCGTACGATTGACCTACATTCAACAGCGGGGACCAGAATCTCCTGGTTCGTGCCGACCGGCCAACTGGAAGCCTTCGATTGATCGAAGCGCGGGGCCTTGGTTCCTCTGGCCAATGAGATCAGGATCGCTCGCTGTCTTCGCGCAGACTATCCGCCAGATGATTCAGTACAGCCCGCGTCTTCGCCGCCATTTTTTGCCCCAGCGGAATGATGGCGTGCACCGGTGGGCCGTCTACATCGGCACCTGGAAGGATATGAATCAGGCGACCCGCGACCACGTGCGGCCTCGCGACCCGGTCAAAGATTTGAGCGATTCCGAACCCACTGACCGCGGCGTCAACAAGCGCCTGCCCGTCGGCAAGCACGAGCACCGGTTCCATCACGATATCGCGCACATGCCCATTGTCGGACACTCTCCAAGGACGGTGCCTTCCAGTTGGGCCGCGAAAGATGACGGCGTCATGCGTGCCCAGGTCGGCGACTGATTTGATCTCGCCCTTACGATGAACGTATTCGGGCGACGCATACAGGCCCAGTCGCAATTCGCAGAGCTTGCGGACTGTCATCTCTCCTTCGGTCGGCAACTCCCCAATGCGCACAACAATATCCCACCCTTCCGCAACCGGGTCGGACATGCGGTCTGTCAGTGCCATCTCGAGAGTTACCTTTGGATATCGCCGCTGCATTGCTGCCAGGTAGGGCAGGAGCAAGCGGCCAAAACCGGCGGGAACGTCAAGCCGGACTCGACCAATCGGCTCTGCTCGGCGGGCCGCCAAGGCGTGTTCCGCCTCGCGCAGTCCTTCCAGGGCCGCCTGCGCGGCAAGCATGTACGTCTCGCCATCCTCGGTCAGCCGAACAGCACGCGTCGTTCGCTGAAAAAGTCTAGTACCAAGCCGGGCTTCCAGCCGTTGCACCGCCTTGCCAACGTTGGATTTGCTCGTACCAAGACCCTCGGCAGCACGGGTAAAGCTTCCCGTTTGAGCCACTGCCAGAAAGGACTCGATGTCTTGGACCTGGGCTTCGACGCGCTCGGTCATTGTATCCCTTGTGGCGACAAAGAAAATCGGTTTGGGCAGTTTATCAGCCCGTCAGCAGCAACCACAATAGATGCAAGCCACCTTTCCAAACCGCCACATGCTGACACGAGAATCTCTTCTATCCGGGCGTTACCTCGACAGTTTGGAACTTCCGCTCGAATTTCGCTGGACGCAGGACCGGATTGACACTTCGTTGGCCGAAGCCATGTCCGCGCGACCCGACGAAGGCGACGACCTTTGGATATTCGCCTATGGTTCGCTCATGTGGAATCCATTGCTCGATTTCGACCGCCGGTCGGTAGCGCCGCGGTTGGAACGGACCAGGCCAAGAAGTACGTTCTCGTGGTGGACAATGACAACCGCGCGCAGTACCGCGCAATTCACGGTGCCCGCCCATCCAGCCGTTTCATCGTGATACGCAGCGCGATGACCTCTTGTGCGGTTGCCCCCCAACTTTACGCGTGCCAGTTCAGCGAGACCGCGCGACATGGAGCTGAACTGGGTTGTCCGTTGCCAGGAACGGAGCCGACGTTCAAATGTCCGAGCGCGAGTGCGGTCCAGCCCCCGTCGAGCATCTTGCCTTGGGCGTGGGCGAACCGCCACCAGACCCGCAGCCGTTCGAGCAGCACTGGCGAGAGCATGGCGTAGCGGTCCTCGCGGCCCTTGCCCTGCTCGATGCGCAGGGTCATTTGCGGTCATTGTCGACATCGCCCACCTTCAGCGCCACGACCTCGCCGGCACGCAGGCCAGCGCGATAGGCGACCGAGAGTGCCGTCTGGTGCCGCGAAAGCAGAGGCTTACTCGGCAGTCACATAGGCCAAGACTGCCAGGTCCGCGCCGACCACGTTGGTCTGGATCGTCGGACTCAGGCTTAGTTCCTTTACCAGCCAAGGCTTGCCGGCAGCGTCCGGCAGGCGAATGACCACACCAATAGCGAGATGCGGGATGGGCGCGTCTGCGGACAGGTCAGCCACGAGAACGGGAGCGCCGGCGGGCGTGGCATTGGTTACATCAATGAAGGTGTATTTGAAAGCCATAGCATCTCCGAGTGAGGTTCGGCAGTACCCGCCACTTGCCGGCAAGGACGCTGGGAATAGCTGCGTGACAGCCACACAGCGCATTTGTGGCATCGCCCTTATTTAATAAGGGAAATCGCAATGGCGATCACCACAATTGCCGCGAGGGTAACGATCACAAAGAGCAGCATGGGCCTGTCCGAACTGAGTAATCCAGTATCCTTCGAGCCATGCGCAAATGCTATCGGGTGCGCACTGATTTCATGCCGGATTTCGTCCTACAGGCCGGTCGTCATTGCGAGACGCCATGACAGCGAGTCGGGGATGCGCCTATCGCCTCGAGACTTGCGCGTAGGCTGCGCGCGGCCAGCCTGAGCCCTTCCGCGCCGCCGCTCCCCCCGGTACCGGTGAGGCAGCCTTTCGCGCGCAATATCGCGGACCCATCCCGCACGCGTTCACTGCCACGCATCAGCCACATTCCGATGGGATCGCTGGCCCACGTGCCAGGATCCAGAGCGGGCGCGCGGCTTCATGCGGCCCTACCCGGCGGAGAGGACGGATGCAGAGCGTGCGCTGCAGATCCTCAAAGTGAAGGCGTGACATTCTCCCAATAATGCCTGGTACCGGCGCTTTCACTCCCCTCGGATGCAGGCGCGCACTAAGCTCCCTGCCTCGGAGGACCCAACTGCAGTCGACCGGGAAAGCTGGCATCGAAATCCTGCGGAGAAATATCGCTCAGATGCGAACATGCCTCGTCCGGCAGCGCAATGCTCAGCTCTGTATGCCACAGGACCACACCGGCAAGCCGAACGATTCGAACGCGCTTCTCTCTCTCTTGGAACCGGATATGCGGAGATGTGTCCCGGGAGCGCAACCAATGAAACGCGCCGCCGCACCTCGTGGCTGAGCCAACCCGAGGCGTCGCGCCGAACCAACGCCATTGCCGTCACGTCGCGATGCAAATAGACCGCCCGCGAGACGAGTGAAAACAGGATGAACACCGCGACCCAAAGCATAATGAAGCTCCGTTATGGCGCGGCTACTTTTGTGATGCCTGGCGGCTCGCCAACTCGCAGATTGTGACAACTAGTGATCTTTCCTCATATCCGGCTTTCTACCGGGTCGGATTGAGCCGATTCACGGCTTTGCCGCCATAGGCTGCCAAAGCACGTAGGCTAGTCCCGGTACTAGTAGCCAGGCCGCAATCGCAAGGTAGTACCGCGCTGCTCCATCCCCCGTTAAGCGTTCGACCATCTGGTCATAGACGAAGGAGAACGAAGTCAAGTGCTGGCCTCTATAGAAATCAGTCAGCGCCTCTTTGAATATCGCAATCCAGTACGGTGTCACTCGGCCATCGTTGCTTTTTACCCGCAGCAGCTTCCCTGCTTGCAATATTTCCCTTGGCCTACCGACCTTTCTTCGATTTGTGTCGACGCGTCGTACACCTGGTGCACCTCGAAGCCGATACAGCGGCATGATGCTTCTTCTCCCGCCGCCGAACCATATCCGCGTGGATAGCGTCAAGCAGGATGTCCGGTTTACCGACAAACATCTTGACCGGCGGACAAAATGATTGTCGCCGCCCATCCGCGAATGGATGAGTTCACGTATCTCGGGCTTTCGCACGTCTTGCCGTGGATTTCTCCGGGCACGGAGAGAGTTCGGCACGAACACCCAACTCCCTGAGTAAACGCTACGCTGAGGCAATTGCAGTATTGCAGTACCTTGATGAAGTCGAGCCGCGCGCTGTTGTCGGCATCAGCATGAGCGGCGAAATCGCAGTGCGCCTTGCCGCTGCCCCTAACAATCGCATCGGGCGACTGGTCACATTGGTCGGCGCCGCCTGCAATTCAGCCGCTTTCGAGGTTCCCTTCGGGCCAGCCTTCACCAAGATACTCCGCACGCCGCAAAGCTGGCAGCGCTCGGTTGTCTTCGCCCAGATAGCGTCGTTTCCTGGCCGCTTAACGGTGGTCCGCGCTACCGAGGACACCGTCGTTCCGGCCACCATCGGTGAGCTGCTCATTGCGAACGCCAGACGCGCGGAGCACGCGGAAATTGTAGACATCCTCGATACAGACCACGCTCTCGGCTTGGCCTTGCGTGCACAGCCGGGGCTAATCGACCGCCTCGGAATTGTCATCTGTCGCGCCATCCTTACCTGACAGCGCGGCAAATGACTACTGTGGCTTGTCGCCACGCGCAGGCCGATATCGCTTTATCGGATGACGAGACTGGTGGAGCTAGCGTTGCGGTTGCAACGAAAGCGCGAAACTCCGCCTTAGTCGTTGTCTTCCCCGTGGTGTCCGTGGTGCCCATGGTGCCGGTAGCCCCAGTACCCGTACGGACCATAATATCCACCATAGTTCCCGCCATCGTATGGCACCACGACGCAACCGCCGAGCAGCGTGGATGCGGCAATTAGCAATGCGAGAAAGGCTTTCATGGCGCTTCCCATTCTTGACAAATGCGGAGAGGCCAGGCTGGCCTTCCAGCTAACTGGCACTCTCCAAAAAGCTCCTGCACTCGAGTTTCGTCGCGATGGCCTTTGCCTTGGCAACGTACCCCCCGTCCGCTCGATGGGAGCAGCTTACTGCTTCTTCGTCTTGTCTACATTGGCGCTGCCTGCAGCCTTCGCTGCGTCGGCCTGCGCCTCCGGCTTCGGAACATCCACCTTGGCCTTCGTCTTGTCGGCATCATTCTTTACTTCAGCCTTCGCCTTACCAGCCTCGGTATTGGCGGCCCCCATCTTGCTCGCCTTGTGGTGCGTGCCCTTGGCGACGGACTTATTGGCGTCAGCTTTTACGTCAGCCTTCTCCTTGCCGGCGCTGGCTTGAGCCTTTGCTTCATCGCCCTGCGCGCTGACACTCTTCTTGTCCTTGTCGGTTTTTGCCTGCGTGGCGCTCTTTTCCTTGACGACCTTTACCTGGTCTTTCGTCGCCTCTGCTTGCGGCTGAGTCGCGGAAGCTGGCACACCAGTCTGCGCGAAAACCGTACCGACGAGGGCTGCTGAGGCGAGAGCAGTGAACAGCTTCTTCATGACGTCAACTCCTGAGGAATTTTTAGCAGCTCGGCAATGCGCCGTGCTTACAGGCAAGAACGGTACTGTCCCGAGCCGAGTTGACTCGAAACTCGTGACAATCCGTAAGTTCTGAAACAGGCAAGCTTGACTCGCATGTGCCCCCACTCTCAGCGCGGGTCTTCGTCCTTTCGGACGTACTCCGACCCCGGTCCCACGCCGAAGATGCGCGCTGTGTTGTAGCCCGTCCAATCCGGCTGGACACCAAGCGCCCCCACATCGCGTTACAGAAAGTAACCGCTGTGCGAGTCCGCTAATACACCATTGAACCAAGCCGACCTAGAGTCTCTGTAAGAGGAAACGGAGCAAATCATGCGAAGGGTCGCAGCACTTTTGATACTGGCCGGGGCGACCGGCCTTGCCTCGAACGTTGCTCAAGCGCGGGTGGACGTAGGTATCGGCATCGGCATCCCATTGCCAGCGGTTGTCGCCCCGCCCCCTGTCTACTACGAGCCTGCGCCGGTGGTTGTCGAGCCTCCGCCCGTGGTAGTTTCCCCGGGCTACTATTACGACGACTGGCGGGCCCGTGCCTGGCGGGAGCGTGCGTGGCGGGAGCAGCGCTGGCGCGAACGCGAGTGGCGCGAGCGCCGACGCCAATGGCGACGCTGGCATGACGACTACGATGACTAAGATGGGTGGGCGCTATGCTGGTGGGTAACAGCCGGAACGCCAAGGCGTTCGTCATCACTCATCGAATTCCCAGGTAACGCTATGAGGCCGCACCGTGCGACCGAGGCAGACCTTCGTGATGTGGATTGCTTCGGTCGTGCTCGCTGTCCGTTGGCGGAATACATAGCGAAGCGGTGCAATTTCATGTCAGCCGAGACCAGACTGGCCTCCTTGGGTGCACCGGTATCGAAGATACTTGGCGGCAAGGTTGGCCTGCTACAAGGGGGCGCCGTGGCGGAACGGGCGAGACGTGCAGGTCTGGCCGCTCTTCTGGTTTCCGCACTGGTGGCCGATGTACGTTCGCGCGGTATCGGGTATTTACCGGTATGCCTGAAACTGTACAGGCGTTGGGCACAATCCAGCACCGCAGTACCAATGTAACAGCCTCGCTCAGCTTGAATCAGCGGCTTGAATGACGAGACGCCTGCAATGCTTTGACCGATATCCCTCTGGTTGCAGGGACGTCGCATCAGAACCGTTCCGTCGGGTCGCACCAACGTGATGGAGCCGTGGTCGCCAAGAGTCATCCCATCAAACAGGCGGTGGAAGTAGTTCAGCCGAAGTGTCCCAACAACGATGCCGGCAAATTGGCCGTGGCTATCCGTCAGCCGTTGGCTTAGTCCATTCGTCTTCGTTAGATGCGGTGAGAACGGTTTGCTGATGAAGAGGCTGGCATCGGCCGACCGCTGTTGAACTGTGAAGTAATCACGGTCACTGAGGTTGAGCTTTCTCGGCGGAACCAGGTTGAGCTTTCTCGGCGGAACCGAGCGAGAATCAATGACGACCTCGCCCGCCGTGTTCGAAGCCCGGCAGATGCAATCCTCGTCCCCCGGGGCGTTTTCCCCGTTCGCCGACCGTTCTGTTGAGGCGTTACCAGCGCACTCGCCAAACCTCCATCTGCGACCAAAAGAACCTCAGTAATCGCATCTCTCTTTAGCCAGCGACTCCGTCGTGAAACCGTGGCTCACGCGCAACTGATGCTCGACCGCAATTACCTGGTCTTGGCACGCGAACAACAAATCGTCCTTGAACTTCTGCGAAGCGCCGTTGATGCGTTGAGCTTCATAGGAAGTCTGCCTCGCGCGACAACGAAGATACAACAGCGTCGCCTTGGGAGCCAGCTTAAGTTCCGCCTTGTCCAGAGGCTTACATTCGACATAGGACTGGGCGAAGGTGCCGTGGCTCGCTAGCAATGCCAAGGAAAGCAAAAATGAAGAAAGACTATGCGACATGAACGTGTAACACTTGGGCTGCCGGTCGAAAATACCCGCCTTCGCAGGCTGCAAAGTGCAAAAGGGAGCTACTCGTTTCCGCTATCGCCCTCCGTGACACGTCGCTTTCGCGTGACAACAACATCTTCCTTCGACTCACCGCCGAAGTTCGTTCGCCCTTCGGAGCGGGTGCCCGAACCTGGCTGACGGACGCCGCTCGGCACCTGGATGGTCGAAATTGCGCTCTTATAGACAATTTGAATACCGCCTAGCCCGCTGAGCATCACCACGAACTGGTCGAATGACGCGATTGAGCCGGTCAGCTTGATTCCGTTGACTAGGTACACTTCGACACGCTTCCGCTCTTTGCGTGCTGTGTTCAAGAAATCGTTCTGCGGATTAGTGGGGATAGGTTGCATTGCTTAGCTCAGATTGAGAGCAGTTGCCATCATTGCTGGAATGAACGCCTGCTATGCCTCACAGGGTAGGCTGGAGTTCGAAACGGTCGAGCCTTGGAAACGGAGGCTCTACCTCCGTCACCTTAATGTCGCCGACGAGCGCGGCCGAATAGCCATCGCGCATCCAATCGCACACCACTGCGAGCACCGCTGGCGAGCCCTGCAACATTGCCTCGACCGACTCGTCCATACGGTTCCGAACCCATCCGGTGATGCCCAACGCCCGTGCGCGGTGCATGCGCGCCTCGCGATAAACTATGCCTTGCCCGCGACCGCGCACCTGCACTAGCCACGTCTCCAAGGCGCTGCATTCATCGACTGATTTCACGCTCGCTCTCCGGATATGCCGGATGCGCCCGACGCATATGAGCGCCGTGCCGCCATTACTAAAAATCGCCTGCGGCGCGGTGGCCCGCTGGTACGTGTCCTGACGGCAAGCTACGCTTGCCCCTCCCTCTATGGCGAGGTCCATATTAATCATATAGGGGCCACGGCTGTGGGAGATGATACCTATGGCGACCCGTGTATCGTGTAGCCGACTCGTGGGTGTGCCAGTAGCCCCCCCAGAGACTCCTAGAACACAGGCAGAGTCGAAACGTCATCCATCTCACAAAGCTAGAATTGCCACGGCATTGGGCTTGGCGATGGCAATCGGCAGCATGTCGCAACGCCGACATTCAGCGAAGACAAGCACGACCATCCTGCCCAACGGCAGCGCGGCCAGAATCATGGCTATCAACTCCCTCCGAGCCATCAGTAGCATCGCGGCGACTGGCACGGCGATCAACGCTATGACCACTGTGGCGCCTATGGCTATAACGACCAGCACTATGGCTACGTCTACGCGCCGCCCCCCGCAACCTAATAAATGCCGCAACCATCACCCGGCATCACCCTGGTCTTTCCTCTGCAGTTCCGCTAACCGGGTGATGCACAGTTTGCATGCCTCGCCAGCGCCATCCTCAGTGTATCCCTCAGGCAATGCTCCCATTGCCCGTCCGCCGGTACCAGCCGGGCGGACGCCGCAAGATGAAGCCTCCCGCTTTCGCCGCCCTGTAGCACTTTTTTCTGCCGTATCGCTGGCCTATATTTTGATAGGCGGTTCCTTGTCGTAAAAGTGCTGCGCCCGTACCTGCGCCCGCGACGGCAATGCGACTGGAATGCAACCCAAATCGGCTTTTGAAGGCAGAACGTGACCCTCATCCATGATCCAAAGGCCAACCATCTGCTCGCTGCGCTACCTGAGGAGGAGTGGTTGCGACTCTTGCCACACTTGGCACTGATCGAGTTACCCCTGGGCCATGTCGTGTACGAATCGGGCGACCAACTGGGGCACGTGTACTTCCCGACCACGTCGATCATCTCCTTGCTCTACGTGATGGAGGACGGTGCATCCGCCGAAATTGCCATTGTCGGCAATGAGGGGATAGTCGGGATTGCCCTGTTCATGGGCGGCGAGACGACGCCGAGCCGGGCCATCGTGCAAAGCGCTGGCCATGGGTACCGGCTAAGCGCCAAGGTACTGAAGCAGGAGTTTACCCGCGGCGGCCCCATACAGCATTTGCTGTTGCGGTACACCCAGGCGCTGATCACCCAGATGGCCCAGACCGCGGTCTGCAACAGGCATCACACTATTGAACAGCAACTTTGCCGCTGGCTGCTTCTGAGCATCGACCGGCTCCCGTCCAATGAGCTGACGATGACGCAGGAACTGATCTCGAACATGCTTGGCGTGCGGCGCTCCGGCGTCACCGAAGCGGCATTGAAGCTGCAGAACGCAGGCGTGATTCGCTACAGTCATGGACATATTTCGGTACTCGACCGGCCGGCGCTCGAAAAGCACGCGTGCGAATGCTATGCCGTTGTGAAGCGGGAGTTCGACCGCCTGTTGCCTGCCGTGGCGGCGGCTTGAAACTCCCGGTGCCCAGGCCATGGCGGGCGCGGTCTTGCCGTCCCGCACAGTGTCCGCCATCGTACCGACTTCGCTGCGAAACCATGCCACTGTGGGTTTGTTGGGGCGCCACATCTTGAGAACCATGAAGGCTGGCGGTTGTGCTCCGCTTCGATTCCTGGTCTGACAAATGCAATGGATAGCGAGGCGACATCATGCGTAACGTACTGTATTTCCGGCTTGGCGACATCGCCGCTGCGAAGCGGATCCAAGCGAAAGTGCGTGAGATTCCCGCGGCCCCGGCGCATATGGGCGGCCCCTGGTTTATCCAGCGTGATAACAACGCCATAGACGGATTACCCAATGCCGAGGCCAGCCAAACCACGTACTCGGAAGAATGGGCAATGGCTGGCGCTTTATGCGGAACCACGCTGGCCGTCCTGGCGATCCTGCACTTTGGCACCTCGGCCGGCACCTTTGCCAGCGTGGTGGCCTGCGTGGGGGGCGGCGCTATTGGTGCGCTGTCCGGGTGGCGGCTTGGCGGATGGCTTGGCGCACGCATTCGGCGGGGCGGGATCGCCCGGCGGCAAGCGCAGCTTGCGCAAGGAGAAATGATGCTTGTTGCAACTTGCAGCAAGGGAACAAAGGAATCCGTGAAGCTGATGATTAGCGAATTGGGAGGCGTCAGCGTTGAGGAACACCGTGACGTCCTGCCGGATTTCCGGTGGGCATGAAAAGGTGATGTTCCCCGGGAAATCAGTCATTGGTCCCCATCGCCCCCGCTAGAACCCTTGGCTAGCTCGCCAAGGCGGCAAGTCGTCCCGGATCTCGCGGATCTGCGCTTCCAGCAGGTGGTAGTTGTCGAGCAGCCATTCCACCGCGGGGACCACGGCCCTGCCGCTTTCCTTTCCGGTTCCGCCGCGCTGGCCCGGTAGGCTGCCAGCAAGACTGCGGCATTGTCGTTGAGGCGGCTGCGCAAGGATAGAACGCGCGGCGGACTCGCTGTCACGGGCTGGGCCGCCGCCAGGCTCTGGGCATGTTGCTCCAGCCGCTCGATGCCGAACAGTTCCTCACGCACGGGAGCCTTGTCATGCCACGGCGACAATTGGGAGGGATATTCGAAGGTACGACCTAAAACTGAATCTGAATACATGAGCGCCTTTGTTGCCAACGTGAGATCGGAACAGGACGGCGCCGGCGCGCGCGCCGTCCCGCGATCATTGGCAGACTGACGAGCCGAAGCGGGCGTTGCCGCCTTGTCGCTTATAGGCGGCCCATCAGTAGCAAGACAAGCACTACCAGCAATACCATGCCCAGCGCGCCGCTAGGCATATATCCCCAGGACCGGCTGTGCGGCCAGGTCGGCATCGCACCGACCAGGAAGAGCACAAGCACGACCAATAATACTGTTCCCAACATGCAACCTCTCCTTCCCGACTCCGTGAGTTGACCAGGCCAACGCTGACATTTCGCCAAGGGGACCGGAATCTGCAAATCCGATGCGAAGCTATCCGCGTCATGCGGTATGACCTGTCCGATGAAATCAGATTGCCATGGATTCGCCGGGCTGTCGGTACGACGCCGGACATTGTGGTCATTCAGATGCCAATCCCGGCTAGATCAGTTCCTTGAGGAGGACGTGCAGGCACCGGCGCGTAAATCCTGATATTGGAATAACGCTGTCGGAGACGGGATCAGAGTTCCGTCTCCCGACCGTACTGGCCCTCCTTCCAGTACGGCGGTGTGCCATAGTACTCGTGGATGCTGGTGGCCCATTGCTGATCCGCCATGCTCGGCCAATGGTCCTGATCGAAGCCCGGCGCGGCCTCCAGGCGTTCCTTGTCGATCCCCACCACGAAGCTCTTGCGCTGGATGTCGAGCGTCAGTGCGGACCAGGGTACGGCGAATAGTTTCCCGCCTACGCCAAGAAAGCCCCCGAACGACAGCACGCCATAGGCGATCCGCCCGTCAGAAACATCCAGCATGATGTGAGCGAGCTTGCCGAGCTTGTCGCCGCCCGGACCGAGGACGAAATTTCCTTCGAGCGTGTCGGCAGCCATGATGAAGGGACCGGGGCCAGGACTGTCCGGTTCGACTTTGCCGACGATGGCTGCGCGCGGCCCGCCGCTGTTACGGTCGAGTTCGTTTACGTTCATGGTTTGACTCCAGGGATGGTAATGGTGGATGTGCGTCGGGCGCTAGCCCGCGCTTCTTGTCAGTGCACGCGGGTGTTTCCCTTGCGTTGCGCGGCGGGCTCGGTGCCCGCGGACGGGTGTTCACTGCCAGCCGCGAGCTTCCAGTCGGTCTCGTCGCGTCTGGTGCTGACTTGTTTGTCCGCGTACATGGCGGCGCCGGGTGTGATCGGGTCGCTCGCCGGGAATGTCATTTTCAGCGATGCATCCACTGCCTCCTGATAGGTATGGCATTCCTCGGCGGGGAGTACTAGCGCGCGGGCGCGGGTCTCCGACTTGCGGTGCTGGGCGGAGGTCCTGATCTTGTGCATGGCCGCTCCTGTGTCGGCGTGATTCAGCCTGTCACCGTCAGCGGCGAAGGCCGGCAAGGCTGTATAGCTTTGCCGGCCATAAGGCTCGCCGCGCGCTGTCCGACCCATCACGACTTGTGGATGAGCAGTTGATTCTCTACTGACTTCACGCCGGTGACACCGTGGACGACATCGGCTGCCGTCTTCTTCTGTGCCGCTGACGGAACGCTGCCGGTCAGCCGTACCACGCCTTCGCGGGTGCGCACGTGGATGTTCGTCGAACTCAGATTCTTTTGTTCGAGCAGGCTAGCCTTGACCTTGGTCGTGATCTCCGTATCGTTGATGCCCTCGCCAGCCGTCTCATGCGTGGGATTGGGGTTCGTGAGCGACGCCGCCGGGGCATTCGTTGCACCTTGGCTAAGCGAAGCATGGAAGCCCGTCGCGAGCATGATGCATGCGACACTGGTGGCGAATTTGATAAGAGGGATGGATTTCATTTGAACTACCTCGATTCGGATCGAATCAGTGATTGCTGACGCGGAGTGCTCCGGTACGCAAACTGCCCTGAAGAAGGCAGCCGCCCGGCTTGGCATCACGAAAGATCCTATCCTTCGTCACGCAGCCCCCGACAGGCTAAGACTGACACCACTTCGCCTTCAAGTCGGTACGATGGCGGACACGCTGAAGTTCATACGCACACTTGGCGGTCGCGGACCGGTGACCGGTGTTCCAGGGGGGGGTCTTCGCTTGTCAGCGTGATCGCACGATGTCGGCCTCACGCATGGTTCGGAATTCAGTGCTAACTCTGGGTCTCCGACCAGGTTCATCTCAAGGCAAAGACTTGCTAGCGACTTAGGTTCGACCGTAAGTGCACGGCACGGTACCGAAATGGACCACCGGTAACCGGTAACACTACTGGCAAACGCGATAGCCATGTAATTGATCAATTTTGGTCTCGCCCTTGAGATTGCCAGGCAAAGTGCGCTCGACGTGACCACAGGCACACATCGATTGACGATTCCGAATGCTCCGGCGCAATCCGTAGATAATTCAGCGCTGAGCGCCGTTGCCGCACCGCAATACAACCAACTTTCCATGCGGGAGTAACATTGGAATTCCTGTCTATAGCGGTGGAACCCGACGGGAACTAAGCTCGGCAGACCGTCACTAGCCTGCCATAGCAGGGCGGAGAAGAACTTGGATCGATGCCGGTGTCGGAGTTCAGGCCAGGCGAACTGCCGAAGGAGCAGTCCCTCGCGAAAGAACTTAAGGCAATGCTGATCAAGTCCTCCGATTCGTGAGAAGGCGCGTTATTTGAAGAATCACGAGCGCAAAGAGATGAACATGAAGCAGATGACGTTGGCAGCGGGTGCAGATCAATGTGCAGGTTTCGAGCAACGCCGCAAGCCAACGCGACGTGAAGAGTTTCTGGCGACGATGGCAACGCGGGAAGAACCGTAACAAATCGAAGATCCGGGCCCGGGTTGAACATGTCTTCGCCGTGGTTAAGCGCCTGTGGGGCTTCACGAAAGTCCGCTACCGCGGCCTGAAGAAGAATGCCGGCCGAGCCTTCACGGCGCTGGCGCTGGCCAATCTCTATTTGAGTCGAGGGCATCTGATGGGAGCAGTCCGCCCGTAAAGGGCGAATGCGGGGCGGGCGCCCCGCCAACACACCCCAATTGGGGCGCGCGAGGGCAAATTCTCGTCGCCACAGCTATTTTTCCGGCCGAACGGGCTCCTGATCAACCTGCGTAACTCAATTTGCCCAGCTTGTTCAGCGTAGCCTTCTAAATTAAGTAAAATACGAAGTGGGTCCGGCCGAGTCGCGGTGATGCCGACAGGCGCTCTCCCCCGTCCAGCTGAAGCTAAGTAACACGCCAGCATCGGCAACATTGACGAAGGAATTTGACCATGACCCTGGCTGCCAACAAACTAATCATGGGCAGTTTTACTGAGTTTATCAACTCCGCGAGCGAGACCTTGGCTGAAGAGCTCATCGCTTCGGATGCGATATTCCATGTCCCAGGACGCACCGAACCGATGCGGGGACCCGCTGGGTACATTGCAATCATTGCGATGATGAGGAATGGCTTCCCCGATATTCGATGGACACTGGAGGAAATGATTGCCGAGGGGGATAAGGTCGCCGCACGCTTCACTATGCGCGGCACGCACCAAGGCACCTTCTTCGGTGTTCCCCCGACTGGCAAGACCATTGAGGTGCAGGCGATGAACTTCTATCGTCTTTCGGGTGGTCGAATCATCGAGGAACGCGGCCAACCCGATATGCTTGGACTGCTACAGCAAATTGAAGCAGTCTCGCCAGCCTGACCGCGATGCTCAAATGTGCCGCCGGCGGCAGACAACGCACTAGACGACTGTGTGCGGCGCCGAGTGTGCACGAAATCGCGGCAGATAGGCCGTCATCGTTGAAGAATTGCTTGACCATTTCGGCCGCGAGCCCATCCTCTTGTGCCAGCTGACCCCGAATCCAGTCGTCGAGCTCCAACGGGATAGCAGCGTCGGGGGCGCCGTAGGACCTGCGCAAATCTCCTCGGACTCATTCCGGAGGCCTAACCTTGACGCATCCATGGCATCCGTCAAACTCCAGGCCGTCGAGGTCGCCTGGTTCTGTCCGCCTACCACGTTCAACGCCGGGAGACAGTGTCACTGCAACAACTGGCCGCCAGCCACTCATCGAGTAGGATGCCGACGCAGGCGTCATGGAGCTCTATGAGAGCCTGCTTGCACAAGCGGGACTCAACTAAAAAGGGGGGTCGGGATGCAATAGCATGGTGGCCCTCACCGGCCTCTTCGAGGCTGGGATTTGGGTGAGCTACCCGCTTCTGCACGGAGCCGTCGGCACCGAGAAAGGTTCACTATGCGCGTTCCTCAAACAACATCTAGCCGAGTTCGGATATGCCGTGGCTGATATCGCTAGCCAATGATGCGACTTTAGTTCGCGCCGAGGCGACGGCGCTCTACTGACTAGAAGGTGGTCTTAACTTCGCGGCTCGGTCGGAACAATGGCACTTCCATATACCCGAGCCGCAAAGCAGAAGGATGACTCCGCACCTGGGTCCAGCGCCCCTCCTCCTTATTCCGTTTGTCAGAATGACCTCGGCATACCGAGGATATGCTCGCCCACGTACGACAAGATGAGATTGGTCGAAATCGGCGCAACTTGGTAAAGACGCGTTTCACGGAACTTGCGCTCGACATCGTATTCCGCGGCGAAGCCAAAGCCACCGTGGTACTGCAAGCAGGCGTTGGCGGCTTCCCACGATGCATCCGCTGCCAACAGCTTGGCCATGTTAGCTTCCGCGCCGCAGGGCTGATGCTCGTCGAACAGCTTCGCAGCCTTGAAACGCATTAGGCTTGCCGCCTCCACGTTCACGAAGGCCTTGGCGATTGGGAACTGCACGCCTTGATTCTGGCCAATGGGGCGACCGAACACCACACGCTCGTTGACGTACTTGGTCACCTTATCGATGAACCAGTAGCCGTCTCCAATGCACTCCGCTGCAATGAGCGTACGTTCGGCGTTCAGGCCATCCAGGATGTACTTGAAACCCTTGCCCTCTTCGCCGATGAGGTTCTCCGCCGGAATCTCCAGGTTGTCGAAGAAGAGTTCATTAGTCTCGTGGTTGACCATGTTGATAATGGGCTGGACCGTCATACCCTTACCGATGGCTTCGCGCAGGTCCACGAGGAAGATGGACATTCCTTCTGACTTCTTCTTGCACTCCGCCTGCGGCGTGGTCCGTGCCAGCAGAATCATGAGGTCGGAGTGCTGGACACGCGAAATCCAGACCTTCTGCCCGTTCACGACATACTTGTCGCCTTTACGCACTGCGGTGGTCTTGATTTTTGTCGTGTCGGTGCCGGTAGTCGGCTCCGTAACAGCCATCGATTGCAGACGTAACTCGCCGCTCGCAATCTTCGGAAGGTATTCCTTCTTTTGCGCTGCCGAGCCATGGCGCAGCAGCGTTCCCATGTTGTACATCTGCCCGTGGCAAGCGCCGGAATTACCGCCGGCGCGGTTGATTTCTTCCATGATGACCGACGCCTGCGTCAGGCCCAGCCCGGAGCCACCGTACTCCTCAGGAATCAGAGCTGCCAGCCAGCCGGCGGCCGTCAGCGCGTTGACGAACTCCTCAGGGTAGCCTCGCACCTCGTCAATCTTGCGGAAGTACTCCGAAGAGAACTGACCGCACAAATCGCGGATAGCTTCGCGGATTTCTTGATATTCATCGACTTTGTTCAGCACGATAGTCTCCGTATAAGTTCGTTTAGCTAAGTTCGGCAGTAGCAGTCATCGCAAGGGCACCGCCCTCTTGGCGAATCCACAGTTCAACAGACTTCCCGTCCACGCTTCGCTTCCCGCAGACGTAAAAACGCTGGGGCACGAAGGTGGGGCGAACTCCCTTGAAGGAGAAACTGCTGACCGTGGCGTCAGGCAAGTTCCTGCGCACCAGGTCAAGGAGCAGCACGGCTAACAACGGGCCGTGGACAATGAGGTCAGGGTAATGCTCGACAGCAGTCACATACGGGTGGTCGTAGTGAATTCTGTGACCGTTGAAGGTCAGGGCGGAGAATCGGAACAGCAGCGCTGGGTCGGGCACCACTTCGCGAGACCAGTCTTCGTCGGTACGCGCAGCAACCGGCTCCGGACCCGTCGCATTTGGCGAGGCTTCTTCCCTGTAGACGATGTCGTGCTCTTCAGTCACCGCAAGGCCCTGAGTCCCGGAATACTGGTGCTCCACGGTAACGAAGGCCAGCGACCCCGTCCGCCCAGTTTTGGCATTCACGTCCAGAATGGTGGACTTCTTCGATACAGTCTCACCTACGCGGAGGGGCTGATTAAACCGCAACCGTCCGCCGGCCCACATGCGTCGCGGAAGCGGTACCGGCGGCAGGAACCCGCCTCGCTTGGCATGGCCGTCAACGCCTAGCTCAGACTGCTTGTGCAGCGGCAGAAAGTACAGCCAATGCCAGAGAGGGGCCAGTGCGTCTCCGG
Source organism: Burkholderiaceae bacterium 16 (assembly GCA_000955785.1). Taxonomy (GTDB): domain Bacteria; phylum Pseudomonadota; class Gammaproteobacteria; order Burkholderiales; family Burkholderiaceae; genus Cupriavidus. The sequence continues at coordinate 50,578 of JYOD01000006.1, forward strand.
AAACCGGTGCCGGGTCTTCACGGTCCAGGGTTGCGGAGAGCGCCTTGACGGGGAAGGCGGTTATCTCGTCGTGGGACTCGGTTGACTTACCGACCCACTCCTTCAGCTTGACAGTGTCCATGAACGTCTCTTCGGTCTGTTGTCCTAGGCCCCCACTATGCACGGCGTACGGGCAACTTCCAATTCGCAAGTTCGGAATGAGCCTTTCGCCTACACAGAAAGCATCGAGCGTGCGCTTACCCGAATGCAGCGTTCGGAAGAATCGGATTTACGTAGCGCGAAACAATAGCCAAGATTTGGTAAAACCACCCGATTCAGCAGGCCCCCATGCGCGTTCAGATTCATTGTCGCTCCCGAGTGGCTCTCCACAGACTCGTACCGGCATTTCCCATGCGGATTACTTCCTGTCACGGCGAGCATGTACTAACGCGACGTGGCTTCTCACGCACTCTTCGAGCGGACCGTGCAATCGATATTCCAGCTTTTGAATCAATCGACCTCCAGCTCGGTGGCAGCGTGTTTTCCGCGTCTAGGTGTTATCTGGAGCTTGCCGATGGAGCCCTAAGCGAAATCGCGTTGGGCCCATCGCTTCCGAACGTCAGTGCTCCTTCCTGGGCACCGCTCCTGCGGGACATGATTTCAGGAACGGTCTTTCACCATCCACAAGAGGAATGGAATGCACGTACGGTTGCCCATGCACTGAGCACGACACCTGAACGCATCCGGACTGCACTGTTCACGCAAGGCATGGCCTTCACGCACATCTGCAGAACGCAACGCCTCATGCGCGCACTATTTGAGTCGATACAGTTCAAGCTCTCTGTCGCGGACCTGCGGGAGAGAGTGGGCTGGGGTAGCAGGGGCGACCTGGAATCTTCGTTCTACGATTGGTTTGGCGTCTCGCTCCAGACGGTCGCACGCCTTAGAGACGATGGACTGTAGTTCCTACAATGCAATGCGGAGGACGCGTGAAAAACAAGATTGGACGTGATATTCCGGAATGGGCGGGCGGCCAACGCCTGGTACCTTATGCTGGCATCACCGGTTGCCCCGAGGTGCATCGGCGCGCGGCGCCCAGCCTACGCACATTTCCCCGTGGCACTCCGAAGGTACTGACCTCCTTGCGTGAAGCCATCGACGCGGCCGGATTACGCGATGGCTCGACCATTTCCTTTCACCATCATCTTCGCAACGGCGATGCTGTTGCCAATGCGGTGTTGCGCGAGGCCGCAAATCAAGGCTTGCGGGCCCTGACCGTAGCCGCCAGTTCAATATTCCCGGTACATGGCCCGTGGGTGGAACTCATGGAAGCAGGCGTTATTGGCAGGATTTATACCGCGTATGCGTCAGGTCCCGTCGCCGACGCGGTGGTGCGCGGCGTTCTTGCCGCCCCCATCGTCATGCACACCCATGGAGGGCGCGCCCGCCTCATAGAGTCAGCCGCGTTAGCTATCGATGCGGCCTTTGTAGCTGCACCTACCGCTGACGCCTATGGAAACATAAATGGCGTGTCCGGCCCCTCAGCCTGTGGAACGCTCGGCTATGCCGAAGCCGACGTACACTACGCGGCCACGCGTGATTGCGGTTACCGACAACTTAGTTCCCTATCCGGCCTGCCCTATCGCCATCAGCCAGGACTACATCGACTATGTGGTCCCTGTCCGTTCCATCGGCGATAGCACCAGAATTGTGTCCGGGACGACCCGACCAACTGACGAGCCTGTGGGCCTGGCCATTGCATCCCTGGCCGCTCGGGTCATCGAAGCGGCGGGCCTCCTTGGCGAGGACTTTGGCTTCCAGACCGGCGCGGGCGGCATCTCTCTCGCGGTTGCTGCGGCGCTTGGCGAAATCATGGGCCGTCGCGGTGTCAAGGGCAGTTTTGCGGCCGGAGGCATCACCGGCTACCTGGTTGAGATGCTCGAGCAAGGCCTGTTTCGCAGTCTGCTAGACGTTCAATGCTTCGACCTACGTGCAGTGGAATCCTTCCGGACGAACCCACTACATCAGGCAATGTCTGCATCGATGTACGCGAATCCCTGGAATAAGGGAGCTGTTGTCAATCGCCTGAGCGCCATGGTTCTCGGTGCGGCGGAGGTCGACCTTGATTTCAATGTCAACGTGACGACCGCCAGCGACGGTCGCATCATTGGCGGGTCCGGCGGTCACAGCGACACAGCAGCCGGTGCCGAACTCGCCATCGTCACAACTCGCTTGAGAGCCGGAAACGTACCGAAGATTGTGGAGCAGGTACGTACCGTCACCACACCTGGCGCCACCATTGATGTGGTCGTGACGGAGGCGGGCATCGCAGTCAACCCGCTTCGCCCTGAGATCAAAGAACGACTGATTGCCTCCGGTCTTCCGGTTGTCAGCATCCACGAACTGCAGGAAAAGGCCTGCCGTGGCCTTGAGCACTATCATCAGCCCGGCACAGCCGACGGCAAGGTCGTTGGAATCGTGGAATATCGTGACGGTACAACTCTAGATGTCATCCGCTCCATTGGAGCCTGACGAGTCGAAGGCGGCGGCACACTGTGCCGCCGCCTTCATCAGCCTGGAATGTCTTACTGCAACTCAATCAGTAGCTGGCCCGCGCGAACCTGAGCGCCTGGTTGCACGAGAAGCTCCTTCACCGTACCACTGGCTTCGGCCACGACGCTTGTCTCCATCTTCATCGCCTCAATGGCAGCCACGGTTTCACCCTTGGCGACAACTTGCCCAACCCTGACGCTGACAGTTATCACGGCGCCTTGCATTGGCGAGCCAACCAGCATTGGATTGCCGGCGGTGGCCATTCTTGCCCCCGCGGCAAGCTTCCCAGCTTCTCGCTTGCCGGCGCGAACCGGGCGCGGCTGACCATTGACATCAAAGAACAAGCGCACGCCGCCCTCCCCGTCCGGCTCGGCTTGGGCGTTCAAGCCCACGAACAGCGTCTTACCCCGCTCCAGGTTCACCGCAATTTCGTTACCGGGAGTGAGCCCGTAGAAGAAGACGGGGGTGGGAAGGATGGAAACGTCATCGTACTGTTCCCGATGCGCACAGAAGTCCTTGAAGACCTTGGGATACATGAGGTACGAGGCGAGGTCGTTGTCGGAAACCGGCTGACCAATCTCTCGTTCCGCCTGGCTGCGCGCCGCTTCCAAGTCCACCAGCGGAATATGAGCGCCGGCGCGACCGACGATTGGCTTGGCACCCCGCAGGAGCTTTTGCTGCAGAGCCGAAGGGAAGCCGTCGGCTGGGTACCCCATCTCTCCACGGAACATTGAGACGACCGAGTCCGGCACCGATACTTCCTTCGCGGGGTCCAGGATATCGCCAGTGGACAGCTTGTTTGCGACCATGTGAAGCGCCATGTCGCCAACGACTTTCGAAGATGGCGTGACTTTAACGATATCCCCAAACATGACGTTGACATCGGCATAAGCCTGCGCGACCTCTGGCCATTGCGCCTCCAGTCCCAGCGACCGAGCCTGCTCCCGCAGGTTTGTATACTGACCACCGGGCATCTCGTGACGGTAGACATCCGAGGTGCCCGCCCGCATCGCCGCCTCGAAGGGCTCGTAGTTCTTGCGGACCGATTCCCAGTATGTGCAGAAGGGTTGCAGGTCACGATAGCCTACTGCCGGCTTGCGCGCGTCATGCTCAAGGGCTGCGCAAATGGCACCCAGGCTTGGCTGGGACGTCAGCCCGCTCATGGAATCCATGGCGCCGTCGACTGCATCCACCCCCGCCTCCACGGCCGCCAGCACCGACGCCACGGATGCGCCGCTCGTATCGTGAGTGTGGACGTGAATGGGAATACCCACTTCCTCCTTCAAGGCCTTCACCAGGGCGAATGCGGCCTGCGGCCTGCAAACACCTGCCATATCCTTGACTCCAAGAATATGTGCGCCGGCCTTTTCCAACGACTTTGCAATGTCAACGTAGTAGCGAATATTGTATTTGTCTCGCGAACTGTCAAACAGATCGCCGGTGTAGCAGATTGTGCCTTCGCAAAGCGCCCCGGACTCGATGACCGCATCCATGGCCACTCGCATGTTTTCGACCCAGTTGAACGAATCAAAAACCCGGAAAAGGTCAATGCCTTCCGCAGCAGCGCGTTTGACGAAGTGCTGCACCACGTTGTCCGCGTAATTCGTGTACCCAACTGCATTGGAGCCGCGCAGCAGCATCTGGAACAGGATATTGGGGACGGCGGCGCGTAGTGCCCCAAGGCGCTGCCACGGGTCTTCGCGTAGGAACCGCATCGCTACGTCGAACGTAGCGCCACCCCAGCATTCCATTGAGAAGAGCCCCGAAAGCTGGCGCGCGTAGTAGGGCGCGATGGCGGTCATGTCTTGCGTGCGCAGTCGCGTTGCCAGCAGCGACTGGTGAGCATCGCGCATGGTAGTGTCGGTAAGCAAGACGGCCGAACTGTCCTTCATCCATTCGGTGAAGGCTTTGGGTCCAAGCCTGGACAGTAGTGCCCGACTTCCCTCCGGAATCTCATCGCAAACTGTCTTCGAAGGGAGCGGGTGCGACAGGATGATGGACTTGGGAACGAGGCGGCCCTTGACATCGGGATTTCCATTGACATTGACGTCGGCGATGAAGTTCAAAAGCTTCGTCGCCCGGTCTCGGCGCTGCCGGAAACTGAACAGCTCCGGGGTATTGTCAATGAACCGGGTGGTGCAGCGCCCCGAACGAAACGCCTCATGTTCGATAACGTTTCCTAGGAACGCTAGGTTGGTCGCCACGCCCCGGACCCGGAACTCTCGCAGTGCCCGACTCATGCGCTCGTTGGCCTCATCGGCATCCCGACCTTTGCACGTCACCTTGACAAGCAGGGAATCATAGTAGGGGGTGACAACGGCACCCGTGTATGCAGTACCCGCATCCAGACGGATGCCAAAGCCTGCAGCACTTCTATACGCAGTGACCTTGCCGTGGTCAGGTGCGAATCCATTCTCCGGGTCTTCGGTGGTAACGCGGCATTGGACAGCATGTCCGCGCAGCTTGATGCCGTCCTGGTCTGGCACCCCCGACGAAGCGTCACCAATGCTCGCCCCTTCGGTGATGCGAATTTGAGCCTTCACGATATCGACACCCGTCACTTCCTCGGTAACGGTGTGTTCGACTTGCACCCGGGGATTTACCTCGATGAAGTAGAACTCTTCGGTGTCAGCATCCATCAGGAACTCCACCGTGCCGGCATGCGTATACGACACCGCATTCGCAAGCTTCAACGCCTCGCCGCACAAGGCATGTCGCTTGGCGTCATCCAGGTAGGGAGCGGGTGCCCGCTCCACCACCTTCTGATTTCGACGTTGCACCGAACAATCACGCTCGAACAAATGAACGATGTTGCCGTGGGTGTCGCCGAGAATCTGGACCTCCACATGCTTTGCTCTCAAGATGAACTTCTCGAGGTAGACCTCGTCGTTGCCAAAGGCCGCCTTCGCTTCGCGACGGGCCGCTGCGATGGCGTCAGCCAGGTCCCCCTCCTGCTGAATCGCCCGCATCCCGCGGCCGCCTCCGCCCCAGCTAGCCTTCAGCATCAGAGGGTAGCCGATGGCCGCCGCCAGCTTCCCGGCTTCCTCAATGTCATCTGGCAGAGCATTCGTCGCAGGAACCACCGGTACACCCACGCGCTCGGCCAGCGCCCTTGCAGCCACTTTGTTGCCAAGCTCCCGCATCACCTTTGGCTTCGGGCCAATGAAAGCGATGCCTTCTTGCGCGCAACGCTCGGCAAACTCCGGATTCTCGGACAGGAATCCATAGCCCGGGTGGATGGCATCTACGCCGGCTTCCCTCGCCACCCTCAGGATGTCATCTATATCGAGGTAAGCATCAACGGGCTTCTTCCCCTCGCCAACGAGGTAGCTCTCGTCCGCCTTGAAGCGATGCTGTGCGAACCGGTCCTGGTACGAGTAGATGGCTACGGTACGGATACCCAGTTCACTGGCGGCGCGCATCACGCGGATGGCGATTTCGCTCCTGTTTGCGACTAGGAGACTGCAGATTTTCTTCATCGTGGGGCCACTTCGTAGTTGAGAATGTTGCGCGTGCATGCTTTCAATCTGGCTGCAGACCGGCCTGCCTTAGCAGGTCCACCGCGCGCGCAATGACCGGTGCATCCACCATCTCTCCGTCGAGTTGGAAGGCGCCGGGACTGGTCTTGGCTTGCTCAACGACCTTCTTCGCCCAGGCAAGCTGAGTTTCGGTGGCCCGATAGGCGCCATTCACCCCGGAGACCTGTGCTGGATGAATGCAGAGCTTTGCCCCGAATCCCAGCCTCCGACCGCGCTCACTCGCCCTGTGAAGTTCATCCACATCGGAAATGGATACCGTCACCCCATCCACTGGCGAAGCAATTCCCGCAACCCGTGACGCCAAGACGAGCATTGAACGAAAGAAGAGCAACTCCTGGTCGTCTCCCTCGATGCCGAGCTCAGTCCGGAAATCCACAGTACCAAATACAAGGCGCTCTACTCCGGGTGCAGCAGCAATTTCGCTGACGTTGGCCATGCCTTTGGCGGTTTCGATAAGCGGAAGAACCTTGACCTCCGGAGGAAGATGCTTCACCACCAGAGCAATATCCGCTGCGCTTTCTGCCTTCGGCAGAATCACTCCACGGACACCGTCCTTGCGACACACTCGGATGTCATCCTCGAACCATTGCGTCTGCGTCGCGTTGATTCGCACCATTCCAGAGCCGCCAGTTGCCAGGTAGTCCACCAAGAGGTGCCGGGCTCGGTCCTTATCGTCAGTAGAAACGGCATCCTCAAGGTCAAGAATGACCACGTCGGCGCCGCAGGCGTGGGCTTTGGCAAAGCGCTCGGGGCGATTGGCCGGCACAAAGAGATAGGAACGAGCAGAGTTGTTGGTTGCCATTTGGTCAGATTCTGGTGAGCAAGCGCGCATGCCCCCTCTCGCCCACGAACGAGGCGTGAAGAGGCAGCGCGAATTGAGGGAGCCGCGTCAGTCTACGGTAGAGCGTGACGTTAGATTGCGCCTTCGGTGCTCAAGCGGGAGACGTCATCACTGGTGTAGCCGAGTTCACGAAGAATGCTCTCGCTGTGCTGGCCAAGCGCGGGGATTGCATCCATCCGTGGTTCGAACGACTGTGGCATCCCAGGAGGAAGCAATGCCGGGATGACCCCCACTGGTGATTGGACCGAAGTCCAGCGCTCCCGCGCCTTGAGTTGCGGATGATTCCAGACATCCCGCATATCATTCATGCGTGCGTTAGCAATCTGCGCGTGCTCCAGGCGCTCCACTACTGCATCAATAGTCAGCGAGGAAAATGCATTGGTGATGATTTCCGTCAGCTCCACCCGGCCCTTGGCACGCAGCGAATTCGAGACAAACCGCTCGTCCGTGGCAAGTTCCGGCCGCTCCAGGACAACCCGGCAGAAGGCATCCCATTCGCGTTCATTCTGAAGCCCCAGAATGATGGTCTTCCCGTCACCGGCCGTGAACGGGCCGTAAGGAAAGATGGTTGCATGCGATGCGCCGGCCCTCGGAGGCGGCGTGGCACCGTCAAAAGCGTAATAGAGTGGATAGCTCATCCATTCAACCATGCTCTCCAACATCGATACGTCAATATGCGCCCCCTTACCGGTCTTCCCGCGCTGCAACAGCGCGGCCAGGATGTTGGTGTACGCGTACATGCCTGCTGCGATGTCGGCAATGGAGCAACCCGCTTTCGAAGGGCTCTCCGGCGTGCCGGTGATAGAAACGAATCCCGACTCCGCCTGGATAAGCAGGTCATAGGCCTTCTTGTCCCGGTAGGGGCCATCATTGCCATAGCCGGAAATGTCGCAGACGATGATGCCCGGGTAGCGCTGGGAAAGCGCCTGGTACGAAAGGCCGAGGCGGTCGGCAGCGCCCGGGGCGAGGTTCTGCACAAGCACATCCGCTTTATCGAGGATTTTCTGAAGGATGGCAGGCGCTTCGCGGTGCTTGAGGTCCAGAGCAAGACTCTCCTTGGAGCGATTCGTCCACGCGAAATGTGACGACATGCCATCCACGCGCTCGTCATAGCCCCGGGCGAAATCGCCAACCTTGGGTCGCTCAACCTTGATGACCCGGGCACCTAAGTCGGCCAACTGACGGGTGCAAAAGGGCGCAGCGATTGCATGTTCTAGAGATACAACGGTGATGCCATCAAGGGGACGCATAGCAGCCTTAGTAAGAAAGTACCTCGCCTGACCTACCGCAGCAGGAACGGGCGAACGAATTTGGTACGCGGCAGCTGCTCCTTACAGTAGAAGTCGCCACGCGATGCCAGCGCATCCTGCTTTACCGCCAGGTATCGACTGCATCTCGTAAGAGATGCATTTCTGCGCTTGGAGGCTAGTCTCGCAGCGCGGAGCCCTGCGGTAAATCTCGAATTCTCGAACCGCTCATTCGCCTCCACCGAAAGCAGAGCTTGATAGAGCTACCATGTAAGCCCTGCGGGCATTCCTCAGACAAAGTTTGCGACAAAAGTGACGCCTTGGTACAGTTATGCTGAAGGAGTACCTCATGCACTTTGATTTCGCCGACCTCCGGCTGTTCGCACGCATCGCCGAGGAGGAAAACCTGTCTCGTGGGGCGAAAAAGGCATTTTTGTCCCCTGCTGCGGCTAGTGCGAGACTTAAGGCACTGGAAGACCAGCTAGGAACCCGGCTCTTCTATCGCGAAAGCAAAGGGCTGGCCCTGACTCCCGCAGGTGAGCGGCTTCTTCGGCATGCGCGGGTCATCGAGCGCCAGTTCGAACACGTACGCAGCGACTTTGAGGAATTCTCCAAGGATTCAGTTGGCCATATACGCATCTTCGCAAATACGACCGCAGTCACGGAATTCATGCCCGAGGTGCTCGCCCACTTTATGGCAGAGCGGCCGGCGGTCACTGTGGACCTCCAAGAGCGCCAGACGCGAGACATTATTCGAGGGGTGTTGGACGCTAGCGCCGATTTGGGAATCATCTCTGGGCCGCTAAACTCGGAGGGTCTTGAGGTCGTCCATTTCAGTACGGACAAGCTGGTGTTGGTGACTCCCGCTCGGCATCCCCTGATGGAAAAGTCGAACGTTTCGCTTGTTGACACACTGGAGTATGTGCATGTAAGTATGCATGAAGGAAGTACACTTCACGCTTTCCTTACCGACCTCGTCCGAGACGAGCGGCGCAAGCTGCAAATTCGAATTCAGGTTCGTAGTTTTGAGGCCATGTGCCGGATGATAGAAGCCGGGGTTGGCATTGGTATCCTTCCGCTATCGGCGACCCTTCGCCATCGCCGCACGATGAAGTTGGAAATCCTGGAACTCGACGAGCCTTGGGCCATACGCGAGCGCGTAGTGATTGCTCGGGAATTGGATGGGCTTCCTAGCTGCGCGAAGGCCCTCATTGACGAGCTTATCAAAGTCGCGGAGGCCGCGGGGGGCAGCCCGAGCGGAAGCGTTGCCTGAGGGGCTGGCCTCGCCTGATGGCAACACGCCAAGGCAACACTCCCTCTTCCGCTGACGCCCAACTAATAAACATCCATCGCGACAACACCGCGTTCATGAATGGCGCTTTGATGGCCCGTGAAGTATTCAAGGTTTGGAGGCTTTTATCTGGTAGGACTGACGGCACCTCGTTGCCCTAGTCCTGTCCCACGCCGTGGGACGCAAGACGAACGGAACATGCTCAATCACGAATCTGGATAATTGCCTCGATTTCAACCGTCATTCCATGGGGAAGGGAGCTCATACCAACCGCCGAGCGGGCGTGCAACCCTTTCTCCCCAAAGATACTCACCAGAAGGTCTGAGCAGCCATCGATGACCCAGGAATGATTCTTGAAACTCGGAGTAGCATGCACCATACCCAACAGTTTGACTATTGCCTCCACGCGACTCAGGTCCCCGAGAGCTAGCTTGATGCTCGCAAGCATGTTCAACGCCGTAAGCCGTGCATCCTCATACGCCGCCGACGCTTGTTCCAGCGAATCCAGTCGGCCTAGTCGATAGGTATTGTTGGGTAGACGAGGCCCATGGCCCGACAGGTAAAGCATGCTCCCGACCACCCGATAGGGGACGTATGTGCCATTGGGGGGTAAGGCCGCTGGGAGTTCCAGCCCAAGTTCCAGGAGTCTTTGTTCAGGACTCATGAGTTGTTCCCCCCTGCGCTCCCAACTATTGCCGGCGTGTACACGCGAGCATCCACATTTCCGCCAGAGCAGATAACCACAACGTTCTTCCCAACCAGGTCGGCCTTCCTCGCCAACAGCGCCCCCAGCGAAGCTGCGCCACCAGGCTCGACGACGAGCTTCAGCAGGCGGAATGCCGTCGCTACAGCGCGCAACGCCTCATCGTCGTTCACGCTCAGCGCCTTCACATCGTGACGCAAGAGTACGCTGAGAGGTTTGGTGCCTGCAACCGGACCAGCAATGGCATCCATAACAGTTTTGGGGACTGAGCTGTTTTTTTCGGGAACGCCACTCACCAATGACAGCGCCATCTTCTCAATTCCGGCCGGCTCTACAATGTACGCTTGGACATTCGGCCACATTGCCTTCACCGCCGTGATTACCCCCGACGAAAGGCCGCCGCCACTGCAGTTGACCAGGATGGCATCCGGCACTACCCCGCGCGCCTCCAGCTGCTCGCAAATCTCTAATCCGGCGGTACCTTGCCCTGCCATGACGTCATAGTCATCGAACGGCGATATGAAGGTCAGTCCTCGCTCCTTCATGAGGTGGCGTGTTACGGCTTCGCGGTCCTCCGTTTGCGGGTCATACAAAACAATCTCCGCTCCCCACCAGCGGCAGCTCTCAATCTTGATTTCAGCCGCGGTTTTCGGCAATACAATGACGGCGGGGCATCCTATAAACTTGGCACCCGCGGCAACTCCCTGACCGTGGTTGCCAGCAGAAAATGTTATTACGCCTCTACTGAGTTCCTCTGCATTCAGAGTGAGCATCTTGTTCAACGCCCCCCTTATCTTGAAGGAACCTGTACGCTGCAGGGGCTCGGCCTTCACGTATACGTTGCAGCCACACACCTCATCCAGCATGGGCGATTCGATGATGGGGGTCCGAATAATATACCCAGACAAACGTTCTGCGGCAGCCCGTATGGCCGCGATATCGAATTTATTCATTCTACATGTTCAGATTGTTCAGCAAGATACGCTTAAAGCGCCAAGCCGATAAGGTAAATCAATGGGTCCGCAGGTCGCTCAAAAACTTCTTGGCACGGTCACTCTGCGGGTTGGAAAAAAAAGTGTCTGGGTTACCACTCTCGACTAGGCAACCGTTGTCCATGAACCAAACACGGTCAGCGACCTCGCGTGCGAAGTTCATTTCGTGCGTGACGCACATCATCGTCATCCCGTCCCGTGCAAGGCTCTTCATCACCTGCAGTACCTCGCCCACCATTTCCGGGTCCAGTGCGCTTGTTGGCTCGTCAAACAGCATGGCCGGCGGGTCCATAGCAAGTGCACGCGCAATGGCAACACGCTGTTGTTGCCCCCCAGAAAGCTGCCCGGGATAAGAGTCCGCCTTACTCGCCAAGCCGACGCGTTCCAGCAATTGCGCGGCTCGTTGCCGAGCATCCGACTTCTTCTTCTTTTGAACAGACATCGGGGCAAGCATGATATTTTCCGCCACGGACAAGTGGGGAAACAGATTGAAGCTTTGAAAGACAAAACCAACGTGACTGCGGAACTTGTTGATGTCGAGTGCCGGCGAATTTACGTCCTGTCCACCAAACTCAATCGCCCCCTTCTGAATGTCCTCCAGGCGGTTTACTGTTCGAATCAGCGTCGACTTCCCCGAACCGGACGGGCCACATACAACAATCACCTCCCCCCGTGCAACCTCGGCAGTTACGTCGTTGAGGGCGTGATAGCTTCCGTACCATTTGTTAACGCGTTTGAAATTAATCATGGGAATCTGAGATGCTGCACTGTTTTGCATTGAAAATACCTCCAATGACCGTTAGATTAGTCAACGACGACTGCCGGTGACACCACTGATACGGAGGCAGCATCACGACGGACGCCCGTACGCTTGTTGGTGATGCGGCGCTCCACATAGCGCGCCAAAGATGTCAGTGCGAAGCCGAGCAAGAAATAGACCGCAGCAAGGATGAGGAACACCTCAAACGGCTTGGTGAGAAGTATGCCGTTCACCTGGTTTGCAGCAAAAGTCAGTTCATTGACGCTAATGACATAAGCAAGTGACGTGTCCTTGATGATGGAGACAAACTGGCTAATCATCGAAGGAATCATGTTGTACAGTGCCTGGGGAAGGACCACCTTTCTCATTGTCTGCATATAGGAGAGGCCGACTGCACGAGCTGCTTCCGTCTGTCCCTTCGGCAAACCTTCTATGCCTGCACGAATGATTTCGGAGATATAGGCGCCCTCATAGATGACGAGTGTCACCAGCATCGTCGTGAATCCGCTCACTGTCCGCCCAATCAAGATGGGCACAAAGAAATACACCCAGAAGATGAACATGAGCAGTGGAACGCCACGGACGAGATACACAAGACAGACGGCAGGTTTGTTCATCCAACTCATGGAGGACACCCGGGCGAGCGCAACGAGAATCCCGAGCGGAAACGCCAGCACAAGACCGAGTAGGGACAGTAGCAGCGTAATAGCCAGCCCCCCGAGGGGGCCGTTAGGATACTGCCCCATGAGCAGAATCTCGCCGTTCTCGCGAAGAATTGAAATAATGGATTCCACGGCTTACCTCGTCTTCAGTCGATAGTGGCGCTCAAAGGCAGAGCCGCCAGCCATGATTAGCAGAGAGACACCGAGGTACGCGATGGTTGCTAACAGATAGACCTCTACAGTGCGAAAAGTTGCGCTCTCAATCTCTCTCGTCACATAAGTTAGTTCCACCACCCCAATGGTCATGGCAAGGCTGGTGTTCTTGACGAGCAAGACGGTGTGGCTAATCATCGGGGGCAAAGCGATTCGTGCCGCCTGCGGCAGAATGACCTTCCGGCAAGCCTGGAGATAGGTCATACCCAGGGCGCGGGATGCCTCTAGCTGTGCCTTGGGTATCGAGCGAATTCCACCCCGAAGGTCCTCCGATATATATGCCGCCATGCAAAGACCGATGGCTATGAAAGCGAAGACGAATTCGCTATTGTTCTTGTTGAACCACGTCTGGACGGACTCCGGAAGCAATGTCGGAAGCCCAAAGTACCAGAGGAACACCTGCACCAGGATGGGCACGCTTTGGTGATACTCAACATAGGCAGCCACCGCCGCTTGCCCCCAACGATTGTTGCTTAATCGGACAACCGCCAGGACGGTTCCGAGCGCAATTGCAAGCAACCAGGAAAGGGCGGCTAGCTCTAGCCACGTGACAACTCCGGCTGCTATCAGGCGTGGATACTCGCCCTGTAAGAGTATTGAGAAATCCAACTTCATAGGTGATGCGCCTAATGGGTGTTCGGGAGCGGCCGGCGTATGCCGGCCGGCAAGTCTTTAGCCTTTGATTGGCTCAACTTTGAAGTCACGGCGCATCTTGTACTGCGTGCCACCGCCCAGCCACTTGTCGAAGATGCGTGTCGCCTCTCCCGATTTTTCCATTGACTGCAGCACTCCATTCACGTGACTCGCGAAGCCGGTTTCCCCTTTGCGCATCCCAAGCCCCCAGTATTCGTGCATGACCGGCGGTTCGAGGATATCGATGGGCGTCGTCGCCTCTGCCTGCATCTTCAACTTGACCAACATCATCTCGCCAAGTGCCAAACCGTCCACTCGGCCCTGCTGCAGTGCCAAGAAGGCAGCGGGCGCGTCCTGATAGGTTACGGTTGTTGCCGTCGGGACTGTCTTCTTGACGGCCATCTCCGAGGTCGACCCCTTATTCGCGCTCACGCGCTTTCCCGCGAGGTCAGCCGTAGTTTTCAGTCCTTCCGAGCGTTTCACCACCACTTTGGTCAGACTGACAAAGTACTGGTCGCTGTAACCAATTTGTTCGGCCCGTTCCGGCGTCCAGCCAAGTGCGGCTGCAAGGATGTCCACTCGCCCCTGCTGTAGCTCGGGAATCCGCGCCGCGGTCGCAATCAGCTTGAGTTCGAGCTTCACACCCAGGCTCTTGGCAATCGCGCTGCAGAAATCCACGTCGTACCCTTGTACTTCCCTGGTCTGGGCATTGGTGAAGCTAAATGGCTCGATAGTGCCCAACACACCGCAAACCAGTGCACCTCGCTGCTTGATGTCCGCCAGCTGGTCCGCGAAGACACTGACTGTAGTCAGCGAGAGGCTCACGGCTGCAATAGCGATTGCCGACAACTTACGCATGGAATTCATCCTTTCAGGTCTTGGGGATTGAAAGCCTCAGCAAGGGCTGAGGCTCTGAACTGCGACACACGCGTGGGGCACGCGAACGTGCCTAGCTCGAATAGATGGAGCAAGAGTCGCCCATCTTGTTACCTGCTTTCCACCGGCATCCGGCCCATGTATGAAGGACCGCTGCATTCTCTAAGGTCTCCGGCCTCCCTACCCGCCTCAGCTATAGGGGGCGAGATTCTCTCTTTTCTCCTCTCGAGAGGAGAAACTGTTGGATGCATTTTGATACCAGAATACAATTACAACAAACGAGTTTTATCGATGCGATTCGATGAATAGAAGCAATGTGTTTTAGTGGTTATCCCTAGCAAGGTGCACTGTGGTTACGTTTAAACAACTTGAGGCAATATTCTGGGTCGTTCAAGCGGGCGGATTCGCGCAAGCCGCCCTGAGGTTGCACACAACCCAGTCCGCAGTCTCCAAAAGGGTGCAGGAGCTCGAACAACTCTTCAACACGCAATTGTTCGACCGCGGAACAAGAACCGCCCGGCTGACGGAAAAAGGGGAAGAGATGTTCTTGTTGGCAAAGAAGCTTCTAGCGGAACGGGATGCTGCGATGGAGCAATTCACCCAACCGGACGCGATGCAGCGTCGGGTTCGCATTGGCGTTACCGAGCTATCGGCCATGACCTGGCTACCCCGACTGGTCAATCAGATTCACGAACACTATCCACGAGTCGTCATCGAGCCCGAAGTGGATATGAGCACTAAGCTACGGGACAAGCTCCTGGCGGACGAGCTTGATTTGATGGTAGTGCCCGATGCCTATACAGATGCGCGCTTTGCATCAAAGGTAGTGGGCAAAGTTGAGAACGCGTGGATGTGCAAGCCTGGATTGCTTGACGCTCGGCGGCCAATCCAGATACACGAACTCGCGGCGAGGCGCGTACTCGTGGACAAGTCTGGCACGGGGATTATTTACGACAGCTGGTTCAAGTCGATAGGATTTCGCCCCGTCAACGTTATCGTCAGCAATAGCATCGTGGCATTGATAGCCCTTACCATATCCGGGTTCGGAGTGAGCTACTTCCCGAAAGACTGCCTTCGTCAGATGCAAAGCGCTGGACTTCTCGATGTCCTTGAAGTCAATCCGCCGCTACCGGATGCCACCTACGTGGCGATGTACAAGTCGGACCAACGAAGCACGCTGATTGCAGCCATCGTCATGCTCGCCCAGGAGTGCTGCGATTTTTCTACAATTTTCCAGACTGCGTGATGAATGCCGGCCTGCCATCACCTTAGCTCGCGCGACTGTCAACCGGTTATGGCGAATGGTCCAGATATGCGCCCACCAAGCGCTCCAGGACGGCCAATTTTCCGGTAAAGAAGTGGCTGGCGTTAGGAACAACGACGATAGGCAAGCCTTGCGGACGCGCCCAGTCGAACACGGCTTTGAGCTCTACGCGCTGGTCCCTCTCACCGTGAATTGCCATGGTCGTGGATGGTACGGGAGGCGTCTCGTAGGTGCGCTGCCCTTCTATAGTTCCCCATGGTGTGCCGGCGAGCACGATGTGAGTGCAATTGACCCCCTGTTCGTGTAGCACCCCCGCGGTCCGTGCAATCACGTATGCGCCGAAGGAGAATCCCGCCAAAACAAGGGGTAAGGCCGGATAGATTGGTCGCAAGTGCTCGATGACCAATAGCACATCGAGAGTCTCTCCGTTTCCGAAGTCATGCGTGCCTTCCGAGCCCCCTACGCCCCGGAAATTGGGGCGAACGGCGACGTATTGACGGGACGCTAGTATCTTCGCAAACAAATTTGGAACCTTATGTTCTGCGGTTCCGCCGCTGCAGCGGATGAGGGTGGGCGATGACCGCGATGCCGCGAATGGGTCCCTCCGGCACATTAACCAACAGCTCAATGTCACCGGCGATTCCGCGTATCACAAACCTCTCGATTGCTGAAGAAGTCATCGTGCCACTTTCTTCACGTCCATTTCTGCTCAGACCCTGTCTAGAAGCCGAATCGCGCGTTGCCGGCTTACGCTCTTTACCGGACTAGATTGCCTTCCCCAAGTGGAGGAGACAGTCTCCGCGCTCGCACATTGCCACGGCTCGTTCGCAAACCACGACACCGCTTGCCAAGAAATGCACCGCTTCAGGAACGCGGAGCGGGCTTTCAGGGAAATAGACGTAGCCGGCGAGGTCACCCACCCTCACCTCATCGCCAAGCATGACACTAGCTTCAAACAGGCCATTTTCTGGCGCATAGACGAAGCAATCCTTGTCAACAGAAAGAAACCTAACCTCGGGCGGCGGAGGAAGCCCCTCTGATTTAGTCACGCCAAGCCAAGCCAATACACGCAGTACGCCCGACTCGCACATCTCACGGTAGGCAGGGTGAACCCATCCGCGGCCGCCTAGTTCAGTGCCCAGACGCGGTATGCCGTTGCGCGCCGCGGCTTCGGAAGAGCTGCCGCGCCCTGGTGCACTCGAGAAGAATAGTCCGTAGGGCGCTCCGAACGTAGACATCAGAGCTCTGCGCTCCGCTTCAGACGAAGAGCCCGTTGAAGCGACGGATGTTGTCGCAGGCAAATAGTTGAGCGATGCCCCGCCGCTATGGAGGTCGAATACGAAGTCCGCGCGGCTCATCAGTTCGGTCTCGATAAAATGGGCAATCATCTCGGAGGGTGCGCCACTCGGATTTCCGGGATAGAGGCGATTCAGGTTTCCCTCATCTATCGGAGACACGCGATTACCGGCTTTAGCTGCCGGGTAATTCGCCATCGGCAAGATGATGAGATGCCCTTGAATATCGTTGGCCTGCAATTGTCGCGCCAAGCGCGTCAGTGCCACCTGCCCTTCGTATTCGTCGCCATGGGTTCCCGACAACAGCAACACGGTCTTACCTACGCCGTTCTTGATGCTCACTACCGGGATGGGAAGCCATCCGTACGCCGAGCGATTCACTGAGTATGGAAGTCTTGCATAGCCCGCGTGCTTGCCCGGCTTAGCCAAATCGAAATCCAGTGAAATTCTGCTCTTTGTCATCACGTTCTTTGCTAAGCGCCGCACCTATTCGCCATGGTGCAGCTGAAGGCAGATTGTCAACCGCCGGAAATACGGACGCTGCGCGGCGCAAGCATCCGCGCAGGCCACGACTCATCGAATAGTGAACGGATTCCCTGAACCGGCGCCTGTGTTAATCCACACGCTCTTTGTCTGGAGGTACGCGCGGATGGCATCAATCCCGTTTTCCCGACCCAGACCCGAATCCTTATAGCCGCCAAAGGGCGACATGAAGCTGACGGCTCGATAGGTATTCACCCACACGGTGCCGGCCTGAATCCTTTCCGACATCCGAAACGCGCGACCGATATCAGATGTCCAAACCCCTGCCCCAAGCCCATAGCAGCTATCGTTGGCAATCTCGATAGCATCTTTTTCGTCCTTGAATTTCAGAACCGAAAGTACCGGACCAAACACTTCCTCTCGGGCAATGCGCATCTGTGGCGTCACATTGGAAAAGATAGTGGGCTCGACGAACCACCCATCTCCGCATGATGCCGGCTGGCCACCCAGCAGAAGGTTTGCCCCCTCTTCCTTCGCAATCTTGATGTAGGAGAGGACCTTTTCATACTGTGCCGGCGTTGTGATGGGGCCCACCTGCGTCGACGCGTTCATTGGATTGCCAAGCCTTGCCGTCTTCGCCAACGTTAGTAGCTTGTCGATGAACGCATCATGGATATCCTCCTGCAACAGCAGACGAGAGCCAGCAATGCAGGTTTGCCCGCTGGCCGCGAAGATGCCCGAGACAGCGCCGTTGACTGCATCGTCCATGTTTGCATCATTGAACACGATGTTGGGCGATTTCCCGCCCAGTTCCAGGCTCACGTGCTTGAACTGTGCTGCACATTGCTGGTTGATGGCGCGCCCGGTTGCATCGGAGCCCGTGAACGTTACCTTCTTAACAAGTGGATGCATGACGAGCGGTGACCCAACCTCGGCTCCGAAACCCGTCACCACATTAAACACGCCCGCTGGGAAGCCCGCTTCCTGGAAGAGCAGAGCCAGTTCCAAAGCGGAGACCGAAGTGAATTCGGACGGCTTTACGACTACCGTGCACCCCGAAGCCAGCGTCGGCGCGATTTTCCACGCCAACAGCATTAGCGGGGAGTTCCACGGTGTAATGGCGGCTACGACACCCACGGGTTCATTCCGCGTGTAGTTGAAGTATCCCTTCTTGTCTAGCGGAACGACCGTTCCCTCGATTTTGTCGGCAAGGCCGCCGAAATAGTAGAACCACTGCGGCAGATACTTGACCTGCGCGCTCATCTCAGCGAGCAACTTGCCGTTGTCCCGCACTTCAAACTCAGCCAGCTGTTCGGCATCCCTGGCGATAAGGTCTCCTAGCTTCCGCAGCAAAGCGCCACGCTGGGTGGCTGTCATTTCTGCCCACGGGCCAGCGCGGAACGCATTATCGGCTGCGTTGACCGCGCGGTCGACGTCCGCCTCCGTGCCGCGAGCGACTTGGGCCCAGGCTTTCCCGGTGAAGGGATTCTGGGTTTCGAACCAACGACCATCGCTCGCATTCACGAAGGTCCCGTCGATGAACATTTGATACTGCTTCATGGCGCAATGCTGTCCGGATGGGTTAGAAGACTAGAGCGGCGCAAATCCCAGGTGCTGACGGAAGCGGTTCTTGACGAATACGCCGTCGCGCGGGGGCAGAGCGCGCTGATGCTCTTCCGCGGCAATGTACACCTGAGCCACGGTCATGCCATCCGCATTCTTGATTGCCTGCGTCAGCTTATCCAGTTCCGCAATCTCGGAGACTTCGAGCGTCGAGCGAACACCGCATCCGGCTGCCACCTTTGCGAGGTTGGTGCCCAGGCTGGTATGGCTTTGCTGCATGCCGGTCTCACCGAAGTGACCGTTGTCAAGAATCACAACTGCCAGGTTCCTTGGGTTTTGAGCTGCGGCAGTGGCAAGACTGCCGATACCCATCAACTGCTCGCCATCGCCTGTAATGGCAATGACCTGCTTTTCGGGTTGTGCCAGGGCCAGCCCGAGCGCAACCGAGGTAGACCCGCCCATAGCGCCCCAAAGATAAAAATTGGAAGGACGGTCCCCTGCCGCAAAAACGTCGTACGAAGGGGAGCCAAGACCCGTCACGACGAGCGCATCAGGAAACTGCTTCAGCAGGGCGGCAACGAATTCGCGGCGGTTAATCGCCGACTTGGAGGTCGAGGTAGTCATGTTCAGCGCACCCACTTTTTGCGGCCGATGAGGCTTTGAGAGAGAAGAATGGCGACGCGTTGTCCTGCGTCGAATGCGGAGACCAGTCCCGCGTCGATGAGTTCTGCGGCATCTTCCGGCGAGTCCACGCGATACACCGTAATGCCCATCAGCTCAAGCGCCTTGGCGGTGGCCAAGCCCATTGGCGCCTGCCACGGATTGAACTCGGCGTACTCGCCGCGCATGGTGATGATGGTGAAGAACGGGAAGCGGCAGCTATCCAGCAGCGAGAACATATTCACGCAGTTGCCAACACCACTGCTCTGCATTAGCAGGACCGCGCGCTCGCCACCCAGCCACGCGCCGCTGACAACACCGACACCTTCTTCTTCGGTGGTGAGAACAACGTCGCGGATTTCGGGGTCCTCTTTGGCCCGTTTGATGACATGGGAATGGCCGGCGTCCGGCACGTAAGCAACTTGGCGAACCCCGTTTTGCTTGAGGACTTGAAAGATATCTTCTTGCCAGGCAAGGGGCTCAGAATTTGGATTGGTCATGGGAGATTGTCTCGGTGGGGAATGACATCTGCTATCATAGAACTGACTGGCAGGCTTTATGAAATACAATAAAGTGATTCCTCCAATCAGTAATTTGGATGACAGCGGAGTGCACTAGGGGACATATGGACATCAAGCAACTGCGTGCGCTGCTGGCCATCGCGGAAACCGGGAGCGCCACCAAGGCCGCCGAACTCCTTAGCATTGTTCAACCTGCTGTTTCCCGGCATGTAAGGCTGCTTGAGGAGGAATTCGGTGTAGAGCTTTTTGAGCGCGAGCGGCATGGAATGGTCCTCACGGAGGCTGGTAGAACATTGGTTGAGTACGGCCGACGCGCGTTGCGCGAACTGGACCGAGCCAAGGCTGAGATTCAGCCGGTGAAAGGGGCGATTTCAGGCACAGCCGTCATCGGTTTGCTGCCGAGTACGTGCGAGTTACTGGCAGCAGAACTTGTCGCAACTGTGAAAGGCAAGCATCCGCAACTCGTTGTTCGGCTCAATGTGGGCTACGCAGGCAACCTCCTTCAGTGGCTTGAGGCAGGCGACGTTGAGATAGCGCTCTTGTACGACATCAAAGCTTCCCCTGGCCTGCAAGTAGAGGCGCTGCTCGACGAACAGCTCTATCTAGTCGGCCTTCCTGGCACCGTGCCGCAAGGCGATGCGCACACCATCGAGAGCCTTCGAGACCTTCCGCTTGTGCTACCAAACGCGCCGCACGGTCTTCGCACAGTGGTCGAGCATGCGTGCGCTGTCGCAGGAATCAAACCCACTATCGCGGTCGAGACCAATTCCCTGGCTGTCCAAAAATCTCTGGTTGCAAAGGGCTTTGGGTACACAGTTCTACCCAGCTCGGCGGTATCCGAAGAACTGGAAAAAGGCATATTGGCGGCTGCACCAATTACCTCCCCCAACCTCTCCCGGCGAATCGTGCTGGCACATGCGGCTACGCGTCGAATGTCCCCAGCCGCGAGCTTTGTTTCGGCGGAACTGGTGACTCTGGCCAAACGGCTAGTGCTCGATGGAGCTTGGCCAGGCGCCGAGTGGGTAGGCCCGTAGCGGCATGCATTGACGACGGTTAGTCCGGCTGGATGTTTCCTGCCTTGATAACGTCTGCCCATCGTTGCGTCTCGGCTTGAACGAACTTGGCGGCTTTGTCGGGTGTGGAATCCAAGATGGGCTCAACTCCAATCTTGGCTAGCCGTTCGCGGACTTCCGGGTCTTTGACTGTCTGTAACAAGGCAGCGCTCAACTTCTGGACGACAGGGGCCGGTGTGCCTCGAGGCACCATCACCATGTTCCAGATGGATGTCTCGTAGTTAGGAAAACCAGCCTCCTTCATTGTCGGCACATTCGGCAGCACACTGGAGCGTGTGCCCGTCGTCACAGCAAGAGGCTTCAGACGGCCGGCCTTAATCATCGGTCCTGCGGTAGTAACCGCATCAGTGATGAACTGGAGGTCGCCGGAAATCACAGACTGAACGGCCTGGCTTGCGCCTCGAAATGGCGCGTGGACAATGTCTAGATGCTCCTGGTACTTGAGCAGCTCCACTGCCATGTGCAACGCACTACCCTTTCCTGCAGAACCGTAGCTGTACTTCCCAGGATTCTTTTTGATGTCGTCGACCAGTTCCCTGGCCGTGTTTGCCTTGACGGACGGATTCACGGCGAGAACCATTGGCACGGCTGCCACCACCGCAACTGGCACTACCGCGTTGGGCTCATACGGCAGAGTCTTGTACAAGGAAGCGTTGATGGCATGGGAACTGGTGCCAAAAAGTAGCGTGTAACCGTCGGCCTTGCTTTTGGCCACGGCGTCAGTGGCGATAGTGCCTCCTGCCCCCGCCTTGTTCTCCACGACGACAGATTGGCCCAGTATGGCACCTAGCTTGTTGCCCACAATACGGGCCACTAGGTCCGTGCTTCCACCGGCGGCAAAACCTACAACCATGCGAATCGGATGGTCCGGGTATGCCGGCTGGGCTTGAGCGCCAAAGGTTACGAGCGCACCAATCCCCACTTGAACCAACAAGCGTTTCATGTCTCTTCCAGGTGATTATTTAGCCGGGTGGTGTGTGCATCGATACCCGTTGCATCGATACCCGTTGCATCGATGGTATCTAGTACGGAGGCGCATGGTGAAATAGAAAATAATGCTGCTGCCATCAACGGATGTTTTGACTGCGCCCGGAAATCAATCTGCCGTCTGCGTGAACGTCCCGAGAGTCCCCAGCGCTACCCACAGGACAGGCGAGACTAGAATCGGGTCCGCAAGTGGCCATGCCGCAGCCGCCCCCATGGATGTAGCAACGCACCACGTCGAAAGCGCTCGGAGATAGGCAACTGGAACAACCCGCGCATCTTTTGGCGCAGGCGGCGACACGCTGGGCCGACACAAGCCTGGTCGTCCCAGGATGTTCTGAATGAGCGCTTAGCGCGTGGCAAAAATGCGAAAACGCCGGCTTGCATTCGCAATGCCGGCGTTTCTGTCGTCACGGGTTTCACTATCTCCGACGCGCATGGCCGTGGTACTCGGCCATCCACGCAGGCGAGCGTCCTAGTCCGCCTCTACCTTCATCGTCTTCAACAACGGTTGCCATTTGTCGCTTTCCGCCTTAAGCCAAGTCTTCAGCCCCTCCGGAGTTTGCTTGTCTACCGGAACAATCTCGGCACCAAGCTCATCGAGTCGTTTGGATACCATCGGGTCCTGCAGCGCCTTCTGCAGAGCTTTGGTGAGACGTGCTGTCACCGCCGGCGGGGTACCCTTGGGAGCGTATAGCCCATGCCACACCTTCATCTCGAAACCCTTGAGACCACCCTCTTGCAGAGTCGGCGTATTGGGAAGCGCCTTGATTCGCTTCGGCGTGGTGACCCCATAAACTTTGAGTCGGTTCGCGTTGATGTGCGACAGCGTCGAGGTCGTCTGGTCACACAGCAGGTCAACCTGACCGCCCAGCAATGCAGTAAGTGCTGGCCCTGTACCCTGATAAGGAATCGAGTTCATCTTCGTATGCACGGCTTCCTCAAACAGGAGCCCACACAGTTGCGACACTGCGCCCAGACCGGCGTTGGCTAGAGAAACTTTGTCCTTGTTCTGGGCCACGTACTTGACTAAGTCAGCAGCCGTTGTGGGCGGAAGGTCCTTACGCCCGAGAAGCGTCATTGGCACATCGGCAACTTGCCCAATGTACGCAAAGTCCTTTAGCGGGTCGTACGAGAGTTTCTTATACAACGCCGGCGCGGTCGCCATCCCATTGTGGTGAATGAGGATGGTGTAGCCATCCGGCTGTGCTCGAGCGACATATGCAGCCGCCACCGTTCCTCCTGCGCCCAGGCGGTTCTCCACGATGACGCTTTGCCCTAGGTCCTTGGACATGGCCTGACCAAGTGCCCTGGAAACCACATCCGTCGGACCGCCGGCCGAAAACGGCACGACGAGGGTGATAGGTTTCGACGGAAACGCATTCTCGGCCATCACTCCCGAGGAAATCCCGAGCCCCACTGCCCCCATGACCAGCCACTTGGCGCCAAGGCAAAGGCTCATTACTCCGGTTCTGCAAATCATGTCTGTCTCCAATACCGTCTTGGCAGGCTGCAGGCCTGCCTATTTCCTCGGTAGTGGCGCAAGGTTGCCGGAGAACAGGCACGGGGAGAATCCGGATTTTCTGAATGGGCCATACGGCTCGGGCGAACGCCGGCCAGGGGCTACTTGACCAAAATTCACCTACTAGATGCGGCACCGATGCCGTCCCACAGTTCAGCTTGGGCCTGAATGCCGCGCGGAGACGACGCGCGAGCGGTACAACGCGCTCGGCGCGCGAAGAGACTTGCCCGCCGACCCGCGCTCAGCCCCTTAGGGACTCACTGTGTCGGTGTGGATTCGACAACCGGTTACGCGCCAGGGCGCTTTCCCGAGCAAGGCTTGCTGCCCCTCGCATATTTCGGCATGCGTGCCGGCGGCCGACAGTTTGTTTGCCTGCGTCCCTATTAGGCGGCCTTCGGGCCTTCGCGCCGCATTGCCTCTCTCTGTACATTCTGGGCCCCGAGACAGGCACCGCGCTTGACCTAGTAGAAACCCTCATACCAAACCTGGTCACGGAAGCATAATGTACGAACAGCCGTACAGTACGTACATTCGGACAGCCAAATGAAAACAGCCCACTCGCCACATCCGCATGTCGGTTCGCCCAGTTCCCGGGGCGGAGCGGGCCGTATTGGCCGGACAACCGTACAGGCTTCGGAGATAATTCGCGTTAGTGAACTCAATGACTCCGGTACGGGGTCGCATCCGCCCGTAGCGGGCATGGGGAACAACGCAATGGCCTCGGAACACGGCAAGAATCTTCTTTTGAGTACCGGCGGGAGGCAGCCGCTGTACTCGACCCTGGCCAATATCCTCACCACGGATATCCAGGAAGGGAAATACCAACCAGCCTCCATCCTGCCGTCTGAGAACGAGCTGGCGCAGCGGTATGGCGTCAGCCGCCAGACGGTGCGCCAAGCACTGCGGGCCGTGCGCGAACAGGGACTCATCTCTTCGCATCCCGGCATAGGCACCATCGTGCGCGAGCCGGTGCATCGAGACGACGTGTTCAGCGCCGTGAACTCGGTCAGCGATTTGCTCCAGTTCGTTGAGAACACCGAGATGCACCTGGTAAGCCATCGCGAGGTGGTGGTCGACGACGCGTTGGCAAATACGCTCAATGCCGCAAAAGGACTCCTCCTCTCGGAAGTCTCTTTCGTTCGCAAGCGCCCCGGCGCGGACTTGCCGATGAGCTATGTCCGTATCTACGTATCGCCGCGGTATGCCGAAGCACAGAAGCGGCACGCCGTCTCGAACGCGCCGATTTACAAGAGCATCGAAAAGATGTTTGGCGTGCGTGTGGCCGAAATTCAGCAGCACACCACTGCGACGCTGCTCGACGCAGAACTCGCCGACATCCTGCAAGCCCAACCTGGAAGCGCTGCGCTGCAGATGGTGCGTTTCTTCTACGATGCCAACCAGGGAATGATTCAGGCATCGATTAGCTACTACCCGCACGACCGGTACACACAGACCGTTCGTTATCGGGCCACGCCAACCGAAATCTGACTGCATCCGCCCTCGACCATGCGCCGCACAACCCATCTTCTCTCACTACGGCTGTCGCCGCCCGGCCTGAATGCCTCATGCCTAGTTGCCCGGACAGCCTGCGCGCATGGACAGCTCGGCGAAGAGATGACTCGCGAGAACCTGTACCGCACATCGCTTCAGTCGAGTCCTTCATAGCGCTTCGCGTTTCCCGTCAGGCTTCTTTGAATTAGGGCCGGCCTGACGGCACCCAACTACCGCTCGAAAACTCAAGGAGACAAAGCATGAACGCCATGTTCCGCCTGGCGCTGGGCGCGCTCGCCTGTACGGTTACCGCGACTACGCCTGCATTCGCAGCAGACCCGGCAGCAAACTACCCCACCCGCCCCATCAAGATGATTGTGCCGTTCCCTGCGGGCGGCACGACCGACACGCTGATGCGTCTGATTTCGCCCACGCTCACCAAGGAGCTGGGGCAACCCGTCGTCATCGAGAACAAGTCCGGTGCCTCCGCGACGCTTGGTGCCGATGCCGCGGCGAAGTCACCGCCTGACGGTTACACGTTGCTGGCCGGCAGCGCTCACCACACCATTGCTCAGTCGGTGCTGAAACTTTCCTACAAATTCGATACCGACCTGGTGCCCATTGCCATGACTGCCATCGTGCCGAACGTCGTGGTCGTCAACAGCAATGTCAAGGCGAAGACCATCCAAGAACTCGTTGCGGACGCGAAGTCAAATCCGGACAAGTACAACTATGGCTCGGCCGGCCCCGGCAGCGCGCACCACCTGATTGGCGAAATGTTCAAGCTGCGCACCGGTGCTCCCATCACGCACATTCCGTATCGCGGCAGTGCGCCGGCTGTGTCCGACCTGCTAGGCGGCCAGGTGCTCATCATGTTCGATACGGTGACCTCGGCGCTGCCCCATATCAAGTCCGGCAAGACCCGCGCCCTCGCCGTGACCACCGCCACTCGCTCCAGCGCCCTGCCCGACGTACCCACGCTGGCCGAGGCCGGCGTGAAAGGCATCGACGTCGGCACGTGGTTCGGCGTCCTAGCGCCCGCGGGCACACCGCAGCCCATCATCAACAAGCTGAACGCCGCCATCGTAAAGGCCGTTAGCGACCCGACCATCAGCAAGCAACTACTTGCACAAGGCATCGAACCGCACCCGAGCAGCCAGGCGGAGTTCCAGGCGCTCATCACCAAGGAAATTGCCGACTTCAAGAACCTGGTCGCGCAGACCAAGTTGGTCGTCAACTGAGCGGTCTCTCCTTCGGTACTGCTGAGGGTCTCCCTTTCACTTCGTATCAGTAAGCCAAAACAGCATGACAACACAGCAAGTCTTTTGCGCCATCGAGAACGGCGTTGCCACCATCACTCTGGACAATCCCCCGGTCAACGTTGTGACGCTGACCCTCTCCCGCCAACTGGGTGAGACCCTGGACGCACTGGCTGCGAATGACGATGTCCGCGCTGTCATTCTGCGAGGCGCAGGTACCAAAGCCTTCTGCGCCGGCTCGGACATCGGAGAGTTCGTCGAACTCGAGCTCATGTCCTCCGGCCAAGTGGTACCGAAGAAGCTTAAGCGCCAGAACGAGATATTCTTCCAGCTTGAGAACTTTCCAAAGCCGACCGTGGCTGCAATCGAAGGACTTGCCTTTGGTGGCGGTCTGGAACTCGCCTTGTGCTGCGACCTGATTGTGGCATCCAAAACCAGCCGCGTGGCACTGCCGGAAATCAAGCTCGGCGTCTTCCCGAGCAGCGGTGGCACCGTTCGCGCGACGCGTCGCATCGGCTCGGCACGCGCGAAGGAAATGATGTTCCTGGGCGAGCCTCTGGATGCCACAACAGCACTGTCTTGGGGTCTTATTAACCGTGTTGCTCCTTCCGGCCAAGCTCACGCAATGGCACAGGAGCTTTGCGCCACCCTGGTCCGTCGCCCGCGCCAGGCGCTGGCGCTCTGCAAATCCATCATCAATCTGTCCTTCGACCTCCCCATGCGCGAAGCCATGGACGTCTCCTTTGCCGCCAGCGATAAGGCGTTCAGTTCGCCCGAGTGTGCAGAGGGTGTGCGTGCCTTCTTTGCGAAGGGAGCACCAAACTACGAAGGCATTTGAATCAACGCTTGCTGTGTCATCCCGTATTAGTTGGAGGAAGTACAATTGAAACCGCTGGAAGGTCTCCGCATTCTCTCGCTCGAGCAGTTCGCTGCCGGCCCTTATGGTTCGATGTTCCTGGCCGATATGGGTGCCGAGGTCATCAAGATTGAGAACAAGGCGATTGGCGGAGACCCCTCGCGCCATATCGGTCCATACCACCTTGGCGAGGCGGACAGCCTGTTCTTCCAGGGATGGAACACGAACAAGCGCAGCGTGGTCCTGGACATGAAGGCTGCGGAAGACCGAAAGGTCTTCGAGAGTCTGGTCGCAGGTGCCGATGCAGTGGTCAACAACCTGCGCGGCGACCAGCCCGAGAAGCTTTCCATCGACTATAAGAGCCTCAAGCACCTGAATCCGAAGCTCGTCTGCCTGCATATCTCGGCGTACGGGCGCAACAACTCGCGTGAGGCCTGGCCTGGATACGACTTCTTGATGCAGGCCGAGTCCGGCCTCATGGACCTGACCGGCGACCCATCCGGAGCCCCGACCCGCTTCGGCGCATCCGTGATTGACTACATGACAGGGATTACCGGGATGGTTGGCCTACTCGGTAAGCTGCGCAGTGCCGAAAGGACTGGAATCGGCGGTGACGTCGATGTGAGCCTTTTCGACGTGGCACTGCATCAACTGGGATACGCGGGCACCTGGTATCTCAACGAAGGCTTCGTTTCGGGACGCGTCCCCCGCGGTGCTCACCTGTCGGTGACCCCGGTTCAAACGTTCCAGGCTGCTGACGGCTGGATTTATGTGATGTGCATGACGGAGCGATTCTGGGTCTCGCTGCTCGAAGTGCTTAGCAGCCAGGCCCTACGCGCAGACGAACGCTTCCAGTCACAATCGCTTAGACTCGCGAATCGGGACGTTCTGACGGTGGCGCTCGACAATGAGTTCAAGAAGCAGCCGGTGGTGCATTGGCTGAATGCCCTGCGGGGCGTGTTGCCGATTGCGCCAGTCTTGAATCTGAAGCAGGCACTGGACAATCCATTTGTTGAGGAAGTCGGCATGATTAGCCAGGTCCCGCATCCGCGAAAGGACGACCTGAAGCTCCTTGCCAATCCCCTGAAGTTCGACGGTGAACGGCTGAGTCAACAACCGTGCAGCCCGCTCGGCGCTGACCAATCCATCTCGCAGGCGCCGAGCAGACAAGCAGCCTAACCGGCCGCAGCCCTCGCCATTCCACATCTGCGCAAGACCCACGTGCGCCGCTTTTCCTGGCCAGACAGCCGCGCTCCCGTCTGACCCAGTACCAGAATACCACCGCCGGCGTTCGCCGCAGACGGCACGGAGACTCTCATGCTACAACCCAAGTCCGAAAACACGGCGCGGCTACGATGGCTCATCGTCATGCCTGCAGTGTTCCTGATGTACATGATTTCGTTCTTTGACCGAGTCAACATCGGGATGGCACTACCCCACATCACGAAGGAGCTATCACTCAATGAAGTTCAGGCCGGATGGCTTGGCGGCTCGTTTGCATGGGGATATCTCGTCACGCAACTGCTCGCCGGTTACCTGGCACTTAAGTTCGGTTCGCGCAAGCTCATCGGCGTCTGCCTCGTTCTGTTCGGTGGGATTTCCATACTCACCGGATTCGCCCGAAGTTTCGAAGAGCTGCTTGCTATTCGATTTGCGCTTGGACTGGCAGAGGGACCGATATATGCGGCATCGTCAATGCTGCTCACACAATGGTTCATCAAATCGGAGCGCGGTCGCGCGTTCGGCATCTGGAACCTTAGCGTTGCTGCAGGAGGCTTCCTAGCCGGCCCGATTTCCGCAGCGGTGCTGGCGCATCATGACTGGCGCATGATGATGGTCATCGAGGGCCTACCGGCATGGATTTTCTGCCTGGTGTGGTTCTACACGATTCCGAAGAGCCTACAATCCGCGCAATGGCTTGCGGAGCGGGACCGCCTGCTTCTAGAAAAGGAACTTGCAGCAGAGCAAGCAGCCCATAACGACGGCAACACGTCATCCTGGATTGTCGTATTCAAAGAACTGTCCGTCTGGCTGCTAATAGTTGGCTTCGCATGCAGCCAAATCATCCTCTACGGCCTGACACTCTGGCTGCCCACCATCTTCAAGTCGTTCAATGTTCTCAGCGAGATGATGGTCGGTCTCCTGTCCGGAGCGCCGTTCATCATGTCAATGGTCGGGGTCTATTACATTACCCATCGCTCAGACAAGCACAACCAGGAACGACGCTGGCATGCGGCCATACCAATGGTCGTAACTGGCCTGACGCTGGTTGTCCTGGCCGAGGTGCCCACTCATGCCCTGTACCTGCAAATCGCTCTCATCTTGTGCGCGGGTTTTATGCTCAAGATGCCGACGCCGCTCGTCTCGTCCTACCTGACAGAGATTCTTCCTCTACAGAAAGCGATTCCGGCCGTGGGCGTAGTTGTCGGCGGTGGAAGTTTCTTGGGCCAATTGCTGGGCCCACTCATTGTGGGCTATGCAAAAGCCCACTCCACCGGTTTCTCACTCTCGTTCGTGATTCTCGGATGCCTGGGAATTCTGGGCGGCCTCCTCATCATCGCCGCGAAATCCAAGAACACCGCCGCGGCCGCCGAACCTCACAAGCAACACAACCTTGGCTTGCGCGGTCATAAGGGCTGACTACCGCAGGCATCCTGTAACCGGCCTTGGGTAGGTGCCGGCGTAAGACTGTGTGTCCCGCCAGCGCCAGCAGCCCTCCCTCGTACCGCGCGGAAGTAACTAACATACGAGCGTAAATGGCGTGGAACGCCGTGACTTCCCATAACGAGCCCCGGTCCTGGACATGTGGATATTAGGACCAGGCCGCAACCTCAAGATAGGTACCTGCCCTACCGCAGGTCCCAAGGTCCAGGAGACTACCGACAAAATCTGCCGGAAGGACCGCGGCATGCCGAGGATGTGTTCACCGACGTACGACGGAATCAGGTTCGTGGAGATAGGTGCCATCTGGTAGAGACGCGTTTCGCGGAACTTGCGTTCGACGTCGCATTCGGCAGCAAAGCCGAAGCCGCCGTGGTATTGCAGGCAGGCATTGGCCGCTTCAATCGCGCGATGCTGTACCTTTGAATGAGTCCGGAGCAACCAGGACCCTGAATGCTGCATCTCTCATGCCGGAACCCTTTGGCGGACTGCCAAGTTTCCAGCATGCTTATCAGCAGCGGCTCCAGAATCCTTTGATGTCGTTACCCGCGCTACGTGAAGCATGTTCGTAGAGCCGTGCATCCCGAATGGCATACCAGCAACGATGACAATCTCTTCTCCTTCGGAGGCAAATCTTTCCGTCAAAGCCGCATCGCTCGGTACCGCAACCATTTCGTCCACGTCTTTGACGTCGGGAATCACAGCAACGTGCACGCCCCACGTTAGGCTCATGCGACGCGCTACTTCAAGCGACGGAGTCACACCGACGATTGGTGTCTGCGGACGCACGCGAGCCGCTCGCAAGGTCGCATCCCCGGAAGAGGTGTAGGCAATCGCGGTCTTAGCGCCCCCCAGCGTGGCGACAACCTTGGCTTTGCGATGGCGTCTCATTTAAGTGCTCGATTTTTTAGATTGCCATCTCTGATTCACACCACAACGTTCCGGGGATTTTCCAGTGCAAATGCGATGATGTTGTCGATGAGTTGGTCCGCCAATCCTTGCACTGCTTCGTCGCTCGCCCAGGCCACATGAGGAGTCAGAATGAAGTTGGGTGCGTCCCTCAGTTGGTGGAACGGATGGTCCACGCTGGGGGGCTCTTGGGTCGCGACGTCAAATCCGGCACCGCCAACCTTGCCTCCCTTCAATGCGTCCACGAGCGCTGATTCGTTGACGAGGCCGCCGCGCGCGGTGTTGATGAGCAGAGGACGCCGTTCCATCATCTCGAATTCCGGCGCATCGATGAGATTACGAGTCAGCGGAGTCAGCGGGCAATGCAACGTGATGATGTCGCTTCGACGCATGACTTCTTCAAAGGGCGTGTACAGCGGCCCCAGGCCCTGGCGGTCCTTGTAGGTAGCGAACAGGGGCTGCATGCCGAGCGCACGGGCTATAGCAGCCACAGACTGCCCAAGGACACCGTCTCCGATGATGCCGAGTACGGACCCGTGCAGGTCTTTAATGGGGTAGTCGAAGTAGCAGAACGTTCCTGATTCCTGCCAGCGTCCGCCGCGGACAGAATCATGGTATGCCGTCAGGCTTCGACGCAACGCAAATATCAGTGCAATCGTATGCTCCGGAACTGTATGCACGGCATAGTTCCGGATGTTGGATACCACAATACCCCGCGACGCACATGCCTTCAGGTCGACAATGTCGGTCCCGGTCGCTGCAACTGCGATGAGCTTCAGCTTCGACGCCTGTTCCAGCTGCTGGCTGTTAAGCTTTACCTTGTTGGTAATCACGACGTCAGCATCGGCGATTCGGAGGGCAACGTCTTCTTCGGCCGTCTCGTCGTGGAATACTAACTGATGCGAGAAGGGCAACGTCTTGAGCGTAGTCTGGGGGGAGATGGTCGACCGGTCCAGAAATACAATCTTCATGGGAATAGCACCAGGGTACGGGCAGGATGTGTGATTTCACGCATGGTTGCAATCCATCCTGCCGGATTGGATGAACGAAGAGCGAGCAGAACTGCCGTTCGCTCGTACCGCTTACATGATGACTGGAGCGCTGCTGCAGGTGAATCGCGGCTTAGTTGACCGTTCTTTCCAAAATGGAAAAGGTCGGTTGAGCATGTCCTTTCTCCGTCACCGGCTCGAATTTCTTCAGTCCACGGTCGCACCGGACGTCTTGACTATCTTCGCCCACTTTTCCATGTCAGATTTCAGCATGCCGGACAGCTGCTGCGGCGTGGCGCGGGGAAGTTCAGCACCCTGTGCCTTCAGCTTTTCCTGGACACTCTTGTCGTCGAGCACCTTGTCCACAGCGCTTGTCAGCTTGGCCACTACGTCCTTGGGCGTTCCATGCACTGCGAAGAGCGCCACCCAAAGGTCGCCGCTGTAGTTTGGAATGGTCTCACTGATGGCAGGAATGTCTGGTGCAGCGCTCGACCGCGTGGCAGAGCTGACGCCGAGTGCCTTCAGTTTTCCTGCCCTGATATGCGGCAAAACGGATGGCAAGCTGGCGAATGCTAGCGGAATCTGGTTGCCCAGCAAATCGTTGAGCGCAGGGCCCACGCCCTTGTACGGAACGTGCTCTAGCGAAATGCCGGCCATGTTGTTCAGCATTTCGCCAAGCAAGTGATTCAGCGAGCCATTCCCGGCCGAGCCGTACCGAAGCTCCTTCGGATTGCTCTTCGCCAGAGCGATGAGTTCCTTCATGTTCGACGCGGGGAAGGATGGGTTGGCGACCAAGACATTTGGTACGCTGGCCACGAGCGCGACGGGTTCGAAGTCCTTCACGGGGTCGAACGGAATTTTCTTGTACAAAGCCGGATTGATTGCCTGAGTGCTACTGATTGTCAGTAGTACGGTGTAGCCATCCGGGTTGCTTCTCGCAGCATACTGACTACCAATGTTGCCACCGGCGCCAGGCCGGTTGTCGACGATGAACTGCTGACCCGTAGACTGCGAAAGCGCAGCGCCCAAGATACGGGCGACGATGTCGTTTGTTCCGCCCGGAGCCTGGGGTACAACAATAGTTACAGGCTTTGAGGGATAGGTATCGCTAGCAGCTGCGTGCGCCAGCGACGCTCCGAAGAGAAGGCATGCGAGTGCCATCCGGACCGGTCGATTCATTTCTTGTCTCCTGAGGTGATACCAGCCCTCTGACGTGGCCGAATATGTCTATTGCTGAACTGTCTTAAGTAACTGCCCGGCCGCGGGCTTCCACGACCCTCGCTGCCATCCTGATGTTTGCGTAATCCACGAGTTTTCCGTCGAGTTGCACGGCGCCACGCCCCTCGCGCTCTGCGTCGGCAAGGGCAGAAACGACTCGCTGGGCTGCAGCGTATTCCTCGTCAGTCGGTGTGAAGGCTCTGTTCGTACAGCCCAGTTGCAACGGGTGAATCACCTGTTTTCCGTCATAGCCCATGGCTGCCGCCTTCAGCGCACTCAACTCGCTTAGCCTGGCGTCACGGAATGCACCACACGGGCCGTCGATAGCTCGAAGACCAAATGCGCGAGCGGCGACCAGGATGCGCATCATCGGGTAAGCCCACATATCGAGGGGTGTGTCGACATAGTCGCCGCCGCCTCGGGATGCCAGCACGTACTGGGGATGGGAGAGACCGATTTCTACCCCTTTGGCACCGATGGATGCGCCGAAGTCTCCTACACCAAAATGCAATGCTTCGAGGCTACCGCCGGCCGCAGCAATCTGTTCGCAGAACACCAGCCCCTTAGCCGTCTCAATCATGGCTTCTATGGCAACATTGGTTCCTTCCACCTGACACTGCACGGCAACGATTTCCTCTGCGGATTCGACCTTTGGCAACAGCACAGCATTCAGGCGAGTCGCAAAGCGCACCAGCGTATCAATCTCCTGGCGCTGACGCTCGCCGGCTCCGTTTACTCGAACTACGACGACTTTGGGCCCCCAGTCGAGCTCATTGATAGCGCGTACTGCGGCGGCCAAGGCAGCCGGCTTCATGCTTTCCGGAACCGCATCCTCAAGGTCGAGAAAGACTGCATCGGCCCCGGAGCGCGCGGCGGACGTCACCAGCTTTTCCTGGTGCGCTGGAACTGCAAGGTAGGTTCGCGTGATTTTCATCAAACACTCCCTTGAGCCGTTCCAGACTCCAGGCCCAGCTCTGCAAGCACCTCATCGGTATGCTCGCCGACGGCCGGCACAGGCCCCAGTACTGGCTCGATGCCGTCGATGATGAGGGGAGGCTTGAACACCTGAAGTGGCCCCACCGGGCTCGAAATGGTCTGAATCCGGTCTCGCTCGTGCAACTGCGGATGTTGCAAGAACTCCTCTACGTCGTTGAGACGCGCGTTGGCAATTGAGGCCGCCTCCAGCTTTTCCGCAACTTCCTCGCTCGACCATTTGCCAAAGCGTGCCGTAATTACAGCCTCCAGCTCCAGATGGTTAGCGAGGCGTTGTGGGTTGGAATTAAACCGCGCGTCGGATGCCATGGAGGCATCTTCCAGGACCCTTGCGCAGAAAGCTTGCCACTCACGCTCGTTTTGGATGCCAAAGAACACCGCCTTGCCATCGCCCGCCTTGAAGGGTCCGTACGGCGCAATGGTGGCGTGGCGCGCACCGGCGCGCGTCAGCGGCGTTCCGCTCTCACGCGTGTAGTAGGCGGGGTAACTCATCCATTCCGTCATACTATCGAACAGCGAGACTTCGAATGCCGCGCCCTTGCCGGTGCGCTCGCGTCGGTAGAGCGCCATGAGGACGCCGTTCAGCGCGTACATGCCGGTGGCGATGTCTACAATGGACAACCCACACTTCGCTTGTTCCTCGGGCGTCCCATTGATGGAAAGGAAGCCCGTTTCACACTGAACCAGCAGGTCATACGCCTTCTTTTGGCGGAAAGGCCCGGTCGAACCGTAACCAGAGATGTCACAAGCAATCAGAGAGGGGTGACGGTCGACGAGACTCTTGGCATCCAACCCGAGCTTTTGGGCCGCACCAGGCGCCAGGTTCTGCAGGAAGACATCCGCTTTCTCAAGGAGAGCATCCAGCGCGCGCCGTCCTTCCTCGGTTTTGATGTCAAGCGCAACGCTTTGCTTTGTGCGGTTCGTCCACACAAATTGGCTCGACATGCCTTGCATGACCTGGTCATAGCCGCGTGCGAAATCGCCCGTCTCAGGACGCTCCACCTTAATTACACGAGCGCCCCAGTCCGCGAGGTGACGTGTTGCCAAGGGAGCAGCAATGGCCTGCTCCAGCGCCACTACAGTAATTCCATCCAGGGGAAGAGTCATAGGACACCAGCCGTCTTGTTTCTTGAATGGCTAGTGTCGGTAAAGGTGCGGTGGCCGTAAATAATTGGATTTCGATGGCGGCCGTTCCAATTTTCGATGGCCCAGAACTATTCGGCTCTCCCATGCACCAAATGCTCGATGAATTGTTGCGCTGCACGAGGCAAGGCAGCACGGTCACGGTAGCCGATTCTCATATCGAGGATGGCCCAGTCATCCAGCAACGGTACGACTCGAAGCTCTCTGCGATTGTGCTTCGCCGCAACGGTGACGTCGGTCATAATGCCCAGTCCTACCCCTGCCGACACCATGGTACGCATGGCGTCGAAGCTCGTGACCTGCAGCCTGGTCCGTATGGTTCGCTGGAGTGCCTCGGCGGCTTGGACGGTCAGCCTGTGAATCATGCTGCCCTCATGAAAGGCAACATGGGCAAAATCCAACGTCTCTGAGAAGTGCACTCCTACACTCCCCGCTAAGGCGTGCGCCGCAGGTACAACAATCACAAGCCGGGCTGAACGATACGGCGCCGTTTCCAGTCCGGCATGCGGAGTCTCAGCCCAAAAAAGTCCAACATCGGCCAACCCCTCCTTCAAGGAACGGACAATATACGGACTGCTCCACTCCTCAAGACGCACTTCAACTTGTGGGTAGCGGAGTAGAAACCCTGAAAGGTCCTTGTCCAAGAACCCCACGATGGAGGTACTGTTAGCGAAGACACGCACGTCGCCTTTCGTGCCTTCGCTGTACAGACTCATATCCGCACGCAGACGCCGCAGTAAATCGACGATGCCTTTCGCATACTCCACCAGTTCGAGCCCTGCCGCCGTTGGCCGAACGCCGCCGCTATGTCGGTCAAGGAGTCGCGCAGATAAAGCGCCCTCTAGGTCACTTATTCGTTTGCTGACCGCGGACGCCGCCATGAAATGGCGCTCCGCGGCGCGCGCCAGGCTTTGCTCCTCAACGACCGTCAGAAAAATAGTTAGGGTAGTGGGGTCAATCCGCACAATCTTGTCGCCAATGGGTGAGTACGAACTGCGAGCAAGAAGAATAACCCATGCCGCACCCCACGCTCACTACCCAACTTCTATACGGTGCCCCAAGGCTACCGACATGTCCAGTCACTCTGGATTAATGCCCGCCTCGTCAACCTGTTGGTGATACAGCTTGAATTGCGACGCGAGGAATGGTCCCGGTTAGTTGTGCGGCTTCCGAAAGTCC
This sequence comes from Burkholderiaceae bacterium 16, assembly GCA_000955785.1. Classification (GTDB taxonomy): domain Bacteria; phylum Pseudomonadota; class Gammaproteobacteria; order Burkholderiales; family Burkholderiaceae; genus Cupriavidus. The sequence continues at coordinate 86,930 of JYOD01000006.1, forward strand.
GAAACCCCAAGCCGCAAAGTGCCTGCAAGCGTTTCGCCATCATAGGTTGGATGCGAACCGGGGCCATATCGAAAGTCGCCGTCATGAATCCAGACCATGACAGGAAATTTGTCAGTGGCAGCTTTGGCGGGGCTCCATACGTTCAGCCGCAGGCAGTCTCCACTCATGCCATTGCTGCGCAACTCAGGATACTCGGCGGGCTGTGGGCAATCTGGCCCAAATCTCCTCCCGCCACGCACACCGTCCCACGGTTGAGCACGCTGCGGAGGCTTCCGGCGTAGTTGCCCTTCGGGCGGCGCTGCATATGGAATCCCACGGAAACTCTTCACCGTATTCCCAATGCCCGAGACCTCCCCGCCTTCGGTATTCACAACCGTGAGGTTTGATGCTCCCGCCGCCGACATCGCTACTACTCCGACTACCGCCGCAACCAGCTCCGTTGCTTTCATCGCTGCCTCCTCGGAGCTTGGCATTATTCAGCGGTGATTTTTCCGTCTTTAATCACCTTCGCCCATGTGGCGAGTTCTTCGGTCACGAATTTATCCAGAGTCGGAGGGTCCATGTAGGCAGCAAAGCCACCCTGCTCCTCAATCTTCTTTTTGTACTCCGGGCTTTCCGCGATTTTCTGAATCGATGCGGAGAGCTTCTTGACGATGTCGGGGGGTGTACCTGCCGGCGCGAATACCGCAAACCAGGACTCCACGTTGTAGCTTGGCAGACCCGCTTCGGCAGTTGTTGGGACATCAGGCATCGAAGGATGGCGCTTAGCCCCCGTGTAAGCCAGTGCCTTGATTTTCCCGGCCTTGACCTGACCGATTACCGATGGCGGTGTCGTCACGAACATGTCGACCTGGCCGCCAATGAGGTCGCTCACCACCGGGCCGGCACCCTTGTACGGGACGTGGGTTACCGGGACCTGCGCTTGATTGCCGAACATGACGCCCGCGATATGCTGGATGGAGCCATTGCCCGATGACGCAAAGAACAGGCCTCGATTGTTCTTCTTGCCAAAGGCAATCAGGTCGCGCAGGTTCTGAGCTGAAATCTTGCCGCTGACAGCGACGACATGCGGGGCACGCATCACCAGCGCTATAGACGCGAAGTTCTTAGGCTTCCAGCGCGCTTGGGGAAACAGCGCCGGATTTCCCACGTGATAGCCGGAATACTGCATGAGGAGCGTGTACCCATCCGGCTTGGCTCGTGCGACAGCTTCTGTGCCAATGTTCCCGCTGGCACCAGGCCGGTTCTCAATCACGATAGGCTGGCCCAAGTCTTTGGCGAGCTGTTCGCCGATGAGCCGCGCAACGATATCGGTCGACCCAGCGGGTGCGCTCGGGACAATCATCGTGACAGGCTTGTTCGGATAGGCGTCTGCTGCCAGCACCGGCAATGCTGACATAAGTACGAGCGCCGTCACAGCGGCTTTAACGCTCCATTTCATTTTTTTGTCTCCTATTGATGTATATGCCGGGAAGGCCTTGCCATCCCGGCTTTGTCACCGGTTGTCCATCACTTCTGGAACAGTGCTTCCATCTCTTTACGAATGCGGTAAGCCGGTTGCTCTGCGTCGATGACCACGTCCTCCCAAGTGAGGGACTGGTCTTTGGGTACATCGCGGCGCAGCTTCAGGTTATGGGCGAGACCTAGAGGCAGACTGCCAACACGGAGCGACTCCTTCGCAGGGAAGAGCTTGCCAAACACCGTGTAGCCACCTTCGCCATCAAGCATTTCCCCCGCCTTCAAGTTCCGCTTTGCGGTTGCGACTACGTCTGCATTGAAGTGCTGTGCCACGCCAGTCGGTTCGCCGCGGAGTCCGACGCTTGCCACAGAGATGCCGAGTTCCAAGCCAATGAGGTGCCATTTCTTGTACTGCACCATGCACTGGCCATCGGGGTCGGTGAAGACCTGGTACTCCTTGAAGCAGCGGCGAATGTACTCAGTCGGTGCCTCAACGCAGACCCACACACCCTTGCGGATGTCGTAGCCCACAGAGGTACCGTCGGGGTTCAGCGACGAAACCACATCGACCACACCCTTAGCCGACAGCACGCCGCCATCGGACTTGAGACGCATAATGGTAGGAATCTTCTCGACGGACGCCGGTGCAAAGGTGATACCCTCGGCCTGCACCTGAAGACCGGTGGCATTCGCAATGGCGGTGCTTTCGATTGCCGGCTTGGAACCATCGAGGAAAGCATTGAACATCTTCGGGTTCATGCCGCCGATGCGAGCCTGCTCGGCCGTCACACCCCAGTGGTCCCAGACCGTATCGGGCGTCGATTCGCGGAACTTGGGCAGCCACTTGTGGCCACGCCCCGCGGCGATGATAGGGAACCCGCACGTGCGAGCCCAGTCGACCAGCTCGCAAGCCAGGCCTGGTTGGTCGCCATAGGCCAAGGAATACACCACTCCAGCCTCGCGGGCGCGATGAGCCAGCAGCGGACCGCAGAATGCGTCCGCCTCGACCGTTACATTGATGACGTGCTTGCCGTGCTTAAACGCTGCAAGACAGTGGTCGACAGCAGCAATCGGGTTACCCGTACATTCAATGATGATGTCGACACCGGGGTGCGCAACAAGCGCCTCCCAATCGTCGCCGACATGCGTCGAGCCCGTGCGAACCGCATCGTCGAGCGATGCCGCCTTGGCGCGGCCAGGCTCCCAGCCCACGCGTTCAAGGCTGGCGTGGGCGTTTGCCGGCACAAGGTCAGCAATGCCAACCATGTGCACGCCAGGTGTGCGAGGCACCTGCGCCAAGTACATCGAGCCAAACTTGCCTGCGCCAATGAGGCCAACGCGCACGGGCTTGCCTTGCTCGGCACGCGCGAGCAACTGAGGATAGAAATTCATGGTCCAATCCAGTGAGGTGGAAACTAAATGCGTCAGCTACGGGACTGGGCGAGGAAGTCCAGGTCGCAGCCTTCAGGGGCTTGCAGTACGGTGCGCTGATAGAGCTCCTGATAGCCACCGCGTTTTTGCGGCAGCGGCTTGCGCTCGGCAAGGCGGCGTGCGATTTCTTCAGGCTCGACCAGCAAGTCGATGCTCTTTTGAGACACCGACAAGCGAATCCGGTCGCCATTGCGCACCGCTTCCAGCGGGCCTCCTGCCGCTGCTTCAGGGGATATATGCAGCACGATGGTTCCGTAGGCGGTTCCGCTCATACGTGCATCCGAGATACGCACCATGTCCTTCACGCCAGCCTTCGCGAGCTTCGAGGGAATGGGAAGGTAGCCAGCTTCCGGCATCCCCGCGGCGAGCGGGCCGGCGTTCTTCAGCACGAGGATGTCGTTGGCGTTGACATCGAGGTCGGGCGAATCGATTCGGTCCGCCAAGTCTTCCAGACTTTCGAAGACAACTGCACGTCCTTCGGTCTCGAACAGGGAGGGCGTGGCGGCGGCCCGCTTGAAAATTGCACCATCGGGTGCAAGGCTGCCATGCAACGAAATCAGCCCGCCGACACTGCTTACCGGCTGGTCGAACGACCGAATGACTTTCCGGTCAATCCATCCGGCGGGTTCATCAAGGCGCTCGCGAAGGGTGCGGCCTTCAATGGTGAGGCAGTCCAGGTTCAGCAAGGGGCGCAACTCCCGGAGCACCGCTCCCATACCCCCGGCAGCGTGGAAGTCCTCCATATATCCCTCACCCACGGGCTTGAGGTCCACCAGCACTGGTGTCTCATCCGAAATCTCGTTCAGACGTTGTGGGCTGATGCGGATGCCGAGCCGCCCTGCAACGGCGGTCAGGTGAATGATTGCGTTGGTGGAACCGCCCAGCGCCATTAGCACCCGGAATGCGTTCTCGACCGACTGCTCGTTTATGATTTGGGAAGGCAGAATGGGCGAGTGCGCCAGTCGCACTGCCGCTCTGCCGCTCTCTTCCGCCGCTACCAGTCGCTGCGAGTCGACAGCAGGAATCGCCGCCGTACCGGGCAATGACATGCCCAGAGCTTCTGCAATGCAGGCCATCGTGCTGGCGGTACCCATCACAGCGCAGGTGCCCGCCGTGGTGGCCAGGCGCGTTTCCACCATCTGGATTTCGCACTGGTCAATTTCTCCAGCGCGGAACTTGCCCCAGAAGCGGCGGCAATCGGTGCAAGCGCCAAGTCGCTCACCCTTATGTCGACCCGTGGACATCGGCCCGGTGACCAGTTGGATTGCGGGACGATTGGCAGATGCAGCGCCCATCAGCTGAGCGGGTACGGTTTTGTCGCAACCGCCAATCAGCACGACAGCGTCCATCGGTTGCGCCCGTACCATTTCCTCGACGTCCATCGACATCAGGTTGCGGTAGACCATGCTCGTCGGGTTAAGGAACACTTCGCCCAAAGAAACGGTGGGGAACATGCGCGGCAGGCCGCCCGCGGCCAGCACCCCGCGCGAAACCGCTTCCACCAGTTGCGGCATGTAGCGGTGGCAGTTGTTGAAATCGCTAGGGGAAGCTGCGATGCCGATTACCGGTCGCGAGAGCAGCTCTCCAGAAATGCCCATCGAGTGCGCCATCGAGCGGCGCAGGTAACGCGCGAAGTCGCGGTCGCCGTAGTTCGTGAGTCCGTTATCGAGGCCAAGCGGTTCTGCCATGTTAGTTCTCCGTGTGGGGTGCTGCGGCGCTGAACTGCACGGCTAGCATGTCTTCAAAGAAGCGGGTCATTGAGCCCTTGTCGCTGGTACCGTGGCCAGCCAGAAGGCTCATTTGATAGGTCGCGGTCGCAGCAGCAAGGACCGGCATCGGAATGCAATGGCGAGCGCCGAGTTCGGCGGCGCTGACCAGGTCCTTATAGGCTGCCTGGAGCGGATAGCCATCGCTGAAGTGGCGCGCCAGGATGCGGGGGAGGAAGAACTCTGATGCGTAGCTGCGACCCGTGCCACTATTGATGACCGACGCAATCTTTTCGGGGTCAAGTCCCATGCGTCGCGCCATGGGAAGAATCTCTGCAAGCGCTGCGCAGTTGATGTCGAAGAGCAGCTGATTCACGAGCTTCGTCAGCTGTCCGCTGCCGGCGTCACCCATATAGAGGATGTTGTTGCCCATACGCTCGAGCCACGGCTTCACCGTCTCGAACGTTTCCTCTGGTCCGCCGCACATCACCGTCAGCGTGCCGGCTTCGGCTCGCGACTGCATCCCGGACACCGGAGCATCAAGGAAGGCGATACCGGCGGCCGCAAGACGTGCATGGATGTCCATTGTGGCCTTGTGCTCCATGGTGCTGGTATCAACAACGATGGAGCCAGGCCGTAGCAGCGTTGCCAAACCGCCGTCACCGAAAAGAACGTCCAGCACAGAAGCAGTGCCTGGCAGGCTCAGAAATACAATCTTGGCGTCAGCAAGACCGGCCAGAGTGTCAGCCGTCGTAGCGCCTGCTCTCCGCAGTTCCGGATAAGCGTTCTGGACCTTAGACGTAACGAGCAGGTCAGTATCGACGTGAATCAGGTTCAGCGCCATCGGCTTGCCCATTTGGCCAAGCCCAACGAAGCCAACGATGGTGCGGTCGGGATTTGTGGAGGTCATGCGTCGGCCCTCTCGGATATTTCAATGAGGTTGAGGTCGGGGTCGCGCAGGTAAATCGAGCGAATGCGGTAATTCGCGCCGGTACGCGCTACCGGTCCTTCGATGATGCGGGCGCCGCGCGCGTTGAGGTTTGCGATGACGTCGTCGAGTGGAATAGCGGCAATGAAGCAAAGGTCGAGTGCGCCAGGAACCGGCAGGTGTGCCTTCGGCTCGAACTCGTTACCTTTCACGTGCAGATTGATTTTCTGCTCGCCAAACTTGAACGCCTTGCGGCCTTCGCCGAAGGTCTCGAGCGTCATTCCCAGCAGCCCAACGTAGAAGTCGACGCACGCCTCCTCGTCGCTGGTGGTCAGGACAAGATGGTCCAAGTGATGAATCACAGATTGCCTCCTTCTTGCATTTTTGCGAATGACCTGACTGTAGGCGGGCTGAAAGTGCAGGAGGAATTCCTAATTTCGCATGCGTCCTTCGCATTTTGCGAAGGCATGGGTTGCAGTGACCTGCTAAGATTTGTCCATGTCACAAGACCTCATCAACCCCGCTCGTGTGGATTTCGTCACATTGCGTCTGTTTTGCGCGGTAGCGCAGACAGGCAGCATTACGAAGGGGGCGGAGCGATGCAATCTAGCGCTGTCGGCCGCAAGCCGGCGCATCTCGGACTTTGAAGCGACCTCGAAGGCAATACTGTTGGAGAGGACAGTTCACGGGACTCGGCTGACTCCTGCTGGACACGTGGCGCTGCAACACGCGATGCGACTGTTCCAGGGGTTCGAGCTCTTCAGCAATGAGCTGAGCGAATACTCGAACGGCTCACGCGGCCATGTTCGGCTTTGGGCGAACATGTCCGCCCTGGTCGAGTTTCTTCCCTCTGCTCTGGAGCGATTCCTGCACCTTTACCCTGACACACGAGTGGAGGTCGAGGAGCAGCTTAGTGGCGACATCGTGCGCGCGTTGGTGGAAGGGATGGCCGACGTGGGGATATTTGTCGAAGGTGCGCCGACCCACGGGCTCAACGTACTCCCCTATCGGACTGACCGATTGGTTGTCCTTTGCTCCAAGACCCATCCCCTAGGCAAAGTGGACGAAATCGACTTTCGAAGCTGTCTTTCTTATGACTTCGTGGGTCTGAATCGCGGAAGCTCACTGCTCAACACCATCTCGACCGCGGCGCATGACATCGGCTTCCCTTTGCGGCTGCGCGTTCAAGTTCGAAGCTTTGACGCCATGTCCGAAATGATAGCTTCGAATCTGGGGATTGGCGTACTCCCCTTCGGAGCATGCTTTCGAAAGCTCGAACCCCTGGGCTTGAAAGCCATACGGCTCCTGGACAGCTGGGCAGAGCGAAGGCTGCTCATTGCCACGAGCGCCTCCCGCGCTTTGTCAGGCTCAGCTGCACTTCTCGTCGAGCATCTAAGTAAGACGACTGATTGAACTGCTAACGGTCGGTAACGCCACTCTGCTTCACGACCGGCGCTCAACACCAGCGTGCCTCTGCGTGCTTGACCCATTACGTCATCCCGCCACCTCCGGCTGGCGCGAATCAAAAAATGACTGAATTCCGTATGTCTCGCCGGCAGTTTATCGCGCTGCCGGTGGCCGCCGAATGCCTGGCTCTGCCTTCGATTCCCGTATTCGTGCAGAGTTATGAGCGCCAAGTTTCCTATCGCCTTCGGCCACGAGCCAAGCTACATGTTGGTGACAGACTTGCGCATTGACGACCATATAGCGCGAGCCCCTAACCAGATTGAGCTGATGGCCTCAAATTACTGCGAGAGGTTCCCGCTCGGGAGGCGAACTGAATCACCTCCCTTTCTTCAACGCTAAATTAGTACAGGCCGTGAGGCTCAAGCACCTTGCGAAGCCACTCCTGCTCCCTCACACCGCTTGCGATTTCTGCCATGATTTTCTGCTCGTTCTTCGCGGTTAGGGCGACTGCATCCAGCAAAGCGCCTGCCTGAGACACAGGGAATGTGACTACGCCATCCTCATCTCCAACAACGACGTCACCTGGAGAGACAATCTGGCCCCCAATCGACACCGGCGCGTTCATGGAACCCGGCCCCATCTTGTAGGGTCCTCGATGGCTGACGCCCCTCGCGTAACACGGGAAATCTGCCTCATAGAACGCAGCCGTGTCGCGGATGGCTCCATCCAGAACAAAGCCGGCGCAACCCCGTTCCGCCGCGTATTGCATGATGAGCTCGCCCACGAGCGCGTTCGTACAGTCGCCGCCGCCATCGACGACCAAAACGTGGCCCGGTTGTAACTCCATCAACGCCTTGTAAATCAACAAATTGTCACCCGGTCGAGCCTTGACCGTGATGGCCGTACCGACAAGCTTGCGGCTGCGGTTGTATCGCTTCAGGCCTGTTACGCCGGACAACCGCTGCAGGTTGTCGCTGATGTGCGGAGTGACCACGTTTCGGAAAGCCTCGATAACTTCGGCGGGCGCGAGGTCTGGAACGGGATTGATTACTAGGTTGGACGTTGCCACAGGCATCTCCTGGAAAGGTCGCGGTGATATGCGAACTCTCGGGCAACGCCTCACTTCTGTAAATTCCAAATACCGGATGGACTTGATACGCCAAACCTATGGTTAATCTAGTGGGCCCTATCCCGCCTGGCGTGGCTGAAGTGACTTCGACGAGGCCACTTTTCCACTCGAAAGGATGTCGATGGCGGCTTCAACGGCAGGGCTCTGCCGGCTCTTCGACCAGGCCATCGCGGTGGTGACGACATTGACGGCCTCCTTTAACGGACGAACAACAACGCTCTCGGGTGCGGCCTTCTTCATAGACGATGGCACGAGCGCAATACCTTGCCCACAGCCAACAAACGCCACCTGAGTAGCAACAGTTCGTACTTCGTGAAGTATGCGCGGAGAAAAGCCCGCAGCGCGGCAAGTTGCGATGATACTGTCGAAGTACGTCGGACTGACCGCGCGAGAAAAGATGACGAATGGCTCCTCAGCGAGGCTAGCGAGACGAACCCTGGGCATGTCCGCGAGCCTGTGGGTCTTCGGTAGAGCAACGGCTAGCCGGTCTTGTTTCAGTGGAATGGCGCCAATTGTTGCCCCCATGTCGCCTTCGAGTCGCGCGAAGGCCAAGTCGATGTCGCCCCTCTCCAACGCTGGTACCGCGTCGACGCTGTCAATCTCCCTAACTGAGACGGTCAACTGAGGAAATCTCTTCCCCAATTCGTCAATCAAGCCGGGCAACGTATCGACCAGCGCCGACGAGATTGCGCCAATTGTTAGCACACCCGTGCTGCCGGCAATTGCTTCCTGCACTGCGAGTTCGAGACGGTCCAGTTGCTCTGCGAACTTGCGTACCGCGGGGAGAATTGCCACCCCAACTGGGGTCAGAGTCGCGCCCTTCCTGCCGCGCTCGAAGAGCTTCACTTTAAGCGCCTGTTCCAACACCTGAATCTGCTCCGTCAGCGGCGGCTGGGACATTCCAAGCCGCTTCGCGGCACGCCCGAAATTCCCTTCTTCAGCCACCGCGAGGAACAGATAGAGATGCCGAACAAGCCTGAAGTTAATCATGACGATTGATAGGATTGGCGTATCGAAAGGTTACTGGATTCGGAATTTACATTTGCAACTCTAGCGCCGACAGTATGAACATGGCAACCCCAAACACCCTCTCATCATGAGTACTCCTTCACAGCTGGACCGCCTGGCATCGCTCGACACCAATACGGTTTCGGACGCCCTCGACTTCCTCAATCTCCCCGGTGCGACCTTTGGCATTCGCCCGCTTTGGGACTGCGCCAAGATTGTGGGTCGCGCGAGCACGATACAACTTGGCCCGAAGACTGATGTCAAACCGAGCGTGCATCTCATCACGCCGGTAGTCGCGCAGATTCAGGCTGATGACCGCATTCTGGTAATCGCCGGCGGCATCGATGGCATCTCTTGCTGGGGTGACATCCTGGCCAACGCGGCGGCAGCGAAGAAGGTGCGAGGCTCCGTCATTGACGGTGTTAGTCGCGACATTGAAGGTAGCGAATCCATCGGATACCCCGTATTCGGCCGCGGCGTCACGATGATTAGCGCGCGCAACCGCGTGGTGCAGGTCGACTCCGGCAAGCCCGTCAAGTTCGCGAGTGTGGTGGTCAACGAGGACGACTATGTCATCGCGGACCGTTGCGGCACCGTCTTCGTCCCCGCGAACCGAATCGAAGAAGTGCTCGACTTGGGCGAGCGCATTGCGCGTCGTCAGGACGGCATGGTGCAGGCCGTTCGCGCAGGACGCTCCGTCGAAGAAGTCATGCACGACAAGGAATTCGAAGCCATCAACAGCAAGGAGGCAGAATGACTGACAAGGAACTGGCGGCCCTCTTCGAGGGTCTGGACACCCCCGGGGTATCTGACGCGATGGACCGGCTTGGTCTGCCCGGTCAATGCCTGGATATCGCACCGCTGGACAACTACCGCAAGCCTGTGGTCGGCCCTGCATTCACGGTTAAGTATGTGTCCGCCAGCACCCCTCCCGGCACCGTCGGTGACTTCATTGACGATGTGAACCCGGGCGACGTCATTGTCATCGACAATGAAGGCCGCACAGATTGTACGGTTTGGGGCGACATCATGACGCAGTACGCCGGGGCGCGCGGCATCGCCGCAACGGTGATTGACGGTGTCTGTCGCGACGTGACGAAAGCTCTCGGCGACGGCTATCCGCTCTTTACGCGTGGCCGGTTTATGCGTACCGGTAAGGACCGAGTGCAAGTTGAATCTGTGAACACTCCGATTTCTGTGGGAACCGCCCGCGTTTGCGCTCGCGACATCGTAGTGGCGGATGCAAATGGTGTCGTTGTTATTCCTCGCGAGCGCGCCAAGGAAGTCGCTGAACTAGCACGCAAGATTGAAGATGTCGAATCGCAGATTCGCGAGCACATTGCCAACGGCAAGACACTGGGTGAAGCGCGCGAAGCCCTTGGCTACCATACCTTGCAGAGGAAGGCGTGATGGCGGCCGAACAGCAGCGTTTGAGCGTTAATCTTGCCAACGCCCAGCCGTCGGCCACCTACCGCATGATGGACCGCGTCGCTGCAAAGCGCGCGGCCGGTGCAAGAATCATTTCTCTGAGCGCGGGAGAGCCCGATTTCGACACGCCGGGTCACATTTGTGAGGCGGCTATCGGCGCCATTCGTAGCGGCTATACTCGCTACACTCAGGTCGCCGGACTGCGCGCCTTGCGGGAAGCAATCGCCGAGAAGTTCAAACGCGAGAACGGCCTCGATGTAAGCTGGCAGGACACCATCGTCTGTTCGGGCGGCAAGCAGGTCATCTATAACGCTCTGGCCGCCACGTTGAACACCGGCGACGAGGTCATCGTCCCTGCGCCCTATTGGGTGAGCTACCCCGAGATGGTTCAGCTGTGCGGGGCCACGCCAGTAGTCGTACAGTGTGGTGCCGAGGTAGGCTTCAAGCTGACGCCTGCCGCGCTGGGCAAAGCCATCACGTCACGCACTCGTTGGCTGATTCTCAATTCCCCGTCGAACCCGACCGGTGCCGTCTACTCGCAAGCAGAGTTGGCAAAGCTGGCCGAAGTACTGCTGGCCTATCCCCACGTGCTCGTACTCTCGGATGACATCTACGAGCATCTCACCTTCGACGGCGCGCAGTTCCATACCATGGCTCAGGTGGAACCGCGCCTCAAGGACAGGACGCTGACTATGAATGGCGTCTCCAAAGCCTATGCCATGACCGGCTGGCGCATCGGCTTTGGTACCGGTCCGGCCTGGCTGCTCGAAGCGATGGAGAAGCTGCAAGGACAGCAAACCTCAGGCGCCTCCTCAATCTCGCAGCACGCTGCTCTCGCCGCTTTGCAAGGCCCTCAGGATTTCATCTACGGCTCGAAGGCCGTATTTCAGGCGCGGCGAGACATGATGGTGGACCTGCTGAACAATACGCCGGGACTGAGCTGTGCTGTACCGGGCGGCGCATTCTACGCGTTTGCATCGTGTGAAGGGCTGCTCGGCAAGACCACGCCCGCAGGCACGCTGCTTCGCACAGATGAGGATGTTGCGCTTGCACTGCTTGAAGAAGCGAACGTCGCCGTGGTGCACGGCTCCGCATTCGGGCTCGGTCCATACATCCGCATCGCATACGCGCTGGACAACGATTCGCTGCGTAAGGCCTGCGAAGCCATTCATCGGTTCTGCCTGTCTCTTAAGTGAGATTGGAAGTAGGGTCAGCAACATCGCTGGCCCTACGTCGCGACACGACAATCAATCGTGCCGGCCGAACGGTCGCACCGATTGGAGGAGACCGTTATGCTGCAATTCTCAAACATCGCAAAACTTCTGGTCGCGGCCCTTTCCGTGTGCGCCACTGCCTCAGCAGCACACGCTGAAGACCGCTGGCCCAGCAGGCCCATTTCTCTCATCGTTCCCTATGCCCCCGGTGGCACCTCGGATGTGCTCGCTCGCATCCTTGCCGCAAAGCTTCACGACAAGCTCGGCCAAACCTTTGTCGTTGAGAACAAGCCCGGAGCGGGTGGCAACATCGGCACGAACCTGGTTGCCAAGGCGAAGCCGGACGGGTACACGTTCCTGGTCGGCTCCAGCGGTCCGATTGTTATCGCTGGCGCCCTGTATCCCAAGCTGCCCTATAGGCCTGAGACGGACTTCACTCCTGTCTCTCCGCTGGCCAAGGCAAGCTTTGTTGTCGCGGTGAACGCCAAGTCCGGCCTTAACTCGATTCAGGACATCATCAGCAAGGGCAAGACCGGCCAGCTTTCGTTTGGTTCTGCTGGCTCCGGTTCGCCGCAGCACATTATTGGTGAGATGTTCAACGTAGAAGCCAAGACTAGGTTGCAGCACATCCCCTACAAGGGTTCCGGTCCCCTGCTGAACGACCTGGTGGGCGGGCAAGTTGCACTGGCCTTCGAGAACCCACTTCCCATCATGCCTCAGGTGAAGGCAGGCAATATCAAGGTACTCGCCATTACCAGCGCCCAACGCTCCCCCTTGTTCCCAGATATCCCCACACTCGCAGAGTCAGGTGTTAAGGGCTTTGATGCTCAGCCTTGGTACGGAATGCTTGCCCCAGCCGGCCTACCCAGCGACATCACAGAGAAGATGAACAGTGCAGTCCAATCGGTCCTGGCATCTCCCGAGGTCGTGGCACAGCTGAAAGGCCAAGGTGCGGAGCCCTTGACGATGAAGCCCACCCAGTTCCGTACTTTGATTGGCTCAGATATTCGAAGGTGGTCAGAGGCTGTAAAGCTGTCTGGGGCAACGGTCGACTGAACCTTCTGAGAATCAAGACAACAACATCCAATGATGACAATGAACAGAGACACTCGAAAAGAAACTGTATCGCTTGAGGTCGAGGGCGTGGCGCTTAAGGTCGCTGCCATTAGTCGTCAGGGCGAGCTTGTACCTATCGTGTTCTTGCACGGGTTCGGCTCGACGAAAGAGGACTACGCCGACATCGCCGTCAATCGAGCGCTCGCTGGCCGTCCGTTCCTTGCCTACGACGCTCCGGGTTGTGGAGAGACTTCCTGCGGCGACCTTCGGAAGGTCTCTGTCCCCTTCCTGGTCGAGACGGCCAAAGCAATGCTTGCTCATGCGGGCATCGACTGCTTTCATTTGGTCGGGCATTCCATGGGTGGACTCACGGCGTTGATGCTCGCGAATGAGTTGCGGGACCGAGTATTGAGCTTCGTTGACATTGAGGGCAACGTCGCACCGGAAGACTGCTTCCTGAGCAGGCAGATTATGGACTTCCCCGCCGATGACCCTCAGGCGTTCTTCAACGACTTCATCGACCGAAACTGGCACTCCTCTCAGTACTCTTCGCCGCTTTACGCCGCAAGCCTCCCTCACAAGGTCCGCGCGCAGGCGGTGTCCGGCATCTTCACGTCGATGGTGCACCTGTCGGACCACGGCGACCTCATGGGCAAGTTCTTGTCGTTACCTTTCCCGAGGATGTTCATGTACGGTGAACAGAATAGTTATCTGACGTACTTGCCGCTTTTGGCCAAGTCCGGCGTCGAACTCGCAGAAATCAGCGATTGTGGCCACTTTCCGATGTACTCTAATCCGGTGGAGATGTGGCGGCGCATCGATGCGTTCGTAACAAGTGCTGAGCGCCGCTGACGTTGCCGTAGCGCCGGAATGTAGTTGCAGCGGCATGAAACCGAGCTTTGTACTCACATGAACACTCGCTTTCTTGAGAGCTTCATCCTTGTCGTGCAGTTGGGTAGCTTTCGCGCCGCTGCCGAAAAGCTCCACATCACCCAAGCTACGATTTCCAATCGTATTGCATCACTGGAGGAAGAAATCGGCGCCCGAGTTTTCTCCCGAGATGCTGGGGACTTGCGCCTGACCCCGGTAGGCATGAGGCTGATTCCGCTTGGCGAGCGGGTTCTCGAGATGCAGAAGTACATCATGCAGCTCGGACAGTCAGACCAGAACGTGCTCGGCAGCGTTCGCATCGGTGCAATTGATACCGTGGTCCACACTTGGCTCGTGGGCTTCATCGAGCATCTCCAGTCATCCTATCCGGGAATTGAAGTTCAGCTGAGTTCTGAGTCCACCGACCGACTGAACAAGAGTCTTCGCGACGGGGATGTCGATATTGCTCTCCAGACCGACCAGCTGGCCGGAGATGGTGTAGTTAGCACGACCTGCCTCCCAATGCGGATGGGATGGGTTGGGCCTGGCCATAAGGGCGAGCGTAAGGTAGACGTCCGAGAGCTGCTTACCCAACCAGTGGTCACAATGAGCCGTGGCTCTCAGCCTTACCTTGTGCTTAAGGACGTGTATCGGCGCGCCGGTGTGCCAATGGGAAAGGTGCATTGTGTTAATTCGATAGCTGCGCTTGCTCGACTGGTGCGGTGCGGCTTTGGAAACGCGTTAATACCACTGCCGCCGGTACGCGAGGAGGTTGTCAGGGGTGAGCTGCGGATTATCGAAACTGACATGCCGCTCCCACCTCAGGGCCTGATTGTCAGCTATTTGGAAAGCCGCCAATCCGACGCCATCAAACTTGTCGCCGAATTGGCTTGCCAGGAAGCAGACCGATTTATGCGCTCAATGCCCGCACCATTCTCGCCGCATTGATGCAGACTCACCCATCCGCACGCAGCATTTCTTAGTTCCGGGAGCACCTTAATCCCCTAGGGATTGCCCTACCCCCCATATTCCGAATAAACCGAAGTCTTCCATGGCTAGATAAAAATAGGGATTACCCTCACCCACAAAAGCTCCAGAAGGCACTAGATGCACCAAAAACGCCCTCTTTTCGACCGCTCTGGTGCACCAACCCTTAAGGGTCGAAAGAAAGTCTATTAGGTAGTCGAAAAAATTCCCGTTTGTGCCTCACTACGTCGTCTTAGTAGCATTCAAATTAGCAAAACGAGCGAGGTGAGGAAATGGCAGAGAATAAATTTGGCATGCTTTTTGTCGCATCGGATATTAGCCCCGATGATGAAATAGATTTTAACGCCTGGTATGACCGAGAACATATTGAAGAGCGAGTCCGGATGGAAGGAGTTATCTCGGCGGCTCGTTATATTTCGGTAACTGGTCGCCCGAAATATCTGGGCCTGTATTTGGCGGAATCGATTTCAGTATTTGCTTCACCGGCATATTCCCATGCATTCAAGAACCAGACTCCCTGGTCCATGAAAGTACTGCCGAAAATGCTCCTCCCAACGCGCCGGATTGGCGACGTTTCCGCAGACGTCGGTCAAGGCAGTGGAGGTTGGGTCGCAGTGCTCCCGTTGAATGCCGCCGCTCCTGACGTGGAAGGGAAGTGCAAAAACGTGGGGCCCCTCCTTGCGGAAGACAGTGCTTTCGTCCGCTCATACCTCATCAGCCCGAATGACGAGCTCAGCCGCCCGCTCCCTCTTGAGGACCTTGCGACGCGCAAGATGCGTCCGCTCTACATCATCGAAAGCAGCAACTCCGCTTCGAACGAAGCTGCTTTGCGCCATGCCATCGAAGCCCTTCCCTGTTCGCCTGCCGATGCAGCCCGCTATCAGCTGACGTGGAAGCTGTCTCGCGAGGAGTTGAAGTAATGGACAACGCGACGATTTTCTCGCCAACAGGCGAGTCAACCCATGTTGCGGCCCCACGTCAGAAGATGCGGCGCCTCGCTGCCGCCAGTTCAATCGGTACGACGCTGGAATGGTACGACTTCACGGTCTACAACCTCATGGCGGCGCTCGTCTTCAACAGCGTGTTCTTTCCGTCGGTGGACCCGTTGTCTGGAACCATCCTGGCCTTCTCGACCTACGCCGTCGGATACCTGTCACGGCCTTTCGGTGGCATCGTCTTCGGTCACCTCGGTGACAAGCTCGGCCGACGCTTCGTCCTGGTCGCCACGTTGGTGCTGATGGGTGCGTCGACCGGCCTCATGGGCATGTTGCCCACCTATGAAGTCTGGGGCATTTGGAGTCCCATCCTGCTGGTCGCGCTTCGTTTCCTCCAGGGCGTGTCGATTGGCGGCGAATGGGCGGGCGCCGTGCTGCTTTCGATGGAGCATGGCAGCCAGGAACAACGTGGGCGCAATGCATCTTTCGCCCAGGTTGGACCTGCCTGTGGCACGTTGCTAGGTGCGGGCTTCATTACCTTCTTCACCTACTTCCTTCCCACCGAAGCGTTCCACGCTTGGGGTTGGCGGATTCCTTTCCTTTCAAGTGTATTTCTCGTTGCATTCGGTCTGTGGCTGCGCCGCGGCGTGGACGAGACGCCGATGTTCGAGCAGCTCGAGCAGGGCCATAGCAAAGCCAAAATGCCGCTGAAGGAAGTCCTCCACAGCTACGGGCGGCGTCTGCTGATTGCGGGTGGCGTGAGAATCGGCTCCGACATTGTCTACGGCCTGCTCGTGGTTTTCACGCTCACTTACGTGACGACGGTGCTCAATCTGCCTCGCTCTCTGGCACTGACCGCAACCATGCTCGGCGCTGCTCTCCATGCAGTTTCGGTGCCACTCTTCGGCGCGCTCAGCGACAAGCTCGGCCGGAGAATTGTGTATGGGGCGGGCGCCGTGTTGTCGATTGGCTGGGCGTTTGCATATTTTGCGCTGATGAACACCCTCGACCCGGTGAACATCTGTATCGCAGTCGTAGTTGGCATGTTGTTCCAGGCCATGATGTACGGCCCACAAGCTGCCTTTGTGACGGAACAGTTCCCGACGCGTGTCCGGTATGCGGGAGCATCGCTGGCAGCGACGCTGGGCGGCATCATCGGCGGGGGATTTGCGCCCCTCGTCTTCGCCAGCCTCTACAAGACATATCAGTCGTCCACCACCCTCTCGCTCTACATCGGAGCCGGCCTGCTGGTCACTTTGGCCAGCCTGCTTGCAGCCAAGGAAACGGCTCACAAGCCGCTGGAACACTGACCAGTCCCGGCCGCTGCGTCACTGCGCGGCCGGACCCTGAATCGCAATCGGTATCTTTCAAGCATGACGCTCACACTGGAACTGGCAGAGCCCGACAACACCATCGCTGCCCGCATTCACGCCGCAGGCTCCGGCGCGCTCCTGCTCGACGCTTCCACCGGCGCTTTCGACAACGACATCCAGTCACTCCTGCTTTCACTGGCCAGCAAGCTGCGTCAGCGCTTAGGGAAGGCTACGCCGCATGAGGTGGTACTCGGCGTCAATAACCTCCTTCTGACATTCGATCCGCTCCAGCTTCACCCACATAAAGTGGAAGCGCTGATGCGCCAGCTATGGGAGTCCGCAACGCCATCGCACCGCTCCGGCAGGCATTTCGACATCCCCGTCACCTACGGCGGCGAGTATGGCGAGGACTTGAAGGACCTCGCAGAAGGCGCGGCACTCACCATAGACGAGTATGTCCTTCGGCATAGATCAGCGGTCTACACCGTTGCGTGCGTTGGCTCAATGCCCGGATTCGCGTACATGACGGGACTTCCTGAAGAGCTTTCAGTGCCGCGCCGAAGCACGCCACGCATGAAGGTCCAGAAGGGCTCAGTGATCGTAGGCGGCAGCCAGGCCGGCGTCATGCCATGCACAGCGCCGTCAGGCTGGCATCTCGTTGGCATGACCGACCGAGAGATGTTTGACGCAACAAAGGACAGTCCGTGCTTACTCGTGCCCGGGGACACGGTCAGGTTCAGCATCAAGGAGATTGTGGCGTGATAGAGATTCTTTCGAACGGCGCGCCAAACGTAGTGCAGGACCTGGGACGCTACGGATGCATGAGTTACGGCGTCAGCCGCAGCGGCGCCATGGACCCTTTCGCCCTATCAATCGGTAACGCGCTGGTAGGAAATGGCCGTGGGGAAGCGGGCATCGAAATCAACCTGTTCCCATTTCGTGTCAAGTTCCACGAGGACACACGTTTTGCCGTGACAGGCGCTGACGCCAAGGCGAGCCTGGATGAACAGCGCCTCGCGCCCTGGTGGGGTCGAACAGCTTCGGCGGGCCAGACCCTCGTCATCGAGCGCCCCCGACGCGGGGCCCGAGCCTACTTGACCATTGGTGGCGGCTTCAACGTCAAACCAATCATGGGCTCGAAGTCAACTGACCTGAAAGGCGCCTTTGGTGGTGCTTCGGGTCGCGGCTTGATGCGCGGGGACCGCCTGGAGGTCGGCACTGAGCAATCGGCTTCGGACCGTCCTTGGAAGGTCGGGCTCGGCGTGGTTCCTAAGGGCTTGCTCGAATATTGGGATGAACTGAGCACAAACTGCATCTCCGTCCGTGTACTCCCTGCAGCTGAATTCGAGCGGTT
Source organism: Burkholderiaceae bacterium 16 (assembly GCA_000955785.1). Lineage (GTDB taxonomy): Bacteria > Pseudomonadota > Gammaproteobacteria > Burkholderiales > Burkholderiaceae > Cupriavidus. The sequence continues at coordinate 105,154 of JYOD01000006.1, forward strand.
CACGCCCGAGTCGCAGACGGCCTTCCTGCGAGATGAGTTCAAGGTGACGCCAGACGCAAATCGTGTTGGATATCGACTCAACGGACCTGTGCTGAATCAATCGCAACACGCCGAACTGCTCTCTCATGGCATCGTCGCGGGGACCATTCAGGTCCCCCCGTCGGGTCAAGCCATCGTCCAGCTTGCTGAAGCCAATACGTGCGGCGGCTACCCGAAGATTGCCACTGTGATTGAAGCCGACTTGTGGAAGCTATCGCAAGCTCCTATCGGTTGCGGAATTCGATTCGAGCTCACAGACATTGATACCGCCGTAGCCGCACTTCAAACGAGACGCGACGAAGAACTACGCATCAGGGACACCCTGGCAATGATGTCCGGGCGCGCCTAGCTAGCCGCCTCCCAAACCTCAACAAGGAACCGAGAATCATGAGCACACAAAATAGAGCCATCGAAGTCGACCTCAATTCCGATATGGGTGAGGGTTTCGGCGCCTACCGGATGGGCGATGATGCTGCCATCCTCGAGATTGTCACCTCGGCCAATGTCGCTTGTGGATTGCACGCGGGCGACCCGGAAATCATGGCGAAGACTTTCGCGCTGGCAAAGGCTCGTGGCGTCGCTGTGGGCGCCCATCCTGGCTTCCCCGACCTGTGGGGCTTCGGTCGTCGCGTCATTCCTTTCACGCACGGCGAAATTGAACGTCTGGTTGCGTATCAGATTGGCGCGGCGCAAGCGCTGTCGCGATATGCTGGCCACCCGATTACCTACGTCAAGGCACACGGTGCGCTCGGAAACCTGACGCAGACTGACGAAGCCGTCGCAAAAGCCATTGCACGTGCAATCAAGGCGGTCGACCCGAGCCTTACCTGCATGACTTTCGCTGGCGCTGCAATGGAGCGTGTGGCTTCCGAGATGGGGTTGGCTGTGCGGCGCGAGGTCTTCGCCGACCGTGCATATACCGAGGAAGGGAACCTGGTACATCGCTCCGTGCCCGGCGCAGTGCTACACGACGGCGACGAAGCGGCAGCCCGCATGCTGCGGATGGTCCGGGCCGGCGCCATTGAAACTATTTCCGGGAAGCTTCTCCCCGTCCAGATTGACACCATCTGCGTCCATAGCGACACGCCCGGTGCCATCCAGATGGCGGCGAAAGTCCGTAGCACGCTCGAGGGCGCGGGCATCGTGGTTAAGTCATTCAGCTGAGGAACACATGGACCTGAAGTTCGTGCAAACGCTGCTCGACGTCCTTGAAAGCTCAACGGCGCTCAGCGAAATCGAATATGGCGACGGGCAGCGACAGGTGAAGCTGAAGAGGCGCTCATCACGCCCTAGCCCCACCGCTGAGACGTCCGAACAACTTGTGACGGAGCGGGCGCCTGCGTTGGCGGAAGAGGCCGCCGTCGCCAAGGCCCCCACGGCGACGGCCACTCGAAATAGTGTGATTGCGGGGATGATTGGCACCTTCTATCGCTCTCCTGCCCCGAACCAACCCTCGTTCGTATCGGTTGGTGACACCGTCGAGGAAGGCCAAACCTTGGCAATCGTGGAAGCGATGAAGCTGCTCAACCCGATTGAATCCGACCGTGCAGGACGGATTGCGGAGATTCTCGTTGCCGACGGCGCAGCGGTCTCTGCCGACACACCGCTTTTTGTCATCGAGGACCTGGAGGCAGCCCATGTTTGATACTGTCCTCATAGCGAACCGTGGTGAAATTGCACTGAGAATTCAGCGTGCTTGTCGCAAACTCGGACTCAAGACGGTAGCGGCTCACTCCGAGGCGGATGCCACGCTTCGACATGTCGCATTGGCGGACAAAGCGATATGCATCGGCCCTGCTCCGTCGTCGAAGAGCTACCTGAATCACCAAGAGATTCTTCTCGCCGCGAAGGCAACGGGCGCGGGAGCCGTGCATCCTGGATATGGCTTCCTCTCCGAGAATGCCTCGTTTGCTGCTGCAGTCGAGAGCGCCGGGCTTGTTTTTGTGGGACCGACCTCTGAATCCATCCGGCTAATGGGTGACAAGGTGAGCGCCAAGCAGGCCATGGCAAAAGCTGGTGTTCCCTGCGTTCCTGGCTCAGATGGTCCACTGTCAGAAGAGCCAGACCGCATTATTGACCTCGCAGAGCGTGTCGGCTACCCGCTTATTGTCAAGGCGGCGGGCGGTGGTGGCGGTAGAGGTATGCGCGTGGTTGATAGCCCGGCTGAGCTCCTGAACGCTGTGGCCATGACGCGCGACGAGGCTGGCCGCGCATTTGGAAATCCCACCGTGTACTTTGAGCGGTACCTCAAGACGCCTCGCCATGTCGAGATACAAATTCTTGCTGACACACATGGAAATGCCATCTGGCTAGGAGAGCGCGACTGCTCTACCCAGCGAAGGCACCAGAAGCTGATTGAGGAGTCTCCGGCGCCAGGAATCGACCGAAGCGATATAGCACGGATTGGAGAGCTCTGTACTCAAGCGTGCGTGCAAATTGGATACCGCGGCGCCGGCACGTTCGAGTTCTTATACGAGAACGGCGAGTTCTTCTTCATTGAGATGAACACCCGCGTCCAGGTGGAGCATCCAGTGACCGAGCTCGTCACCGGCGTTGACATCGTCGCCGAGCAGCTGCGCATCGCGCGGGGTGAAAAGCTTGGCATCACGCAGGGCGATGTCTGTTTTTCCGGTCATGCCATCGAGTGCCGTATCAACGCTGAACACCCATGGAAGTTCACGCCGTGCCCAGGAAAAATCCTCGACTGGATTGCCCCGGGCGGGCCGGGTGTTCGCGTTGAATCACACGTTTCCCCTGGGTATGTCGTGCCGCCGCATTACGACTCGCTCATTGCGAAACTCCTGGTGCATGGAGCCACTCGCGAAGAAGCCATCGCACGGATGAGGGCCGCCCTTGACGAGATTCACGTTGACGGGATTCAAACAACTGTCGCATTGCACCGCAAATTGATGGATGAGCCTACCTTTGGCAACGGTGGCGCCAACATCCACTATCTCGAGGGGCTGATATCGCAATGGGACGCAGCGTCAAAGGAAGGCAGCCATGAAGACTGAAGAGATTGCCTCGCTGGTCACCAGACTAGAGCGAGCCGAGGTTTCCGAGTTGTCGTATAGCGATGGCACTCGAACCTTGACTCTGCGCTTTGCCGAGGTGGCCGGACAAGCTGCGCATGCAGTTGAGGAGCCCGTGAAGACGAATGTGTTCATCGAGCCCCCGCTTACGAAGCACAAGGATATTCTTTCAGGCGCAACTGGCGCATTCAGTCGGGCGCATCCGCTCGCTGCTGATGCATTTTCCGATGCAGTCAGGCAGGGAGACCACGTGGGCTACCTGACAATTGACTCGGTCTTGAGTGCCATCATCGCCCCGGCAGACGGGAGGACTGGGAACCAGCTTGTGGATGATGGCAAGACACTTGGGTACGGCGATGCCGTTCTCGAGCTCCACGACGCGTAGTCCGCCATTACCCCACACCCTTTGCTTAAATCCCTCTGAAAGGACGATGCCATGAAGCGCCTTACCACCGCTGTAGTTACCGCAATCTCGCTTCTCATCGCGCCGGCCCTCGCCAGCGCAGCAGACTATCCCAACAAACCAATTCGCGTACTGGTTCCCTATCCACCGGGAGGCTCTACCGACGGCGTAGCGCGCCTGGTTGGCCAGAAGCTTGCGACCAAACTGGGCCAGCCCGTTATTGTAGACAACCGTCCGGGCGCGAGTGAAGCCATCGCCGCAAGCGCCGTGGCAAAGTCGACTCCGGACGGGTACACGTTGCTTTTTGCGACAATGACTGGCCTGTCGGTCAATCCAAGCCTGTACAGCAAACTGAGCTACGACCCGGCAAAGGATTTCGCACCAATCATCCAGGTCACCTCGATTCCGAGCGTCGTGGTCGTCAATCCCAGTGTCCCTGTCAGCTCAATGTCTGACCTGGCTCGCTACCTGAAGAGTCGCCCCTCTTCCGAAGGTTACGCGTCTGCTGGGAATGGCACGCCGAGCCATCTTGGCATGGAGCTGTACAAGAAAGCGACCAATACAAACATTGTTCATGTGCCGTACAAGGGCGGAGCCCCGGCGCTACAGGACCTGATGGCGGGACAGGTGCAAATCATGATGGCGCTTGCGCCTGAAGCGATGCCGCTTGTGAAGGGTGGCAAGCTTAAGGCGCTAGCCATAACGACATCAAAACGGGCAGCGGCATACCCAGACCTCCCGACCGTGTCCGAGAATGGCCTGCCAGGTTTCGAGATGATTTTCTGGCAGGCTCTGGTTGCCCCGGCAGGAACGCCCAAGGACATCACATCTAAGCTGAATAAGGCTATTAACGAGATTCTGGCCGACCCGGAAATTAAGCGTCGTCTTGTTGAAATGGACTTGGAGCCTGCAGGCGGCAGTCAAGAAGCATTGGAGACTCTGATGCGCACCCAGGCAGGAAAGTGGAAGAAGGTGGTCCTGGATGCCAGCATCAAGCTGGATTGATGCGTTCCTTCACCTTGCACATTTCGCAACGGTACAGCGCCCCGAACACGAGCGTCGTGCCTTATCCCACAAGCGGAGCGCTCGTCGCAGACGTCAGTTTAGGGACGTGCTAGGGAATGCCCAGTACATCCGAATCGCGTATGAATTTGATACACAATTCGGAATGTACATACAAGGCGATCTCACAGAGACTTCCGGACGGGTTCTTCCGGACACTCAAAAGGTGTGGGGTGAATCCTTTGGATGGCGCGAGCGATAGGATGTCTGAAACACAGATGCCCGATGGGCGGTGTCGGGTGGGACGAAAGCCGCTCCGTCGCTCCTCAAAGTGAGGATTCCTTGCGGGCGACCGCTAGCCGTCTAAACTTCGCGGTTTGTAGGGAGAATCACCCCCTACAAATCGGGTATCAAATAGTGGATTTTGGCGTAATTAATAGGCGTACACAACACCGGCACGCCGAACGCCGACCACCAATCACAAGAATTTAAACAAATTCATCCCCTGGATCTGCATAAACGATTGCTGCGCCGCCTGCAGCGAAGTCTGGCGCTGGTAATACTCAGTAATAGCCGAGTAGTAATCCAGATCCTGCAGTCCGGAAAGTGTCTGGCTGTAATTTAGGCTGCGGTTGGAGCCAATCGTATCAAGCGCGTCCAGTTCCTGCATCCGCGCGCCGACGCCGGTCTGGATCGTGCTGACGTTGTCCAGCGAATTGCTCATCTTGCGATTGGCGGTGGCCAGCACATTGGCCAGTGCCGCATGATCGGCATCGGTCGAGAGGGGCTTCTTCAGCGCGTTGATGACATCCTTGACGTTGCTGAAAATATCGGTTCCGGCAAGCTGCGCAGGTTGCAGGTCCATGCGATCGCCAGCGACCGGCGTTCCCTTGACCGACAGCGAGAGGCCCGCCACCTGTATGCCGGCGCCATCCGTGTAGGTCACTGGCGCGCCGATTGCCGCAGGCGGAACAGCGCTTTCGTCGTTCAGCTGATACTGCAAGACGCCGGTGACCGGATCTGTGCCGAAGTTGATCGAGATACTGTGCCCATACAGTGCGTTGGTAGGGTCCGACACCGTGACTGCGCTGTAGGTTGCCGCGCCCGTGTTGCTGCTTTTTGCCGAGGCAACATACGTGGCCGTGTTCTGCACGCTCAGGAAGATATCGCGGCCGTTGTCGCCGGTCGCCAGCTGACGTGCCACGTCGACCTGCAGCAACTGCTGACCGCTATCGCCGCTGTACTGCACGGCGCCGGCACTGTCCTTGCTGAACGGCGGCGACTGCGACTGGAAGCCAGCGAACAGGAAATTCCCGTTGCCGTCGTCGCTGTTGGCCAGCCCGAGCAACTGGTTGTAGTTTGCTTCCAGCTGCGAGGCGACGGAGGCACGATCGGCGTCGCTTATGGTGCCGTCACCGGCCTGTACCACCAGCGTCTGGATATTCTGGATAGCGGTAGTCACGCTCTTGAGCGTACTGTCTTCCATCGCGAGATTGCTGTTGGCTTGCTTGCGCGACGTAGCGTACTGGTCGTTAACCGCGCTCGACTGCGCTACCACCAGTGCCCGGGTTGCACCCACCGGGTCGTCCGACGGAGAGAGGATGCGGCGGCCGGTGCCGAGCTGCTGCTGCACATGCAGCAGGGAGCCCTGCTGGCTGTTCATCGAGGCCAGGCCGAGTTGATAGAGCGTGGAGCTTGCGATGCGCATGTCTGTTCCTTTTCGGGGTCCGATTCGCCAGGGCGCTCAGCGGCCGATGCCGATGATGGTGTCGAACAGGGTGGTGGCAGTCTGGATAACCTTGGCGTTGGCTTGGTAGAGCTGCTGGAAGCGCAGCATGGAGACCGTTTCCTCATCCATGTTGACGCCGGACACACCTTGTTGCGCCGTCGTCACCTGAGTGGTTACACTGTCTTGCGAGGTCGATGCGATCTGGATCGACTTGGCGCGGCTGCCAACGTCGTTGACGAGCTGCGCATAAGCGTCGTTGTAGCTCGACACGCCGCCGATGGTCTTGGCGCTCTGCAGCTTGGCCAGCACCAGCGCGTTCCCGTTGTCGGAGGCGCCGCTGGCGTTGGGTGTCAGCGTAATCTTGTCGTTGTTCGCCGGCGCGCCGCTGAAGCTTACGGTGATGCCGTTGATCACGTAGTCCTGGGCGCTGCCGTTGGGAGTCGGGCCAGTCGACGGCACCGCGGCGCCGGTCGGGTCGGTAAAGATGTATTTGGCGGTGGCGCTGTCGTAGGTGGCCGTGATCGCGGTGAGCGGCTTGCTGGCGCCCGGTGCGACGTTGGTGACCTTCGCAGTACCCGTACCGGTGTTTGCGGCGCCTGCGCTGCCAGTCAGCGGGGCCTTCGCGGCCGCGATCTTGGCCGGATCCTTGATTGCCATGTCCATCGCCGAAGCAATGTTGCGGGTCGGCTGGATCTGGTAGCTGTCGTTGGCCGACATCGCCGTCGGGATCTGCACGTCCACGCCATCGAGCGAGAGTGTCAGCGGATAGGTGGCGGCGGCGCCCGGCTGGCTAACGGTCTTATTGTCCGACATGCGCACCAGGTTGTAGTTGGTGCCGTCGTAGCTCAGGGTGTAGTCGCTGGTGGTCAGCTGCGACGTATCGCCGACGGTGGCCGTTACCAGCGAGTTGCCGGCATTGGTGCTCTTGGGCAGTACCGACGGCGAGCCCAGCTTGAACAGGTTGCCGCCAACCTGGCCGGTCAGGTCCACACCAAGTTTGTGCTGGTCGTTGAAGGTCTGGGCCAGCGTCACCGACAGCCGGCCAATGGCGTTCTGCGCGGAGTCCAGCGTCTCGCTGCGGAACTTGAGCAGGCCGCTGACGGAGCCGCCGGTGAGCGTGCTGTCGTCCATCTCGACGACGTTGCCGTTGCCTTGCGTGTACGCGATCGCGGTACGCGAGGGGTCCGCGGACGATTGCACCGCCTTCAGGTCATAGGAGGCAGTGCCCATCACCAGCGGCTGGCCGTTGCCGATGAAGACGTTGTATGTATTGTCCTGCGGCACGACCTTGACGCCGACTATCTGGGTCAGCTCGGAGACCAACTGGTCGCGCTGGTCGAGCAGGTCGTTGGGCTGCTGGCCACCGCCGGCAGCGACGGCCCGCGTGATCTGGTCATTAAGCTTGGCGATCTGCTGGGAGTAGGCATTGACCTGGGTCACCGAACTTTGCAGCTGGGTGTTGACGCCATCGCGCAGTTGCTGGAAGTAGGAGTTGGCGGCACGCATCTGCCCCACCAGCGACTGCCCGGCGTTGAGCATGTTCTGGCGCGCGGACGGATCCGCCGGCGTGTCCGATACGCCCTGGACCGCGGCGAAGAACTTCTGCATCAGCGGTGCCAGGCCGCCCTTCTGGTCGGCCAGCAGGTTGTCGATCTGGCTGATCTGGGCGGAGTAGGTCGAGAGTTGCGCGCTGGCGGTCACCGCGCCGCGCAACTGGCCGGTCAGGAACTCGTCATAGACGCGGACCACCGAGGTGGCGTTGGAGCCCTGGCCATAGAACCCCGAACTGGTGTACTGGCCGCCCGCGGAGGCAATGATGGTGTTCTGCCGCGTATAGCCCGTGGTGGCCGCATTGCTGACGTTGTGACCAACCGTGGTCAGCGCGTTCTGCGCCGTGTTCAGGCCGGAAAGTCCGATATTGAAGAGAGACATGCTCTAACCCCGCGTCTGGTGGCTGCCGCGCGCCTGACCGGGCGATCCGCGCACCGTGGCCGCCTGTGCTGGCCCTTCGATGCCGGGTCGCCGCTGCCGGGCATCGACGGCGGTGAATGATGTAAGTAACGGCAGAAGTACAAAGAGACTTTAGTGCGCGGCGCGGGGAATTTGCGCCTGGCTCTCCGGTGGCCGCGCCAGCCGCCTGGCACGGCGTCCGGCCAGCCTGTTCCGGGCGCTCAGACGGGCACTTTTCGCATGATCCGCACCAGTTTCTCGCCATAAGCCGGATCGGTGGCGTAGCCGGCCCGCTGCAGGCCGCGCGCCGCGTCGTCCGGCGTGGCCGCGGCCAGCACCTCGGCGTAGCGTGGGTTGTTGCTCAGCAAGCGGCCGTAGTCGGCGAAGGCTTCGTCATACGAAGCGTAGGCGCGGAAGCGCGCGCGCACCTTTTGCGGCTGGCCGTCGATGTATTCGGTGGTGGTGATTTCCGCGACCTGGCCCTTCCAGTTGGCGCCCGCCTTGATGCCGAAGACATTGAAGGTGGTGCTGCCGTCCGGGTACGCGATCTCGCGCCGGCCCCAGCCGGATTCGAGCGCCGCCTGGCCGAGGATCAGCTTCGCCGGCACGCCGGTGGCACGTGCCGCCGACTGGGCGGGGCCGGCCATGCGCGAGACGAAAGCGCTGATGTGGGCGGGCGTGTCTTCCGGCAACACGGAGGCCCCGCCCTGCCAGGCGCCTGGGTCCTGCGGCTGGTACTGGCGCAGGCCCGCCGTGGGGTTCCAACTGGTGCCGGCCACCACGCTGCCGACGCGCGGCCTGTCGGGATCCCCCGCGCCGTCGCCGTTGCGCATGTCCAGCGCGCGCGCCAGGCCGGGAGCCGCGTCGTCCATGCCGGCCTGCACGGCCGCCTGCTTCGCGGCGGCGCCGGCAAGCTCGGGCGGAAGGCCCGCGCCGCTGGCCCGCGCAAGCTGGCGCACCATCACATCGGCAAGGCCGATGCCGCGCGAGGACATCTGCTGCGACAACTGCTGGTCCATCATCGACATGTACAGCTTGGTCTGCTCGTTGTCGAACAAGCCATCCTGCGGCGTGGCATCGCGCATGCTCTTGAGCACCATCTGCGTGAACACCGCCTCGAACTGCCGGGCGGCGGTACGCAGCGTTTCGGGGCTGGCGCCCGTGCGTGCATTCTGCTTGAGGCCTTCGAAGCCCTGCGTGTCGAGCGCGAAGCGTTGCGAGAGATCGGCCTGAGCGGCCAGCCGGCTGCTGGACATGGTCAGATGATTTCGAGGTCGGCGCGCAGCGCACCTGCGGCGCGCATCGCCTCAAGGATGGTCTGCAGGTCGGCCGGCGTCGCGCCGAGTGCGTTCAGGCCCTTGACCACGGCGGCCAGGGAAGCGCCGGCCTTGACCATCTGCAGCGCGCCGCCCTCCTGCTTCATGTTGATCTGCGACACTGGCGCCACCACGGTCTGGCCGCCGCTGAACGGGGCCGGCTGGCTGATCACCGGCTGGGTATTGATCACCACCGACAGATTGCCGTGCGCCACGGCGCAATCGTCCACGGTGACGGCCTGGTTCATCACGATCGAGCCGGTACGGGCATTGAGGATGACCTTGGCGGCAGCCTTGGCGCGCGTTACGTCGATATTCTCGATGCGAGCCATGAAGCCCACGCGCGCGCCTGGCGCGGCGGGCGTGCGCACCTGCACCACCCGGCCGTCCAGCGCACTGGCTACGCCGCCGCCCATCGAGCGATTGATTGCCTCGACCACCCGCTCGGCCGTGCCGTAATCGGTTTCACGCAGCTCCAGGTTCAGGATGCCGCCTTCCGGCTGGAACGCCGGTACCGCGCGCTCAACGATGCCGCCGTTGGCGATGCGGCCCACCGCCAGCTGGTTGACCTGCACCTTGCTGCCGTTGGCCGACGCGCCCGCACCGCCCACCAGCATATTGCCCTGCGCGATCGCGTAGACCTGGCCGTCGGCGCCCTTGAGCGGCGTCATCAGCAGTGTGCCGCCACGCAGGCTCTTGGCATTCCCCATGGAGGACACCACCACGTCGAGCTGGCTGCCCGGCTGTGCAAACGGCGGCAGCGTGGCCGTGACCATGACCGCCGCCACATTCTTGAGCTGCATGTTCTTGCCGGCGGGCAGGGTAATGCCCAGCTGCGAGAGCATATTGGTCAAGCTCTGCGTGGTGAACGGCGTCTGCATGGTCTGGTCGCCGGTGTTGTCCAGCCCCACCACCAGGCCGTAGCCCACCAGCGGGTTGTCACGCACGCCCTGGAAGGTGGCGAGATTCTTCAGCCGTTCCGCGTGCGCCGCGCCCGCGAGCAGGCCCAGCGTCAGCGCAAGGAAGAGAGCGCGGACAAAGCGGCAGCGCAAGGCGGGGAGCGAAGACAGGAACATGACGCGGTCGGTGATCAATACGGTGAAACATTGAGGAAGAAACGCTGCAGCCAGCCCATGTTCTGCGTTTCGTCGATATAGCCCTTGGCGGTGTACTCGATGCGCGCGTCCGCCACTTGCGTGGAGGGCACCGCGTTGTCACCGGTAATCGTGCGCGGGTTGACCACGCCCGAGAAGCGGATGAACTCCGCACCCTGGTTGATCGCCATCTGCTTTTCGCCGGAGACGATCAGGTTGCCGTTGGCCAGCACTTCCAGCACGGTCACGGTGATGGTGCCGTTGAATGTGTTGGTGGCGCTGGCGCCACCGCTGGCCTTGAGCGAGTTGGCGCCGCTCATCGTGGCGGTCTGGCTGCCGTTGAACACGCCAGCCAGCACCTTGGGCAGCGCGTCGTACGCCAGCGCGCTGTTGGACGTGCGGCTGGCATTGGTGCCGGAGTTCTTGCTGGCGTTGACGTTCTCGGTGATCATGATGGTCAGGATGTCGCCCACGTTGCGCGGCCGGCGATCCTCGAACAGCGGATTGCCGGCATACGACGACTGGTAGATCGATCCGCTCGACCGCGCCGGCGCGCGCGGCTCGGCCCGTGCGGTAGTGGGAAGTTGCACCAGCGGCTCGCGCGGCGCCATCGCGCAACCGGTCGCGAAGCAGCACAAGGCAAGCGCGCCCAGGCGAGTCAGCGAGGCCATCATGATCATCCGAGCTGGGTGAGACGCTGCAACATCTGGTCGGACGTCTGCACGGCCTTGCTGTTGATCTCGTAGGCGCGCTGGGTCTGGATCATGCTGACCAGCTCTTCGACCACGTTGACGTTGGATGCTTCCACGTAGTTCTGCTGCAGCGTGCCGGCGCCGTTCAGGCCGGGCACGGTGGTGTTCGGTGCGCCAGATGCGTCGGTCTGCACGTACATGTTCTCGCCGAGGCTTTCCAGGCCGGCCGGGTTGGCGAACGTCGCCAGTTGCAGTTGACCCACCTGCACGTTGTTGGCCGAGCCGGGCTGCGTCACCGAGACGGTGCCGTCACGCGCCACGGTCAGCGACGTGTAGTTGGCCGGCAGGGTGATGGCAGGCTGGATCACGAACCCGCTGGACGTCACCAGCTGGCCGTTCTGGTCGCTCTGGAACGAGCCGTCACGCGTGTAGGCGGTGGTGCCGTCGGGCAGTGCCACCTGGAAAAAGCCGTTGCCGAGGATGGCCACATCCTTGCTGTTGCCGGTCTGCTGCGGATTGCCCTGGGTATGGATGCGCTCGGTTGCCACGGGGCGCACGCCGGTGCCCAGCTGCAGGCCGGACGGCAGGGTGGTCTGGTCCGAAGACAGCGCGCCTGGCTGGCGTACGGTCTGGTACATCAGTTCCTCGAACACGGCGCGTCCACGCTTGAAGCCGTTGGTGGAGACGTTGGCCAGGTTGTTCGAGATCACGTCCATCTGCGTCTGCTGCGCATCGAGGCCGGTCTTGGCAATCCAGAGAGAGCGGATCATGTTTGTCCTCACAAGGCCGCCGCGAGCCGCGGCGGCACATCAATTCAATTTCAGTTGGTCGAGAGCAGCTGGTTGGAGCGCTGTTCGTTGGAATCCGCGCTCTGGATCATCTTCATCTGCATCTCGAAGCGGCGGGCGTTGGCGATCATGTCGACCATCGACTCGACCGGATTGACGTTGCTGCCCTCGATCGCGCCGGAAATGACGCGGATGTTGGCATCGACCTGCAGCGGCTGCGCGCCGGGGCGCAGGCGGAACAGGCCATCGTCGCCACGGGCAATGGAATCGGGCGGCGGATTCACCAGGCGCAGCTTGCCGATCTGGGCCAGGCCGGCAGAGGTTTCCCCAGGGCCGCGCGCTGTGATCGTGCCGTCGCTGCCGATGCTGACCGCCGCACCCGGCGGCACCGCGATCGGGCCACCGTCGCCCATCACCTGCAGGCCGGTGCTGGTCTGCAGTTGCCCGTCCGCCGACACCTGCAGCGAGCCCGCGCGGGTGTAGGCTTCGCTACCGTCCGGCGCCTGCACCGTCAGCCAGCCGTTGCCCTGCAGCGCCACGTCCAGCGGACGCTCGGTGTAGGTCAGCGGACCGGCCTTGAGGTCGGCGCCGGGCGTGGAGGCCAGCGTGAACGCTCGCGTCGGCGACGCCTGCCCCACCACCGGCACCGCGCGGAACATATTGACCTGCGCGCGGAAGCCGGGGGTCGACGTGTTGGCCAGGTTGTTGGACACCGCGGCCTGCTGGTCGAGCGTCTGCTTGGCGCCCGACAGGGCGGTATAGATCATGCGGTCCATGGCGTCCCTTTAACTCCCGCTCGTCCGGTTCGTCCGGCCCATCTTGCCGACGCTGCGCATTACAGGTTGACCAGGGTCTGCATGACCGTGTCCTGTGCCTTGATGGTCTGCGCGTTGGCCTGGTAGTTGCGCTGCGCCACGATCAGGCTGACGAGCTGGCCCGACAAGTCCACGTTGGAAGCTTCCACCGCATTGGACTTGAGCTGGCCGAGGCTGCCGCCCGGCGCGGCGATCACCGCCTGACCCGACGCGCCGGTCTCGGACCACACATTGTTGCCTTCGGGCTTCAGGCCCTGCGCGTTGCCGAAGCCGGCCATCACGACCTGGCCCAGCGACTGCTTTTGCTGGTTCGAATAACTGCCGAGGATGGTGCCGTCCGGCTGGATCGCGAAGCCGAGCAGGCTGCCGGCGGTATAGCCGTTCTGGACAGGCGGCTTGGTATCGCTGGCGCCGGCGAACTGCGTGGTGCCGGTCAGGTCCATCGCGATGGCCAGCGGAGCCGCACCGTTGGAAGCGGCAATATTGATGGTGGTGGTAGCACCTGCGCCCGGTACCTGCAGCGTGCCCTTCGAGTCGAACTTCAGCGTGATCGGCGCGCCGACGACATTGCCAGCCGCATCGGTGAGGTTCATCGTCCAGTCGGTGCCGCCGCCACCGGCTGCCGGGAACGTGCCCGCGCCGGGGGTACCCGTGGAGAAATACGCCGTCAGCTGCCTGGCGTTGCCCAGCGAGTCGTACACCGTAACGCCGGTGCTGTAGTTGTACATATTGGACGTAGGCAGCGCCGCCGGCGTGCTGGCGAACGCCGCTCCCGGTACCTTGCTGCCGGAATCCAGGTTAAAGGAAACGCCCAGCGTGGTCGTCGCCTTGGCCGCCATCGTGGTGTTCGGCACGACCAGGGGCTGCGGCTGCACCGCACCGCCGCCGGTCGCGCCTGCCGGATAGCCGCTCAGCTGGAGGCCCTGCGCATTGGTGATGCGGCCGTCTTGCTGGCGCTGGAACTGGCCATTGCGCGAGTAAAAGACTGAGCCCGAAGAGTCGGTCAGGCGGAAAAAGCCATTGCCGTTGGTAATCGCCACATCGAGCGCGCTGCCGCTCGATTCGATATTGCCCTGGTTGAATGACTGCACCACCGAGTTCACCGTGGTACCCAGGCCAATCTTGGTACCGGCATACACGTCGGCGAACTGGGCCGTCGATTGCTTGTAGCCGACGGTGTTGGCGTTGGCGATGTTATTGCCGATGACGTCCAGATTCGATGCGGCGGCGTTGATGCCGCTTACCCCTTGACCGAAACCCATGATATTCCCCTAGTTAGCTGATTCGCTGATGTCTTAAAGAATGCGGCGAACGTCGTCGACCGACGCGGTGCGGTCATTGCCGATATCGACGAGCACGCCGGTAGAGTCACCGCTGATGCTGTTGACCTTGCCGTACACCAGCGCCACCGGCGTGACATCCTTGCCGTTGGCGGTGGCAGTCACCTTGAAGCTGTAGTCACCATCCGCTACCGCGACGCCCGCGTCGTTCTTGCCGTCCCAGGCGATGTCGTGCACGCCGGCAACCTGGCCCTTCATGTCGATGGTGCGCACGGTGTTGCCATCCTTGTCGAGCACCTGCACGGTGACCGCATCCGCGGTCGCGGGCAGGTCGACACCGATCTTGCCCGGCACGCCGCCCGCCACCGACGTGGCGCTGCCCGGCACCATTACCGTCTTGCCGATCAGTGCCGCGGAGTCCATGGCGCGGCTGGCGCTAACCTGGCCCAGCAGCGTATTCAGCGTGGCGTTCATGGTCTGCATGCCGCTCACCGTGCTGATCTGCGCCAGCTGCGTGGTCAGCTGCGAGTTGTCCATCGGGTTGAGCGGGTCCTGGTTGTTCATCTGGGTGACCAGCATCTTCAGGAAATTGTTCTGCAGGTCGGCCGCGCTCGCGCTGCCGCTTTGCAGCGTATTGGCAATCCCGGCGGCGCTGGTGTTGTTGCTTGTGGCGGAGGTCGTAGTCATTGCGTATCCCGGTTTACTGACCGATGGTCAGTGTCTTGAGCATCATGTTCTTGGCGGTGTTGAGGACTTCCACGTTGGCCTGGTAGGAACGCGAGGCCGAGATCATGTTGACCATCTCCTCCACCGGGTTGACGTTTGGCATCGTCACGTAGCCGTCGGCGTTCGCCAGCGGATGCGTGGGGTTGTGGACCATGCGCGGCGGCGACGGATCCTCCAGCACGCCTTCCACCTGCACGCCGCCGATGTCGCTCTGGCCTGGTGTCGCGGCTAGGCCGAACACCACTTGCTTGGCGCGGTAAGGCTGGCCATTGGGGCCGACGGCACTGTCGGCATTGGCGAGGTTGGAGGCGGTCACGTTCAGGCGCTGCGACTGCGCAGCCATGGCCGAGCCGGCGACTTCGAAGATGTTCATGGCTGGCATGGTGCGCTCACTGCTGGATGGCTGACAGCATGGTTTTGATCTTGGCGCTCATCACGGTGAGCCCGGATTCGAAATGCACCGCGTTGTCGGCAAAGGCGACGCGTTCGGTATCCATTTCGACCGTATTGCCATCGATACTCGACTGCATCGGGATGCGGTACTCGAGGTTCCTCTCGTCGATCCCCGACGCCGACGCCTGGCCCGGCAAATGCCGCACCGACGTGGTGGACAGCGAAACGCCTTCGGCGCGCTTGCCCCGCTCGACGCTCTGCGCCAGCGTGCTGGAGAAATCAAAGTCGCGCGCCTTGTAGCCGGGTGTATCAGCGTGCGCGATATTGGAGGCAATCACTGATTGCCTCTGGGTCCGCAAGCTCAGCGCTTCTTGCTGGAAGCGCAATGCCGCATCGAGTCTGTCAATCATGTCTGTGTCTCGCTGAAGGGGAGAGCGATGAAGGTCGACCTTTTCAGGTGTGTCATCTTAGGGGCGGCCCCGCCATGCCAATCGCACGAATAGGGCAAAGAAACCTGCGTATTTCGACCCGAGCAAGATTGCAGGGCTGCCTACAATGGGACCCGTTGTCACGCACGTGGCGCCCGCTCCCGCGGCGCGCCCCGCGTCGTTTTCTTGCCGGGATACACACATGAACACTCGTTTCCGGGCCGCCGCGGCGCGCGCCCTGCTCTGCGTGCTCGCCGCCGGCGGCACGCTGCCCGGCAGCGCCGGCGCGGCACCGCCCTCGCCTTTCACCGAAGACCCGGTGCGTACCGCGGTCGAGCAGTTCCTCGAACGCCAGACCGCCGGCCTGCCCGGCAAGGCCAACATCCAGGTGGTGCCGCCTTCGGGCGGGCGCGCGCCGGATTGCCCGCTTCCCGAACCCTTCCTGCCGCCAGGCGCGTCGCCCTGGGGCCGCGTCTCCGTGGGCGTGCGCTGCGCGGGCGAGCGTCCGTGGACGCGCTATGTCCAGGCGCGCGTGTCGGTGGTTGCCGACTACTATGTGGCCGCGCGCAACCTCATGCCCGGCGAACCCGTCGACGCGGCCGACATGGAAGTCCGCCAGGGCGACCTTGCCTCGCTGCCGCGCGCGGTGGTGACCGATCCGCTGCAAGTGACCGGCGCGGTGGCGGCAAACCGCATCGCCGCGGGCTCGCCGTTGCGGATGGATCTGCTGAAGAAGGCCATTGCCGTACGGCAGGGGCAGAACGTGACCGTGGTGGTGGAAGGCGAATCGTTCCAGCTCAGCAGCGAAGGCAAGGTGATGGCCGACGCGCCGGTGGGCAACAACGTGCAGGTGCGGTTAAAGAACGGTCAGGTAGTCAATGCGCTGGTGCGCAGCGGTGACACGGTGGTGCTGCAACAATAGGGGGACGCGGCCAGCGTGGCCCATGGGGTTACGCAACCGTCTCATGAGACAATGGCGCGCAGGGCCAGGGCCAGGAACGCGGGGCTTTCCGGCGCCATTTCACCCTAAAGTTTTGCCTGAGCCATCCGATAAGCCAAAGGTACCCAGCAAGGAATTACCGTGAAGATCAATCAGACCACCTCGTCGAGGGCAGGCGACACCGTCGACGGCGCCGTGCGCAGCGTGGCCGGCGCCCCCGGGCCGACCACGGCCCCGGATACGTCCAGCGTGCGCGTCAGCCCCCTGTCGGCCCAGGTGCGCGAGATCGGCGCCCGCCTGGTAGAAGATCATGACGACGATATCGATACCGGCAAGGTCGAGGAAATCCGCCAGGCCATCGCCGAAGGCCGGATCAGGATCGACCCCAGCAAGATCGCCGACGGCCTGCTCGCGTCCCTGCGTGAGCTGAACGGCGGCGCCTGAGCCCTGCTGCGCGGCCATTTGTTTAGCCAACCCATACCCACGATAGGCAAGCCATGAGCCAGTCCCTGATCCAGAACCTGCGCCGCGAAACCGAGCTGGCGCAGAAATTCGCCGCCGTGCTAGGCGAGGAAAGAACCATGATCAAGGCCGGCGACTACCAGGCCCTGGCCGGGTTGCTGGAACGCAAGGTCGAACTGGCCGGCTTGCTGAGTGCCTTGACGCGCACCCGCGAGGCACAGATGGGGGCTTTGGGGATTCGCACCGGCGCGGGCGGACAATTGTTCGGGCGGCACATCGATGCGGGCGTTGAAGCCGCATGGCGGACGCTGGTGTTTGCCGCGCGCACCGCGCGCGATGCCAATGCGCTTAATTCCGCCGTGGTGGACGCGCATCTTGAATTCACCGAAGAGGCAATCCTGGCGCTGCGTCAGCGTGGGGATAATGCGACGCTCTACGGGAAGGATGGACGGACGCAGACTGGGCCGCAAGGGGTCAGCCTGGCCAGCGGCTGATGGTTTCCGGATCTTGATTCTGGATCCGACCTGGACTGCCACTGGTTAGTCCGCAACATCAAGAAGCGGTTCTCGGGGGCCACCCGGATCAATGACCGCTCGGCAACAGAAGGCGACGGCTCCCCCCTCAGGCCGCCCCGGGCAGTGAGGTGAAACCACCTTTGACGTTGTTCACCGGCAGCTGCCAACGCTCGGCGAGCGGCAACCGTGCGAGCGCGAGACTCGCCTCGCGCAGCACGAAGCGAGTCCATGCGCCAATCAACGGCGTGCCTTCGAGATCCCCGATAAACACACCCGAGCCTTGCGCACCGAGCACCGGATTGCTCCAGCGCAACATTGGACAAAAGCGCCCCATCAAACCCCGAAGGCTCTAAGACTCGAAAACGTGAAGGAATTGCAAGAAAAAAGCGATGCCGCCAGAACCACGACCGGTGTAGCCGTGTGGAGCACCCGAGGGGCGGGCCACACCAACCCGCGATGCGAAGCGAGCCCCCCAAGCGATGCGAAGCGAGCCGTCAA